>NZ_JBICYR010000001.1:0-607646 GCF_043201175.1 Streptomyces sp. NPDC048337
GGGCGCCCCCGCGGGCGGCGGGCGCTTTTGGTTCGGCGCGGGTGAGCACAGCCCCCCCGCCCGCGGCCCCCCCCCCCCGGGGGCCCGGGGGGGGGGGGGGGGGGGGCGCCCCCGGCCCGGCCCCCCCCCCCTCCCTTTCGTGTCGGTCCCGGCCGGTTCTCGGAATGCGTGGAATGGCCGGAATGCTACGCCGCCGGGGGTGCGGGCCAGGTCAGCGGGATCCTCAGCACCGCCGGACCCCGTACGTCGGCCCGATCGCGTCGCTCGTCCGGGCGACGCGCGCCCCGGGACGGAATGCCGTGCCGTCCGGGGGAGTTCGTACCAGCGCACCACCCGATACCGCACGCACGGGAGAGCTCATGAAGATCGGCATCATCGGCGCAGGGAACATCGGCGGCAACCTCACCCGCCGGCTCACGGCCCTCGGGCACGACGTGTCCGTGGCGAACTCGCGCGGCCCCCAGACCCTGACCGCGCTCGCCGAGGAGACCGGGGCCACCCCCGTCACCGTCGCCGAAGCGGCGCGCGGCGCCGAGATCGTCGTGGTCACCGTCCCCTTCAAGAACGTGCCGGACCTGCCCGCGGGCCTCTTCGACGAGGCCGCCCCGGGGTTCAGCGTCATCGACACCAACAACTACTACCCGCAGCAGCGCGACGGCCGGATCGCCGCCGTCGAGGACGAGGGGCTGACCGAGAGCCGGTGGACGGAGCGGCAGCTCGGGCACCGCGTGGTCAAGGCGTTCAACGGCACCTACGCCCAGGACATCCTCGACCGGCACCGCCCGGCCGGCGCCCCGGACCGCATGGCACTGCCCGTCGCCGGCGACGACGAGGCCGCGAAGAAGGCCGTCCGCGCCCTCATCGACGAACTCGGCTTCGACACCGTCGACGCCGGCGGCATCGACGACTCCTGGCGCCAGCAGCCCGACACCCCCGTCTACGGGCTCCGCGAAGGCATCGACGGGGTGACCAAGGCCCTGGCCGAGGCCTCCCCGGAACGCCCGGCCGCCTTCCGCGGCTGAGGACGGGCAGCCACCACCCGGGCTAACCTGGGCCGAGGCAAGGGGAGTTCCGCACCGCCGGGACTGCCCGGCGCATCGAAACCAGGAGGACGGATGCTGGCCGAGTCACTGACGGCACTCGCCGGCGCGGGCGCCACCGCGCTGATCGGAGCCATGGCCACCGACGTCTGGCAGGGCGCCCGCGGCGGGGTCGTCCGGCTCTTCGGGCGGGGCGGCGAGGCCCGCGGGGAGGCGATCGGGGCGCAGCTCGACGAGGACGCCGTCCTCGTCGGGCGCGCCGAGCCGGCCGGCGCGGACGAGATCCGGGCGGAGCTGATGCCCGTATGGCGCAGGCGACTGCTCCTGCTGCTGGAGGAACACCCCGACACCGAAAGCGAATTGCGCGAGCTGGTCGCCCGCGTACAGAGCGGCCTGCCGACCGAGCGACAGGTGTGGACGCAGTCGAACACCGCACGCGACCACGGCACCCTCTTCGCCGTGCAGGGCGGCAACCTCCACTACCACCAGGCGGCCGAAGGGCAGGTGCCACCGCCCGCCGACGAGGACGGCGCGGACGGGACCGGCTGACCGTGGACCTCCCCGAGGAGGTCCACCAGCAAGTCCGCGCCGTCGCCGGCTTCGCCTACGGCGCGGTCGGCGCCGACATCCACGTCTTCGGCGACGGCACCCCCGTCTACCTGCTCTACGCGCGCGACCCGCGCGGACCGGCCGACACCCTGCGCCGGGACTCCGCCTGGCTGCGCGCCCAACCCAGCCGGATGCTCGACGCCCGCAGCGAGATCGTGGAGTTCACCGGCCGCGAAGCGGAGCTGGCCCGGCTGAGGGAGTGGCGCGAGCAGCCCGACCGCTCGGCCGTACGCTGGCTGCACGGACCCGGCGGCGCGGGCAAGTCCCGCCTCGCCGCCCGCTTCGCCGCCGAATGCGCCGACGCCGGCTGGCTCGTCGTGGACGCCGTCCACGGCACCGACACCCACCCGCCCGCCGAGGGCAGCCAGGACCTGCGCACCGACCACCGGGCCGGGGTGCTGCTGCTCGTCGACTACGCCGACCGCTGGCCGGACGCCCACCTCCGCTGGCTGTTCCACAACGGGCTGCTCCTCGGCGAACTCCCCGCCCGCGTCCTCCTCATCGCCCGCTCGGTACGGCCCTGGCCCGCCCTGCGCGCGCAGCTGAGCCGGCAGCGGCGCGTGACCGATCTCTCCGACCAGCCGCTCGACCCGCTCTCCGGGCAACAGGGCGAACGCAGCCGGATGTTCGAGGCCGCCCGGCGCAGCTTCGCCGCCCACTACCCCGACGCCGCGGCCCTCGCCGGCCTGCGCCCGCCGTACGAGGACCTCGCCCGCCCCGACTTCGGGCTGACCCTCGCCGTCCACATGGCCGCGCTCGTCACCGTCGACGCCCGGGCCGGCGGCCGGGAACCGCCCGCCGGCCTCGCCGGAATGACCGCCTACCTGCTCGACCGCGAGCACGACAACTGGCGCCGGACGGACGGGCACGACACGGGCGATCCCGGCGGCGCGCACACCGCGGGCGCCGAGGCCGGCGACCGCCGCGCCCTCGACCTCGCGCGCACCGTCTTCACCGCCGTCCTCACCGGCCCGATGCGCCGCGACACCGCCCGCCCCCTCCTGGACCGGCTCCTGCTGAACACCCCGGCCGACCGGGCCCTGAGCGCCCACGCCGTCCACTACCCGCCCACCGACCCGGCGGCCGCCCACGTACTCGAACCGCTGCTCCCCGACCGGCTCGCCGAGGACTACCTCGCCCTCACCCTCCCCGGCAGTCCCGTCACCGGCTACCCGGCCGACCTGTGGTCCGTCACCGCGACCACCCGCGTCCTCCGGCGCGACGGAGGGGCCGCCCCCGCCTGGACACCGCGGGCCCTCACCTTCCTCATCGCCGCGGCCGAACGCTGGCCGCACGTCGGCCCCGCCGTTCTCTTCCCGCTGCTGCGCCGCGACCCCGCCCTCGCCGTCCGGGGCGGCGGCTCCGTACTGACCGCGATCGCCGGCCTCGACTCCGTGGAGCTCGACGTCCTGGGGGCCATCGAGCCCCTGCTGCCGGCGGGCGACGTACGGGTGGAGGGCGGGGCCGGGGAACTGGCCGTACGGCTCACCACCCAGCGCCTGGAACGCGCCGGAGACGGCATCGAGCGCGCCCGGCTCTGCTCGGAGCTGGTCGGCGCCCACCTCAAGGCGGGCCGCCGCGGCGAGGCGCTCCGGTACATGGAGGAGGCCGTACTCCTCACCCGGGAGGCCGCCGAGCAGGATCCGGCGCACCGGTCCGCGTACGCCGAGGCCCTCCTCAACCTCGGCGGGCTCTTCCTGGAGGAGGTCCCCGCAGAGCACCGCGTCGACCTCCTCCTGGAGGCGATCGGGCTGATGCCGGAGGACGGAGCGGCCCCGGCCGTCCTGGGCGCCCTGGCCCAGGCGCACACCCGGCTGGCCTTCGCGCTCCGGGAGGCCGGGGCCGCAGAGGAGGCGCACGATGCCGTGGCCGAGGCGGAACGGCTCTTCGGGGAGGTGCTGGACCACGATCCCTTCCTGTGGTGGAGCATGTCCTCGGACGTGAACCGCCTGGAGATGGTGAAGAGCTTCCTGCTGTCGGTGTCCGGACGCCGCGACGAGGCGGCCGAGGGCGCCGGAGCGGTCGTGGAGTACGCCCGCCGGATGGCGGAACTCAATCCCGCGCGCTTCGGGGACGACCTGGCCGCCACCCTGGGCATCCAGAGCCTGCACCTGTGGAACGCGGGTCGGCACGCCGAAGCGGTCGACACGCAACTGGAGGCGCTCCACCTCTACCGCCAGCTCGCCGAGGTCCGTCCCCACTACCGGGACGTGCTCGCCGCCCAACTCGACGACGCGGCGGCCAGGCTCATCGCGCTCGGGCGGCACACGGAGGCCGTCGCCATCGCCGAGGAGAGCCTGGCCGTGCACCGGGAGCGCCTCGCCCGCGATCCGGACACGGCCGCCACCGCCGAAGCCGAAGGCGCCGCCATCGGCCGTGCGCTGCTGTACCTGCGGGAGCGGCGCGGCGCCGACCGCCTGCCCTGGGGCACGGCTGCGGAGATCGACGGGGCGGCCGAACGGCTGGTCCGGGGCGCCGACCGCACGGGGCTGTGGGACCTCATGCGCAGGATCCCCGTCACCGACGCGATCCGCATCGCCCACCGCCACCCGCCCGAGCACTGGGCCCCGCCCGAGGACGGCCCAGGCCGGAGCCTGGCCGTCCGGCTGACCTCGCGCCGCCACCGGCCGCAGGCCGCCGAACGCACCGCCCGGATCGCGGCCGCGCGGGCGGTGTGGCACCTGCCCCGCCGCGACGGCCCGGTGGCACCGGACCGGCTCTCCTTCGCTCCCGGGACGCCGGTCATGACCAGGGAGACGTACCGCCCCCCGAGCCGGGGGCGGCCCCGCGACGAGTACGCCACACGCATCGACGTGTACGACCTCTCCGCCCGGTCCCTCCTCTGGTCCGCCGACCACATCAGGGTGGGCACCGCCCCCGTGACCTGCCTCGGACCCGAAGCGGTCCTGGCACTGCGCACGATCCTGTGGATGGCCCCCGAACTCGTCCTGTACCGGCCGGGCCGGGCGGCGGAGGTACTCGGGTCCGGCCCGGACTTCATCGGGGCGCGGACCTTCGCCACCGCCGGGGGATTCGTCGTCCTGCTGTCGGGCGCGCCCGTGGCCCTGGTCGGCGCGGTGGGCCGGCCGTGGGAGCGGATCGACCTGCGGGACCTGGGCCTGGAGCGCTGCACCGTCCACGCCGCCGACCCCTCCGGACAGCGGCTCCTGCTGGCCGGTGACCGCCGGGTGATCCTCACCGACGCGGAGCTGCGGCCGCTGTCCGCCCGCGGCTGGTGGCAGGTGCCCGAGCAGCACGGCACGGTGGAGGCCGCCGCCTTCCTCTCGCCCCACGAGTTCGTGACCGCCGCGTCGACCGGGGGCGTCTATTTCTTCCAACCGGAGTCCGACCGGACCATGGTGACCGCCTGGAACGCGGCCGGACCCCGACTGGAGCACCTGTCCGCCGTCCCGGGGTGGCGGGTCGTCGGCGGGCGGGCCCGGGGCGAGGGGGCGGCGACGTACTTCCACGACGCGGTGGATCTCGCCGCCGTGCCGCGGCCGCGGCCCCTCGCCGGGCCCGCGCGGGGCGGTCAGCACACCGTGATCGCCGCACCCGGCGGCCGGCACGTGGTCCACGGCACCGCCGTGCACGACCTCGGAGACCCGCTCTCCTTCGCCGGACGTCCGCTCGCCTCGCTGACCGCGGCCGACCGGGCCGCCCTGGGCGCCTACCTCGACGGCGGGCGCGCCCCGTACACCGCGATCCGGGAACTGCTGGAGCTCGTACGGGATCTCGGGTCCCCCCTGTGACCGCCACCGAGCAAGGAGAGTGACCGCGATGTTCCGTAGGAACCGCGCCAAGGGCGCCCCGGAGAAGCCCCCGAACCCGCCGGAGCCCGGGAATCCGCCACCGGAGCCCGGGACTCCGTCGCCTCCGCTCGACCTGCGGCTGGACGACCCCGGCGACGCACCCGTACACCTCAGCCCGGACGCCACCATGCGGATGCGCGAGGAACTCGTCGAGGCCGAGCGGCGGCTGGGCCCGGGTCACGAGGACGTCCTGCGGCTGCGCCACAACTACGCCCTCTTCCTGTGCGTCTGGTCCGCAGCGGCCCCGCCCGGGGACACCTACATGCAGGACCGGGCGATCCCCCTGCTGCTGGAGAACCTGGGCCACCAGGCGGCCTCCCTCGGTCCGCACGCCCACGACACCCTGATCACCCTCCAGGCGATCGGGGCCGCCCACCTGTCGGCCGGGCGTCCCCTGGAGGCCGTGCCGTACCTCGAACAGGCCCTGGAGGGCGGCGAGCTCAGCCCCGACGTGGACGAGGAGCAGAGCCTCGACTGGCGCGAGAAGCTGTCGGATGCCTACGCGGAGGCGGGCCGCGAGGACCGGGCGATCGGCCTGCTGGAGGAGACCGTGGCCGGCAGCAGGCGGGTCCTGCGGCCGGGCGGGGAGCGCCTGGAGGCCCGCAAGACGAAGCTGTACCGGGCTTACCGCGAGGCCCGCAGGCTGCCCGAGGCCACCGCGCTGTGCCGGGAGATCGTCGCGGACATGGAGCGCTTCTACGGGCCCGACCACATCGCCACCTACACCTGGCTGGACAACCTGGCGCACCTGCACCACGACGCCGGGGACCTCGACGCGGCCGTTGCCTGCTACGAACGGGCCGTCCACGGCTTCGAGCGCATCCACGGAGCCGACAGCGACGAGGTCTCCTACCGCTACCACAACCTCGCGATCGCCCACCTGGAAGCCGGCCGCCACGAGCAGGCCCTGCCGTACCTGAAGGCGTCCCTCGCCGCGCGCGAGCACACCTTCGGCCCGGACCACGTGGAAACCCTGCGCGCGCTGACCACCCTCATCTCCGGCTACGCCCAGGCGGGGCGGCGCGAGGAGGCCATGGCGGCGACCGAACGCTTCATCGCCGCCCTGGAGCGCACCGGCGGCCCCACGCACCCCAAGCTCCCGGAGGCGCGTGCCTACCTCGACCAGCTCCGGCGTGCCGTTCCCTAGCCGGCGGCGCCCCGCTCCAGCAGGCCCCGTACGAAGGCGGCCTGGCCGGCGTGCTGGAGGTCGTCGGACAGCACGCTGACCAGGCGCACCCCCAGGGTGACGGGCGGATCCCAGCGTTCGTCGACCACCCGGTCCAGGTCGGCGGCGGCGAGTCCGCGCACGAAGCGCAGGCTCTGCTCGTGCACCGCGTCGTGGTACCCGAGCAGCAGCTCGCCGGAGTCGACCCGGACCGTGCCCACCTGCCGGGCGGTGTGGCCGTACCCGGTCGCCGCGGCGGGCAGCGGCAGGGCGAACCGGTCCGCCCAGCCCCCGGCCCGCCACACCTGCTTCAGGTCCCCGGCGTCCGCCACGTGGTCGTCCTGGATCCGGGTCAGGTGCCAGACCAGCCAGGTGATCGAGTTCGCCGCCGGGTCGACGCGCGCGTTGAGCCGCTCCGCCGGGAGGCCGTCCACGGCCTCGTGCACGATCTCCCGGATGCGTCCGAACCCGTCGGCGATGATGTCCGTAGCCTTCATGCACCCACCATGCGGTGCCCCGCGCGTCAGCGCACGGCGTCGGTCTTCTCGGCGGACGCCTCCTCCGCGGCCTTCGACGGCTGTCCCGAGCCGCCCGCCGCCACGGTCCCGTGCCCGCCCCGCAGGCCGAGCCAGCTGATCACCGCGACGAGCGCGAAGGCCGCGGCCCCGATCCCGAAGGTGAGGGTGAATCCGGACTCGGCGGGCAGCGGGGGAACGCCGGCCGGCAGGTGCTCGATCGTCTTGGACGCCAGGATGGTGGTCACGATGGCGGAGCCGATCGCGCTGCCCGTGGAGCGGGAGATCGAGTTGATGCCGTTGGCGATACCGCTCTGGTGGTGCGGGACGCTGGACATGATCACGGCGGGCATGGCGGCGTAGCCGAAGCTGACGGCCGCGCCGACGACCAGTCCGGCGCCGATCACCGACGCGCTGTGGGCGTGGTCCAGGGCGAGCCAGGCGAAGCCGGCGGCGCCGAGCGCGGCGGCCAGGCCCAGCGCCACGCGCGGACCCCGGTGGCGGACCAGCTGGCCGCCGATGGGGGAGGCGAGGAGCGAGACGATCGCGCCGGGCAGCAGGAACTGCACGGAGGCGCGCAGGATGGAGGCGTCGAAGCCGTAGCCGGTGAGCGCCTCGGGCATCTGGACGAGGTACGAGACGCCCAGGAAGTTCGCGAACATGCCGAAGCCGACGAGGATGCCGGCCAGGTTGGCCATGAGCACCGGGCGGTGGACGAACATCCGCATGTCGACGAGGGGCTCGCGGACCTTGCGCTCGACGAGCACCCAGACGGCGGTCATGACGGCGGCACCGGCGAAGCTGCCCAGCGTACGGCCGGAGGTCCAGCCCCACTCGTGGCCCTGGGAGATCGGCAGCAGGAGCAGCAGCAGGGCGATGCCGAGGGTCAGCGCGCCCAGGAAGTCGGTGCGACCGCCCGTCTTGTGGCGGGTCGCGGGCACCAGGAAGACCACGGCCAGCAGGGCGAGGGTCGCGAAGCCCGTCGCCATCCAGAAGGCGTTGCGGTAGTCCGCGCCGGACCCGGAGGTGAGCAGGCCGGTGGCGACGAGCGCGAGGCCGCTGCCGAACGCGAGCGTGCCGCTGACCAGCGCCATGGCACCCGGCAGCTTCTGCGGGCGGACCTCCTCGCGCAGCACGGAGAGGGCGAGCGGGAAGATCGCGGTGGCGGCTCCCTGGAGCACCCGGCCGAGGATCAGCAGGGGCAGCGAGCCGGCCAGCGCGGCGATGACGGATCCGGCGACCATGACGCCGAGGACGGCCACCAGGGTCGGCTTCTTGCCGTGCTGGTCGCCGAAGCGGCCGAGCAGCGGGGTGAAGACGGCCGCCGACAGCAGGGTGGCGGTGGTGACCCAGCTCACGTTGGCGGTGGAGGTGCCGAGGTCATTGCGGATCAGGCCCAGGATCGGGACCGGCAGGGTCTGCATCATCGACACGACCATGGCGGCCAGGCTCAGGGCGAAGACGATGACCGTCTCGTTCCGTTGCCCGGCGGCGGCCGGGGCGGCGGCGGGGGAGGGGGTGCTCATGGGAGGCAGGACCTTCTTCGTACTTCAGAGCTTCAGGACGCAGATGTTTGACGTCATCAAGTAACTCGACCGAAGGTAGACCTCAATAGTTAAGGTAGTCAAGTAAACAATTGATAATGTCAATCAATCTGGGTAGGCTCCTTGCATGAGCGACACCGCCACGCACGCCCCCTCCAAGCTCGAGCTGCTGGAACTGCTCGCGGCCATCGGCACCGCCCAGTGGCGCGACTTCGCGGCCGCGGCCGCGCACTACGGCCTCACCTCCACCCAGGCCAGGGTCCTGGCCCAGCTGAACGGCCCGCTCCCGATGCGCGGCCTGGCCACCCTGCTGGTGTGCGACGCGTCGAACGTGACCGGCATCGTCGACCGCCTGGAGGCCCGCGAGCTGGTCCGCCGCGAACCGGACCCCGCCGACCGCCGCGTCAAGAACGTCGTGGCGACGGACGCGGGCCGCGAGGTCATCCGCCGGGTACGGGAGGAGATGCAGGCGACGCACGGCGCGCTCGACACCCTCGACGAGACCGAGAGCGCGACGCTCTACGCCCTGCTGGAGCGGCTGCGCCCCACGATGGAGAAGGAAGCGTGAGGAGCGGCGCCCAGGTCCGGATCCTGCGGGCCGCCGATCGCGCCGCCACCGTCTGGAAGAACGGCGGGGGAGTCACCCGGGAGATCGCGGTTTTCCCCGAGGGCGCCGGCACGGACGACTTCGTCTGGCGGGCGAGCCTCGCCGAGGTCGCCGCCGACGGCCCGTTCTCGGCCTTCCCCGGAATCGACCGCACCCTCACCCTCGCCGAGGGCGCGGGCATGGACCTCACGGTCGGGGGTGTCCGCCGCCTGGTGGACGAGCGGTTCGCGCCGCAGGACTTCCCCGGGGACGAGCCGACCGACTGCCGGCTCCTGTCGGGCCCCGTGGTCAACTTCAACGTGATGCACCGCCGGGGCGCCGCGGAGGTGGCGACCGCCGTCGTACGGGGCCGGCTCTCGCGCGCCGTCGTGTCGGACGAGACCCTGCTGGTGCTCGCCCTGGAAGAGGCGGCCACAGTCCGGGTGGGGCGGGGCCCGGCCCTCGCGCTGGCCCCGTATGACGCGGTCCTGGTGATGGGCGACTTCCTCGATTACATGGACATCTCCGGGCACGCGGCTCTGGTCTGCTTCCGGTAGCCGCCCGCGGGGTCAGCGGACCCCGAGCTTCACCCACTTCGCCGTGCTGGGCACGCCCTTCGCGTCGAGCAGGAACAGCATGTAGTAGCCGGGCGGGGCGTCGGCCGCGCTCGGCGGCGTGCGGAGCCCGATCGTGTTGCCGTGGACGCCCGTGCGCCGGAGCTCCAGGTGGCGCTGGCTGGTGTTCACCGAGTGGGTCACGGTCGTCGGCGCCAGCAGGACGGCGCGCGCGACCCGGTCCGGCGTGGCGCTCGACACCTGGAAGGCGGCGTCGTAGGCGAGTTCGCCGGCCGGCGCCCGCTCGAGGGACGGCCGCGGACCCCGGTGCAGGTAGGCGGGTTCGTAGAGCTCGATGCTGCCGTCCATCCCGTCCTTGATGTCGGGGTCGTTGGCGATCTGCTGGAGCTCGTCCCCCGTCACCAGCATCCGGCCGTCGGGCAGGACCAGGGCGTTGGAGTGGTAGCCGCGCGGCAGCCGCTGGGCCGGACCGAGCCGCCAGTGCCCGCGGGCGTCGCGCAGCTCGATCTGCCGGTACTTCGGATCGGCCTTCGGGTTGAACGGCCCGTTCCCGTAATCCCGGGTGTCGAGGGCGCCGTTCACGGTCAGCAGGGTGCCGTCCGGCAGGATCAGCGTGTCGTCCTGCGTACGCCCGAAGGCGCGCGGCTCCTCGATGGTCCAGCGGCCGCCGGACAGCCGGTACGTGAGCGGGTCGCGCGGGTCGCCGCCGAGCACCAGCACCGAGTCCGGGCCCCGGAACCCGGCCGGCAGCGGGACGGCCGAACCGTACCCCCGGAAGTCGGCCGGCCGCCGCGGCAGGTCGGTGCGGACCTCCTTGACCGGGTCGAACAGCCACTGCTGGTCGGCGTCGCGGCCCAGCCCGTAGATCATCCCGTCCCGCAGCGAGAAGAGGTGCGGATAGTCGTTCCGGAAGGGGGCGTCGACGCGCAGCCGCTGCGAGGCGAGGTCCACCGGGATGTCGAACGGGCGCCACGGCACGCGATGCCCCAGCGAGGGGAAGCGCTCCACCACCGGAGTGGGGGTGCCCGTGCCGCGTTCGGACTGGCCGGACATGATGATCTGCCGGCCGTCCGCCCCGGTCACGGCCGACGGGTACCAGCGGCCCACGGCCATGTCCCGGTTGCGGAACCAGTGCTCGGTCCACGGGTCGAACACGAAGGACAGCTTGGCGCCGCTGCCGCCCTTTCCGCCGACGTTCCCGCCGAAGACGCCGACCATCCCGTTGGGGAGGTAGGCGTGCCCGGCGCAGAAGAAGGGCGCGGGGCGCGGGGCGTAGTGGCCGTCCGGCACCAGCACCACGGGCGGCGGCACCTTCTTGAAGGCCCGCGGCCCGGTCCCCCGGGAGGGGTCCCACAGGTAGGCGCGGCCCGCGTTCGTCCGGCCGACCGTGTTGGTGGGCCCGGTCTCCTTGGTGGGGTCGGTCTCCATGCGCTCGAAGGAGAAGAGCAGCACCTTGCCGGTCGGCAGCAGTGCCACGTGGACGCCGAAGTCGGGCGAGGGGAAGAACTCCGTGAAACGGCCGGACTCGGCAGCCGCGAAGCCCGCGTTGGTCTTGAGCTGGGACTCCTGCAGCGCGGCCAGGCTCGCGGTGCGCTTGGCCTGCGGATAGGACTGCGTGCCCTGGGCGGCCTCCCGGAGCCGTGCGTGCACCCGGGCGTGCCCCTCGCCGATCACGGCGGCCTCGTCGGCCTTCGGCTCCGGCCCTCCGACGGGGTCGGCGTGGCGGCCCACGGCGTGCGGGGCCCCGGCGAGGGCCGGGGCGGGGCTCACCGCCGCGAGGGTCACGGCGGCGGCGATCACCCATGCCGACACGACGGCGGACCGATGGGCGCGGGGCAGGTGACTCCTCATTGCGCCGATATTAGGAGAAACGGGATGAATCGCATGGACCTGACGCGAGGTGGAGCCATTCGGCCGTCCGTTATGTATGGGATAAACGTTTCTGCGGTGAACCGCTGCCGCCATAGAGGTGAGTCCGCGTACCTGTCGACCGCCCGGCGCCGCCGCCGAGCGCTATCCATGTCCACGTGATCAACTCGCTCCGTACCGGATTCACCGCAGCCGCCGTGACCGCAGCTTTCGTCACGCTCGTCCCCTCGGCCGGGGCCTCGGCCTCGGCTCCCGCCGTCAAGGCTCCCTCCGACGAGGTGACCGTGGACGTCGCCACCGTCAACGGAACGGGCTGCCGCCCAGGCAGTGCCGAAGTCGCCGTCTCGCCGGACAACACCGCCTTCACCGTCACCTACAGCGAGTACGTGGCCGAGGCGGGCGGCGGCGCCCCCGCCACCGCAGGCCGCAAGAACTGTCAGCTCTCCCTCGTCGTCCACGTCCCCCAGGGCTTCACCTACGCAGTGGCCAAGGCCGACTACCGGGGCTTCGGCAGCCTCCAGGAGGGTGCGATCGGAACCCAGAAGGCCAGCTACTACTTCCAGGGCATGAGCCAGACCGCCCAGCGCACCCACAAGTTCACGGGCGCGCTCGACGACAACTGGCAGGCGACCGACACCACCGGCGTCCAGGCCCTCGTCTTCGCCCCCTGCGGCGAACAGCGCAACTTCAACATCAACACCGAACTGCGCGCCGAGGTCGGAACCTCCGACCCGGCCAAGACCAGCTACATGGCGCTCGACTCGACGGACGGCAGCATCAACAGCGTGTACCACTTCTCCTGGAAGAAGTGCCCGGTGCGGCGCTGACCGGGGATCGGCAACCCGGCGCGCCGGGGCCCGTCACCACGGGCCCCGGCGCGTCCGGCTGCCCGCCTCCGGCGGGTCCCGGCTCCCGGTCTCAGGCCGACGCGCGCCGGACCAGTTCGGTGGCGGTGATCACCGGACCGGGCGAGGCCCCCTCGCCCCGGTCCCCGCCCAGGATGCCCAGGAGCAGCCGCGCCATCAGCCGGCCCATGCCCTCGACGTCCTGGCGTACGGTCGTCAGCGGCGGATCGGCGCTCTCGGCCACCGGCTCGGCGTCGTCGAAGCCGACCACGGCCACATCCGCCGGCACCGCGCGGCCGGCCTCCCGCAGCACCCGGAGCGCGCCCGTGGCCATCAGGTCGTTCGCGGCGAACACCGCGTCGACGCCGGTGCCGCGCTCCAGTAGTTCGGCCATCGCGCGGGCCCCGCCCGCCACGGTGAAGTCCCCCTCCGCTACCAGCGCGGGATCGGCCGCGGGCAGCACGTCCCGGTAGCCGCTGAGCCGGTCGGCCGCCGAGGTCTGGTCGAGCGGGCCGGCGATGTGCGCGATCCGCTCGCGCCCCCGCTCCAGCAGGTACCGTACGGCCGCCCGGGCACCGCCGCGGTTGTCCGCGTCGACGTACGGCACGCCGTCGGGCTCCCCGGTCGCGGCCGTCCAGCCCGGCCGCCCGCCGTAGACCGTGGGCATGCCGAGCCGGCGCGTGAGCGCGGGCAGCGGATCGTCGGTGTGCAGGGAGAAGGCGAGGGCCCCGTCCACGTGGCCGCCCGCCAGATAGCGCCCGATGCGGTCGTAGTCCCCGCGGTCCTCCACCAGCAGCAGCACCAACTGGGTGTCGTGCGCGGTTAGTTCCTTGCTGATGCCGCGGATCTGGCGGGAGAAGAAGGGGTCGGAGAAGATCCGGACCTCCGGCTCGGCGACGATCACCGCGACGGCGTCCGTGCGCCGGGTGACCAGGGTGCGGGCCGCGCGGTTGGGTACGTACCCGAGGTCCCGGACGGCTTCGCGCACCTTGTCCACCAGGTGCGCGCGGACCCCGTCACCGCCGTTGACGACGCGGGACGCGGTGGCCCGGGACACCCCGGCGCGCTCTGCCACCGCCTCCAGAGTGGGGCGGTTCCCGGGACGCTGTACGGGCACGGGCGGTCCTCCTGGGTGTCCGCGACCGGTCGCCCGGCCGGGGCAGCAGGGTAACCCGTACCGCCGGGCGCCGCGGGGCGGTACGGGGAGGCCCGGAATCCGTGACATGCATCACGGTGCGGGTGTCGGCCGGCGGGGGTCGGGGTGATCGTCGAGCGGTCGACATTTCCGCTTTTGTGCCCGTTTCACGGGGACATGCCGCACTCCGGCAGAAATGGAACCGGAGGCTCTGATTCCGCGTCCGCCAACGCTGCTGATGGAGGACGGTTCTGGTGTCGCGTCAGGGGCGTGCCGGGGTGGCCGGGGTGGGGAAATGCACGATCTTCCGGCCGATTCAAGCCGCACCCCGCCACTCCTATGCGGCTTAGTAGTAGCGGCTTGCCAGGTCGCGGCCGGGCTTTTCAGAATGGCGGCTCCTCCGGCGTCCCGCGGTCCGGCGCCGGGAGCTTCGCGATCACCGAGTGAGGTCACGCATGAGGAAGCACCGTAAGAAGACGCATCGTCGGAAGATAGTCGTCGCCGTCGGAGCGCTGGCGATCGTGGGCGTGCCCACCGCCGCCATGGCGTGCTTCGACACGCAGGAGGGCGGGTGGTCCGGCCGGCCCACCGCGGCCCGGCACGACGCCAACCCCTGGCGCGGCGCCCCGCTCGGCCTCCCGGGCACGCGGCAGCCCGTGGAATCCCCGGTCCCGACCGAGGTCCCGACGGCGCCCGCCGAGCCCACCACCCAGCCGGTCGTCGAGACGCCCCCGCCGGCGCCGCAGCCCAAGCCCAAGCCCAAGTCGACGCCGGCGAAGCCGCCGGTCGCGACGCCGGCGCCCACCGCACCGGCCGCGTCGTCCCCCGCCCCGACCGGCGCCGCCGCCGAGGTCCTCGCGCTCGTCAACCAGGAGCGCGCCGCTGCCGGGTGCCCGGCGCTGACCGTCAACGCGAAGCTGACGAAGGCCGCGCAGGACCACAGCGCGGACATGGCCGCGCACAACACCATGTCCCACACCGGCTCGGACGGCTCCGACCCGGGTGCGCGCATCACCCGCGCCGGGTACACGTGGTCGACGTACGGCGAGAACGTCGCCTACGGCTACGGCACCGCCGCGAAGGTCATGGAGGGCTGGATGAACAGCCCGGGTCACCGGGCGAACATCCTCAACTGCTCCTTCAAGGAGATCGGCATCGGCCACGCGCAGCCCGGCGACTACTGGACGCAGGACTTCGGCGCGGCGCGCTGACCCGGCGCCCGGCCCGGTACGGGGCACGCCGTCGCGGCGTGCCCCGTACGCGTCCCCGGCTCAGTGGCCGAAGTCGAACCAGTTGACGTTCACGTAGTCGGCGCTCTGGCCGCTGGTGAAGGTCAGGTACACGTCGTGCGTGCCCGTGACGCTGCCGATGTTCGCCGGTACCGTCCGCCAGCTCTGCCAGCCGCCGGTGTTCGCCACGGAGAAGCTGCCGATCGGGGCGCTGGCACGGCTGTCCAGCCGGACCTCGACGAGTCCGCTGACCCCGCCGGCAGCGCCGGAGGCGACGCGCCCGTAGAACTGCCGCGCGGCCGTGGAGCCGAAGTCGACGCCCCGGTAGAGGGCCCAGTCGCCGTTGCCGATCGCGGCGATGTCCTGGCCGCCGCCGGTGTCCGAGGTGGTCTCCTTCACCACCCCCGCCTGGCCGTCGTAGGACTCGGCCTGGATCGCGGAGTACGCGTCGCGCCGCCCGGCCGGCGCAGTGGTGGGCGGGGTCGTGGGCGGGGTCGTGCCTCCGGTCGACCGCAGGACGGACACGTAGTCGACGACCATCGGATGGCCGGGCTCGGTGCCCGCGTCCGGGCCGCCGCCGAAGGCGTCCGGGAACCCGCCGCCCATGGCGACGTTGAGGATGACGAAGTAGCCGTGGTTCGTGGCGTTCGTCCACGTGGCGGCGTCCACCTGATCCGCCCGCACGGTGTGGAAGGTGATCCCGTCGACGGAGAAGCGCATCTGCTCGACGGCGGTCGACCGGTCCCACTCGACGGCGTAGGTGTGGAAGCCGCCCTGGCAGCTGGTGCCGGGGCAGACGCGCTGGCCGCCAATGCCGGAGGTCTCGTTGCAGGGGCCGCCCGGGCTCGTCCCGCAGTGCATGGTGGCCCAGACGTTGTTGATGCCCTGGACGTTCTCCAGGATGTCGAGCTCGCCGATGCCGGGCCAGTTCCACCAGTTGCCGCGGTACGGAGCCCCCAGCATCCAGAACGCGGGCCAGTAGCCCTTGGCCGCCGGGCCCGTGACGTTCGGCATCTGGATGCGCGCCTCGGTACGGAGCGTGCCGCCGGCCGGAGGCTGGAAGTCGGCGCGCCTGGTCTCGACGCGGCCGGAGGTCCAGTTCCCGGCGGCGTCCCGCCGCGGGGTGATGAGCAGGTTGCCGGCGCCGTCGAGGGAGACGTTGGCGAGGTCGGCCGTCATCGTCTCCACCTCGCCGGTGCCGAAGTTCGCCGGGCCGCCCGGGTAGCTCGTGCCGGTGGTGTACTGCCAGTCGGCGGTGTTGACGCCAGAGCCCGCGGCCCCGTTGAAGTCGTCCAGGAACACCTGGGACCAGCCGGGCGGGGTGGGGGGAGCCGCGGCGCTGGCGGGCAGGGTGACGGCCGCGGCGGTGGCCGCGAGCGCGGCGATCGTGCCGAGCGCGGCGGTCACGGCCCGTCGGACGGTCGGTCGTTTCCTACCGGATGTCTCACGCATGGGGGCCCTCTCGGCCGGGGAGTCGGGGGGAGCGCACCGCGTGAGAGCGCTCTCAAGCGGCGCCGCTGGACACTGTGCTCCCCGCCCCCGCGGGCGTCAAGAGATTGAACCGGGAAGGGGCGTACGGGCCAAGGGAGTTCATACGTTGAACGCGCCGCTCTCCCACGCCCTCTCACCCGAGCGCCCTTCACCCGTGCGGCCCAGCCCGCCCGATCAGTTCGGCCGGCCGAGGACCTCCTCCGCGCCGGGCAGGTCGTAGACCGAGGAGGCCCTTCCGGTGAGCGGCAGCAGCCCGGCGAGCGGGCAGGAGGTCGGCATCTCGTGGTCGACCTCCCACTCGCCGACCGTCTTCCCGCGGCCGCCGCCGTCGGTGGTGCACACCGCGTACAAGCGCCCCGCGCAGCCCCGGCAGAGCAGGGCCTCGCGGCCGGTCACGGCCGACCCGGGGACCGCGCCGCGCCCCGGCGCGGGCGAGGACGCCCGCTCCCGGCCAACGTGCCGGGTCCGCCGCGCGCTTGTAGCGTCGGTCGCGTCAGGAGTCCTGGTGGTCCGACAGGAATCCGCCGGCCGGCGCGCATCCGCGGCACACCCCACCGGAACGCGCCGGGCCACCTGAGCGCAGCCCGCGCGGGCGCCGAGACGGTCGATCCCTCGCGCCGCGGCAGGGCGCACGCGCAGCCCCCGTACGAGAGGCCGTGCCGATGCAGAACGACGTACCGATATCGAGCCTGCTGCGTGTCGAGAAGGGTCTGGCCGCACCCGAGGAACTGGCCGCGATAGCGGTCGTGGTGGCCTGTTGCGCACGCCGCGCCGCCGGGGCCCGCGACGCGGTGAAGAGCGGTCCGACCCGCGGTCGCCCGCATCCCGACCGGCCGCCCGCCGGCTGCTGGGCGGGCTGCTGGGCCTGCCGCTGAGCCTGCCCCCGAGCCCGTCGCCGGGTCCGTCGCTGGACCCCTGCCGCCGGCCGCGCGCACGGCCGGCGGGAGGGGGAGTGAAGGGGTCACGTCCGGCGGAGCACCGTGGAGAGGACCTCGAGCAGCGTCGCCCGGGGATCGGCCACGGCCCCCTCCGCGCGCCACGCCACGAACCCGTCCGGGCGTACGAGCACCGCGCCCGCGGGGTCCAACGCGTGCAGCTCGGCCCAGTCGGCGCCCTCCTCCTGGAGGAGGTCGGCGCCCGGCCCGGAGCCGATGGTGTAGGCGTCCAGCCGCGCGGACAGCTGTGCGGCCACCTGTCGCGCCGCCCCCTGCCAGGGTGTTCCCGGGCTGCTGAGCAGCGCGAACGAGCGCTCGTAGAGGTCCAGGGTCGAGATCCGCTCGCCGGCTCCGGCCCGGGTCAGCCACATGTGCGGGGCCCGGGTGCCGGCGTCGCCCGTCAGACGCAGCGCCTCCGGGATGACGGGCCGGGCCGGGTCGCCGCCGACCACCGCGGCGTCCGGGTCCGGGTAGCAGTAGCCCATCGCCGTGGTGAGGACCCCGCTGCCCGGTCCGCCGCCCATCGTGGGCGGCGGCGCGTACCCCGGGTGGCTGTGTTCCGCCGAACGGGCCGAGGCGCGCTCGCTCGTGGCCCTGGCCACCGGCAGCCGCTCCGCGTCGTAGCTGTCGAGCAGCCCCAGGCCGGCCGAGCCGTCCAGCACCGCGGCGACCTTCCACGCCAGGTTGTGCGCGTCCTGGATGCCCGTGTTCGAGCCGAAGGCGCCGGTGGGTGACATCTCGTGGGCCGCGTCCCCGACCAGGAACACCCGTCCGGACGAAAACCGCTCCGCCACCCGTTCGGCGGCGTGCCACGGAGCCTTGCCGCCGATCTCCACGTCCAGGTCGGGCACTCCGATCGCGTTGCGGATCTGCTCCACGCAGCGCTCGTCGGTGAAGTCCTCCAGGGTCTCGCCCCGGTCGGGGTGCCAGGGGGCGTGGAAGACCCACTGGTTCGCGTTGTCCACCGGCAGCAGCGCACCGTCCGCGCCCGGGCGCATCAGGTAGCACACGATGAAGCGGAGATCGCCCAGCACCTCGGGGAGCCGGTGGGAGCGGAAGGTGACGCTCACGTTGTGGAACAGCTCGCCGTTACCCGTCTGGGGAATGCGCAGGTGCTCCCGCACGGGGCTGCGCGGCCCGTCCGCCGCGATGAGGAAATCCGCCCGAACGGTGGTGTGCTCGCCCGTCCTGCGGTCCTTGACCACGGCGCTCACCCCCGCCGCGTCCTGATCGAAGGTCATCAGCTCGGTCGAGAACCGGATGTCGGCGCCCTGCGCGCCGCTCTGCGCGGCCAGCACCGGCTCGATGTTGTTCTGGCTGCACAGGCACCAGCCGGTCGGGCTGAACCGGCGCAGCGCGCCCGACGGGTCGATCGACTTGATCAGCCAGTTGTGGCTGCTGTCGGTGGTCAGCGACTCGGCCTGCAGAATGCCCTGGTTGCCCTCCAGTACGGACGCCGCCCGGCGGATCGCGTGCTCGGCCCCCGCCGTGCGGAAGAGCTCCATCGTGCGGGCGTTGATCCCGCGCCCCCGCGGGTGCGGGGAGGTTCCGGAGTGCTTCTCGACCAGCAGGTGCCTCACTCCGTGGCGGCTCAGGAACAGCGAGGTGGACAGGCCCACGAGGGAGCCGCCCACGACGAGAACCGGTACGCGAACATCGGCGTTGTCTTCCATCAGCTGCGGGCTCCTGTTTTCTGTGTGAGGCAGTGGACTCTTTATGCCCCCGATCGTCCCGAAGGCCCGGTTGATTCGCCCGTTGTCACCCGCTTGATGCGGACATGTAGCGGTACCTGCCCACCCAGATGACGATGAGCGACAGCGGCTCCCCCCAGATGCGCCGGCCCCGCCGTTCCGACCGAAACGGCCGACGGCCAGGGCGGACGCCACCGGTGACGGACGAGGGGTCCGTACGCGATGGATCTCCACCCCCTCATGAAGGAGTGAGTAGATGACAACCACCCTGTCCGAACGGGTGTCGCAGTCAGCCTTCGACGGCTCCATGCTCCGGGTCGTCCTGCTGATGGACCTCCACGAGGGAACCCAGCAGCAGTTCTTCGAGGCGTACGAAAAGCTCCGCAACGAGATCGCGTCGATCCCCGGCCACATCAGCGACCAGTTGTGCCAGTCCTTCGAGAACCCCTCGCAGTGGCTCATCACCAGCGAGTGGGAGAGCGCCCCGCAGTACCTCGCCTGGGTCAACAGCGAGCACCACGCGGAACAGGTCAAGCCGCTGGGTGCCTGTGCCCGCGCCATGCGCCCGCTCAAGTTCACCGTCCTGCGCGAGACCGGACGCGGCTACGACCAGGCGGCGCGGCCGGCCGGCGCACGGCTCCAGCCCGTGCCCCGGCTTGGCGCGGGCATCGTCCGCCACGCCCTCACCTTCACCGTCAAACCGGGCAGCGAGAAGCAGGTCGCCTCCATCCTCTCCAGCTACGCCTCCCCGGCGGCCCGCGTCGACGACCACACCCGGCTGTGCCGCACCTCGCTCTTCATGCACGGCAACCGCGTCGTACGGACCGTGGAGGTCCAGGGCGACCTGATGGCGGCCCTGCGGCACGTCTCCGAACAACCCGAGGTGCGCGCCGTCGAAGAGGCCATCAACCCCCACCTTGAACAGGACCGGGACCTCAACGACCCCGAATCCGCACGGATGTTCTTCATGCGCGCCGCGGTCCCGGCGGTCCACCACATCGCCGCGCCGGAACCGGAATCCGCCGACGTCGAGCGGCACGCGCTGTTCTACCCGGCCAAGCCCGGCTGCGGCACCGCGCTCGCCAGGTTCCTGGCCCGCCAGGACGAGGCCGCGGCCGTCCGCCCCGCCAGCCCCGTTCGGAGCAGCACCATCTTCCAGCGCGACGACATCGTCGTCCGCCTGATCGACGTGCGCGGCCCGTTCGACGCCGAGCCCGAGACGACCTTCGGCGTCCACGGACCGCGCAAGGCGGCGGTGCTCGGACGCCTGATGGCCGAGCACGGCGAGCGCGTCCACGCCGCGCACCACACCATGAACCTGATCACCGACCGCCGGGCACCCGCGCAGTCCTGACCCCTCTGAGTCCCCCACCACCCCCAGCCCCGTCCAGGCTCCCCACACGCCAGGAGGAACCCGCCATGACCAGACAGCGCCCACGCATCGTCGACCTCAGCGAGACGCCGCCCAACCGTCGGCGCGGCGGCGACCTCAGGGCCGTGCTCACGCCGACCTCGGTGGGCTCCACCAGCGGCTTCATGGGCATGGCGATCATGGCGCCCGGGGAGTCCATCGCCGAGCACTACCACCCGTACTCCGAGGAGTTCGTGTACGTGGTCGCCGGCCGGCTGGAGGTCGACCTCGACGGCGAGTCCCACCCGCTCCGCGTCGACCAGGGACTGCTGGTCCCGCTCAACGTGCGCCACCGGTTCCGCAACATCGGCGACAGCGAGGCCCGCATGGTGTTCCACCTCGGCCCCCTCGCCCCGCGCCCCGAACTCGGCCACGTCGACACCGAGGAGGCACCGCACCCGGAGAGCACCGCGTGGGCGCAGCCCCCGGACCGCACAGGAGCGGTCTCGTGACCGGCCGCCGGGTGGCCGTCACCGGAGTCGGGGTCGTCGCACCCGGCGGGATCGGCGTCTCGGCCTTCTGGGACCTGCTGTCCAACGGCCGCACGGCGACGCGCGGCATCACCCTGTTCGACCCGGCCGGCTTCCGCTCGCGGATAGCCGCGGAGGTCGACTTCGACCCCGCCGCGCACGGCCTCGGCGCGGGTGACACCGCCCGGGCGGACCGGTACATCCAGTTCGCCCTGGTCGCCGCCCGCGAGGCGCTGCTCGACGCCGGACTCGACCTCACCACGGACGAGGCCTGGCGGACCGGGGTCTCCCTCGGCACCGCCGTCGGCGGTACCACCCGCCTCGAGCACGACTACGTCTCCGTGAGCCAGTCCGGCGCCTGGTGGGACGTGGACCACAAGTTCGCCGGGCCCTACCTGCACCGGGCGTTCACGCCCGCCACCCTCGCCTCCGCCGTCGCGGAGCAGACGGGAGCGCGCGGCCCGGTGCAGACCGTGTCCACCGGCTGCACCTCGGGACTCGACGCCATCGGGTACGCCGTGCACTCCATAGCCGAGGGCCGGATGGACGTGTGCATCGCGGGCGCCTCGGACTCACCCATATCGCCGATCACGGTGGCCTGTTTCGACGCCATCAAGGCGACTTCCCCGAACAACGACGACCCGGCCCACGCCTCCCGGCCGTTCGACGCCGACCGGGACGGGTTCGTCCTCGGCGAAGGCGGCGCCGTCCTCGTACTCGAAGAGCTGGAACACGCCCGCGCCCGCGGTGCGACCGTCTACTGCGAGATCGGCGGCTACGCCACCTTCGGCAACGCCCACCACATGACCGGGCTGACCGCCGAGGGACTGGAGATGGCCCGGGCCATCGAAACTGCCCTGGACCAGGCCCGGACCACCGCCGGCGAGATCGACTACGTCAACGCGCACGGCTCGGGAACCAAGCAGAACGACCGCCACGAGACGGCGGCGGTCAAGCGGGTCCTGGGCGACCACGCCTACAAGACGCCGATGACCTCCATCAAGTCCATGGTGGGTCACTCCCTCGGCGCCATCGGGGCGATCGAACTGGCGGCCTGCGTGCTCGCCATGACCCATCAGGTCGTACCGCCGACGGCGAACTACGAGACGCCCGACCCCGAATGCGATCTGGACTACGTGCCCCGCACCGCCCGCGGCCGCAAGCTGCGCAGCGTGCTCTCGGTCGGCAGTGGCTTCGGCGGGTTCCAGTCCGCCGTGGTCATGACCCGGCCGAAGGAGGAGGTCTCGTGACCAGCCGTACGGTCATCACGGGCATCGGGGTCGTCGCGCCCAACGGCGTCGGCGCCGAAGCCTTCTGGAAGGCCACCCGGTCCGGCCTGAGCGTGCTCGACCGGGTCACCCGGGCGGGCTGCGAGCACCTGCCGCTGCGGGTCGCCGGCGAGGTGCGGGGCTTCGAGCCCGGCGCCATGGTCGAGGACCGCTTCCTCGTGCAGACGGACCGCTTCACCCACCACGCGCTCGCCGCGGCCGACCTCGCCCTGGAGGACGCCCGCCTCGGGCAGGCCGACTACGCGGACGACCCCTTCTCCTTCGGCGTCGTCACCGCGGCCGGGTCCGGCGGCGGCGAGTTCGGGCAGCGCGAGCTGCAGCACCTCTGGGACCAGGGACCGCGCTACGTGGGCCCGTACCAGTCCATCGCCTGGTTCTACGCCGCGAGCACCGGCCAGATCTCCATCCGCCGCGGCCTCAAGGGCCCCTGCGGTGTCGTGTGCAGCGACGAGGCGGGCGGGCTGGACGCCTTCGCGCACGCGGTCCGGGCCATCCGCCAGGGCAGCCGGGCGATGCTGGTCGGGGCGACGGAGGCGCCCCTGGCCCCGTACTCCATCGTCTGCCAGCTGGAGTACGAGGGCCTGAGCACCCGGGACGACCCCGAGCGCGCCTACCGGCCGTTCACCGCCAAGGCCTGCGGTTTCGTGCCCGCCGAGGGCGGCGCGATGTTCGTCGTCGAGGACGAGGCGGCGGCCCGCCGGCGCGGCGCCCCGGCACGCGCCGTACTGGCCGGCCACGCCGCGACCTTCAGCGGTACGCAGCGGCCGGACCCGGCGGGCGAGGGACTGGCCCACGCGATCCGGGGCGCCCTGCGGGAAGCCGGCTGCGCACCCGAGGAGATAGACGTGGTCTTCGCGGACGCCCTGGGCACGCCCGAGGCCGACGCGGCGGAGGCGGCGGCCATCGCCGACGCCCTCGGCACACACGGGCACAAGGTGCCGGTCACGGCACCCAAGTCCGGTACCGGCAGGGCGTACTGCGCGGCGCCCGCCCTGGACACCGCGGCCGCGGTCCTGGCACTGGAGCACGGCACCGTCCCGCCGACTCCGAACGTCTTCGACGTGTGCCACGACCTCGACGTGGTGACCGGCGACGCCCGTCCCGCGGAGCTGCGCACCGCGCTCGTGCTGAGCCGCGGCCGGATGGGCTCCAACGCCGCGCTCGTCCTGCGCAAGGGCGCCTCGGCGCCCCGGTAGCGGGACACGTCAGGACAGTCAGGACCCGCACGGTCCCCTCGTAGGAAGAGAGAAGCACATGTCCGACCGACTGACCCTGGAGGAGCTGGCGGCCCTGATGAAGACCGCCGGCATCACCGTCGACCCGAGCGAGCTGGCGAGCCGCCCCGACTCGGCCTTCGACGACTACGGCCTCGACTCGCTGGGCCTGCTCGGCATCGTCGGGGAGCTGGAGAACCGGCGCGGCCGGGCGCTGCCCACCGACGCCGACCGCTGCAAGACCCCCGGCGAGTTCCTCGACCTCGTCAACAACAGCCTCATGACCGGAGCGTGACATGCCAGGACACACCGAGAACGAGATCACCGTCAACGCGCCCGTGGACGTCGTGTGGGAGATGACCAACGACCTCCCCAACTGGCCGCAGCTCTTCAGCGAATACTCGTCGCTGGAGATCCTCGACCAGCAGGGCGACACCACCCGCTTCCGCCTCACCATGCACCCCGACGAGAACGGCAAGGTGTGGAGCTGGGTCTCGGAGCGGACCGTGGACCGCAAGAGCCTCACGGTCCGGGCCCGGCGCGTGGAGACCGGCCCGTTCGCGCACATGGACATCCACTGGCAGTACTTCAAGGTGCCGGGTGGCACCCGGATGAAGTGGACCCAGGACTTCGCGATGAAGCCGGACGCGCCGGTCGACGACGCGTGGATGACCGACAACATCAACCGCAACTCCCCGATCCAGATGGCGCTCATCCGCGACAAGATCGAGCAGCGCGAACGCGAGAACCGCACCCCCGCCGCCAGCCGCGTCTGAAACGAAAGGCAAGCACCCGGATGCACACCCCGCACCGCGCTCTCATCGTCGCCCGGATGGCGCCGGAATCGGCCCCGGACATCGCAAAACTCTTCGCAAGCTCGGACGCGGGCGAACTCCCGCACCTGGTCGGCGTCACCCGCCGCAGCCTCTTCCAGTTCGGCGACGTGTACATGCACCTGATCGAGTCGGACCGGCCGCCCGGCCCCGCCATCGCGAAGGTCACCGACCACCCGGAGTTCCGGGACCTCAGCGAGCGGCTCACCGCCTACATCAGCCCGCACAACCCGGAGACCTGGCGCAGTCCGAAGGACGCCATGGCCCACGAGTTCTACCGCTGGGAGAAGCCCCCCGCGAAGTGACCCCGGCGGCCCGGACGGGACCCGCACACCGGCGTGTGCGGGTCCCGCGGCATGAACCGCCGGCACCCCAGTCCCGACACCAGGAGACGGTATGAACCCGACCGACCACGAGACCTTCCCCGCGGACCCGGCCCGTCCGCACGACGGCGGGCACGCCCGCTCCTCCCTGCGCGTGTTCGTCCTGTCCGGGTCCTCCCGCACCGGCTCCGTCAACGCCCGCCTGGCCGCGCTCGTCGCGCGCCTGGTGGTCAGGGCCGGGGCGATCGCGGACCCGGCGACGCTCGGCGACTTCCCCATGGCCCCGTACGACGGGGACACCGAAGCCGACGAGGGGCTGCCCAAGGGCGCGCTGGCCCTGTGCGAGCGGATCGAGGCGGCCCAGGCGCTTGTGATCGCCTCGCCCGAGTACAACGCCTCCGTCCCCGGCGTGGTGAAGAACGCCATCGACTGGGTCTCGCGCGTCCGCCCTCAGCCCTTCAAGGACAAGCAGACCCTGCTGGTCTCGGCCTCGCCGTCGATGGTCGGCGGCAACCGCGGCCTGTGGGCCCTGCGCGTCCCGCTCGAACACCTCGGGACCCGGGTCTACCCCGACATGTTCAGCCTCGCGGGCGCCCACCACGCCTTCGGCGAGGACGGCTCGCTCACCGACCACGGCCTGGGGGAACGGCTGACCGAGACCATCGGCTCCTTCCTCGACCTCGTCGAGGCGGACACCCGCTACCTGTGCCTCCAGCGCCGCTGGTACGAGTTCCTCGGGGACCAGACCGACGCCCCGGTCACCTCCCGCGCCCAGGACTGATCTTCGTCGGCCACGGGGCGTGAGCTATGTTTGATCCCGAGTGACATGAGAAGGAGGCCCTCCGGTGTCATCGGGTCAGCAGGCACGCGCACAGGCGGCTGCGATCACGCCGAGCGGCCAGTCGTCCGAGGAGGTCCGCCCCCCGGCCGACCGGCTCCTCGCGCTCTTCGACGGCCGCCGCCTTTCCCCGGGCCAGCGCCGCATCGCCCAGTACCTGATCGACCACCTCACCGAGGCCGCGTTCCTCTCGATCACCGAGCTCGCCGAACGGGTCGGCGTGAGCCAGCCCTCCGTGACCCGCTTCGCCGCCTCCCTCGGATTCAGCGGCTACCCGGCCCTGCGCGACGTGCTCCAGCCGATCGCGCTGAGCGCCGTCGCCGGATCCCCCGACTCGCGTGAGCAGATCCGCCGCAACGAGCTCCAGGCCGCCGTCGACGCCGAGATCGAGAACCTGGAGCACGTGCGCCGGCTGCTCGCCGACACCAACCAGGTCCTGGACATCGGTCGCGAGCTGGCCGCCTCGGTGCCCCTGACCGTCCTCGGGCTGCGCATCTCGGTCTCCCTGGCCGAGTACTTCGCGTACGCGGCCCGGCGCATCCACCCCGACGTGCGGCTGGTGACCCGCGGCGGCAGCGTCGCCTACGACGCCCTGCTCCAGTCCAGGGCGGCCGGCGGGACCTGGGTCCTGGCCTTCGCCATGCCCCGGCACGCCAAGGAGACCCTGGCCGCCCTCCGGGCCGCCCGCAGCACGGGGCTGCGCGTCGTCCTGATCACGGATCCCACGCTGGGACCGCTCGTGGACGAGGCGGACGTGACCCTGACGGCGGGGACCGGTTCGCGGCTGGTCTTCGACTCCTACGCGGCCCCCGGAATGCTCTCCGCGGCGCTGCTTCAAGCCATGGCCGACGCCGACCCCGAGCGGACGCAGGCGCGCCTTGAGGACTACGAGCAGGTCGCCGACCAGCACGGTTTCTTCCTGTAGGGCGGATTTCCCCCGGTATCCCAGGGGAGATATTCAGCCTGCGGCGTGCATGAAATTTTTCATGCGCTTGCTTACTCGACGGTATATATGTTTACTGACGGCGGCGCTCCGGATCCACCAGATGCCAAGGAGGACGACCCCATGTCCTCCCGAACGCACACGCGGCACGACGAACCTCCTCACGTCGCGGCCGCGCGTCGAGTCCAGGCTTTCGGATCCCGCTGAGCGCCCATGGCGGCCTCGGTCAACCCCTGGGCCGAGGCCGCCCACCAGCACGTCTCGATCAGAGTTCGACACCCTCGGAAGTGACGAGAATGCCCCAGACGGCCACCATCACGCGCAGCCCCGACTGGCCCTTGCAGGTCAAGGCGCCCGGGACACACGACTGGGAACGCACGGCCACGCGCTGGCTGCGGGACCTGCTCCCGGCCCGCTACGGCGGCTACCTGACCCTGACCCGTCACCACGCCCTCCTGGCGCGGCACGTGCAGCTCCAGTTGCAGCACGAGATGCGCGCCGTCCGGGTGGCCCTCCAGACCAGCCGGGCCGAACTGCCCATGATGGGCGTCGCCGAGTCCGTCATAGAGAACACGATCAGGATGTACGCGGTCGAGCTCGAACAACTGGGGCGCCTGGCCCGCGGCGCGCGGCTCGTCTCCGACGCGCTCCTGGTGGGCACCGCCCCCGCCCCGCGCAAGCGCTGAGGCGCCACGGCGCTACGAGGGCTGCCAGGAGCGCAGCCGGTCGGCCACGTCGAAGACCGTCACGCGGAGCATGCGGATGTCGGTGATGAGGTCGCGCCACTGCTCGTACGAGGCCTCCACCGCCCGGCCGGAGGCCTCGATGTACGCCACGGCGACCCCGTAGCCGAAGTACTCGTTGGCGTCGGGGAGCGGGCGCAGCAGGACGATCGCGTCGAGCAGGGCGGCCGCACGCCAGTAGGCGTCGGGGCTGTCCACGTCCAGGCTGGGCGTGTTCACCCGGTGCCGGGCCACGGCGGCGACCAGCGCGGAGTGGTCGGCCACCGCCACGTCCTTGAACAGCGCCTCCTGCCGCTCCAGCAGCCAGCGGTGATCGATGAGCAGTTCCACGCGTCCGAGTATCCCTGTCCGGGGCCCGGCCCGGGGCCGGTTCGGCCGGTGCGGTCGGGTCGGTACGGTCCGGCGGCCGCCGCCCGGCCTTGGGGGGCCGGGCGGCGGACACGCCTTACGGCTTCGGCAGGACGCAGCCGGGGCGACTCAGGTCGATCTTGTTACCGGGGGCTATGCAGGGGACGATGGTGTAGGTCTCCTGGGCGTAGTTGATGCCCTGGCGGACCGTCACGTTGCCGCTCTCGTCCACCTCGCACGGGTTGTTGTCCGTGCACCGGCCGCCGTCCTCGTTGCCCGTGTTGTTGACGGCGACGACCTTGCCGGTCGTCGTGTCGATCACCGGTGAGCCGGAGGTGCCGCCGATGGTGTTGCAGGAGGAGGTGTAGCGGACCGAGTCCTTCCAGGTCCACACGCCCTCCTTGAGGCGGTAGGCGAAGCCGTCGACGTTGCAGCTGTAGGTGCGCTTCCAGTAGCCCGAGACCACCTTGATGGACGAACCCTGCGTGGGGCGGGCGTCGTTGAGGGTGAGCGCGGTGATGCCGTACTGGCTCTGGATCTGCGCGTACGTCTTGGTCAGCTGGTAGATCGACACGTCCGTGTCGGTCATCGTCGCGTACGAGATCTTGCTGGCCCGCAGCGTCCCGACCTTCGATCCGGAGGCGTTGAGCAGGGAGAAGGAGCGGGTGGACGGCTGGTCCTTGACGACCTCGCCGGCCGCCGGGAAGCCGGTCTCCAGGCAGTGTCCGTTGGACAGGACGAGCGCGGGGTCGTTCGGCTGGGAGGCGGGGGCGCGGACGACGGAGCCGGAACAGTTGCTGAGTGCCACGGTACCCGCGTAGGTGACCGCGACGGCCGGTGCGGCCGGTGCGGCCACGGCCGGGGCGCCCGCCGCTCCCACGAGGAGCAGGGAGAATAAGGCGCCGGCGAGAGGCTTGTTCATGTGGGGGTTCCCCTCTGAGGACAAATGCGACCGAAGATCCTTCGGTTGTCATGCGCATTGTCGAGAACACTTGTCTCAACTCGCAAGGGGGCGTGGGGAGTCGGGAACCGTGAAGATCTCGCAACCGCACGGGTGTTCCGTAGCGGAGCCATTGCCTCCTACGGTCTGTCCACAACGGGTCCGAACCAGGAGGCAGCGTGGAGCGCGAGAACGGCATGGACATGGACATCGACCGGCTGGTGGCGGCGATGAGAGCGGTCGACGAGGCGGGCCGGCTCTTCGACGAGGCGCTCGCCGTCCATGAGGCGCGCGGCCCCAAGCGGACGAGCGAGGACTTCAACGTGGCGGGCGGCCCGGTGCAGACGCTCCAGGGCGCCGAGGAGATGGCCCGCGGGGCCCGCCGGTTCCTCGCCGAGCTCGCGGTGCTCGCGGGCTACGCCACCGCGGGCCTCGACGACCGCGTGGGCGGGAGGACGGAGGCGGTGCGGAGGGGCTTCGACGCGATCCGCGGCGGAGGCTCCCGCATGGCCCGCCCGCTGCTCGACCCGACCCTGCGCGGGCTGCGGCTGCTCCTCGACGTCGACCTCTTCGACCCCTCCTTCAAGGCGGAGCTGGAGGAGGTCCTGCACGCCGAGCAGGCGACCTATCCCGACCCCTCGACGTTCCGCGTCCCGGTCCCGGCGGTCGGCCGCACCCCGTGAGCGCCCGGGATGCCGGGTCCGGCCGCCGGGGCGAGGCTGGTGGTATGCATCACGCACCCGTTGTCGTGCACCGGATCTTCCCGTCGGGAGGCAGGCAGGTGACCCTGCGGACCGCCGGCGGGGAGGAGTCCCTCGGGGTGGCCCGCTCGGACGAGGACGTCATCGAGTTCCTGCGGCGGGCCGGCCTGCCCGACCCCGACGAGGCGGTCCTCGGCGGCGGGAAGCTGGTGGAATGGGATTCCGACACGCCCCACGTCTACGAGGCCGACCCGCCGACCGACGACCTCCCGTGATCAGCGGCGGAGGTAGGCGAGGACGGCGAGCACCCGCCGGTTGTCCTCCGCGCAGGGGGCGATCCGCAGCTTCGCGAAAATGCTCGCGGTGTGCTTGGCGACGGCGCTCTCGCTGAAGTGGAGCGTGAGGGCGATCGCGGCGTTGGACCGGCCCTCGGCCATCAGCTCCAGTACGTCCCGCTCCCGCGCGGTCAGGCTCGCGATGGTGCCCCGGGCCTCGCCGCGCGAGAGCAGCCGGGAGATCACCTTCTGGTCCAGGACGGTGCCGCCCGCCGCGACCCGGCGCACGGCGTCGACGAACTGGCCGGTGTCGGTGACCCGGTCCTTGAGCAGGTAGCCGACGCCTCCCTCGTCGCCGGCCAGCAGCTCGTTGGCGTAGAGCTGGTCGACGTACTGGGAGAGCACCAGGACGGGCAGCCCGGGGAGCCGGCGGCGGGCCTCCAGGGCGGCCTGCAGCCCCTCGTCGGTGAAGGTCGGCGGCAGGCGCACGTCGACGACGGCGACGTCGGGGCGCTCCTCCAGCAGGGCCCGCAGCAGGGAGGGGCCGTTGTCCACCGAGGCCGCTATGGAGAAGCCGTGCTCCCGGAGGGTGCGTTCCAGCCCGTCCCTCAGGAGGAAGAGGTCTTCGGCGAGGACAACGCGCACGGAATCTCCAGCGTCACTGTGGTCGGACCGCCCGGCGGGCTCTCCAGGGCGAGGGTCCCGTCGAAGGTAGCCAACCGCCTCCGCACGCCCAGCAGCCCGGTCCCCCTTGAGGGATCCGCGCCGCCGTGCCCGTCGTCGGTGACGGTGACCCGCAGCAGCGGGATGCGGGAGTCGTGGTGTTCGACGGTGATCCGGACGAGGTCGGCGCCGGAGTGCTTGGCCGCGTTGGCCAGCAGTTCGTTGACGGCGAAGTAGGCCGCGGATTCCACGGGCGCGGCGAGCCGGCCCGGCAGCCGGGCCTCGACCCGTACGTCGAGGAAGCTGTCCAGCGCGAGGGAGCGCAGCGCGTCGCCCAGTCCGCGGTCGGTGAGCACGGGCGGCTGGATCCCGCGGACCAGGTCGCGCAGGTCGTCCAGGGCCCGCGCCGACAGCGCGCGCACTTCGGCCAGTTCGGCGCGGGCGGCCGCCGGGTCCCGCTCCAGCAGCCGGGTCGCGGTGTCGAGGCGCATGCCCAGGGCGACGAGCCGGGCCTGGGCGCCGTCGTGCAGATCCCTTTCGATGCGCTGGAGTTCGGCGGCCCGCGCCTCCAGCGCATCGGCCCGGCCGTCGGTCAACTGCTCGATGCGGCGCTCTAGTTCGGCGCCGCGCGGGCCGGAGAGGAGCAGTCGGGTCCAGCGGGCGTGCAGCAGGAGGGCGCGGGGCGCGAGGGCGACGCCCAGGGCCATGAGGGCGAGACCGAGCGCGAGGGCCGCCAGCATGGTGGGGGTGCTGTCCACGGGGACGAAGGCGTACCAGTTGCCGTCGCCGAGGAGGCGCCAGACGAAGGGCTGCACGAGCGCGCCGAAGGCCCCGTACTCGACGAGGGCGAGGGGCAGTGCGACCAGCAGGCCGCCGACCAGGGGTTCCAGCCAGGCCCATGCCAGGTCCCGCCAGAAGCCGTCGGCGGCCAGGACGGCGCGGGGCCGGCGGGGGAGGGGCAGGGGTTCGGGCGGGCCGATCCGCACCCCCGACCACCCGTCGGCCCGTTCGCGCGAGCGGTCGGAGCGCCGCCGCAGCGCGGCCGCGGCGGCCGGTACGGCCCGCCGGCCGAGGCCGACGGGCAGGAGCAGCAGGGATCCGACGACCCCCGCCCCGACGAAGGACACCGCCACGGCCGCGAGACTCGCCAGCTGGCACCGCCAGACGGCGGTCAGGGAGCGGGAGATGATCGAACTCATGTCCCGTGCAGGGTAGCCGGTGCCCGGTCCGTCCCGGCCCGTGCGGCGCACAGCACCGCCGCGAGCACGGAGGAGGCCGCGAAGCAGGACATCGCGAGGACGCCGCCGGCCTCCTCGTCCAGGAAGAGGAGCATCCCGAGGTTGACCAGGGTGTGGAAGCCGCCGGCGAGCAGCAGGCGGTAGGCGCCGCCCGTGCCGTCGAGCACCAGGCCGAGCACCACCGACATCCCGATGGTCGCGGCGAGGAAGGCAGCCGCGTACCCGGGCCGCTGAGCGAAGACCTGCACGTGCCAGGTGCCCCACAGCACGCCCACCGTGACGGAGGAGGCGATCGCCCCGAACCGGGTGCGCAGCAGCGGCTGGAGGAGGCAGCGCCAGCCGATCTCCTCGCCGCAGGCGCCGATCGACTGCGCCACGACGATCAGCGCGAAGGGGTGATCGAGCGCGCCGGGGCGGGTGAACCACGTGCCGCCCGGGCCTCCCCGGTGGACGACGTACGCGAGGACACCCAGCGCGATGATCAGCGCGGCCGCGCCGAGCAGCGCCCCGGCCCGCCCCGCCCCGCGCGGCCCGTCTCCGCGCAACAGCCGGGCGACCCGCTCCCGTTGGAACACGGCGAGCGCGGCCACCCCGGCAGCCGGGCCGAACTGGGTCAGCTGCACCACCTCGGTGGGCACCCCGAGGGCCGGCTGCACCGAGCCGAGCACGCCGGACGCCGTGAAGGCGACCGCCAGGAACACCCCCGCCGTACCCCACACCGGCCGTCGCCGCGCCGCCGTACCGCTCACCTTGACCATCCCCATGTCCCCGCTCCGTTCGGCTCGTCGACCGCTGTCCGTCACGGACGACGATGCCGGTCGGGGCGGCCCGGGCCACTGCACCTGGCCACCGGACGGGGGTGTACCCAGGTGCACCCCTACTCGGTGGCGATGGCCCGCAGGATGTCCAGGCGTGCCGCGCGCCGGGCGGGGCGCCAGCCGGCCAGGACGCCCGCGGTCACGCCGACCAGCGCGACCAGTCCCAGTTGGAGGGGTGGGACGGCGAACGCGAACGCGCTGTCCTGCGCGCCGTCCGCGGCCTTCACCAGGACCCAGCCGAGGATGCCGCCCAGGACCAGGCCGCCGGCCGTGCCGAAGGCGGCGACCAGCACCGACTCCCAGCGGACCATGGCCCGCAGCTGCGCCCCGCTCTGCCCGACGGCCCGCAGCAGGCCCAGTTCGCGGGTGCGTTCGTGCACGGCGAGGGTGAGCGTGTTGGCGATGCCGAGCAGGGCGATCAGCACCGCGAGGGCCAGCAGCGCGTAGACGAGGGTGAGTTCATGTCGATGCCGCCCGCCGAGGACTGCGCGTACGCCTCGCGGGTCTGCACCTCCGGGCCGCCGTACCGCGCGGCCGTCCGCTCCACCGCCGCGACGCCGTCGGCGAGCGGCACCCCCGCCTTGAAGGTGACGGCCACCAGCGAGTCGGAGTCCTGCGCCCGGTGCGGGGCCCAGGCCGCGCGGGTGATGACGTAGTCGCCCGCGAGCTGCGACTCCTCGTAGACCGCACGGACCGTGAACCGCTGCTTCCGCCCGTCGGTGAAGGCGAGTTCGAGGCCGCTGCCAGGCCGCCAGCCGTGCCGGTCGGCCTCCTTCGCCGCGACGGCGATCCCGTCCGTGCCGAGCGAGTCGAGCCGTCCCTCGACGGCGCCGAGGTCCAGGCCGACCGCGAGCGCGGCCGGGTCGGTGATCGTCAGCGCCCGTCCGGAGCCGTCGACCTCCGCGACCCCCTTGCCGAGACCGACCGCGCCGGCCACCTCGGGGAGCGCCGCCACCGCCGGAGCCGGACGGTCCCATGATGGCGGTGAAGCGTCCGGCCGGGAAGTCCACGCTCACCCCGTCGAGGGCCCGTACCTCGGTGGCGCCCCGGCCGTAGACCTTCAGCGCGTCGACGACCCGGGCGGCGACGGCGCCGCCGCCCGGCAGGGAGGTGACGGTGCTCATGCCGCACCGCCCTTGGAGGCGGGGCCGAACTGCTCGTCCAGCACGGACAGCCGCCGCCAGTACTCGTCCTCGTCGATCTCCCCGGAGGCGAAGCGCCGCCCCAGGATCGCGATCGGCGACTGCTCGCCGTAGGCGGCGCCGCGCCCCTGCCACGGTCCGCGGCGGCCGCGCCACACCGTGCGGCGCAGTACGGTCACGGCGCCGATCACGACCGCCGCCCAGACCAGCGGGAAGAACAGGATCCACGGGCCGGGCCCGTCGTGCGCGAGGGTGGTGAGGGTGTTCATCGCGGTTCAGCTCCTCGGAGTGCGTGGACGTTGCGTCTCACTCCGAGACTGGCTCCGGGAGGGGGTCCGGGTCGTCGTACGGCCGGCTGCACCGGGCGTACTTCACCGGGAGTAGGACTCGGCGCGGCCCCTGGTCACGGGCCGACGGGCAGCAGGGTCCCTCCCGTGAGCCGGAGGAGTTCATCGGCCGTGGTGGGGAAGACGGTGTGGGGGGTTCCGGCGGCGGCCCAGAGCCGGGGGTAGTCGGTCAGGGCCTCGTCGACCACGGTGGGAAGCACCTGGGGGTGGCCGACGGGAGCCACGCCCCCGATGGCCTGCCCGGTGGCCTCGCGTACCTGCTCCGGGGTGGCGCGCCGGAGCTTGCCGCGTCCCCACCGGGCGGCAAGGGCCGTGACGTCCACCTTGTGCCGGCCGCTGGTCAGGACCAGCACCGCCTCGTCGTCCGAGATGAACACGAGGCTGTTGGCGATCGCGCCCACCTCGCATCCCAGGGCGGCGGCCGCCTCGGCGGCGGTGCGCGTCGACTCCGAGAGCGCGCGCACCTCGCTCTCGATGCCGGCCGCGGCGAGGGCGCGCGCCACCTCCATGGTGCGAACGGGCAGGGACGTGCCTTCTTGGGGCGCCATGGGACTCCTTCGTGCGGTTTCGTGCGGTGGCAGCATCGTGCGTTCGATAAACGGAACGTTCTGTTTGCAGAACGATAGGGCCCTCGGGGTGTTCGGAGCAACCAACCTGACATACTGCGGACTTACCGGATTTCCATGCTCCGGAGGGCCGTCTCGGATGTTGGGATACGGGTTGCCCGAGGCTGGAACCGGTGGCAAAAATCTGCCCGGTGACCGAGAACGATCAGAAATTACCCAGGGCCAGGTCGGCCACCGCCGTCTTGGCCGGACTGATCGCGGTGCTGGTGGGAGTCACCAGTTCCGCCGCGATCGTCTTCACCGCCGCCAAGGCGGCAGGGGCTGGGCCGCGAGAGCTCACCTCCTGGATGCTGGCCCTCGGAGTCGGCATGGGGGTCACCTGCATAGGCCTGTCCCTGCGGTACAAGGCCCCCGTCATCACCGCCTGGTCCACGCCCGGCGCGGCGCTGCTGGTGTCCGGACTCGACGGGGTGACGATGGCTCAGGCCATCGGCGCCTTCATCGTCTCCGCCGCCCTGATCGTGCTCAGCGGGCTGACGGGCTGGTTCGAGCGGGTGATGGGCAGGATCCCGGTACCGCTCGCGGCGGGTCTGCTCGCCGGGGTGCTCGTACAGTTCGGCACCGGACTCTTCGCCAGTATGGACGGCCACTTCGCCGTCGTGTTCTCCATCTTCGCGGTCTATCTCCTGGGCCGGCGACTGCTGCCCCGCTACGCGGTCCTCGCGGCGCTCGCCGTGGGCGTCGCGGTCGCGGCCGCACAGGGCTCCCTGCAGCCGGGCCGGATCCGATTCGCCTTCGCCGAACCGGTCTTCACGGCCCCCGCGTTCTCCTGGCAGGTGATCATCAGCGTCGCGCTGCCGCTGTTCGTCGTGACGATGGCCTCGCAGAACCTGCCGGGCGTCGCGGTCCTGCGGGGCGACGGCTACGGCCGGGTGCCGGTGTCACCGCTGCTCACCTGGACGGGCGTCACCAATCTGCTGCTCGCGCCGTTCGGCTGCTTCGGACTGAACCTCGCGGCCATCACCGCGGCCATCTGTACGGGCCGTGAGGCACACGAGGATCCGGACCGCCGCTACCTGGCCGGCGTCTGGGCGGGAGTGTTCTACCTGGGTGTGGGCGTCTTCGGCGGAACGGTGGGCTCGCTGCTGACCGCGCTGCCCACCGCCCTGATCCTCGGCATCGCCGGGCTCGGACTGCTGGGCACCATCGGGAACTCGCTGAACTCCGCGCTCTCGGAGGAGAGTTCGCGGGAGGCCGCGGTCGTCACGTTCCTGGCGACCGCTTCCGGGGTGACGCTGCTCGGCGTGGGCTCGGCGTTCTGGGGGTTGCTGGCCGGGGCGTTGACCGTCGCGGTGACGCGCGGCCGCCGCCGCCCGCGCGGGACGGGCCCCTCGCAGGAGCCGACCCGCTCCGCCGAGACGCCCGTGCCATCCGGCGCGGCGTCCGTCCGATAGGGCGCAAGAAGGCCTGTTCCCAGAGTGAATCGACCTGTGTGGCCCATCGGCTGGAACAGTCTATTCCGATAATCCGGCCGGCTCTTTTCGGTGTGCGCGGGGTGAACCTGATCACAGTGATTCAGCTGAACCCCCGGGCGTTCCCACGCGTGTTCGCGGGTTCGTGTCGGCGTCACCCACTTGTTTCGTGGCAACCTGACAAATTCACTGTTTCGGGCAGGGGTATTTCTTGATCTACACAGCCGGAGATGGGAGTGTGAACGAACCAACCACGGACGTGCCTGTCCTTGAGTGACCGAACTCGTTCAGGCCGCAATGCGGAGGCTCACCCTCAGCCTCCCCTCCACCGGTCGCGGAAACCCCGCGCCCGAGGCTGTCACGCCCAGCTCAACGACGCCTGGGCCGGCCCGTGCTCCACCGGCCATGGAACGCATTCACGGCGGGCCGCAATATTCGGGCCGCACTCATCAGGTTGACGTGCGGCTGTCACCAGTCTTCCGGTCCCCTTCCCCGTGCGATGCTCCGCGCGCACCCGTGGGCCTTTACTCCGCTGCCACCAGCCATGTGAATCACCACTACTCACGCACGTTCCCGCACCACTCGTCGCAAGAAAGTGGAGACATGAATCAGATCGCCGATACCCGTAAATTCTCCCTCAGTGCCGAAGAGCTGGAGAAGTTCCATCGCGACGGGTACATAGGCCCGTTCGACCTCTACGAGAAGGAGGAGATGGAGGCGAATCTCCAGGCCCTCCGCCCGAAGCTGCTCAGCACCAAGAAGGCCATTTACGGCGGCGGCAAGGGCATCTCAGGCAACACCAACCTGGCGAACTACGACCGGCACCTGGACGTCGACTTCCTCGCCGACCACATCACGCGGCCGGAGATCGTCGACCGGGTCTCCAGCATCCTGGGCCCTGACACCCTGTGCTGGCGCTCCGAGTTCTTCCCGAAGTACCCGGGCGACGAGGGCACCGACTGGCACCAGGCCGACAACTTCTCGAACGTCGCCGGCTCCAAGCACCCGCAGATCGTCTGGCCCGAGGACGCGGACTTCGGCGGGACGATCACCGTCTGGACCGCCTTCACCGAGGCCAGCATCGAGAACGGCTGCCTCCAGTTCATCCCGGGCTCGCACAAGACGATGAACTACGACGAGTCCAAGACCATGGACTACAACCCCGACGCCATCAACAACACGGAGAAGAACGGCATCCGCCGAGGCTTCTTCGGCCACGACTACCGCCAGCTCCAGAAGGACCCCGACTGGAGCCCGGACGAGTCGGCGGCCGTCTCCCAGGTCATGCGCCAGGGCCAGTTCATCGTCTTCTGGTCGACGCTGATGCACGCCTCGCACCCGCACAGCGGCCTGACCGACCAGATGCGGCTGGGCTTCGCCGGCCGCTACCTGCCGACCTCGGTCAAGGTCTACCCGTACTCCACCGAGCTGGAGGAGTTCGGCGGACAGGCCAGCCTCGCACAGTTCGGCAACGTCCTGACCTCGGGCCAGGACACCTACGGCCACAACCGCTTCGTGGACACCACGGTCAACGGCCACCCGTTCCGCGCCAACTGACAACAGAAAGGACGATCACGGTGTCGAACAACGCCCAGAGCACGCGGCCCCAGACCCAGGAAGAGCTGGAGCAGTGGGTCGTCACCACCATCCGGGACCTCGGTCTCCCGGTGGACAACACCGATGGCGACTTCTTCGAGGCCGGCGGCAACTCGCTGACCGCGATCCGCCTGATCTCCCAGGCGGAGGGGGCCTTCGGCGAGGACGCCCTGTCCCCGGACGACCTCTTCGCCCGCAGCGCCGTCCGGGACATCGCGGCGTCGATCCTCCAGAACACCCAGGGCTGAGGGAGCCGGCCGTGCGGCCCGACAGCGACACATGGGCGCCGGTACTCCGGCCCGCGGTGGGAGCCCGCCGCATCCGCCTGATCTGCTTTCCGTACGCGGGAGGCGGCCCGGACCTCTTCAGGAGCTGGGCGGGCGGCCTGGACGACGGAGTGGAACTGGTCGCTGTCAGGCTGCCCGGCCGGGGCCCCAGGCTGCGCGAGGCGATGTACGGGGACTGGGAGACCTTGCTCGCGGACACCTTCACCGCACTCCGCTCGCGCGGCATCCTGAGTGCCCCGCACGCCTTCTACGGACACAGCTTCGGAGGCCGGATCGCGTACGAGATGGCCCACTTGGCCGCCCGGACGGACCCGGGAGCCACCCGGAGGCTGTTCGTATCGGGCAGCCGCAGCCCCAACACCCCGCAGGCCCGCCCCTATCTGCACGAGCTGCCGCAGGAGGACTACCTCGACGCGGTCCGCGCGATGGGCGGCACGCCCGCCGAGATCCTGGACGACAAGGCCATGATGCGCCTGTTCATGCCCACGATGCGGGCCGACATGCGGCTGGCGGAGCTGTGGGGCGACCGCCACGGCGCACCCGGTGTGGACGTGCCCATCACGGCACTCTACGGACGCGACGACCCCGTCGACGGACACGCCGGCATGCGTGACTGGAAGCGCTACACCAGCCGCGAATGCGAACTGGTGGAAATGCCCGGCGGGCACTTCTTCCTGGACACGCACCGGGAACGACTGCTGGAAACGATCAACGAGAGGCTGGGGGGACCCTGATGACGACACCGCACCGCCCGACGGCCGCCGCCCTGGCCGCCCACCGGGCCCTCAACCAGGGCACCACCACTCCGTACCCCGAACTCACGGTCAAGGAGCTGTTCGAGGCCCAGGCCGACCGCCGCCCCACCGCCACCGCACTCGTCCACCCCGGGGGCCGCCTTTCCTACCGGGCGCTGGACGGACTCGCCAACGACCTCGCCGCGCGCATGGAGGACGCGGGCGTCCGCCCCGGCGACACCGTCACGGTCCTCATCGCCCGCTCGGCAGAGCTGATCATCGCCCTGCTGGCCGCGGCAAAGTGCGGGGCCGCCTACCTCCCCGCCGACGCGTCCTGGCCGGACGACCGGCTGAGCACCCTGCTGGAGCGCACCGCAGGCACCCATGTCCTCACCCGCGCCGCCGACACCGGCGCGATCGGCGCCCGGCTGCCGGGCCGGACCGTCCTCCCGGTGGAGCTCGACCTCCTGACGGAGCGCCAGGAGTCGCCCTCGTACCAAGGCTCCCCCGACGACATCGCCTACATCAACTTCACCTCCGGCTCCACGGGCACCCCCAAGGGTGTCCCCGTACGCAACCGGGGCATCGTCCGCCTGGTCCACGACGCCCGCTACGCGCGCCTGGACGAGGACACCGTCCTGCTCCAGCTCGCACCCGCCTCCTTCGACGCGGCGACCTTCGAGATCTGGGGCGCCCTGCTGGTCGGCGGCACCTGCGTGCTCCACCCGGACTCCTTCATCCGGCTCGGCCGGCTGCGCCGCGTGCTGACCGAGCACCGGGTGAGCGTGCTCTTCCTCACCACCGCCCTCTTCAACACCATCGTCGACGAGGCCCCGCACACCCTCGACACCGTCACCACGATCCTGACCGGCGGCGAGGCACACTCCCTGACCCACATGGCCACCGCCCTGCGCGCCTACGGCACCGACCGGATCGTCAGCGTCTACGGGCCCACTGAGTGCACCACCTTCGCCACCTACCACCCGGTCCGCACCCTCCACCCGGACGAGTCCAGCCTCCCCATCGGCCGGCCCATCCAGAACACCCGCGCCTACGTGGTCCACGACGGCAGGCTGTGCGAACCGGGGGAGACCGGTGAGGTCATGCTCGCCGGACCCGGCCTCTCCCCGGGTTATCTGGGGCTGCCGGAGACCAACGCGCGGCAGTTCGTCGAGGCCGACATCGACGGAGTCCGTGAACGGCTGTACCGCACGGGCGACCGCGCCCGCCTCTCGGAGCGGGGCCACCTCGTCTTCCAGGGCCGGCTCGACGACCAGGTCAAGGTCAACGGCTTCCGTATCGAACTGGGCGAGATCGCCTACCACTTGGACGCGCACCCCGCCGTACGCCAGAGCTACGTCACCACCCGGCCGAACGGTCAGGGCGGACAGGAGCTCATCGCCTTCGCGGTACCCGACACGGCGGACCGCGACCCCGAGGAGATCCGCGCGCATCTGCGCGGCATCCTGCCCGCCTACATGGTGCCGCCCGTCATCCGGTTCCGTGCCGAACTGCCCCTGACCGGCACGGGAAAGGTGGACCGGCGCGCCCTGCTCGCCACTCACGACCCCCTCTCCCTTCCCGCAGGAGCGTCGTCATGAGTACCACCCTCACCGGTCGGCAGCCCGACGATCGCGAACTGGCCCTGGAATTCCCCTTCTTCGACCATGAGCACGACGCGTTCCGCGCCCGGGTGCGGGAGCGGCTCGCCGAAAGCGTGCTGCCCCGGGCCGAGGCCTGGGAGGCGCGGGGCGCCATCGCGGCCGACGCCTGGAAGGAGCTCGGCGCAGCCGGTCTCCTGGAAGTCGGCCACACGGGCGAGGGCTTCCTGCGCAGCGCAGTGCTGCTGGAGGAGCTGGGCGCGACCGGCTACGCCGGCGTCCGGGCCTCCATCGGCGTCCACGCCTACATGGCACTCTCCTACGTCCTGTTGTTCGGCACACCCGAGCAGCGGGCGGCACACGTGCCCGCCGCCCACCGCGGCGAGCGCGTCACCGCCCTGGCCATCAGCGAGCCCGAGGCGGGCTCCGACCTGAGCGGCCTGCGGACCTACGCGGCGCCCCGCGGCGCGGATTCCACCGCGGGATTCGTGCTCGACGGGCACAAGAGCTACGTGGCCAACGGCACCGGCGCCGGTCTGCTCGTCGTACTGGCCCGCACGCGCAGGCCCGCCCCGGACTCCGGGGCGGAGCGGGGGCTGACGGGAGCGAGCATGCTGCTCGTCGACGCGGACAGCCCCGGGATCACCCGGCGCCCGCAGCCGATGGTGGGCTGGCGCGCCGCCGACATCGCCGAGATCACCTTCGAGGGGGTCGAGGTGCCGGCCGACGCCCTGCTCGGCCGGCGGGACCGGGCCCTCATACAGCTGATGCGCGCCCTGGACTTCGAACGGCTGGTGGCGGGACTCCTGGCTGTGGGCGGCGTACGGCACACCCTGCGCCTGCTCGACGAGCACGTCCGCGCCCGCCGGATCAAGGGCGTACCCCTGGCCTCCCACCAGTCCGTACGGCACCGACTCGGCGAGCTGTACGGGGAGTTCGACATGGTACGCCGATACGCCCACCACGCCGCCTGGCTGCATGCGAAGGGCCGTCTCGACACCCGCACGGCATCGGTGTTGAAGTTGCGCTCCACCGAACTGGCCCTGTCCGCGGCACAGGTGTGCGCCCAGTACCACGGGGCGCAGGGGTATCTGGAAGGGTCCGCCGTGGCGCGGCTGCAGCGCGACGCGACCGCCGGGACGATCGCGGCAGGAGCCAGCGAGCTCATGCGCGACATGATCTTCGAGGCGAGCTGACATGGCCAGGGAGAACACCGTGGACGACACCGTGCCCGCGTCCGCCGAGGCTCCCGTGCCGATGCCGGAGCCGACACCACGCAGGGGCGTGGCCGCGGCCGTCGCGGTCACCGCCGTCCTCCCCGTCGCCGTCATCGTCGCCACCGTCGCGGGCCTGCCCGGTTCCGACACGGGCGCGGGCGGCGGCAGCGGGTTGAAGCTCGGCGCCACCGGCCACTTCTTCCTCGCGTGCGTCGTGGTCCTGGCCGCGGCCTACGTCGGCGGAGCGCTCGCCCGCCGGCTCGGCCAGCCCCGCGTGATCGGCGAGATCGTCGCCGGCCTCGCCCTTGGGCCGTCGCTGCTCGGCAATCTGGCCCCCGGTGCCATGGCCTGGCTGTTCCCGGCCGGCAGCCGCGCCCCCATGGAGGGGCTGGCCCAACTGGGCCTGATCCTCTTCATGTTCGGCGTGGGACAGGAGCTCGCCGGCATGCGCCTGCGCGGCGCGGCGACGCGGGCTCTGCTGGTCAGCCAGGCCTCGGTACTGGTGCCGTTCGCGCTCGGCGCGGTCGTCGCCGTACCGCTCGCCGAGCGGTACGCGGGGCCGCACGGCGGCGGCATCGCCTTCGTCCTGTTCATCGGCAGCGCCCTGAGCATCACCGCCTTCCCCGTCCTCGCCCGGATCCTCGCCGACCTCGGCATCTCCCGAACCGAACCGGGACGCCTCAGCCTGTTCGCGGCGGCGGTCGGCGACGGCGCCGGCTGGCTGGTGCTCGCGGCGATCCTGGCCGTGGCCCACGGCTCCGACCCCACGATGCTGCTGGTCAACGGCCTGGTAGCCGTCGCGATGGCCGCGGTGTTCCTGGGCCCCGTCAAGCGGCTGCTGTCCCACTGGGCCGCACGGGACCGCGGCGGCGCCGCGACCGGGGTGCTCCTCGTCGGCGGCGTCACGGCAGCGGCCACGCTCACGGCCGCCATCGGCGTGCACCAGCTGATCGGTGCCCTGCTGGTCGGCCTGGCCTGGCCCGCCCGCGGGGCGGCCGTCGCCGAACGGCTGACGAGCACCGCCAAGACCGTCCTCCTGCCGTTCTTCTTCTTCGGCTTCGGGCTGACGGCCGACCTGAGCGCACTGCACTGGGACAGCGGGACGGTCCTCGTCTTCCTCGGGCTGCTCGCCCTGGCCACCGTCGGCAAGATCGGCGGACCCGGCCTGTGCGCCCGGCTCACCGGAATGCGACGGCGGCCGGCGCTCGTCCTCGGCGTGCTGCTCAACGCCCGCGGCCTGACCGAACTCATCGTCATCCAGATCGGCTACGACGCCGGGATCATCGACGCCCGGATGCTCGCCATCCTCACCCTCGTCGCGCTCGGCACCACCGTGATGACGAGCCCCCTGCTGCGCCTGCTCAAGGCGACCGGACCCGGCCGCCGCGACAGCCCCGAGCAGGACCGCGCCGAACCGGCGCCCGGGGAGCTCGCGCCCCGCGGCTGAGCCGCGACCGGCGGTCCGCCGCCCCTCGTTCTTTCCGCCCCGACGTGCCGGCATCCCGGCATCGCACATCACAGTTCCAGGAGTAGTAGTGAGATACGCCTTCGCCTCCGCCCTCGGCCAGGTATCGGACGGCCTATTGGCCAGTTACGCGACCCTGCCCGCCGACACCTACCTGCGGCACGACCGCGTCTTCCGCTTCCGCGCCTTCGGCGAGGCCAAGGTCAAGGGCGAGACCTTCCTGTGGCAGGACGACTCCGCCTCCTTCTTCCAGAGCGAAGGGATCAACGGCTACGCCGGCGGTGTGGAGCGGAAGTTCGCGCCCCTGCCCGAGGCCACCCGTGCCTTCGCCGAGGCTCTGGTGAACTCCCCGGCCGCCCGCGCCCTGGTCGCGGACGAGGAGTTCCGCATCGGATGCCACCAGATCCGCATCACCGCCGACGACGAGCAGATCGGCCTGCCCGCCCCGGAGGGCTTCCACCAGGACGGCTTCGACCTGATCGCGGTGGTCTGCGTCGCCACCGAGAACGTCAGCGGCGGCATCTCCCTCGTCCGGGACAAGGACGGGGACGAGGTCATCGTCGAACGCACCATGGCCCCGGGGGAGGTGCTGTTCCTCGCCGACCAGGAGGTCGTGCACTACGTCAGCCCGATCACCCCGAAGGTCCCCGAGCAGCCCGCCCACCGCGACGTCGTCGTCATCACCTTCAGCCTCACGGGAGAGCACTGATGCCCGGCACCACCCACGTTCCCGCCTCCGACCCGGCCGGCCGGATCGCCACCTACACCATCCAGGAGTGGCTCTTCGACCACGCGCAGGGCCGCTACGACCTGGACCTGGCCGAGAGCGGCGTACAGTTCCAGCAGGTCCGTGACCTCCCGCTGGACGGCGCGTGGGAGCTGGACTACAGCCTCGACCGCGGAACCCCCGAGCTGCGCGCGCAGGTCGCCGCCCTGTACGGCCTCGCCGGCGACGCCGACCGGGACGTGATGATCGCGCACGGCGCCCAGGAAGCCCTGTACCTCCTGTACCGCTCCCTGCTCTCGCCGGGCGACCACGTGGTGGCCACGGCCCCCGGCTGGCAGCAGGCCTGGGAGGTGCCCGCGCACATCGGCTGCGAGGTCAGCGTCCTCGACTGGCGCCCCGGCACGGCTTTCGACACGGACGCGCTGGCCCGCGCGATCCGCCCCGAGACACGGATCCTCATCCTCAACAGCCCCGGCAACCCCTCCGGCCGCTCCCTGCAGGAGCAGGAGTGGGAGGGCGTGCTCCGGGTGGCCCGGGAGCACGGCCTCTGGGTGGTCAACGACGAGGAGTACCTCCTCGACTTCTCCGCCTCCATCGTCCACCGCTACGAGCGGTCCATCTCCGTCTCCGGCCTGTCCAAGGTCTACGGGCTGCCCGCCCTGCGCATCGGCTGGGCCGTGGCCCCCGCCGATCTCATCGAGCGGATGGTCAACTACAAGCGCTACACCACGGTGTCCAACTCCCTCGCGTGGGAGAAGGCAGCCACCCTCGTGCTCGCCGACCGGGAGCGGCACGTGGCCCGCTACCACGGACTGGTGGAGCCCGGCCTGGCGCAGCTGCGGGAGTTCGCCGACGCGCACCGGAGCGTGGTGGAGCTGGTCGAACCGCACGGCACCCCCTTCGCCTGGTTCCACCTCAACTCACCGGTCACCTCTGGCGAGTTCGCCGAACGCCTGCTGGAGCGCCGGCGGATGCTGGTCATGCCCGCGGAGGTCTTCGGCGCCCGGCAGGGCCTGCGGATCAGCTTCGCCCGCCCCCACGATGTGCTCAAGGAGGGCCTGAGCCGGCTGTCGGCCGAGCTTGGAGACCTCGGGTGACCGAGCACTCCTCCCGCTCGCTTCCCGCGGGCGAGACGACGACGGCCCCCCGCGACGCGGCCCTTCCGGGCCCGTCGCGGGGCGGCCCGGCGCCGCGGGGCACCACACTGCGCGCCGACCTGGCGGCCGCCGCCCGCTACACCGTGCCGGTGGCGATGGGCTACCTCCCGCTCGGGGCCGCCTTCGGGCTGCTCCTGGTGAGCCACGGCCTGCCCTGGTACTGGGCGCCCACCACCGCGCTGGTGGTGTTCGCCGGATCGCTGGAGTTCCTCGCCGTCAGCATGATCACTTCAGGCCTCGGCCTCGCGGCCGTCGCCCTGACCACCCTCCTGGTCAACTTCCGGCACGTCTTCTACGGGCTGTCGTTCCCGCTGCACCTGCTCACCGGCAGGGCGCAACGGGCGTACGGCGTCTTCGCACTCACCGACGAGACGTACTCGCTGCTCACCAGCTCGCCCGAGGCGGGCTCCAACGGCCGCCGGATCACCCTGATCCAGGTCCTCAGCCACGGCTACTGGGTGCTCGGCAGCCTCTCCGGGGCGCTCGCCTCGACGGCGCTGCCCGACAAGGTCGAGGGCGTGGAGTTCGCGCTCACCGCTCTGTTCGTCGTCCTCGCCTGGGACCACGCGCGCAAGCGGGCGAACGGCCGACCGGTGGCCTACGGCCTGCTGGCCGCCGCCGTCGCCTGGGTGCTGGGAGGCGACCAGTTCCTCACCGTCGCCGTCGTCGTCTTCCTGGCGATGCTGGCTCTGGACTTCTCGCTGAGGGGGCGCTCCCGTGCCTGAAACGACGTACATCCTCGGCGCCGTCCTCGTGATGTCCGCGGTGACCTACGCCCTGCGCGCGGCCCCGTTCGTCCTGCTCAGGAACGCATCCCAGGCGCCGCTGCTCGGCTACCTCAGTACCGCGCTGCCGCCCGGGATCATGGTCATCCTCGTCGTCTACACCGTGCGCGGCGTCGACTTCGGCCACTTCCCGTACGGCGTGCCCGCCCTCGTGGCGACAGCCGTCTGCGCCGGGCTCTACCAATGGCGCGGCAGCCCGCTCCTCGCGATCGTGCTGGGCACCGGCACCTACATGGCGCTGACCCACCTGATGGCCTAGCGGCGCCCCCGACCAGCGAAAGGAAGGAACGGATCACATGCCCACCGACGTCGACTTCCCTTTCCCCTTCACCGCACCGCGACCGGTACCCGTCGCGGTCGAACAAGCTCGACGCCGGGGCGTGGACTGGGCCGTCCGGCACCGTCTGCTCCAGCCGACGGATGCCGCCATCGGCCGCTTCACGGCCAGGCGACTGGCCGATCTGGCGGCGGGATTCTGCCCCAAGGCGGGTGGGACCGACCTGGACGTGATGACCGACGTCGTCACCTGGGCAGCGCTCTGCGGCGACTTGTTCGACGGCCCGGCGGGGGACGACCCCGCCTTCGCCGGAGACGTCGTCCGGGCGCTCCTCTCGACGACGGCGCCCTACGGGGAGGCCGGAGCAGCCGCCCGGGTCCCCGTCCCGGCGGGCGCCGAGGGCCTGGTCACCGCCACGGCCGACCTGTGGGAGCGACTGCGGGCGCCCATGACCGAGCGGTGGCGCGAGCGGGCCGGCCACAACTGGGCCCGTTTCCTCTACTCCTTGACCCTCCGTCAGGAGGGCATGGCGATGTACCTGTACCTTGATGCCGCGGAGCGTACCGGCCGCTACGAGGTGCCGGAACGAGTGCTGGCCGACCCGACGGCGCGTCGGCTGGCGGAACTGGAAACCGACGTCCTCGTCCTCGCCCTGGAGGCCGGGAGCGGTGGCCACCGTGCGCAGGTGATCGACGAGATACGGCACAGGGTCGGTGGACTGGCGGAGGAGTTCCGGCGCCTCGCGGCGGGCTTGCCCGCCCTCTGCGACCGCCTGTCCTGCGACCCGTACGAGCGCTTGAGCACCGAGCGCCACCTCAGGGCCATGACCCGCCAGATGCGGGTGACCTTCGACTGGTCCCTCGCCACCAGGCGTGATGCCGGCCGGACCGTGGCCTCCGGGGTGCTCGTCGGGGCCGGTGTATCGTCCGTTGCCGTTAACGCATCGTGACTGGAGGGGTGATTGATGCAGAGGCTTCTACTGATAGGTGTGGGGCTGACGGGGCGGCCCTATGTCGCCGCGGCCCGGCGACTCGGGGTGCGGCTCCATGTGGTGGAGACGGAGGCGAACGCCGCGGCGCTGGCCGACCTCGTCGACGAGATCACGGTATGCCGGGGTATGTCGGACGAGGCGTGGTACGAGGCGGCGAGCGATGCGGCGCGCACGGCCCGGCCCGACGGTGTGGTCGCCTTCAGCGAACCGCACGTGCTGGCCGCCGCGCTCGTGGCGGATGAACTCGGTCTGCCGGGACCGTCGTTGAAGTCGGCCGTACTGTCACGCAACAAGGCGTTGCAGCGGGCCCGCTTCGCCGCGGCGGGGATAGGCCAGCCGGAGTTCCTGGTGGCCGAGCGGCTGGCGGATGCCCGGGACTGGGCCGCCGAGCGCATGCCCGTGGTGGTCAAGCCGCTGTCCTCCGCCGGCAGCGCGGGCGTGGAGCTCGTGGCCGACCCGGCCGCGTACGACGAAGCCGTCGAGCGCCGGGGCGGCGAGGGCAAACTCCTGGTGGAGCGCGCCGTGACCGGACCGGAGTACAGCTGGGAGGCGCTCGTCCGCGAGGGCAAGGTGTGGTGTGCCAACCTGACGGCGAAGGAGACCACGGGTCCGCCGTACTTCGTGGAGACGGCGCACCGCACGGTGGCCGAGGTGGACGGCGAGGCCCGGGACCGGGTGGCCGAGCTCGGTGCCGCCGTCCTCGACGCCATGGGCATGGACACCGGCATCGTCCACCTGGAGTTCCGGCTCACGCCCGGCGGGCCGGCGGTGATGGAGGTCGCGGTGCGCACTCCGGGCGACCGGCTCATGGACCTGCTGGGCATGGCCTACGGCATCGACTGGTACGAGACGGTCATCCGGATGGCACTGGGCCGCGAACTCCCGCCGCCTCCCACCGCGCTGTGCCGCACCGCGAGTTACCTGCCGTCGGCGCATCCGGGAACGGTCGCCGAGGTCCAGGGCCTGGCCGAGGTCCTGGCCCATCCCGCCGTCGTGGAGGCGGAGGTGAACGTCGCGCCGGGTGATGCCGTCGCACCGCTGCGGTCGTCGGCCGGACGCGTCGGGCAGGTGCTGCTGAAGGCGTCGGACGCCAAGACCCTGGAAGCCGCGCTCGACGAGGTGCGCGGCACCCTCCGGGTGACGACCCGTTAGATACGGGTCAAGGGTGTGACGGGCGCCCTAGGGGCGCGGGAGCTTGATCGCTAAGTTCCCCTCGCATGATCACTACACAGATTGACAGCCCGGCAATCCGGGACGGTGCGGCCATCTGGCGGATCGCCCGGGACTCGAAGACGCTCGACCTGAACTCGTCCTACAGCTACCTGCTGTGGTGCCGCGATTTCGCCGCCACGTCCGCGGTGGCCCGCGGCGCGGACGGTGAGCTGGTCGGCTTCGTCACCGGGTACGTCCGGCCCGATCGCCCGCGGGTGCTCGTCGTGTGGCAGATCGCCGTCGTCCAGGAGCAGCGCGGCCAGGGGATAGCTGCCGCGCTGCTCGACGCACTCACCGCGAGGGTCGCCGCCGCCGGCGGCCTGGATGCCGTCGAGACCACCATCACCCCGGACAACGACGCCTCGATGCGTCTGTTCGCCTCCTTCGCGCAGCGGCACGGGGCCGGCATCGACCGCACGGTGCTCTTCGACAGCGAGCACTTCCCCGAAGGCGGTCACCTCCCCGAGGTCCTCTTCCGGATCGGCCCGCTGGTCCCGCTGTCATAAGGGGTGATGAAAACAGACATGTCGGATTAGGGGTGGTGCAAGAAGTAATTCCATAACCGGAAGCGGAATGGTGCTACTCATTTTGTGCAGGCAAAGTAGGACACGCTTCGCAGGACCGGCCTGATTGTTAATTCTGATCCCACTATCTGGGAAACCAGCCCGACGCTGTTGCCGGGGTTCATGGTGCTCGGTATGTTCTAAACGATCACTGGCGCCGGGGGGTGGCCGGGTCGCGCGGCGTCACCGCCGCAGTTCATCGGAAATTCAACGGGGGAGACGTTGATGCACGACCATTTTCTGTTTCCGGTACGCATTGCCGCGAGCGGGCTCGAACGGGCGGCGAACGCCGCATGAACGTACGAGTCGTCACTGAAATCCCCGGTGAGGCGTCGAAGCGGCTGCTCGCCGAACAGGCGGCCGTCGAATCGTCGGCGCGCGCCTATCCGCTACTCACGCCCATCGCCATCAGCCACGGCGACGGCGCCTACCTCACCGACGCCGACGGCAACGTCTTCCTGGACTTCCTCACCGGCGCCGGCGTGCTGGTGCTCGGCCACAACAACCAGGAACTGCTGCGCGCGGCGCAGGCCCAGCTCCAGGTGAGCACCCACGGGCTGGACTTCCCCACCGAGGCCAAGGGGGACTTCAGCCGCGAGCTCCTGCGGATGCTGCCCGAGGCGATGCGGGGCAAGACGAAGATCCACTTCTGCGGTCCCACCGGGGCCGACGGGGTCGAGGCAGCGGTCAAGCTGTGCAAGACCTACACGGGACGCAGCGGCTTCGTCTCCTTCCACGGTGGTTTCCACGGCAGCACGCAGAGCACGCTGGCATTGACCGGACTGCGGGCCTCGAAGGAACTTCCGGGAAATCCCTCGGTCTCCTCCTTCTTTCCTTACTCCTATTGCCACAAGTGCCCCCTCGGGCTGAAGCCCGACAGCTGTTCGGTGAATTGCATCCAGTATCTGGAAAACATGCTGAACGATCCGAACGGTGGCACCCCGAAGCCTGCCGCGGTGATCCTGGAACTGGTCCAGGGAGAAGGCGGCGTCATTCCCGCGCGCCCCGACTACGTTCGCCGGCTCAGGGACCTGACATATGAACTTGACATTCCACTGATTGTCGACGAGGTGCAGACGGGCTGCGGCCGCACCGGAACGTGGTACGCATTCGAGCAGTACGGCATCGAACCCGATGTCATCGTCTCGTCGAAGGGGCTCGGCGGCGGGCATCCCGTATCGGTGATCCTCTACAACGAGCGCCTCGACGGCTGGAAGCCCGCCGCGCACACCGGAACCTTCCGGGGCAACCAGCTCGCCTTCGCCGCCGGCGCGACGCAGATCCGGGTGATGGAACGCGACGACGTCCTCGGCAACGTGCGGAAGGTCGGATCCCACCTGGAGGACGGCCTGCGCCGGCTGCAGGAGGAGCACGACTTCATCGGTGACGTCCGGGGGCTCGGCCTCATGCTCGGCGTCGAGTTCGGGCCGATCGGCACCTGGTCGGCAGGCGAGGTCGTCGACCGCGTCCGGACGGCCGCACTCCGCCGGGGCCTGATCTTCGAGCCCGCCGGACGCGGCGGATGCGTCGCCCGCCTCCTTCCTCCGCTCAACCTGACCCGGGAAGAGGCGGACGAGGCCCTGGAGATCCTGACCGCGGCCGTCTCCGAGGTGGCGGTGTCTGCGGAGTCCCTGCGAGGGCACGATGTCCGCTGACACGAGCCCCGTCAAGGTCCTCAAATTCGGCGGATCCTCGTTCATCGACCTGACGGACTACACGTCCGTCGCCGCGTACGTGACCGGGATGCTGACGTCCGCCGACACCAGGATCGCCGTCGTGGTGAGCGGCATGTCCGGAAGCACGGGACGACTGCTCGAAGCCGCGCTGAGCATCGATCCGAATCTGCAACCGCAGGTCCAGGACCAGGTCCTGTCCACGGCGGAGATGGTCAGCGCGAGCTTCCTGCGTGCCGCACTGAACGCGGCCGGCTGCCCGAGCACCGACCTGTGGGCACCGCAGGCGGGCATCCGCAGCGACAACGCGGCCACCCAGGCCCGGATCGTGTCCATCGACCCCGGGCCGCTGCGCGAAGCCTTCGCCGAGCACCGGGTGGTCGTGGTGGCCGGCGGCCAGGCGATGGACGACGACAACCGCATCACCATGCTCGGCCGCAACAGCTCCGACCTCACCGCGGTCGCGCTCGCGGCCGGCCTCTCGGCCGGCCAGTGCGACATCTTCGGGGACACGCCCGGGATCTTCACGACCGATCCGCATGTCGTTCCGTCCGCCCGGCTGATGCCGCAGCTGACGTACCGGCAGTGCCGCGAGATGTCCGAGTCGGGTGCGAAGGTGCTGCACTGGGGCGCGGTCCGGTACGCACAGGAGCACGGCGTCGTGATCCGCTGCCGGCGGGCGTCCGAGGCGCTCGCCGGGGAGGCCGCAACGGGCACCTCGGTCGGTGCCGGGCCGGGCGGGACCGCGGTCGTGGGCGACGCGAGGATCCGGCTGTACCGACTGCCGCCGGGCGACGACGTCTCCGAGGCGGTCCTGGCACTGCGCGACGTCAATCTCGTGGCGCGGCCCGTCGACCACGACGGCACCACCCTGCTGGCATTCCCCGCCGGACAGGAACCCGCACGCTCGCTCGCGGAACTGGGCCTGGACGCGGAACCCGTCGACGGCTTCGGCATGGTCTCGGTGGTCGCGCCGGACGGCACCGCCACGAGGCGGCTCGTCGCCCGAGAGGACGTCGACAGCACGGTCCGCTCCGTGCACGAGGACCTCTACGGAACGCCCGACGCCGTGGACCACACCGGAGCCTTGTCCAAGCCGCGCTCGCAGTACAGCGGCCTGCTGCTCGGGCCGTCGGCCCCGGCCGCGGGCGCCCGTGAGTTCACGACCGCCGGCCGGGAGTAACGGAGCAATTCATGCGGATCGTCCTCGGCCTCCTCGTGACAGCCGTATGGGGCCTCAGCTTCTCGATGATCAAAATCGCGCAGGAGACCTTCGACCCGCTGTTCCTGCTGGTCCTGCGGTTCGTTCTGTGTTTCCTGCCGGCGGTGTTCTTCGTGCGGCGCCCACAGGTCCCGCTGCGACAACTCGTCGCCTACGGCCTCGCGTTCGGGATAGGCCAGTTCGGTCTGCTCTTCTTCGGAATCAAGGCCGGACTCTCGCCCGGCCTGGCCTCCGTGGTGCTGCAGCTCCAGGTGTTCTTCACGATCGCGTTCAGCGCGCTGCTCCTGAAGGAGCGGATGACGCGGGGCCAGATCGCGGGGATCGTCCTGGGATTCGCCGGCGTCAGCGTCATCGGCGGGATCACCAAGGGCTCGGTCACGATCGTCGGCCTGGCACTCGTCGTCTGCGCCGCCATGTCCTGGGGCGCGGCCAACCTCATCGTCAAGAAGATGGCCCACGCGGATCCGCTCGGGCTGATCGTATGGTCGAGCCCGATACCAGCAGCGATCCTGCTGCCCTGCTCGCTCGCCATCGAAGGCTACGCATCGATCGAGTCATCGGTGCGCAGCATGGACTGGACGTCCTTCGGGGCGCTTCTCTTCATCGCGTATCCCACGACGGTCATCGGATATTCCGTCTGGAACGCACTTCTGCAGAGGTACGAAGCGGCGCGCGTCGCACCGCTCACCCTGCTCGTCCCGGTGTTCGGTCTGGCCTCGTCGATGTTGATCTTCGACGAACGGATCACGCTGCCCAAGGCCGTTGCCTGCGGCCTGCTCGTTCTCGGGCTCTGCGTGAACCAGGTCAGCGTCCACCGCAGGCAGGTGCCCTCTGCCCCTCACATCAAGGAGACATTGTCATGAGCAAAGTAGCCGTTCTCACGAACGACCTGCAGTACGAGCTGGTCAACAAGAACCCGGAGCGCCTGCACGCGGTGACGGAGTCGATTCCCGTCTTCACCGGGTTCCTTGCGGGGATCCGGGACCGGGGGCACCACGTCGTGCACCTGCAGATCGTCAACCTGCCGGACGACCCGAACGCGGAGCGCTGGGCCGACGGCTACCTGCCGGTCGAGAAGGGCACGGCGGGCGCCGAGATCATGTCCGAGTTCCTCGACGACTCGGACATCGTCCTCGAGAAGCACAAGGACAGCGGGTTCTACGAGACGGACCTGCACGAGCGTCTCCAGGCGCTGGGCGTCGACACCGTGATCATCACCGGCATGCAGACCCAGATCTGCGTGCAGACCACGGCCGCCGACGCGTTCTTCCGCGGCTACAACGTGTGGGTTCCCTCCGACTGCGTCGTCTCGGCGCACGAAGCCGACCGGACCCGCGCCCTCGAGTGGCTCGACGGCTACTGCGCCACCGTCTCGGACTCCGCGACCATCCTGCAGACCCTCGACGCCCAGGGCGAGCTCCCGCGCAAGGAAGTGGTGACCCCGTGACCACCGCACCCGCATTCACCGACGCCGACACCGTCATCCTCGACCACGGCACCGGCGCCCGCCGCAGCCGTGAGCTCGTGGAGCTGACCGCGGCCACCCTCGGCGACGTCTACACCGGCGAGATGGAGGACAGCGCGATCCTGACCGTGGACGGCGCGCAGATCGCCGTCACGACCGACTCCTTCGTGGTCGACCCGGTCCTCTTCGGCAACGGCGACATAGGCAAGATCGCCGTCTGCGGCACCGTCAACGACCTCGCCGTCGCCGGAGCGGAGCCGCGCTACCTCACCCTCGCCATGATCCTCGAGGACGGGCTGCCGCTCTCCACGCTGGTGCGCGTGCTGACCTCGGTCCGGGAGACCGCGAAGGAAGCCGGCGTCGTGATCGTGGCCGGCGACACCAAGGTCGTCCGCAAGGGCGAGGCCGACGGGATCTACCTCAACACCACCGGAGTCGGGGTCTTCAAGCGCCCGCCGCTGCGCATGCGGGACGTGAAGCCCGGCGACAAGGTGATCCTCAGCGGCCCCATCGGCAACCACACCGTGCACCTGCTCTCGATCCGCGAGGGCCTCGGCTTCGAGACCCGCGTGCTCAGCGACTGCGCGCCGCTGAACGGGATGCTGGACGGCGTGTTCGAGGCGACGGGCGGCGGCGAAGGAGTGCACTCCATCCGCGACGTCACCCGTGGCGGCCTCAACGCGGTCCTCAACGAGTACGCGAGCGCGGTCGGCACGACCGTGCTGGTCGACGAGCCCGCGCTGCCGATCCAGGCCGAGACCGCGATGGCCATGGACATGCTCGGCGTGAGCCCGCTCAACGCCGCCAACGAGGGTTGCGCCGCCCTGTTCGTCGCCCCCGAGGTGGCGGACACGGTCCTGGAGGCCCTGCGCAGCCACCCGTACGGCGCCAAGGCCGTGGTGATCGGCGAGATCACCGACGAGCCCGAGCCGCGGGTCCAGCTGCAGGACGCCGAAGGCCGGCGGGTGACGCTCGCCGAGCTCGCCGGAGCCGAGCTGCCCAGGCTCTGCTGACCGGGACGGGCTAGGGCAACAGGGGGAGACATGGAAACGATGGAGAGCACACAGCGGTGGCGTGTGCGGGTGACGGGCGTGGTCCAGGGCGTCGGCTTCCGGCCGTTCGTCTACCGGCTGGCGCACGAGCACTCGCTCACCGGCTGGGTCAACAACGACAGCGCCGGCGTGTTCCTGGAGGCCCAGGGACGCCTGCCGGACCTGTCGGCCTTCACCGCCGCTCTGTCGGCCGAGGCGCCCCCGCTTGCCCGGGTGAGCGAGGTCTCGGTACAGGAACGGCTGGCGGCCTCGCAGGACGGGGCCGACGCGTTCGTCATCCGGGAGAGCGAGAACTCCGGTACGGCCACCACGGTCGTACCGGCCGACTCGCACGTCTGCGACGACTGCCTGGCCGAGATGAACGACCCGGCGGACCGGCGCCACCGGTACCCGTTCATCAACTGCACGCACTGCGGACCGCGTTACTCGCTCATCCGGGGCCTCCCGTACGACCGGGCGGCCACCACCATGGTGGCGTTCCCCATGTGCGCGGCCTGCGAGAGCGAGTACCGCGACCCGCTCGACCGCCGCTACCACGCCCAGCCGACCGCCTGCCCCGACTGCGGACCGAAGCTCACCGCATCGGTCCGGGACGGGGACGGCACGCTGCGGGTGGTCGGCGAGAGCGACGACGCGCTGAACGCGGCCCTGGACATCGTGCGGAACGGCGGGATCGTCGCCGTCAAGAGCGTCGGCGGCTTCCACCTGGCGGCCGACGCCCGGAACGCCGAGGCGGTCGCCCTGCTGCGCAAGCGCAAGCGGCGCGACAGCAAGCCGTTCGCCGTCATGGTGAACGACCTGGCGTCGGTCGACGAGATCGCCTCGCACACCCCGGCCGAGGACGAGCTCATGCTCTCCCCCGCCCGCCCCATCGTCCTCCTGCGCAAGCGGGAGGGCGTGCTGCCGGACAGCGTGGCGCCCCGCAATCCCAGTCTGGGCGTCATGCTGCCGTCGGCCCCGCTGCACCACCTCCTGCTCGAACGGGAGGGCCTGGACGTGCTCGTCATGACGAGCGGCAACGTCTCCGGCTACCCGATCGAGTTCCGCAACGAGGACGCCCTCGCCCGCCTCTTCGAGGTGGCCGATCTCGTCCTCCACCACGACCGCGACATCGAGACCCGGGTGGACGACTCCGTCGTCCGCACCTCGGACCACCCGGACCTGGACCGGCCCCTGGTCTCCTTCCTGCGGCGCTCGCGCGGCTACGCCCCGTACGCCCTGGACGTGCCCGTCGAGGTCAGCCCGGTCATCGGACTGGGCGCGGAACTCAAGGTGACGGTCTCGCTGGCCCGCGGCCGCAGCGTGTACATGAGCCAGCACATCGGCGACGTCAAGAACGACGAGACCTTCGAGTCGCACCGCACCGCCGCCGACCACCTCGCACGGCTCTACGAGCTCGCCCCGAGCCTCGCGGCCTGCGACCTCCACCCGGACTTCCGGGCGTCCCAGTACGCCCGCGGCACCTACGGCGTCGACGTCGAGGAAGTCCAGCACCACCACGCTCACATGTCCGCCTGCATGGCGGAGAACCAGCTCACCGGCACCACCATCGGCGTGGTCTTCGACGGATCGGGCTACGGCCTGGACGGGACGATCTGGGGCGGTGAGTTCCTGCTCGGGGACTACAGCGCGGTGGAACGCGTCGCCCACCTGCGCCGCCTGCCGCTCCTCGGCGGGGACCAGGCGGTCCGCGAGCCGGTCCGCACCGGGTTCGCGCTCGCCGTCGACGCGCTCGGCGACAAGGACGCGGCCGCGGCCGCCTTCCCCGCCCTCGGCGTGCTCGACGAGCAGCAGCGCTCCGTCTACGCCGTCATGGCCGCGCGCGGCATCAACTCGCCGCTCGCGTCCAGCATGGGCCGGCTCTTCGACGGCGCCGCGGCACTGCTCGGCATCTGCACCCACTCCGAATACGAGGCGCAGGGACCGATCGAGCTCGAGGGCCTGCTCGGACGGGACCTCGACCTGGAGCGGTCGGACGCCTACCGGGTGCTGCGGCAGCCCGGCGAAGGAGCGGCGGAGCTGGACTGGCGGCCGCTGATCGGGGCCCTCGCCGGCGACGTCGCCGCCGGGACCCTCCCGGCCGTGATCTCCCGGCGCTTCCACTCCGGGATCGTCGACATGGTCGTCGCCGAGTGCGAGGAGATCCGCGACCGGCGCGGCATCAACCAGGTCGTGCTGTCAGGAGGCGTGTTCCTCAACGAGTTCCTGCTCGTCAACTGCCTCGTCGCCCTGCGGCGGGCCGGGTTCGACGCCTACTGCCACCGGCTCGTCCCCACCAACGACGGCGGCATCTCGCTGGGCCAGGTCATGGTGGCCAGCGCACGACAGGCGGACCGCCGGCGGGCCGAGCGCCATCCGGCAGAGAGCTGAGATTCGAGGAATGTCCATGTCTTATCGCGTACTGATGGTGCAGCCCGCGTTCTCCGCGATCGCCTACGCCGCCCACGCCCGAGCCCTCGGCTGGGACGTCCTCGTGGCCTCCCACGAGGCCGGGAGCCGCGTGGTGGCCGACACCGTGCGCTCCCTCGCCACCGAGATCATCACGGTGGACACCAACGACAGCGAGGCCCTCGCGGCCGCGGTCGGCGAGGCCCACCGGCGCAACAGGATCGACGCCGTCGTCGCCGGCGGCGAGTTCTACGTGCCGGCCGCCGCCCGGGTGGCGCAGCAGCTCGGGCTGGCCGGCCTGGACCCCGCCACCGTCGACAAGGTCCGCCACAAGCCGACCATGCGTCAGGCGGTGGCGGACGCCGGCCTGCTGGTGCCCCGGTTCGCCGTGGTCCGCGACCCGGCGGAGCTCGACGAAGCGTGCGCGTACGTGGGCTTCCCCGCCGTCATCAAGCCCGTCGAGTCCGGCGGCAGCATCCACGTGTCGCGCGTGGACACCGTGGAGGAGGCACGCGCGGCGCTGGCCGTGATGTACGCCGACGAGGAACTCGAGTTCGACAGGCCGCTCGACACCGACGCCGTCCTGGAGCAGTACGTGGCCGGCCAGGAGTACAGCGCCGACGGCTACGTGCGCGACGGCGAGGTCGTCGTCGTGGCGGTGACGAGGAAGCTGCTCGGCCCCGAGCCGCGCTTCCTCGAGATCGGGCACCTCACCCCGGCCCCGCTCGACGAGGTCACCCGGCAGGAGATCACCGAGTACGCGGCCGGCGTCGCCAAGGCCGTGGGCATCACGGTGGGTCCGTTCCACTGCGAGCTGCGCCTCGACGGGGACGGCCGCCCGGTCCTCATGGAGATCGCGGCCCGCCTCCCCGGCGACAAGATCACCGAGCTCATGGAGATGGCCACCGGGCTGGTGCTCCCGCGGATGGTCCTCGCGGCCGCCACCGGCTCCGACCCCGAGGCCCTGGGCGCGTACCGGGAGCCGGACGCCGCGTCAGCCGGCATCCGCTTCCTGACGGCGGGCGGGTCGGGGGCGTACACCCGGCTCGACGGCTGGGAGGAACTGACGGCCGAGCCGTGGGTGGTCGCGAGCCAGGTACTCATCGAACCGGGCGCGGCCATCAGGACGAACGAGGCGGACTACCGCTGCAGGGTCGCCGTCGTGGTGTTCACGGCGGGATCGCCCGCCGAGGCGCACGAGCGCTGGACCGAGATCGGCGAGCGCGTGCGCGTGCTCACCGACTGACGGCCGCGCGACCAAGCATCCCCACCCACACATCGAGGACAGGAAACATGGATCCCCTGCGCATTCACTGGTGCTCGCCGCCGGACACCGGTCAGGCGACGCCCACCGACAAGTACAAGATCGGCACGCTCGACATGGGCGAGGTCGTCGACTTCGTCCAGGAGGCCGAGGAGCTCGGCGTCGACAGCCTGCTGCTCGGGATCGGCCACTACCTGCCCGATCCGCTGCCGGTGGTGGGCGCCCTCACGCAGGTGACGGACCGGGTCAAGTTCATGCTCGCCTACCGTCCGGGCCTGCTGTCGCCGACCCTCTTCACGCAGGTCGTGAACACGCTGTCGTGGATGTCCGACGACCGCATCGCACTCAACATCGTCGCGGGGATCTCGCCGGCCGAGCAGGCGGGCTACGGCGACTTCCTCAGCCACGACCAGCGCTACGCGCGGACCCGGGAGTTCCTGGAGATCATCCGCGGGTTCTGGGGAGGCGAGTCGCCCCTCAGCTACGACGGCGAGCACTACACCATCAAGGACGCGGAGCTGGGCCTCGGCTACAAGCACGGAGGCAGGCCCGAGATCTACATCAGCGGCGCCTCCGCGGTGGCCCAGGAGACGGCGCTCGCCCTCGGCGACTGCTGGCTGCGGTACGGGGACACCCCCGAGGCACTCGCCGAGGCGGGCCGGCCGCTCATCGAGGGCGGCACGCGCGTCGGCACCCGGATGCACGTGCTGGCCCGCCCCACGCGCGAGGAGGCGGTCGCGGAGCTCGCCCACCTGATGCGCAACCCCGACCTGGCGCACGAGGCGTACATCCGCGACTTCGTGGCGACGGTGGACTCCGAGGCGGTGAAGTCCTCCTACCGTCTGGCCGAGCAGGTGGACGGCGAATGGCTGTCGCCCTTCATCTGGACCGGCGCCGTCTCCTACCGCGGCGGTTCCGCGCTCTGCGTCGTCGGCAGCTACGAAGAGGTGGCGCGGTACATCCACTCGTACAAGGCCGCGGGCGTCAGCGAGTTCATCTTCTCCGGCTGGCCCACGCGGGACGAGATGCGGAACTTCTTCACCAACGTCATGCCCCTGATCCGCGACCTGGAGCGCGCGGAGTCCGCGACGTCCGCGTCGTGAACGCCGTGAACCCCCGCAGGGAAGGCTGAGGAGCAGCTCATGCACATTGTTGTCATCAACCGCTGGCCGAGGTTCTCCGACGGGCGGCGCTGGGATCACGAGCTCAGCCGCTTCGACGAGTTCATCGACCACGACCGGCACCGTGTCAGCTACGTCGTCGACGCGGTCGGCCGGACCGGCGTGCTCGCGGACCCCGCGCAGATCGCCTGTCTCGTCGAAATCGAGGATGTCAACGATTTTGAGGCGCTCTGCGGGGCGGTGCGCGAGGCCGAGGACCGGGTGGGGCCGGTCGACCGGCTCGTCGCGCTCTCCGAGTTCACCCTCGGGATCGCGGCGGAGGTCCGCGAGGCGCTGGGCATCGACGGCCCGCGCCCCGAGGACGTGGCGGTCTACCGGAACAAGCTGACGATGAAGGAGGTCGTCGCGAAGGCGGGGGTGCGCGTGCCCCGCTTCGCGCCGTGCGGCGACACGGAAACCGACGTCGCGTTCGCGCGGTCGGTCGGGTACCCGCTGATCCTCAAGCCGGTCGCCGGGGCCGCCAGCATCGGCGTGCACCGCGTGGACGACGAGGCCGCGCTCCTGTCGCTGCTGGAGACGGTCGACACGGCCGACTACGAACTCGAGGAGTTCATCGAGGGGACCATCCACCACGTGGACGGATTCGCCGACGACGAATCGAGGATCCCGTTCCAGTTCGTGTCCCGCTACATCAACGACTGCCTGGCGTTCGAAGCGGGCAATGAGCCGCTCGGCTCGGTCGTGCTGCAGTCCTCCGAACTGCGCACCCGTATCGAGGAGTTCGCCCGCACATGCGTGGCGGCTCTGGGCATGAAGTCGGTCCCCTTCCACCTCGAGGTCTTCGTCACGGAGAGCGGAGAGCTGGTCTTCCTGGAGATCGCCGGCCGCATCGGCGGAGCGGAAGTCCCGTACCTCACCCACCGACTCTTCGGCATCAACCTCTGCGAGGTCTGGCTGAACGCCCTCTGCGAGGGGACGGTGACCCTCCCGCCGCGGGCGGGGGACCCGTCGGGCGGCTGGCTGATCATCCCGAAGCCCCGGCAGCTGCCGGCGCGGGTGGTCTCGGTGACGTCCCCGCGCGAGGCCGTCACGACCGTCTGGCGCGAACTGGTGCCGGACGCCGGGGAGGTCATGGACCCGGGCGGCAGTTACGACGCGGTGCACAGCGGGCGCTACATCCTGGTCGGCGACGAGGCGGCCGTGGAGCAGGACATCCGCACGATCATCTCCGGCTTCCGCATCGAGACCGCGCCGGTGCTCGAATGACGGCGCCGCACGCCGCGGAGCACACCGCGGACGAAAAGGAAGCACACGACACGATGACCACACGACGACGGCTGCAGCGCAACCTCTTCGGCTGCGGTGTCCTGCTCGGCATCGTCGCGGAGCAGATCGTGCTGTTCGCGGTGCCGCTCATCATCTTCGAGGACACCGAGAAGGTCTCCGCGCTCGGATTCGCCTACGCCATCGAGTGGCTCCCGGCCCTGCTGGCCTATCCGTTCGCGGGGCTCCTCGCCGACCGGGACGGCGGCGCGCGGCTGTTCTCCCTGGTCTCCGCGGGCCGGGCCCTCGTCCTCGTCGGCGCCGTCATCGGCTGCCTGACGGTCCCGTCCCTGCTGACCCCGATCCTCATGGTCTCCGGGGGCCTGCTATCCCTCCTGATGGCTCCGGTACGGATGTCCATCGAGAAGGTGGTGCCCCAGCTGGCCAAGGGCACCGAGCTGGCGAAGACCCAGGGCCTGGTCCAGAGCATGGAGGTGTCGGCGATGGCCGTCGGCCCCGCCCTCGCACTGCTGGGCGTTGCCTTCATCGGCAAGTTCTGGCTCCTGGTCTGCGCGGCCGCGGCGTTCCTGGGCGCCGCCGTCTGCTGGCTGCCGCTGCCCCGCGGAGTGCGGTCGACCGGTGGCCGCAGCGCGCGGGAGAACATCGCCGAGCTGCGGCTGGGCTGGTCCCTGCTGGTGGGCAACCGGCCGCTCGTGCTGCTGGCCGTCCTCAACTTCTCGATCAACCTCGTCTTCGCCACCGTACTCAGCGCCAACGCGGCACTCATCACGGGCGTGTTCCACGCGCCGGAGTCCGCGTACGCCCTGCTCAACATCGGCGTCGGCGTCCTGGGCGCGGTCAACCTCCTGGTGGTCCCCTTCCTGCTGAAGCACTTCGACGTGCGGGTGCTGGGGGTCTTCGGTCTCGCCCTCGTCTGCCTGAGCCTGGCCGTGCTGGGCTTCGCCACCTCGATCCTGCTGTACGGGCCGGCGTTCGTGGCCGCGATGGTCGGCGTGACCTACTTCAACATCTTCAACCGCACCCAGCGCATCAAGGTCATACCGGAGGAGCACCTGGGCAAGGTGATGGGGCCCTTCTACCTCCTCAACCTGCTGTCCCTGCCCATCGGCGGCCTCCTCGTGGCCGGCGTCGGATCCAGCTGGGGACCGCAGCGGCTGGTCGCCGTACTGGCGATAGCGCTCAGCATCTTCGGTGCGGTCATGCTGCCGCTGACGATCCGCGCCTTCGGCCGCGCGATCCCGGCGCCCGAGAAGTCTCCGGTGGGGGTGGAATGATGGAGGGCAGTTTCCGGTGCCTCCTGACGACGGTCGAATCGGATTCGCACTTCTGGAATCTCATCTACCTGGAGAAGCTCCTCGAAGAGCACGGAGCGGTGGTCCACAACCTGGGCAACTGCACCCCGGCGGAGCTCGTCGTGCGGAAACTCGCCGCGTACCAGCCCGATCTCCTCGTGGTGTCCAGCGTCAACGGGCACGGCTACTACGGGGCGCGCGAGCTGCTGACGCAGATCCACCTCGCGGGCCTCGACGTGCCGTGCGTCGTCGGCGGCAAGCTCACCACGGCCGCCTCGGACAACGACCGTGTCCGCCGCGACCTGCTGGCGCACGGGTTCACCGACGTCTTCGTCGAGGAGGACGCCGTCGAACGCTTCCGCGAGCTGCTGAACTTCGGTGTCCGCTTCGGATTCTCCGAGTGGCGGGCCGACGCCCCCGTGGTCGCGCCGTGGGACGGCCCCGCGCACACCCTGGACATCGGCTCGGGGCGTTGACGTGTCCGGTTACTTGGACCGGCTCGTCGCCGAGGCGCGCGGCCGGGGAGACCTCTTGGTGCAGCCGCGCATGGGCTTCGGGACGGTCGACACGATGCGGGCCGGCCTCCGGAAGGTGGCCGCTCTCGGCCTCCCGGTCGTCGGCACCATCACCGTCGACAGCTACACCCGCGTAGGCGACCACGTCAGCCCCCTCGAACGCCTCATGGCGGGCGAGGAGCTCAACGGGTTCCCCATCGTCACGCACCCGCCCGAGCGGACCCGCGAGATGCTGGACGGCCTGTACGGGCCGTCGTTCCCGATCCAGGTCCGACACGGTACGGCGCTCCCGCAGAAGGTCATCGAGAGCCTGGTGCGCGCGGGACTGGACACCACCGAGGGCGGCCCCGTCTCCTACTGCCTGCCCTACAGCAGGCTCCCGCTCACCCGGGCGGTGGAGGCCTGGGCCGAAGGGTGCCGCTTCCTGGCGAACGAGACCGAGCGCGGCCACATCGAGAGCTTCGGCGGTTGCCTGATGGGGCAGCTGTGCCCGCCGTCCCTGCTCGTGGCGATGACCGTCCTCGAGGGCCGGTTCTTCCTGCAGCACGGAGTGCGGCACATGTCGCTCAGCTACGCGCAGGGAACGCACGGCGCCCAGGACCGCGGAGCGCTCCGCGCCCTGCGGGAACTGGCCCGGCTGTACCTGGGGGACGCCACCTGGCACGTGGTGCTCTACACCTACATGGGCCTCTTCCCCCGGACCCCGGCCGGCGCGATCGACCTGATCGGCGACAGCGCGCGGCTGGCCCGGGACACGGGCTGCGAACGCATCATCGTGAAGACGGTCTCCGAGGCGTGGCAGATACCGAGCGTCGCGGAGAACGTGAGGGCGCTCAGGCTGACCGCCGCCACCCCGCCCGGCTCCACGGACGCCGACCCGGCACTGGAGGACGCGTACTTCGCCGAGGTCCTGGAGGAGGCGCGCCGCATCGTCGATGCCGTCCTCGACCTCGATCCCGATGTCGGGAAGGCACTGGTGCAGGCCTTCGAGCGGGGAATCCTCGACATTCCCTTCTGCCTGCACCGCGACAACCGGGGCGAGGCGACCTGCACGCTCGACGAGCGGGGGGCCCTCGTGTGGGGGAGCACGGGGAACCTCCCCTTCTCCGGCCGGACCAGGCAGGAAGAGGTGGCGCCCCTGAGCTCCGGTGAACTGTACAGAATGCTCAATCACGTCGCTGACCGTTACGACAACGGGCCAGCCGAGCGGCGAACCATGAGCCGCTCCGGGGGAGGAACACCATGACAGTGGCTTCTGAGCGCTTCAGCGAGCTCTTCGGCTCGTTCCCGACGCCGATCGCGATCGTGACGGCCATGGGCGCGGACGGCGAGCCGCTGGGGTTCACCAGCAACTCGGTCTGCGCGGTGTCGGCGGCCACGCCGACGCTCCTCATCTCCGTGGGCAAGGAGTCCCGGACCCTGCCGGCGATCGTGTCGTCGCAGGCCTTCGCGGTCAACTTCCTCTCCGCGGCGGGCGAGAGCACCTCGCGGTTGTTCGCGAGCAAGGCCGCGGACAAGTTCGCGGACGTGGAATGGGAGCCCTCGGCCCTCGCGAACGGCGCACCCCTGCTCACCGGCGTGGCCCTCGGCTATGCGGAATGCAGGGTCGAGGACGCGCTCCAGGTGAGCGACCACTGGCTGTTCATCGCCCGGGTGGAGGGCACCGCCGTCTTCCCGCGCGAACCACTTCTCTACCGCAAGGGCCGCTACAGCGTGTGGCAGCCGCAGTACGCCGATTTTGTCGCATGATGGAAAGGACCCTTACGTGAACGCCCCTCGTATAGCGATCGCCGGCGGCACCGGTGCCGTGGGCCGTACGCTGCTCAACCTCCTCGAGGAGCGGGCCTTTCCGATCTCGGGGCTGCGGCTGATGGCTTCCGAGCGCTCCGCCGGCACGACCGTCACGGCGCTGGGCCGCACCACGGTCGTCGAGGACCTCGCCACGGCCGACTTCGCCGGCACCGACATCGCCTTCTTCTCGGCCGGGACCTCGGTGAGCGCCCGGTGGGCGGCCAAGGCCGCCGCGTCCGGCGCCCTGGTCATCGACAACACCAACGCCTTCCGGATGGACGAGGATTCCCCGCTGGTGGTGCCGCAGGTCAACGGTGGCCTGCTGGCCGACCGGCCGGTCTCGGGCATCGTCGCCAACCCCAACTGCTCCACCATCCCGCTGGTTCGCCTGCTGCGGCCGATGCACGAGGAGTACGGGCTGCGGCGGGTCACCGTCGCGACCTACCAGGCGGCTTCCGGCGGCGGTCAGAGCGGCATCGAGGAGCTGCGCGACGGAACGCGCGACGTGCTCGCGGGTCGGCCCGCGGCCGCCGAGCGGTTCCCCGAGCCGCTTGCCTTCAACGTGGTCCCGGCCATCGACAAGTTCCAGGAGGACGGCTTCACCCTCGAGGAGCAGAAGATGCGCCAGGAGTCGCGGCGCATCCTCGGCCTGCCCGACCTCGACCTGGTCGCGACCTGCGTCCGTGTGCCGGTCGAGAACGGGCACAGCGAGGCCGTGGTCGTCGACTGCGAACGCCCGGTGGACGTCGACGGGTTGACCAAGCTGTTCGCCGCCCAGCCCGAGGTCGAGGTCTGGACGGACCGGGTACCGACGCCGCGGACGGTGACGGAACGCCCCGACCACGTGCACGTCGGCCGGATCCGGGTGGACCCCGAGCGGCCGACCCGCGCCCTGTTCTGGCTCGTCGCCGACAACCTGCGCATCGGTGCCGCGCTCAACGCCCTGCAGATCGCCGAACGGGTCGTCGAGGAGCGCGCCTAGGGCGCGTATCGAGTCGTGATCAATTTGCGGGACGTGCCTTCGTGGCACGGTCCGGTCCGATGGACGGTCTTACGTGACGCGAGTGCAACTGACCGATCCGGATGCCAAGGGCGGGCAGGAGTTGAGTCAACGGTCAACCAGCCGTGGACGCGGGGCCTCACCCGTGGGTTCCGCGTCGGTGTCGTCGGTGCCGGCCGGGCCGCGGGGAAGCATCCGGTCCAGCCACTTCGGCAGCCACCAGTTGGTCCGGCCGAGGAGTGTCATGGTCGCCGGTACCAGCACCATGCGTACGACCGTGGCGTCGATGAAGATCGCGGTGGCCAGGCCGAGCCCGAACATCTTGGTGGAGGGGTCATCGGCGACGGCGAAGGACAGGAAGACCGCCACCATGATGAGGGCGGCCGAAGTGATGATCCGGGCGGTGCGCGAGACGCCCTCGACGATCGCCGTGCCGTTGTCGCCGGTGCGCAGGTACTCCTCGCGTACGCGGGAGAGGAGGAACACCTCGTAGTCCATCGACAGGCCGAACAGGATGGCGAAGAGGAACATCGGGATGAACGACACGATCGGAACCGTCGCTTCCAGCCCGATGAGTGCGCCTCCCCAGCCCCACTGGAAGACCGCGACCATGATGCCGTAGGCCGCGCCGATGCTCAGCAGGTTCAGCAGTACCGCCTTGAGCGGTACGAGTATCGAGCGGAAGACCAGCATCAGCAGCAGGAACGACATCGCCAGCACGGCGGCGACGAACACCGGCAGGCGTTGGCTGGTGCGTTGGCCCACATCGGACAGGCTCGCGGTGGCGCCGCCGACGTGGGCCCTGGCCGGGCCGTGCCCGATCGCCGTGGGCAGCACGCCGGTGCGCAGCCGTGCGATGGTGTCGGCCGTGGCCTTGTCCTGAGGGCTGGTGGTCGGGAACACCACGAGGGTCGCGATGCCGGTGGCCCGATCGATGTGCGTCGGCGCGACGGATGCGATGCCCGGATCCGCCGCGACCGCCCCGACGAGTCGGTCCAGCACTCCCGGATCACCGGCGGGGTCCGCGGCGATGACGAGGGGACCGTTGGTGCCCGGGCCGAACCCCTCGGCGACGAGGTCGTAGGCCCGGCGCTCGGTACGGCTGTGGGGCAGTGAGCCGTCGTCGGGCAGGCCGACGCGCAGGCCGAGCACGGGCAGCGTCGCGGTCAGCAGCAGCCCCGCCACGCCGACCGCGTACGGCACCGGGTGCCGGCTGACGTGCCCGATCCAGCGACGCCACCCGGCGGCGTGGGCGGCGCCTGCCGCCGGGTCCCGCCGCCGTACGAGTCGGCCCAGCCTCCCGGTCTGCAGAGCCCGGCCGATCCGGCCGGCCCGGCCCAGCCGCGGGCCGGCCGCGCCGAGGAAGGCCGGCAGCAGCGTCACCGACGCGAGCACCATGGTCAGGACGACGATCGAGACGGCAAGCCCGCCCACCGTCATGAACGGCACGTTCGCGACCGCCATGCCGAGGATCGACACGACGACGGTGCCGCCGGCGAAGACCACGGGCCGCCCCGCCGTGGCCACCGCTCGTCCGGCCGCCTCGTGCGGATCGAGCCCGCGCGCGAGGTACTCCCGGTGCCTGGCGAGCACGAACAGCGCGTAGTCGATGCCCACTCCGAGCCCGACCATGCTGCCCAGGACCGGTGCGAAGGTGGGGACGTCCGTCACCCCCGCCAGTACCGTCATCGTGGCGACCCCGACGGTCAGTCCGAAGACCGCCATGCCGATCGGCAGCGCGGCGGCGACGAGCGAACCGAACGCCAGGAACAGGATCGCGGCCGCGGCGAGGAGGCCGATCAGCTCGCTCGCGCCGCCGTTGGGGTCGGAGAAGGCGTAGAAGAGGTTCCCGCCCATCTCGACGCGCAGGGGCAGCTCGGCGCGCAGCCGGTCGCCGAGATCGACGAGGGCGTCGAGGTCTTCGGCCGACAGCCGGCTCTGGTCGGGATACTGCACCCGGACGACCGCGATCCGCCCGTCGGCCGAGACGAGGCCGCCACGCACGGCGGTGTCCCCGCCGGCGTCGAGTGCCCCCGCCGGGTCGCTCGTGCCGAGCACGTGCGGCAGCCGCTTCACCTCGGTCTGCAGCCCCGTGAGAGCGGTGCGCGCGCCGTCGTCGTCGAAGAACGTCGCACCGTCGTCGACGGGGGTGACGACCACTTGGGCGGTCATCCCCTCCTGGCCGGTGCCGGCCCGCTCGATCAGTTCCGCGGCCCGCTGGGAGTCCAGCCCCGGAGCGGTCATCGAGTCCGCGGTCCGCGCGCCGAAGGCGATCGCGGCGAGGACGGCAAGCGTGGCGGCGATCAGCCATGCCGCGATCACCCGCCAGGGATGGCGGGCGGCGCCCCCGCCCAGGCGCAACAGGGCTTTCGAGAGCATCGGGTCCTCCAACCACCTTCTCGGCCGTCCTTGTACGGCCGCCGATGCCGAGGCTCGTCGCCACGGCGCTCCGCGGCATCGGCCCGCGGGCCGCGGATCCGTCGGCCCCGGGGCGGAGTGACGACCCGTCCTTTCGGCCGATGCGCGGCACGCCGCGGTCCCTAGGCTGAGAACCGTGCTCCGAGACGACCTGCGAACCCTGTGGACCGAACCCCGGCCGCCCGATGCGCCCGCCCGGGTGCGGCGGGACTGGGCTCTGCTCGCCGCGGGCCTTGCCGGTGTGGCGCTGGAGGCCACCCTGCGCGAGAACGTCGTGTGGCGGCCGGTGGCGGTGGTGTTCACCGTATGGCTGTGCCTGCTGCCCCTGTGGCGCCGGACCCGCCCGCTGGCGATGGTGACTCTGGCGTTCGGCTCGGTGATCCTGCTTCCGGTGGCCTCGCTCGTCGCCGCACCGCGCGAGCCCGTCGGCCTGTACACCGGCGCGGTCGTGCTCGTGCTGGTGTACGCGTTGCCCCGGTGGGGATCGGGGCGGGAGATCGTGCTCGGCGGCGCGGTGATCCTCGCGGTCGGCGCGCTGTGTGTCGTCACGGACGAGACCCCGGTCGTCGAAAAGGTCGTGGGCTACGTCTTCCTGCTGCTGCCCGGCGTGGTCGGGGCTGCCGTGCGGTTCCGGGTGACGGCTCGCGAGCGGCAGTTGGAGCAGGTGCGCTCCCGCGAGCGCGAGCAGCTCGCCCGGGAACTGCACGACACGGTGGCCCACCACGTGTCGGCCATGGTGATCATCGCCCAGGCGGGCCGGGTGCTCGCGGGCACCGACCCGTCCGCCGCCGTCGAGGCGCTGGAGGGGGTCGAGGAGGAAGGGGCGCGCACGCTGGAGGAAATGCGCGCCATGGTCGCCGCGCTGCGCGACCGCGGGGTCGGCGCCGAGCTGGCGCCGCCTGCCGGTGTCGCCGATCTGGAGCGCCTGGTACGCACCCCGGGTGGTCGCCTCAGGGTCGACCTGGGACTCGACGGCGAGCTGGACGCGCTGCCCCCGGCCGTGGACGCGGCCGTCTACCGGATCGTGCAGGAGTCGGTGACCAACGCGATGCGCCATGCGGTCGACGCGACCGAGGTCGTCGTCCGGGTCGCCGCGGAACGGCACATGGTGCGGGTGAGCGTGCGCGACAACGGCCGGCGCACCGGCCGAGGCCGTGCCGGATACGGACTTACCGGATTGCGCGAGCGCGCGACGCTGCTCGGCGGCACACTACGAGCCGGCCCGGGTACCGACCGGGGCTGGCATGTCGACGCCGAACTGCCGAGAGCGAGGAGCGAGAGCGGTGTCCATTCGCGTCCTCGTCGCTGACGACCAGACGATCATCCGCACCGGGTTGCGGATCATACTGAACGCCCAGCCCGGCATCGAGGTGATCGGCGAGGCCGCCGACGGGCGGGAATCGGTACGTCTGGCCCGCGAACTGCGCCCCGACGTCTGCCTGTTCGACATCCGCATGCCCGTACTCGACGGGCTCGAGGCCACCCGGCTGGTCGCCGGCCCGGGCGTCGCCGACCCGCTGGCCGTGGTCGTCATCACCACGTTCGACCTCGACGAGTACGTCTACGGCGCGCTGCGTGCAGGCGCCCGCGGATTCCTCCTCAAGGACACGGGACCAGACCTTCTGGCCCAGGCCGTACGGTCGGCGTCCGACGGTGAGGCGCTCATTGCCCCCAGCGTCACCGTCCGTCTGCTCCAGGCATTCGCGGACCTGCCCGCCGGCCGGCCCGTGGCCCAGCCGGTCTCCCCCGTCACCGCCCGCGAGGAGCAGGTGCTCCTCGCCGTCGCTCGCGGGCTGACCAACACCGAGATCGCCGACGCACTGCACATCAGCCTCAGCACGGTGAAGACGCATCTGGCCAGCCTGATGGCCAAACTCGGCGCCCGCAACCGGGTCGAGATCGCGATGTGGGCCTACGAAACGCGCCGTATCCTCCCCGGAACCTGAGCCGGGTGCCGGGCCATGTCCCATGAGTCCCCGACGCCCTCGAACGTCCGTCCGCCGTGTTGTTCCAGGCCGAGCTGGCCTTTGAGGGTGTCGTTGACGGACTCGATGAGCTGGCGGACCTTCTTGAGCATCGGCTCGCAGTACCGCTGCTTCTCCCGCTTGCGCGAGGGTCGCAGCAGCTCGATGCCCTGCTCGGCGAGGGCCTTCTCGAACGGCTTGGACGCGAAGCCCATGTCTGAGATGGGCAGGATGCTCTCGCGGTTGGCGATCAGGCGGGCATCAACCTCCAGCATCGCGGCGAGCACCTCACGTTCGCCGATCTTCGGGTTGGCCAGAGCCCACATGATCGGCATGCCGGTCGGGGTGCACACCAGATACAGGCGCAGGCCCCAGAAGAAGCGCGAGTGGGAGGCGCAGTAGCCGTACCCGGCCCAGCCCGCCAGGTTGGAACGCTGCACGGTCGGACGAGACATCCCGCACGGCACCGGGGTCGAGTCGGTGATCCAGTGGTTGTCGAACCAGAAGTCGCTGTCCATCGCCAACTTTCGGATCACGCACTTGACCAGCGGAAGCGCCGAGCGAAGCCGTTTGTTGTAGCCCGCACGCTGCGGCAGGTACGGAAACATGCCGAGCAGGTGCTCGCGCGCGTAGCGCAGCCATCGCGCCTCGGAATGGTGCGGTCAAGAGGGTCTCAAGGTCTGTCGTCACACACGGATCATTGAGGCCCTCGCCGCCTTGGTGGAGCCGAACGTGAGACTTACTCCAGTTCCTCCGCCAACAGGTCCATCAGCAGTCCGTCGTGCCAGCTGCCGTCCGGGCCGCGCTCGTACTGCCGCATGATGCCCACCGGGCGGAAGCCGACCTTGCGGTAGCACCGGATGGCGGCGGCATTGTCGGCGGCCGGGTCGATCACCAGTCGGCGGTATCCGTGATCATCGATCAGATGGCGTGCCAGGACGCGGACGGCGTCTGTGCCAAGGCCGCGCCCGTGCACCGCCGGGTCGAGATAGATGTCGATGTTGGCATGCCGGTAGTCCGGCTCGTCCTCGGCGCCCCACTGGATAGCGCCGACCACCCGGCCGCCGTGCTCGACCGCGAAGGTCCGGGCCCCGGGATCTTCGAGGTCCTCGGCCACGGCGGCCGTCAGGTCGTCGCCGCCCCGCCAGCGCGCGTACACCTCAGGCGTGGTTCGGATCGCGGCCAGCGCCGGGATATCACCCACCGTCGAGGGGCGAAGCGTCACCAGGGCTCCGCGCAGAACCGTCCGCATGTCACTGATCATCCCCGACTTCGGATCCACTCGTCCAGTACTCCGGCCGGACTGCGGTGTCCTGCCCGCGCACCCCCCGAGGGGTGCGCGGGCGCTGTGCGGGTCAGCCCAGCCAACCGGGGCGGACCAGTCCGGACTCGTAGGCGAGGACGACGAGTTGGGCCCGGTCGCGGGCGCCCAGCTTGACCATCGTCCGGCTGACGTGCGTTTTCGCCGTGAGCGGGCTGACGACCAGGCGGCGGGCGATCTCCTCATTGGACAGGCCCATGCCCACCAGCGCCATCACCTCCCGCTCGCGGTCCGTGAGCCGGCCAAGACCGGCCGCGGCGGCGGGCTGCTTCGAACGCGCCGCGAACTCCGCGATCAGCCGACGGGTCACCCCGGGGGAGAGCAGGGCGTCTCCCTCCACCACCGCCCGGACTGCGCGCAGCAGTTCCTCCGGCTCGGTGTCCTTGACGAGGAACCCCGACGCGCCGGAGCGGATCGCCTCGAAGACGTACTCGTCGAGCTCGAAGGTGGTGAGCATGACCACCCGGACGCCGGCCGATGACTCTTCCTCGGTGATCCGCCGGGTGGCGGCGAGCCCGTCCAGCGCCGGCATCCGGATGTCCATCAGCACCACGTCGGGGCGCAGCTCGCGCACCAGCCGCACGGCCTCCTCGCCGTCGGAGGCCTCGCCCGCGACCTCGATGTCGGGCTGGGCGTCGAGCAGTGCCCGGAAGCCCGCGCGGACGAGCAGCTGGTCGTCGGCGAGCAGTACGCGGATCACGGATCCTCCTCGGCGGTGACGTCCTTCAGCGGGAGCCTCGAGACCACCCGGAAGCCCCCGTCCGGCCGCGGGCCGGCCTCGATGGTGCCACCCAGGGCCGCGGCCCGCTCGCGCATTCCCACGAGACCGTTGCCACTGCCGCCGACGGCGCCCCCGGTGGCCGGTCCCTCGTCGTCCACGCGCAGCTCCAGGGCGCCCGGCCGCCAGACCAGGCCGATTCGGGCGGTACGCGAACCGGAGTGCCGCACCACATTGGTCAGTGCCTCCTGAAGGATCCGGAAGGCGGCGAGGTCCGCCCCGGGCGGCAGCACCCGGGAGTTCCCCTCGGCGACGACGTCCACGGTCAGCCCGGCCGCAGCGGCCTGCTCGACGAGCTCGGGGAGCCGGTCGAGTCCGGGGGCGGGCGCGCGCGGCGCGTCGCCGGGGGTGCGCAGGGTGTCGAGGACCTGCCGGACCTCGCCCAAGGCCTCCTTGCTGGCGGCCTTGATGGTGGTCAGCGCCGTCCGCGCCTGGTCGGGGTCGGTGTCGAGCAGGGCCAGCCCGACCCCCGCCTGGACGTTGATCACCGAGATGCTGTGCGCGAGGACGTCGTGCAGCTCACGGGCTATGCGCAGCCGCTCCTCGTCCACCCTGCGCCGCTCGGCGGCCGCCCGCTCGACCCGCTCCCGGGCCCACTGCTCGCGGCGTACGCGGACCAGCTCCGAGACGGCGAGCATCGCGAGCACCCACGCGGTGATGCCCAGCTCCTGCCCCCAGGGCGCAGGGCCGTCCCCCGCGGGCGGCAGCCACCGGTACAGCCAGTGCCCGATCAGCAGGTGCCCGGCCCAGAGCAGTCCGACGGCGCCCCAGGCGGCCCTGCGGTGACCGGCGACGACGGCGGCGAAACAGGCCAGGGCCAGGCTGATGAACACCGGGCCGTACGGGAACCCGGCCCCGACGTACACCAGGGTGACCGCGCTGACCCCGTACGCCACGGCCACCGGATACCGGTGCCGCAGCAGGAGCAGCGTGGGCCCCAGCAGCAGCAGGATCCGGGCGAAGGCGTCCAGTGCCACCCGCCCGGTCTGCTGCTGCGCGGCCCACCCGGAGCCGACCTGCGCGAAGACCGCGACGAGCAGAGCCGAGCGCCACCCCGGGCCCCGCCCGGTCCGCTCCGCCCATCGCCGCCACGGAGGACCCGGGCGTTCGCGCTGCTCATCCATACCCGCCACGCTAATGCGGACCCGCCGTCACCCGCGTCACCCCGGCGTAGCGATTGCCGCGTACTCCCCAGGTAGTAGATGGGGGGCGTGTAGGTCGGTGAGCGTGGTTGGGTGCGCCTTCGGCCAGGCGGGCGGTCTCCGCGCCGTCCCGACAGGGAACCCCGGAAGTGACGCCCCGTCATGTTCTGCTGGTCCTTCGTCGCGCCGGCACCCCCTGCCCGGTCGAGAAGGAGAATCCCGTGTCCCGTCTGGCCCGCTTCCCGCGCTTCGCCGGTACCGGCGTGGCGGCCGTCGCCCTCACCGTGCTCGCGTCCACCGCGCCGACCGCCTCCGCCACCAGCCGTACGAGCGTGGAGCCGCCCGCGTCGATCACACTGTCGGACCCGCGGATCATCGCGCACTTCGACTACGCGAAGGGCGAGACCCCCGAGAACATCGCCCTGGAGCCCGACGGCTCCGCCGACCTCTCCTTCGCCTTCGCCCGGCAGGTCGTCCGCGTCTCGAAGCACGGGGAGACCGAGCCCCTCGCCACCCTGCCGCCCGCCGCGGACCCGGCCACGCCCCTCATCGGCGTCGCGGTCACGACCGGACTCGTCCGGACCCACGACGGGTCGATCTACGTCACCTACCTCACCGGCCGCGACGACCAGACGGGCGTCTGGCGCATCGCCCCGGACGGCTCGCTGGAACGCTTCGCCGCCCTGCCGGGCACCAGCTTCGCCAACGGCCTCGCGCTCGACGAGGAGCACGGCCTCCTCTACGCCGCCGACTCCGTCCTCGGCAAGGTCTGGCGCATCTCCCTCGACGACGGCTCGGTCACCACTTGGGCCACCGGCACCGCCCTGACACCCGACGGCTTCATCGGCGCCAACGGCATCAAGGTCCGCCACGACGCCGTCTGGGTCTCCAACGCCGACCGCGGCACCCTCCTGCGCATCCCCGTTGAAGAGGACGGATCGGCCGGGGCGATCGAGACCCGCGCCACCGGCCTGACCCGCATCGACGACTTCGCCTTCTTCGGCCCGGGCGAGTCCGTCCTCGCCGCCCTCAACGCGACCAGCCAGGTCGCCCTCGTACGCCCCGACGGCACCCACACCATCCTGCTGAACCCCGAGGACGGACTGTCCAACCCCACTTCCGTGGCCGTGCGCCACCGCACGGTGTACGTGCCCAGCGCGTCCTTCAACACCACCGTCAAGGACCCCAACCTGCTGCTCGCCAGGCTGATCAAGGGAGACAAGGGAGACAAGGGAGACAAGGGAGACAAGAAGGGAGACAAGGGCTGACCCTCCGCGCTACCGTCCGGCACCCCGCACCCGGCGGCCCAGCGGCAGCAGGTACTGCAGCGGCTCGTCCTGCTCGTCCAGGCCGAACAGCTCCTGGGCCGGCTCGTCCCGGAAGCCGCCGAGCGGGGTGGTGGACAGGCCCAGCGCGGAGGCGGCCAGCAGCAGAGACTGGGCCAGGTGCCCCGCCTCCAGCAGTCCGAGCCGCAGCGCGCGCAGCCCGTAGCGCGCCCTGAGACGGCCGAGGTCCACGTACAGGCCCAGGACCGCCGGGGCGGCGTCCACGGAGATCCCCTGGGGGTCGTCGTCCGGGCGGTCCAGGTAGGAGCACATGCTCTTGATCTCGTCGAGGTCGGGCACCGGGCCCACGAACCGCAGGGACCGGCGCTCGGGCACGCACTGGTAGGTCCCCGGGGCCAGGCCCTCCACGTCGAGCGCGAACAGCCGCAGCCCGGCCGTGAACAGGGCGCCCGCGCTGGGATGCGGCCGGTGCCTGAAGGTCCCCACCGTGCCGTCCGCGAGCGGCACTTCGGAGGTGTGCGAGAAGGCGTGCGCCCCCCACAGCAGCGTGCCGAGCCCGGTCGCGGTCAGCGGGCCCCCGAGCGGTCCGCGCACCGAGACCCGCCCGGCGATCGCCGTACGCAGCGATACGTCGGGCAGCGGCTCGGCGGGCAGGACCAGCTCCGCCCGCAGCGCCGCCGGGCCGGGGTCCGCGGCGGGGGCGAGCGGCTGGGGCAGCGAGTCGTTGTCCCGCCCGATCCGGAACCTGCTGCTCTCCAGGTACTGCCGGTCGGACGCCAGATGCCCGGTGGGGAAGTACGAGGCGGGCTCGCCCGCGTCCATCAGGGCCCGAGCGGCGAGCCGGCACACGGCCCGCTCCTCGTCGGGGACGATGCCGATCCGGTTGAACAGCATGTGGAGCTGCGACCCCCACACCCGCAGCCGGCCCGCGGCCCCGTCCACCGCGCCCGGCTCTCCGTCGGCGGCGGCCACCTCGCGGGACCACTGCGCGGCCGGGCCGCCGGCGTCCGCGGCGCCCTCCGCGAGCTCTTGGCGCAGTGCGTCCGCCCGCCGCAGCAGGGCCTCGCGCTGGGCCGTGTACACGACGTTCACGTGGGCGTGCAGGAACCGCGTGGGCAGCAGCGGAACGTCCGTGGCCCACCGCCAGCCCGCCGCCTGCGCACGCAGCCACTGCGCGGCGGCGTGCCGGTCCAGCCCGAGGGCGAAGGCCGTGGCGTGCGCCAGGTCCACGCCCAGGGCCAGCCGCTCGCTCCCGCGCCGGGTCCGCGCCACCGCCTCCACGGCCACCCGGGTCGAGCGTACGAAGACCTCCTCCGCGAGGGGCAGCGCGGTGGGCCCGCCGTACCGCTCGGTCTCGGGGACGTACTCCACCTCCTCGACCCGGCCGTCCCGCTTCTTCACCAGGACGCCCAGCTCCGCGCGCAGTTCGAGCGCGGACCCCTCGTCGAGGCCCCGCACCCGTATCCGCAGGTGGGGGCCGCCCTCGCTGTAGCGAATGAAGAACCAGGCGGCGCCCGGCCGTCCGGCCACGAGCCCGTCCAGCAGGGGTGCCACCTCCTCGACGAGGAAGGCGTCGGTGTCCTCGGGGCTGGTGGACAGGAAGCAGTGCAGGCCGAGCCACCCGGGCGCGGCGGCGGCAGGTCCTCCGGACAAAACGATTCCTCCGTTACGGGAAGGGGTGCGGGTGGAGTGTGAGGTCCTCGTGGCGCAGCGGGGCGGCGACCCGCCCCAGCCGGTGCGGTACCTCCAGCAGGCGGGCCAGCCCCCTGGTCCGGCGGTTGACGTGCCCGAAGGTCATGGGAAGCGAGCCGGGGACCACGGCCTTCACGCAGTGCAGTCCGAGCCGGTCGCGCACCCCGGCCTCGTCCTGGCCGACGACGACCACCTCCAGGCCGATGCCCGCGAGCCGGCGCACCGTCCGCTCGAGCAGCGCGCCGATGTCCTCCACCGGCGCGGGCGCGCCCGGCCACAGCTCCCGCCAGTCGGTCCCGGCCCGCGCCCCGTGCTCGTCGGCGCACAGGAAGTCCAGCCGAGGGCGGGCCTCCGGGAGGCTGTACAGGGAGGTGTGGTCGTCCAGGCTCGTGACCAGTTCGGGATCGTCCAGCATGGGCCGCAGGCGCCGCGGATCGTACTGCTCCGGCTCGGCCAGGACCCGCTGCGGGGCGTTGAACACATTGGTCACCACCTCCACGACGGCGGAGCGGACGGCGACGCGCGGATCGTGGTGCGCACCCGCGGCCACGAACACCTGGGGTGCGCCGGAGCGTTCGTCCCGGTGGCGGGCGACGGCGATGACGGCGGGGACGCCGAGATCGTTGGTGGCGTCCAGCAGGGTGAGCCGGTAGCCGGCCAGGGCGGTCCGGTCGGCGAGGTGCGTCACCTGTGCGTCGTCGGCGGGCAGTGCGACGCGGCGCAGGGGAGTGGCCGCGTACCAGGCCATCAGGAAGGCGTCCCTCTCGGCGATCTCGAACAGCCCGTAGAGCGCGGCCTCTTCGGCGCTGTTGCCCAGCCCGCAGCCGCTCGAACACTCATAGACCACGCGCGGGCGCCCCGGGCTCGGATCCCAGTAGGCGACGTGCTCGGGGACGGCGGCCGGGCGGTCGTGGGTGAGCGACCAGCCGTGCACCCAGTCGAGTTCGAGCTGCGGGGTGTACGGCACGGTCGAGGAGGCCGGGTGGCCGTGGTGGGCCGGGTCGGGCAGGCCCAGGCGGACCGGGTCCACGGCCCGCTCGGGCCCCAACTCGGCGTACGGGGCCCGCAGTACGGTCCGCCGGCCGGTCGGACTCATCCCGGCGAGGCGCTCCAGCCCCTCGAAGAGGGCAACGCGCTGGCTGCCGTCGTAGTCGGCGGCCCGGCCGTAGCCCCCGTCGCGCAGCGCCCGTCCGTAGGACACGTACGCGCTCGTCAGACTGAACACCGAGTCCTCGGTGCGGACCAGCCGGTGGACGGGGCCGAAGCGGTCGTCGTACAGCTCCGCCCGCAATCCGGCCGTGTCCGTCCGGGGGTTGGGCGCGCGCAGGACGGCGGGGTCCTCGACCGGCTGCGCGGCGCTCTTCGGCGGCCGGGCCGCCTCCGCGCTGCCCGGGGGCAGCGGCAGGCACACCGGGCAGCCGCCGACGGGGCGGAAGGCGTGCGTGGACCAGGTGGCGCGGCCGCTGTGCACGAGGTGCACGGTCGCCGCGGCGCCGGCGGCCGGGGCGGGTTCGGCGAGCAGGCCGGCGGCCAGCGCGGCCACCGCGTCCACCAGGGCGGGGGAGGGCCGCCCCGCGAGCCGGAGCCCGGGGCTGTCCATCGGGACCCGGCCGCCGATCGCGGCCAGCCGGCGGTACTCCGTACAGGACAGGCAGCCGATCGCGCCGGGCCGCAGTACGGGGCCGACGACGGTCAGCGCGCCGTCCGAGCGGACCGGTACGAGCACGCCGGGGCGGCCCAGCGCGTGCCGGGACCAGGCGGCGGCGAGGTCGAGGCTCCAGTCGTCGAGGACGACGACGGCAGCGGCGCCGGCGGTGCTCTCGGCGTGGTCCGGCCCGACGGCGGCCCCGGCCGGACGTCCGGCGTGGGCGGGCCCGGTGGCGGCGGCTCCGGTGGGGTGTCCGGCGTGGTCCGGTCCGGTGGTGGCGGCTCCGGTCGGGCGTTCGGAGCCGTCCGGCCCGGTGGCGCCGTCCCGTACGGGAAGACCGTGTTCGGCCAGGGCCCGTGCCAGGGGGTTCATCGCGTACCTCCATCGTGTCCGGGTCCCGTCCGCAGGACGACGAACCCGCATGCCCGCAGGGCGGCCCATAACTCCCGGTCCGCGTCTGCCGCGGCCGGGCCCGGTTCCCAGGGCCGGGCGTGCAGCCCGCAGGTCGTCCCGAGTGCGGACTGGAGGGCCGGCTCACGTGCGGCGACCGCGGCGAGCCACCCGGCCGTCCACCCCTCGTCCTCCCAGGCCGCCCGTACCCTTCCGGCGGTGGCCAGCGGGGCCACCGCCCCGTCGGGCAGGAGGAGTTGCCGTCGGCCCGGCTCCTTCCCGGCCGGCTGTGCCTCGGCCTGTACGCGGACCACCGCGGCCATCGCGGCGAAGGCCGCCGCGTCCGCCGCGGTCGCCTCCACCGCACGGCCGAGCTCCCGAACAGGGGCCCCTGGTGCGGGACTTCCCTGCACCAGGGCGTGGAACGCGGGGGCGCCCGGGGCGATCGGGGCCACCGCCAGCCCGGCCCGGATGCCGAGCCGCCGGGTCAGTACGGACCACCAGTGGCGGGCCTGGGGGTGCTCCGCCCAGCCGGTGTCCGCCGCCGCGCCGACGGCGGTACGGCCCGCGGTGTGCGCCGCGGCGCGGCGCAGGGCGCGCCCGAGCGCGTGCCCGGGGTCGGCACCCACCACGATCGCGGCCCCGTCCGGCGCGAGCCGCAGCTCCGCCGCCCGGCAGAGCGCCTCCAGGCGGGCCAGGTCGGCCCGGGCGGCGCCGGCCAGCAGGGTGCCGCCCGGCACTGTGCAGCGGACCAGCGCCACCGGGAGCTGGGGCAGGGATCCGGGATCCGGGGCGTCCAGTACGCCGGTCCGCTCGTCGCCGAGGTCCGCGACCCCGGCCAGCGCCTCGGCCAGGGTGGCCGGCGGCGCGGGGGCCGCGGGAAGGCCGGGGCCGAGCCAGGTGTGGTAGCCGGCCCGCAGCGGCCGCGCGTCGGCCACCAACACCGCGGGCCGACCGCCCTCGCCCTCGGCGGCCGGGTCGGGCAGCCCACCGAGCGCACACAGCAGCCTGTGCACGGCGGCCCCGGCCAGCAGAGACCCCAGCGCCCCCGGCCCGGTACCCGAGGCGCCCACCGCGGATCCGCCCACGGCGGGCCCGCGCGTCGCTCGTCCGTCCATGGCGGGTCGGCCCGTTGCCACTGCGTGTACGGCAGGACCGTCCACGGCAGGTCCGCCCGGCGCCGGTCCGCCCGTTGCCGCTGCGCCCACGGTGGGGCCTCCCGCGGCCGGTGGGACCAGCGGTCGGATTCGGTCTCCGAGCGCCGCCGCGTCCGCGCGGGCCTGTTCGGGGGTTCCGACCGGGCTGACGAAGCCGCCGACGTCGTCGTGCAGCACGGCCGCGACCGCCCGTACGCGCCCCGACGGGTCGGTACCGCTCAGGAGGACCCCTTCGGCGGGCCCGCCGTCCGCGCCCGGGGAGGCCGTCACCCCGGCGTGCTCCAGGGCCCGTACGGCCGCCCGTGCCAGGGCTCCGCCGGGCTCCGCCGCCGACACCTCCACCCGTACGGACCACAGCGCGCGGGAGACCTCGGCGGGCCGGGCCGCGATCGTGCGCAGCCAGCGGGCGGCCCCCTCGTCCGGGAGCGCGGCGTGCTCCACGAGCAGGTCGTGCGCGTGGAGTTGGCCGATCAGCGTGCACAGCGCGGCCCGCAGCGGCGATCCGGCCGGCGCGAGACCTGCCAGGGCGTCGGCGCCGTCCGTCAGCAGGGCCTCCTCCACCATCCGCCACAGCTTCGGCAGCGCCGGACTTCCCTCCAGGCTGACGCTGGCGTTCCAGCCCCGCAGGTGCACGCCCGCCGTGAGCGGGGTGGCCGCGACGTCCGGCCGCAGCCGCCAATGCCGCAGCGCGTCCAGGGCGTCGGGAGCCGAGGCCGTCATGACGTGCCTCCCACGCGGCCGCGGTAGGTCTCCACGACGAGCTCCACCGCCCGCCCGGGCCGCCCCGGAAGACCGCCCGGCGCGGGCAGCGCCTCCTCCAGCACCAGCCCGTCCGGATGGCGGTCCAGCCACTTGTGCAGGCAGCGCAGGTGCAGGGCGTTGCCGAGATCCACGAACTGCGGTTTGGACAGGGCCAGTCGGCGCATGAACTCCTCGCCCGGGCTCTTCCCTCCCGCGACGCCCACCGGGTGCAGGAAGAGCCCATCGGGGACGCCGAGCAGGGCGCGCCAGCGTGCCGTCGTCGCCACCGGCACCTCGGCGTCGGCGGCCAGTTCGGCGCGCAGCGCCTCGACCGTGCCCGCGGCCAGCTGCCAGCGACGGCGCCGCAGGACGACATGACGGTGGCGGAGCCGGGGGGTGCGGACCAGGGCGCCGCCGGGGACCTCGGTGACGTACCGGGGGACCAGGGCGGTGAAATCCGCGACGCCGTGCGGCTGGTCGGCCAGGAGCGGGGCGATGCGTGGTGCGAGCATGTGCGGCGCCAGCAGCCCGGGGTAGAACACGTCCAGCAGCTCGCCGGTGGCCGCGAGCCGGACCCGGATCTGGTCGGTCTCCTCGTCGTGCACGAGCTCCACGGCGGACTCCGCGATCGAGGCGCCGTCGCCGTCCGCGCCGAACTCGTCCGGAACCAGCAGCGGATGCAGATTGGCGTTGAACCCGCCGACCGGACGGATCTGCACGGGCCGGGCGCCCGCGCCCCCCGCCCGGCGGATCTCCCGTGTGACCGCCCGCGCCGCCTCCGGGTCGAGGGAGGCGAGGAACCGGCTGAGGAACCGGCCCCAGCCGCCGTACACATGGTTGAGGCAGAGCAGCCCGTCACGGGCGTCGCGCTGGAGGAAGTACGCGTACGACAGCGGGCGTTCGGTCGCCCACGCAGGCAGTCGTTCGCCGAGCTCCCGGACCGCCTCCGGACGGAGGAGGACATCGGCGTCGGGCCCGTCTCCCGGTGTCACCAACTCGGCGCACAGGCCGGCCAGTTCCTCGCCCGACCAGGTGATCGCCTCCTGCCAGGCCCGCGAGGCCTCCGTGCCGAACTCCCAGACGCGGTGGCACGTACCGCCGGGGCCGTAGCGTGCCACGAAGCGGTCGCGGACGATCCGGCGGACCGCGTGGCCGAGGTCGAACACCTCGGCCACGGCGGACAGTTCGCGCAGCGCCTCCTGGTCGGCCGCGTCGAGGTGGCCGTCCAGCGGAAGCGGCCGGCGGGCCACCACGTCCTCGGCCAGGACGGTGAGCGCGGCCGTGTCCTGCACGGCGGGCGCGCCCGCCGCGGCCAGCAGGTCCTGCCAGCGCGTACGCAGTACGGCCGCCAGTGCGACCCGCTCGCGGGGGTCCGAGGCGCCGAACTTTCCGGTGAGTTCGGCGATCTCCTCGACCCGGTCGGCGAGCGCGGCGTCCTCGGGCAGGGCGCCGGATCCGCGCAGCCACCGGACCAGGCCGGCTTCCGGGTCGGGGTCCTGCGGGCCGATGGGCGGGACGGGTACGAGCAGTCCCGCGTCGGCGAGCTGTGCCAGATAGGCCAGGGCGGGGGAGCGGCCCTGCGGGGGAGCGAGCGCGGCGGCCAGTTCGTCGAGCGGGGTGGGGGTCGCGCAGAGCTCGGCGACCCGCAGCAACGGGGCGGTGGCGGCCACGGTCACCTCGTCCTCGTCCGCGAGCAGGAACCGCCCGCCGGCGAAGGCGGTGCGCGACCGCACGAAGGTGGCCCGGCCGTCGGCGAGCCGCGCGGTGCTCGTCATCCGGTGGGGCAGCCGGGAGCGGCGGCGCGGGTCGGCCAGCAGGGCCGCGCAGAGCCCGTCCACCAGGGTCCGGTTGGTCTTCACGGTCACGCCGGTGAAGGCCGCGGCGGTATCGCCCGCGTCCTCGCCCCAGGTCCTGTCCGCCGTCGGCGCGTGCGCGGCGGGCGGTGTCAGGGCTCCCCACCCGACGCCGGTGAACCAGGACAGCGGGCTCGTGCGCGTACTGGCCCGCAGTGCCTGGCGCAGGACTCCGGGCTCCTCCTTGCGCGCCTTGCGGTCGGCGGCCCCGGTCCCGGCCCGCTCGACCGCGCGCAGCAGATCGGGGCTGGTGTAGGAGGCCGCCAGCGCGAAGACGGGCTCGCGGCACAGCGCCGACAGGGCCGTGCGCTCGGCCGCCAGGGCGCCGGCCGTGCCCGCGGCGAGCTCGGCGAGCGCCGCCGACCTGCGCTCCCGCAGGTCCAGCCAGGAGTCGAGCGCCGGTACGCGGTGTGGAAGGTCGCCGATCCGGGCGAGGAGAGCGGGACGTGGTGCGCGCCCGTTGTGCAGGGCGCGGCGCAGCGGCAGCACCACCTCGCGGTGGAAGGCCGGGGTATGGCCGGACGCGCTCTCGTACAGGGCGTCGCCGAGGGCCGGCAGCAGGGCCGCCAGAGCGGCTTCCAGCTCCGTGATCCGGTCCAGTCCCCTGCGGAAGGCGGCGGCGGGTGCGGTCTCGGCGGGCAGGGTCAGCAGGGTCGAGCGCACGAGTGCGTAGGGGGCCGTTCGCACGGCGTGGAGGTACGAGGTCACAGCGATCCCGTCGAACTGGGCCGGGCCGGTGGGGGAAAAGGGGGTGCCGCTCCGGCGCGCCTGATGTGCACGCGCCGGAGCGGATCGAGCAATCCGGCGTCAGACCGCCTGCGGCAGGTGCTGCGGGATCACGCTGCAACCGCTACAGGCGTTGCAGGAGGAGGACGTCGGGTAGTGGGACTCGGTGCCGCCGAGTCCGGCGGTGTCGCGCATCGCGGTGACGGTGAGGTCTCCGAGATCCAGGTCCTGGATGTCGAAGCCGAGGCCGATGTCCGTAAATGCCATGTCATCTCCCTGGGTTGTGGGAAAGCGTGCGGCATATTGCCGTTGTTAAGGACTTACGCACGCACGGTATCTCCACATGTATGGAGCAGTGGTGGAGGATCTCTGGATCTGTCGAAAGACAACTCCCCTTTCATTCCGTCCAGTTGGCGATTCCCGGGTGGATGTGCCACGTCGCTCCGACCCCGCCCGCGGCCCGCCTTCAGCTGGTGGATAAGGTTCCCTGCCGTTGCGAACAACCGTTTGGGCAGGGGGACTGATGAGCGCGGAACTGCGCGAGGCGGCGGACGAGTTGGCCGATTTGCTGTGGAAAGAGCACACCGTCTACCGGGACCGGTCGGGAGGCGTCGTGATCCGGGGCGAGCACGTCCAGCGGTGGATCAGCCTGTCCACCGGCGCGGGCCGGGACGAGGTCCTGCTGCGCGCCGGCCGGATACTCGACGGCGGGACGACCGCGCCGGCCCGTTCGGAGGCGGTCGCCACCCTGTCCGCCGGCAGGACCGAGCTCGCCGCGGTCTGCCGCCGCCTGCTGGCCGAAACGGCCCCCGGCCCCGGCCCTGGTCCCCGACCCGCCGCCACGCGGCGGGTCCGCACCCGCCGCTCCGGGCACACGAGCCTGCGCTCCTGGCTGGTCGTCGCCTGCGTGGCCGCGGTCATCGGCCTCTACCTGGCGCGGATGTCGTAGGGGGCATGCGGTGCCCCGGATCCCCATAGGGTGGGGGTGTGGTGAGGAACGAGGCTGCGGCCGTGAGCGGTGACCGGGTGCTGTACGGGTGCATGGGGCTGGGCGGGAGCTGGGAGCCCGGCCCGTACGGGCCCGCCGACGTCGACGCCGCCGAGGCCGCGGTCGTCGCCGCGCTCGACAGCGGGATCACCGCCTTCGACCACGCCGACATCTACCGGCACGGGAAGGCCGAGGCCGTGTTCGGCGAGGTGCTGGCGCGGACCCCGGGGCTGCGCGAGCGCATCACGCTCCAGACCAAGTGCGGGATCCGGCTGCCGGGCGAGGACGGACCCGGGATGTACGACCTGCGCGGGCCGAGCATCACGCGGCGGGTGGAGGAGAGCCTGAAGCGGCTGCGGACCGACGTGATCGACGTCCTGCTGCTGCACCGGCCCGACCCGCTCGCGGACCCGGACGACACCGCGTCGGCCCTGATGTCCCTGCACCGGCAGGGGCTCGTGCGGCACTTCGGCGTGTCCAACATGGGCGCCGCGCAGATCGCCCTGCTCCAGTCCCGCCTCGACGTACCGCTGGTGGCGAACCAGTTGGAGATGAGCCTGCACAGCCGCGACTGGGTGGAGGCGGGGGTCCTGCTCAACACCCCGGCCTCCGCGGCCAACGGATTCCCCTTCGGGACGCTGGAGCACTGCCGCGAGCACGGCATCCGGCTCCAGGCATGGGGCGCGCTGGCGCGGGGCCGCTTCACGGGCGCCGAGCAGACGCCCGCCGAACGGGCCACCGCCGCACTCCTCACCGACCTCGCCCGCCGCAAGGGCACGACACCGGAGTCCGTCCTGCTGTGGTGGCTGCGCCGCCACCCGGCCGGAATCGCCCCGGTCATCGGCACGGCCCGCCCCGACCGCATCCGCGCCTGCCGCGACGCGGCGACGCGCGAACCGGACCTCACGCACGAGGAGTGGTACGAACTCTGGGTCACGGCCAGAGGAGTTCCCCTCCCCTGACCGGCCGCACATCAGGCCGACGCACCTCCCTCACCGGGCCGGACCCGCCGCAGCCCGAAGGCCCACATCCGAACTCGACCTCCTCCATTGATCTTGTGGCCGGCTCCAACGGCGGGCACCATGCGGTGTCATGGCAGACGACAGCTCCACCCCGTTCGAGGCGGGACAGACGGGCCTCATCGTCACGGTCCCGGAGGCCGAGGCCGCCGTACGCAAGTGGCGTGAGCGGTTCGATCCCTCGGCCGAGGCCGGGGTGCCGGCCCATGTCACCGTGCTCTTCCCGTTCCTGGCCGAGAGCCGCGTCGACGCGCTCGTGCACACGGCCCTGGCCGAGGTGATCGCGGGACACGAGGTCTTCGACGTGCGGTTCGAGAAGTGCGGGCGGCTTCCCGGCGTGCTGTACCTCGTGCCCGAGCCGGACACTCGGCTGCGGCGGCTCACCGAGGCGGTCGTGGAGCGGTGGCCCGAGGCGCCGCCCTACGGCGGGCGGTTCGCCGACATCGTTCCGCATCTGACCGTCGCCCAAGGGCAGGAGGCCGCGCTCATGGAGGAGATGGAGGACGACCTCCACCGCAGGCTCCCCGTCACCTCGCGCGTCACGTCCGTGGAGCTGATGGTGCACGACGGCGCCGCCTGGCGGCCCCGCGCCTCCTTCCCGCTCGGCCGGTAGCCCCTTCCCCGCGCGGGTGCAACCCGGGCGGGCCAAGATGGAGGGAGAGCCTGTCCCCCCGCAGGGCCGTCGCAGGGTCGTGGAGATCGTCATGAGCACACACAAGGTGGGGCCCGACACCACCGTTCTCGCCGATTGCCTGGAGGTGCCCGGCATCGGGTTCGTTCCGGTGAACGCCTTCGTGCTGCACGCGGACCAGCCCGTCGTCGTCGACACCGGCCTCGGGTTGCCCGACCGGGACTTCCTGAACACGCTCGGTTCCGTCCTCGACCCCGAAGACGTGCGGTGGATCTGGCTGACCCACCCCGACCGCGACCATACGGGCGGCCTGTTCGCGCTGCTCGAAGCCGCTCCCGACGCCCGCCTGGTCTCCACCTTCATGGGCGTCGGGATCATGTCCTGCGAGCGGCCGCTGCCCATGGACCGCGTGTACCTCCTCAACCCGGGTCAGAGCCTGGACGTCGGCGACCGTACGCTGCACGCCTTCCGGCCCCCGCTCTTCGACAACCCGGCCACCGTCGCCTTCTACGACGACCGCTCCCACACCTGCTTCAGCTCCGACTGCTTCGGCGGCCCCCTGCCCAGCGCCGAGGCCGCCACGGGCACCGACGTCGCCGCCGTACCGGCCGGGGACCTGCGGGCCTCCCAGCGGCTCTGGGCGAGCGTGGACAGCCCCTGGGTCCAGATGGTGGATCCGGACCGGTTCCTCGACACCATCGAGCCGCTGCGCTCCATGGACCCGGAGACCATCCTCTGCACCCACCTGCCTCCGGCGACCGGTCTGACCACGCAGTTCCTCGACACCATCGAAGCCCTCCCGGGTATCGCCCCGTTCGTCGGACCGGATCAGGCGGCGCTGGAGCAACTTCTCGCCGGGTTCGAGCCTGGAGGACCCGCGTAGCCTTGGAATTGAAGGAGACGGGTCGGTTACGCCCCACTGAACATCTGGTACGGTGCCCGCGCTTGGTGTTCATCCATCAATCCGTCTCCCCTCGGGCGCCCCACGCCCCAGGGCGCTGCGAGGTGTCTCGTACGTGTACAGCACTCCGTTCTCCCCCGCCGAGGCCAGATCCGCGCGAGCCCGCATGGGCTTGACCGCGGACCAGGTGGCCCACGCCATGGCGGCCTGCGGAACCCCCGTCCACCCCCAGTTGGTCACCGCCTGGGAGGCGGGCTCCCACGTCCCGTCCGACCAACAGCTCTTCTCGCTCGCCAACGTCCTGTGGTGCGATGCCGCGACCCTGATGGGGGTCGAGCCGCGGACGCTCGCCGAGCACCGCCTCGCCCGCCAGCTCACGGTGGAGCGGCTGGCGTACCGCATAGGCATGGACCCCGGCGAGTACCACGCGGCCGAGGTGGCACAGCGCTGGCACGGCGACTCCCGCCAGACCAGGGCGCTGGTGGAGGCCCTCGGGCTCTCCCTGCGCAAACTCATCGGGATCATGGGCCGGGTCGACGAACTGGCGGAGCTCCTGCGCGCCTCCGTCGACGGACGCTGGAAGGCGTACGTCGAACCCGTGGCGGAGATCGTCGTGGTCGACGCGACGAGCGTCGGCGACGCCCTCCAGACCATGCACGCGGAGTTCGCGGAGTTCGCCGAGCGGTACATGGGACACCTCGTCGCCCTCAACAACGACGCCCGGCTGAAGGAGGTCGCGGCCGAGCGCGCCGCCTACCTGCGCCGACTCGTCGACCACTTCTGGGAGTTGATCGGCGAGGCCGGCGAGGCGTCGCCGTTCCCCGTGGGCGGTCGCTGAGACGCCGGGTCGCCGACCACGGGCACGGCGAACGGGCCGGGAAGGGCATCGGCCCCCTTCCCGGCCCGCGGCCACCGGCCGGGGCGCCCGTCGCCGCGCCCGGCGTCAGTGGGCCGCGGCTCCCGCGCGCGGACCGGCCGCGCCGTCGTCCTCGATGTCCTCCCAGTCGATCTCCATCGTGGAGCGGCTGGTGAAGACGTTGAAGAGCAGGTTCAGCGAGATCGCCGTCAGGGCGCCCAGCGTGATCCCGCTGTTGAGGACGGCCCGCATGTCGTCCGGCATCCGGTCGAAGAACGGCGCGACCGTGCCCGGCAGCAGCGCGGCACCCAGACTGACCGCCAGGATCAGGGTGTTGCGCTCGTCGCGCAGATCGGCCTTGCCCAGGATCTGGATGCCGACCGCGGCGACGATGCCGAACATGGAGATCGCCGCCCCGCCCAGTACCGGGTGCGGGATCGAGGCGACCAGGCTGCCCGCCTTCGGCAGCAGCCCCAGCACGACCATGAACAGGCCCGCCGCGACGACCACGTAGCGGCTCATCACCTTGGACATGCGCACGAGCCCGATGTTCTCGGCGAACGCCACGTACGGGAAGGAGTTGAGGACTCCGCCGAGGACCGTCGCCACGCCGTCGGCGCGCAGTGCGCGGGCCACCGTGTCGGCGTCCACCCGCTTGTCGGTGATCTCACCGATCGCGTACACGTCCCCGGTGGTCTCCACCATGGTGATGAGGATGACGACGAGCATGGCGACGATCGGCAGCAGCTCGAAGCGCGGCATGCCGTAGTGGAAGGGGGTGGTGACGCCGAACCAGTCGGTCTCCGCCACCGTCCCGAAGTCGGTGTCGCCGAAGAGCCAGGCGACCGCCGTGCCGACGACGAGCCCGAGCAGGACGGCCAGGCTGCTGAGGAACGGCTTGCCCACGCGGGCGATGGCCAGGATGAAGAGCAGCGTGCCGCCCGCGTACGCGAGGTTCTTCGGGTCCCCGTAGGCGGGCGTGCCGATGAGGTGGGCGCCGCCGGCCGCGTCCTGGAGGGCCACGGGGATGAGGGTGATGCCGATGATCGTGAGGATGGTGCCGATGACCACCGGCGGGAAGTACTTCACGAGCTTGCTGAAGAGCGGCGCGAAGACGAACGTGGCTATGCCCGCCGTGATCACCGCACCGTAGACGACGAGCAGGCCGGCGGTGCCGCCGCCCGCGCCCAGGCCGATGGCGATCATGGGGGAGACCGCGGTGAAGGTGACGCCCTGGACCAGCGGGAGCCGGGCACCGATCTTCCAGACGCCGAGCGCCTGGATGATCGAGGCCACGCCGCAGGTCAGGAGGTCCGCGTTGATGAGGTGGACGAGCTCCTGGCGGGAGAGGCCCAGGGCGTTGCCGAGCAGGACGGGCACGATGACCGCCGCCGCGTAGAAGGCGAGCACGTGCTGGAAGCCGTAGAGGGCCAGCCTGGGGAGCGGGAGCACCTCGTCCACGGGGTGCGTCTGCTGTCGGGACGGCGTCCGCGAGGACTGCCGGGGGGACTGTCGGGAGATTCTTGCCATCTCTGCCTTGCCTTCGCGAGGTAGGTGAATGAGAGGACCGCCGCCCTCAAGCCCTGGGTGGCAGGGCGAGGGCAGGCCGGCTCGTACGGAACCGACGTCGGGCGGTGTTGCCGACAGCACGTCGCTCTGCACTGAACAATTGCGTCCCGGATTGGCAGGACATCCTTCGATCGGCGCAGCGGATCCGTGAGGGGGCATGGGATCCGAAGGGCGCTCGACCGGAGGGCGCTCACCATAGCCAAAGGCGGTGTTTCCTCGCGAGTAACCCCAGTCAGTCGCGGCTCAGGACTGCGGGTCCTCGAGTCCCTCCAGGCTGTCCATGAACGAGCTGACGGAGAACACCGCACGGCCCGGGCCCGCCGGACCGTAGCCGGGCGGGGACTTCAGGCCGAACTCCTCCAGCGTCGCCCGGTAGGTCTCCAGCAGGCGGATGTGGTATTCGAGCGGCGCGCCCAGCGGGTTGGCCTTGCCCAGCGGGGTCGTCGGCTCCGGGCACCAGGTGGTGAAGCGCGGCACGACCCCGTTCGACATGAAGAACCGCAGGCCCTCGGTGGTCGACTCGATCGCTTCGCTCACCTTCGTGAAGCCGAAGGGCTCGGCCATCTCGATGCCCGCCACGAAGTTGGGGATCACGTTGCGCGGGCCGAACACCTCGGCGGAGTCCAGGATCCTGCGGTGCCACTCGTCGCGGCCGACGTACCGCTCCTTGCCCGGGCAGTGCAACTGGAACAGCCGGCGGTCCCACACCTCGAAGTTGGGGTGGTAGATCCGGATCCCGTAGTCGTGGAAGCGCTGTACGGCGTCGCGGGGCAGCGCCTGCGCGACCACCTTGCCGGTCCAGCGGCCGGGGAAGCGCTCCTCGATGGCCTTCGCGTAGTGCCCGTAGAAATCGGCCTCGTCGCGGCCGCCGACCTGTGAGGTGATCGAGCCGCCCGTGAGGGTGTACGCCCGGGAGGTGCCCGCGGTGTCGTACCGGTCGATGATCTCCAGGGCCTCCAGCACCTCCTCGACCGGCTTCACCCCGGTGTACGGGCGGCCGGCCGCCTTGTGCTGGCGCCAGTTGTGGTTGATGTCGCAGAACTGGCACTCCTCCTTGGCGCCGAAGTACTGGCACACCCGGAAGACCGTCAGGTAGATGAGGTAGCCCCACTGGATGGTCGGGGCGACCTCCATCACCGACTTGCCGTTGGAGAGCGTGTGCCGGTAGTACTCCGGCATCGGCGGCAGGCCGACGTCCGCGATCCGCGCGCCGTCCAGGTACAGGCCGAGCGTGCCGTCCTCGCCGCCGCGCACGACGTACGGGGAGTCCGGGTTGACCCGTACGGACACGACCGTGCGGCGCAGTCCGTACGGGCCGCCGGTGAGCACGATCTCCTCCGGGGGCCGGTTGAGCGCGGCCGCGCCGAGCTCCGGCAGGGTGCGGTGGTCGAAGGAGAAGATGAAGTACGACTTCGGCTTCACGTCGCCGGAGGCCCCGTCGGCGGTGCCGCTGAGCGCGGACTCGTCGAAGGCCATGCCCCCGCGCAGGAGGTCCTCCTTGATCACGGCCTCCCGGGGCACCTGCGGGAAGCGCTCCATCAGGCCCTCGATCAGCGCGGTACGGCTCTGGTTGTCCACGTGTTGCTCCATTCCCGACTCCTCGAGCGGCTCACCGAACTCCGTGATCACACCGGCTACATGGAGATCATCTCACCCGCGCCGGAGCCTCCGCGGGGCAGGTGCTCCGGGAGGTCAGGCCGCGGCGGGCTCCGCCTCCCGGGCGGCCCGGCGGCGCAGCGCGTCCTCGTCGGTCTCCGCGTCGTAGGAGATCAGCTTCGGCAGCAGCGCGGCCAGGACGGCGACCGAGGCCACGCAGGCCAGACCGCCGCTCCAGAAGGCCGACCGGGTCCCCGTCCAGCCGGCCATGGTGCCCGCCCGGACCTGGCCCAGCTGCGGGCCGACGCTGTACGAGAGCACCTCGATGCCGGCGAGCCGCCCGCGCAGTTGCTCGGGGATGGTCTGGTTCCAGATCGTGCTGCGGCCCAGGCCGCTCAGCATGTCGCCGGCGCCCGCCACCGCGAGGCACAGCAGCACCAGCCATATGTTCGACAGCCAGCCCGCGGCCGCGATCGCCAGCCCCCAGACCGAGGCGCCGTAGATCACGAGCAGTCCGTGCCTGCGTACGCGCGAGGTCCAGCCGCTGGTCAGCCCCAGCACCATCGATCCGACCGCGCCCGCGGCGTACATCAGGCCCAGTGCCCACACGGCGTCGAGCTCGTCCGCGAGGAACGGGAAGATCGTGTTGGGGTAGGCGAAGAACATCGCCGCAAGGTCCACGGTGTAGGTGCCGAGCAGCACCGGACGGCTCCAGGCGAACCGCGCCCCCTCCGCTATGCCGCGCAGCGACGGGCGCTCGGCGTCCCGCGCGGGCGGGGCCGGCGCCAGGCGCAGGCACAGCAGCACCGATACGAGGAACCCAGCGACGGTGACCGAGTACGCGGCCGCGTAGCCGGCGAACGCCACGACGAGGCCCGCCAGGGCCGGACCGGCGATCGCGCCGAACTGGTAGCGCAGCCCGTTGAGCGCGGCGGCGGCCGTCAGCTGCTCGTGCGGGACGATCCGAGCCAGCAGCGAGTCCAGGGCCGGCCGCTGGAGGCCGGCCAGTGCCGCCACCCCGGCGGCCACCACGTACAGCGGCCACAGCAGCGGGCTCGGCAGCAGCGCGTTCACCAGGAGCACCAGCGCCAGCACCCCGAGCCCGGCCTCGGTGAGCAGGATCAGCCGCCGCCGGTCCACGGCGTCGGCGAGGGCGCCCCCGTACAGCCCGCAGACCACGAGCGGAACCAGCTCCACCGCACCCATCGCGCCGACCGCCAGCGGAGAGTCCGTCAGGTGCTTGATCTGCAGGGGCAGCGCGATCATCGCCATGAACGAGCCGAAGAAGGTGACCGTGCCCTGGAAGAACAGCAGCCTGAAGTCGCGGCTGGATCGCCAGGGGGCGAGGTCGGGCAGGACGGCGGACAGGCGGGAGGTACTCACGACGGGCCATCGTCGGTGGTCGCCCCCGCCCCGGGCAACGCAATTTCCAGCCCCGAACCCCTGCCGGGGCCGGGCCGGACCGGCGCGGACGGGCGAATACGCCCTCCGGCGCGTGCCATCACCGGCCCCGGGTGGCAGCCATGGGTCATGCCGCCGGTGTCAGCGTTCCTCCGTACGGCCGCCTCCTACGCCTGGCGGCTGCTGGTCGTCGGCGCCGCCGTGTACGCGGTCTTCGCGGTGCTCGGCCGCTTCCACGAGATCGCCGTCGCGCTCTTCCTCGGGCTGGTCGTCACCGCCGTGCTCGCGCGCCCCACCCGGAGCCTCGCGCGCGTCGTCCCCAGGTCGCTGGCGGTCGCCCTGTCCCTGATCGGCAGCGCGCTGCTCGTGCTGGGCGTCCTGGCGTTCGTCGGCGAGGCGGTGGCGGGGGAGAGCACCACCCTCGTCCGGGAGTTCCGCGCGGGGCTGGACAGCATCGAGGAGTGGCTGGAGAAACCGCCCTTCCGGCTGAATCCGCAGGCGCTGGGCGACATTCAGTCCCGCATCGGCGCCTTCCTGTCGAGCCACCGCTCGACCCTGCTCAGTACGGCGCTCAGCGGGGCCGGACACCTGGTGCAGGTGCTCACCGTGCTCGCGCTCGCGGTCTTCGCCTCCGTCTTCTTCCTGCACGGCGGCGACCGGCAGTGGTCGTGGTTCTGCGCGCAGCTGCCCGAGGGGGCGCGCGAGCGCGTGGGGATCGCCGGGCGCGCGGCGTGGCGCACCTTCACCGGCTACACCCACGGCATCGTGATCGTCGCGGCGACCAACGCCGTCCTGGTGGGCCTGGCGCTGTACTTCCTCGGGGTCCCGCTGGCCGTGCCGCTCGCGCTGCTGGAGTTCTTCGCGGCCTTCGTCCCCCTGGTCGGATCGCCCGTGGCGCTGGCGGTCGCCGCGGTGGTGGCCCTCGCCGCGAAAGGGCCGCTGATCGCCGGGGTGGTGGTCGCGCTGATCGTGGTCATCGGCCAGATCGAGGGCCATCTGCTGCACCCCCTGGTGATGAGCCGGGCCGTCCGGCTGCACCCGCTGGTCGTCGCGATCTCGGTGGTGGCCGGGGCCATCGCCGCCGGAGTGGTCGGCGCCGTGGTCGCCGTCCCGCTGGTCTCGGTGACCTGGTCGGTGCGCACGGCCCTGCGCGGGGCACAATCGGCGGATGAGCGATGAAGACCCCTCCGCGGCCCCGTCCCGGGACTCCGCCGCGGACCCCTACCTCTGGCTGGAAGACATCACCGGCGAGGCCGCCCTCGGCTGGGTCCGCGAGCGCAACGCCGAGACCGTGACCGCGCTGGCCGGGACCCCCGCGTTCAAGGTGCTCGAGAGCGGTGTCCGCGAGGTCCTGGACGACGACGGCCGGATCCCGTACGTCGCCCGCCGCGGCCGCCACCTCTACAACTTCTGGCAGGACGCCGACCACGTACGCGGGCTGTGGCGGCGCACCACCCTGGAGGAGTACCGCAAGGACCGGCCCGCCTGGGAGCCGGTCCTGGACCTGGACGCGCTGGCCGGGGCCGAAGGCGAGAAGTGGGCCTGGGCGGGCAGCCGGGTCCTGGGCCCCGAGCACCGGCGCGCCCTGGTGATGCTGTCGCGGGACGGGGCGGACGCCTGCGTGGTGCGCGAGTTCGACCTGGAGACCCTGGAGTTCGTCGAGGGCGGGTTCGAGGTCGCGGAGGCCAGGACCACCATCGGGTGGATCGACGACGACCGCGTATGGATCGGCACGGACTTCGGTCCCGGCTCGATGTCCGAGTCCGGCTACCCGCTCCAGGTACGCCGCTGGCGCCGCGGCACGCCCCTGAAGGACGCCGAACTCGTCTACGAGGGCAGGCCCTGCGACATCTCCGCGACCGGCTGGCACGACGACACCCCGGGCTTCGAACGGGACTTCGTCCACCGCCAGATCGACTTCTGGAACGGGGAGCTGTTCCTGCGCCCGCGGGACGGATCGGCCGCGGAGCCCGAGAAGATCGACGTACCGGACGACGCGGGCGCCTCCGTCCACCGGGAGTGGCTGCTCGTCGCCCCGAAATCGCCGTGGCTGGGCCACGAGGCGGGCAGCCTGCTCGCCTTCGACTTCGACGCCTTCCGGGCGGGGGAGCGGGAGGCGGCCGTGCTGTTCACGCCGGACGAGCACACCGCGCTCGCCGGCTGGAGCTGGACCCGCCACCACCTGATCCTCACCACCCACGCCGACGTCTCCTCCCGGATGGAGATCCTGACCCCGGGACCGGGCCCCGACGGCTGGCTCCGCGCACCGCTGGCCGATGTACCGCCGCTGTCCACGGCCTCCGTCACCTGCACCGATCCGGACGTGAGCGACGAGTACTTCCTGAACGTCTCCGGCTACCTCCAGCCGTCCACCCTCTACCGGGGTACGGCGGGCGGAGGCGCGGGCGAGAGCGTCAAGCAGGGCCGGGCGCTGTTCGACACCGCGGGTCTGGCCGTACGGCAGTACTTCGCGCTCTCCGCGGACGGCACGCGGGTCCCGTACTTCGTCGTCGGACCCGAGGACCGGCCGGGCCCCGGGCCCACCCTCATGTACGGGTACGGCGGCTTCGAGATCTCGATGGTCCCGGGGTACAGCGCGGTCACCGGCCGGGCCTGGCTCGCGCGCGGCGGCACGTACGTCGTCGCGGGGATCCGCGGCGGGCACGAGTACGGGCCGAGCTGGCACAAGGCGGCCCTCGGCGCGGACCGGGTCCGGGCGTTCGAGGACTTCGCCGCCGTCGCCCGGGACCTCACCGCCCGCGGTATCGCCACCCCCGCCCAGCTGGGCATCGAGGGCGGCAGCAACGGGGGCCTGCTCATGGGCGCGATGCTCACCCGGTACCCCGAGCTCTTCGGGGCCGTCGTCTCGCACGTGCCGCTGATGGACATGCTCCGCTTCCACCGGCTGCTCGCGGGCGCCAGCTGGATCGCCGAGTACGGAGACCCCGACGACCCCGCCGACCGTCCCCACCTGGAGGACATCTCCCCCTACCACCGGGTGCGGGCGGAGGGGGCCCCGTACCCGCCGCTGCTCCTGCTGACCTCGACCCGCGACGACCGGGTCCACCCCGGTCACGCCCGCAAGATGGCCGCCCGGCTGCGGGAGCACGGCCATCCCGTCCTCTTCCACGAGCACATCGGCGGCGGCCACTCGGGCGCCACCGACCACGGCCAGACCGCCTTCAACGAGGCCCTGGTCCACACCTTCCTGTGGGAGCGCCTGACCCCGCGGCGGTGAACTCCCGTCCCCGCCGAGGCAGCGCTCTCGGCGGGGACCCGCTACGCCCGGCGGAGCGTCTCGACCCGCGTCTCGATCGCGGTGATCAGGGCCTCGACCCTGGCCAGGAAGATCTCCTCCTCCGTCACCCCGGCCAACTCGGCACTCAGCCGGGTGATGTGGGGGAACCCCGCCGGGTCGACCATGCGGTACTCGCGGTTCCAGGAGGCCTCGTCCGCCTCCCGGATGTCCGGGGGGAACAGCAGGTAGGCGGCGCGCTGGCCGACGAAGGCGAGGAGCGAGTCGCCGACCATGCGGTAGTGGACGGCCGCCTCCGCCCCGTCGAGCCCCGCCTCCGTCACCGCGCCCAGGATCAGCTCGACGACGCGGAACTCGTTGGACCTGCGGGTGGTCCGGCTGGCCATGGTCGAGCCGACCACCGGGTACTTCAGCGCGACGTCGAGGGAGCCCGCCGCGAGGGCGCGCAGCCGGTCCTTCCAGCCGAGGCCCTCGGGGATGCTGTCGAGCACCTCCCCGAGCGTGCGGTCGGCGACCGACAGCAGCAGCTCGTCCTTGTCCCGGAAGTGCCGGTAGATCGCCGTGGGATCGGCGCCGAGCTCCTCGCCGAGCCGGCGGACGGTGAAGGCGTCCTCGCTGCCGCGAGCCGCGATGCGCAGGCTCGCTTCGATGATCGCGTCGGGGGTGAGCTGGCTCCCCGCGCGCTTGGACCGGGCGGGACCGGCGGATGGCTTCGGCATGGTGCGGCCAGTGTATCGATGGGGAACACACCGGGCGCAACACCGTTGACAACAACGTTGCGCTCCCGTTCACTCCTCCTCAACAACACGCCGAGCGGGTCCGCCCGCCGAGCCGGAGGACGCGTCGATGCGGAAGAACACCAGCCAGCGGGCCGACACCGTTTTCGTGGGAGGGAAGGTCTTCACCGGCACCGGGCCGGCCCCCGTCGAAGCGGCCGTCGCCATCGGCGGCGGCCGGATCCTCGCCGTCGACGACGAGGACGCGGTGCGCGCACTCGCCGACGCGGACACCGAGGTCGTCGACCTCGCCGGCGGCCTCCTCCTCCCCGGATTCCAGGACGCCCACGTCCACCCGGTGGTCGCCGGGGTCCAGATGCTGGGCTGCGACCTCAGCGGGGAGCACTCCCTCGACGACTACCTGGCGGTGGTGGCCGCGTACGCCCGGCAGCACCCCGGAACGTCCTGGATCCGCGGGGGCGGCTGGTCGATGGACGTCTTCCCCGGCGGCACGCCCACCCGGGCCATGCTCGACCGGGTGGCGCCGGACCAGCCCGTCCTGCTCGGCAACCGCGACGGCCACGGGGCCTGGGCCAACACCGCGGCCTTCCGCCTCGCCGGCGTCGACCGGGACACCCCCGACCCGGTGGACGGCCGCATCGAGCGGGAACCCGACGGAACTCCGGCCGGCACCCTCCAGGAGGGCGCCGTGGAGCTGGTGGCCCGTCACGTCCCCCTCGCGACACCGGACGAGTCGTACGCGGGCCTGCTCGCCGCGCAGGAGCACCTGCTGTCCCTCGGGGTGACCGCCTGGCAGGACGCCATGATCGGCGCCTTCCCCGGCCACCCCGACAACTTCGGCGTCTACGTGCGCGCCGCCCGCGAGGAGGCCCTGCGGGTACGCGTCGTCGGGGCCCTGTGGTGGGACCGCGAACGCGGCCTGGAACAGATACCCGAGCTGGAGGAGCGCCGCCGCACCGGCCGGGTGGGCCGCTTCAACGCCACCAGCGTGAAGATCATGCAGGACGGCATCGCCGAGAACTTCACCGCCGGCCTCCTGGAGCCCTACCTCGACGGCTGCGGCTGCGCCACCGCGAACTCCGGGCTCAGCTTCGTCGATCCCGAACTGCTCGCCGAGGCGGTGTCCCGGCTCGACCGCTCCGGCTTCCAGATCCACTTCCACGCGCTGGGGGACCGCGCCGTACGGGAGGCGCTCGACGCGCTCGCCGCGGCCCGCGCGGCCAACGGCGAGGGCGACAACCGCCACCACCTCGCCCACCTCCAGATCGTCCACCCCGACGACATCGGCCGCTTCGCGAGCCTGGGGGCGGCCGCCAACATCCAGGCGCTGTGGGCCGCCCACGAACCGCAGATGGACGAGCTGACGATCCCCTTCCTGGGTCCCGAACGAGCCGCCCTGCAATACCCGTTCGGAGACCTGCGGAGGGCCGGGGCGCGGCTCGTCGCCGGCAGCGACTGGTCGGTGAGCAGCCCCAACCCGCTGTGGGGCATCCACGTCGCCGTCAACCGCGTCGTGCCCGACGGGGTACCCGGTGAGGTGCCCGGCAAGCCCTTCTTCCCCGAGCAGGCCCTGACCCTGGCCGAGGCGCTCACCGCCTACACGGCGGGCAGCGCGTGGGCCAACCACCTCGACGACGTCACCGGCACCGTCGAGCCCGGCAAGTACGCGGACCTCGTCGTCCTCGACCGCGATCCCTTCGCGTACCCCGCCGAGGAGATCGCCCGGGCCCGGGTGACCCGTACGTACATCGACGGCGAAGCCGTCTTCACCGCCGCGCGCTGAACGGCGAGGCCACCGGCCGGGCCGCCACCGGCCGGTCGCCGCGCACCCGCATCCCCGCCCAGCTCACCTCAGGGAGCCAGACGATGTCATCAGCCCGACCGGGATCCCCCCGCCGCCGCAGAAGGATCAGGAACGCAGTGGCAGCCGGGCTCGCCGCGGCCGCGGCGCTCGTCACGAGCGCCTGCAGCGGCACCGCGCACCCGGCCAAGGACCGGGCCGCCAACTACCGGCTCACGGACAGGACTCCCGCCGCCACCGGAAACCTCGACTCCTTCACCTGGTCGATCTACGCCGAGCCGACCACCATCGACTACGCCTACTCGTTCGACTTCCCGCCGAACCAGATCCTCTCCAACGTCTGCGAGAGCCTGCTGCGGTGGAACCCCGACCTGACGACCTCGCCCAACCTCGCGGCCTCGTACGCCAACCCCACGCCCACCACCTGGGTGTACCAGATCCGCCCCGGCGTCCGCTTCCACGACGGGACGGAGCTCACCGCCGACGACGTCGTCGCCTCGCTGCGCCGCAACCTCGACCCCGGGACGGCCAGCGTCTGGGCCAACCAGTACAAGAACGTGAAGTCCGTCGACCGGACCGGACCGCTGGAAGTCACCGTCACCCTGGCCAAGCCGGACTCCACCTTCAACAAGTACCTGGCCGCCGGCCCCGGCACCGTCGAGTCCGCCGCCACCCTCGCCAAGTCCGGCAAGGACTACGGCAATCCCCAGACCGGGGTGAACTGCACCGGCCCGTTCTCCTTCGCCTCGTGGACCTCCGGCCAGTCACTCACGCTCAAGCGGTTCGACGACTACTGGAACCCCGAACTGAAGGCCAGGTCCGGCCAGGTGAAGTTCGTCTTCCTCACCGACGCCACGACCCGCGTCAACGCCTTCCAGAGCGGTGAGGTCGACGGCGGCTGGATGGTCCCGCCGAACGCGTACGCCCAACTGGGCGCGACCCAGGCCGGAACGCTCTACTTCGGCCGCAACACCACCGTCGCGGACGAGGTGGTGAGCAACCTCAAGGGCCCCCTCGGCGACGCCCGCGTACGCCGGGCCCTGCTCATGGCCATCGACCGCGAGGGCATCGTCAAGGCCGGCGCCGGCGGGGTCGGCGAGGTCGCCGACTCGCTCGTCACCGACAACCTGTGGGCCGACGCCCCCGCCGCGACCCGCGAAGCGCTCCTGAAGGAACTGCCCAAGTACCCCTACGACCCGGCGAAGGCCAAGGCGCTCGCCGCGGAGGCCGGGGTCGACGGCCAGAAGATCGTGATCGCGACCAGCCCGCTCGACTCCCAGACGACCATCATCACCCAGGCCGTCGCCCAGGCCGCCACGGCCATCGGCCTCAAACCGCAGATCGACTCCGTCTCCGCGGAGAAGTACACGACCCTCTTCACCGACCCGGCCGCGCGCGAGGGCATCGACCTCTTCCTCACCTTCTGGTACACCTCCATCACCGACCCGCTGGACATGTACGGCTCCCTGCAGACCGGCGCGTTCAGCAACTACGGCGGCTGGTCCGACCCCGCCTTCGACCAGGCCGTCGACCGGGCCGTCGCGGCCTACGACCCCGCCGGGCACGCCGCGGCCAACGCCGAGGCCCAGCGGATCGCCCTGAGGGAACTGCCCTGGCTGCCCCTGTACACCCAGCCCGTCAGCGTCTTCCTCGGCAAGCGGATCACCGGCGTCCAGCCGTCCATCGCCTACCTCTACCACCCCTGGGCCGCCGAGATCGGAGCCAAGGGATGACGCCCGCGGTGGCCCGCGCCGGACGGGTGCTGCGCCGCCTGGCCGGCATGGCGGCGACCCTGCTCGTCACCTCCTTCCTCGTCTTCTCCTCCCTGTTCCTGGCGCCGGGGGACCCCGTCGCCTTCCTCGTGAAGGGGCGCAGCCCCGGCCCGCAGGAACTCGCCGAGATGCACCGCCAGTACGGCTTCGACGAACCCTTCCTCGTCCGGTACTGGCACTGGCTCGAAGGGGTGCTGCACGGCGACTTCGGCCGCTCGTACCTCTTCCACCAGGACGTCTCCGCGGTCATCTGGTCGCGCCTGCCCTCGTCCCTGCTGCTGATCGGCGTGTCCGCGCTGATGATCACGGTGTTCGGCATCGGGGCCGGGATGCTCGGCGCGCTGCGCCGCGGCACCCGCACCGACCGCTCCCTGATGCTCCTGGTGACGGTGGGCGCCGCCGCGCCCGCCTTCGTCGCCGCGCTCCTGTTCCGCTCCGTGCTGGGCGTGCGGCTCGGCTGGTTCCCGACGATCGGGAACGGCACCGGCCTCCTGGACCGGCTGCACCACGTCGTGCTTCCCGCCGCCGCCCTCTCCGTCACCTTCGTGGCGCTGGTCACCCGCGTGACCCGCTCCGCGATGCTCGACGAACTGCGGCGCGAGCACGTCGAGGTCGCCCTCAGCCGGGGAACACCCCGGCGCACCGTCATCCGCCGCCACGTCCTGCGCAACGCGCTCGGACCGATCGTGACCGTCTCCGCGCTCCTCGTCTCGGGAATGCTGGTCAGCACGGCGATCGTGGAGACCGCCTTCGGGATGTCCGGAGTGGGATCCCTGCTCGTCCAGTCGGTGGACCAGCTCGACTTCCAGGTCGTCCAGGCGATCGTCCTGCTCGTCGTGGCCGCCTTCGTGGTGGTCAACGCCCTCGTCGACCTCGTCCATCCACTGATCGATCCGCGCATGGCGGCGGCGGGGAGCGCACGATGACCGCACCCACCACCACGCGGGCCGCCCTGGCCCGCCGCCCCCTCACCCGGCTCCGGCGCCTCGGCGGCGGCCGGCTCCAGCGGGCCTGCCTGCTGCTCCTCGTCCTGTTCGCCCTCGTCGCGCTCCTCGCGCCCTGGCTCGCTCCGCAGGACCCCACCTTCGGACACCTCGGCGACACCCTCCTCGGCCCCGGCGCCGCGCACTGGCTGGGCACCGATCAGGGCGGCCACGACACCTTCTCCGCCCTGATCGCGGGCACCCGCACGAGCCTCGCCGGACCCCTCGCCGTCGTCCTGTCCTCCACCCTCGTCGGCATCGCGGTCGGCCTGTTCGCCGCCTGGCGGGGCGGCCGGCTCGACACCCTGACCGGCCGGATCCTCGACATCCTGTTCGCCTTCCCCGCCCTGCTGCTCGCGATCCTCGCGGTGGCCCTGTTCGGCAAGGGCATGACGGCCCCCGTCCTCGCCATGGCGATCGCGTACATGCCGTACACCGCACGGCTGGTGCGCACCCTGGCCGTACAGGAGAAGGTCAGGCCCTACGTGGCCGCCTACCGGGTGCAGGGCCACTCCGCCCTGTTCGTCACCGTCCGCCGGGTCCTGCCCAACATCGCCCCGACCCTGCTCGCCCAGTCGACGGTGAACTTCGGGTACGCGCTGCTCGACCTCGCCGCCCTCTCGTTCCTGGGGCTGGGCGTCCAGCCGCCGACCCCCGACTGGGGCGCCATGATCAACCAGGGGCAGGCCGCCGTGCTGCAGGGGCAGCCGCTGTCCGCGATCGTGCCGGCCGTCGCCGTCGTGCTGGTCGTCGTCGCCTTCAACGTCGTCGGGGAAGACCTCGGCGACCGGCTCGCGGGAAGGGACTCCCGATGACACTCCTGGCCTACGAGGACCTCTCCGTCACCCTGCCCCACACGGCCCGGCCCATCCTGGACGGCATCGGCCTGAGCGTCTCGGCCGGGGAGACCGTCGCCCTGGTCGGGGAATCCGGCTCCGGGAAGTCCGTCACCGCACGCGCCGCCCTCGGCCTGTTCCCCGCGGACGCCGAGGTCTGCGGACGGGTCCGCGTCGACGGGACCGACCTGGTCGGCGCCGACGCCGCGAGCCTGCGCGAGGTCCGGACGAACAAGGCGGCGATGATCTACCAGGATCCCCGCGCAGCCATCAACCCGGTACGCCGCGTGGGGGACTTCCTCACCGAACCGCTGCGCCTGGTCCACGGCTGGTCCAAGGACCGGGCGAACGCCAGGGCCGTCGAACTGCTCGGCGCGGCCGGCCTGCCCGACCCCGCCCGGCACATGCGCCAGTACCCGCACGAGCTCTCCGGCGGAATGCTCCAGCGCGTGGTGATCGCCGCGGCCCTCACCGCCGAACCCCGTCTGCTGCTGTGCGACGAGCCGACCACAGCCCTCGACGTCAGTACCCAGGCGGAGATCCTGGCCGTCCTGGGCCGGCTGCGGCGCGAACGCGGCCTCGGACTGCTCCTGATCACCCACGACATCGAGCTGGCGGCCGCCGTCGCCGACCGGGTCTACGTGATGTACGCGGGCCGGATCGTCGAGACGGCGCCCGTCGCCGAGCTCTTCGCCACCCCCCGGCACCCCTACACGGCGGGGCTGCTCGACTCCTCCCCGCCCCTGGAGGGCCCGCTCGACCGGCTGACCCCGATCCCCGGCGCCCCGATGGGACTGCGGGAATCGGCGCCGGGCTGCGCCTTCGCGCCCCGCTGCCGCTTCGCCGAGCCCGGCCGCTGCGACCGCTCCGCGCCGCCGCTGCTCCCACACGGTCCGGCGGAGGTCGCCTGCCACCGCGCCGCGGAACTCGACGGCCGCATCCGGACGGCTTCGCCCCGGACCGCTTCGCCCCGGCCCGCTTCCGTCCAGCCCATGAAGGAGGGCAATTGACCACCGATCTTCTGCGCGTGACCGGCCTGCGCAAGACCTACCGTACGGGCGGGACGCAGGTCGTCGCGGTCGACGACCTGTCCTTCACGCTGCCCGCGGGCGGCGCCCTCGGCATCGTCGGGGAATCCGGCTCCGGGAAGACCACCACGGCCCGGATGCTGATCGGCCTCGAACGCCCCGACGCCGGGGAGATCCTCGTACGGGGCCAGGCGCCGGCCGCCGGGGCCGTACGCGGCAGGGCCGCCCGGCTGGCCCGGGCCAAGGCCGTCCAGATCGTCTTCCAGGACCCCTACCTCTCCCTGGACGCCCGGATGACCATCGGCGCGACCATCGACGGCGTGCTGCGTCTGCACGGGTGCCACGACCGCGCGGAGCGGGCCGACCGGGCCGGGGAACTGCTGGCGCAGGTCGGCCTCGGCGACCGCGAGGCCGCCGCCCTGCCCCGCCACCTCTCCGGCGGGCAGCGCCAACGCGCCGCGATCGCCAGGGCGCTGGCCGTCCGGCCCGATGTCCTGGTGCTCGACGAGGCGGTGTCCGCCCTGGACGTGTCCGTCCAGGCACAGGTGCTGAACCTGCTGTCCGACATCCGGCGCGAGACCGGTATCGGGCTGGTCTTCGTCAGCCACGATCTGGCGGTCGTACGCTACGTCTGCGACGAGGCGCTCGTCATGTACCGGGGGCGGACCATGGAGCACCGCCCCGTCGCCGAACTCCTCGCCGATCCCCGCCATCCCTACACCCGGCTGCTGCTCGCGTCCGTGCCCCGCCCGGGGTGGGACCCCGACTCGATCGGCCGCCGGCGGCGTGCGCTCGCTCCGCTCACCCCGAAGGACATTTCCGCGATCCGCGTGAGTGGCTCATAATCAACCCCTTGCATGGCGCGAACTGACCAGCGCGCCACGTGCAGCACCACACGGGGGATCCATGAAGACCACGTCCTTGTCCACGTCCTCGTCCACATCGCTGTCCGCGCTCATGTCCGCCGTCCGCAGGAGCCGGATCGTCACCCTCACCGGGCAGGGCGCCGAGGACAGGAGCCGGCTCGCCACCGCCGTGGCGTGCCGGCTGCGGTCCAACTTCGTCGCCGGCACCGCCCTGGTGACGCTGGAACGCAAGACCGGCGAAGCGGACCTGACGGCGGCACTCTGCGCCCTCCCGGCGGGCGGAACGGCCGCGCCCGCCCCGGAGGAGCGGCCGGAGCTGCCCTGGATCACCGGCCAGGACCTGCTGCTCGTCATCGACGGCGGCCAGCACCTCACCGACCGGGCGGTGCGCCGGCTGCGCCACCTCCTCGCCCTCGAACCGGGCCTCCAGCTCCTCACCAGCAGCAGCCGGGCCCTCGGGCTCGACGGCGAGCGGCTGTTCCCGCTCCCGAGGGGAGGCTGAGACACCCGGCACGCTCACAGCCGCAACGAGGCCGCCACGGGCAGGTGGTCGCTGGCGGTCGCCGGCAGGGTCCATGCCGAGACCGGGGTGAGACCTCGGACCAGGATCTGGTCGATGCGGGCGAAGGGGAGGTGCGCGGGCCAGCTGAAGCCGAAGCCCGCGCCCGCCGCCTCGTGGGCGGAGCGGAAGCCCTCCACCACCGGGGCGAGGGCCCGGTCGTCCGTCGTGCCGTTGAAGTCGCCGACCAGCAGGGTGCGGCCGGCCGGGGCCGCGGCGAGCTCGGCGGCCAGCCGGCCCACCGCTTCGTTCCGGTTGGCGGTGGTGAATCCCGACGGCCTCACCCGTACCGAGGGGAGGTGGGCGACGTAGACGGTCAGGGGGCCCTTGGGGGTCTCGGCGGTGGCGCGCAGCGCGACCCTCCACGACGTCACCGGCACCCGGGCCGGGTCGCGGAGCGGGTAGGTGCTCCACAGGCCGACCGTGCCTTCGACCACGTGGTACGGGTGGGTCGCGGCCAGCGTCCGCTCGTACTGGCGCACCGCGGGCTGGACGAGCTCCTCCAGGGCGATCAGCCGGGCGCCCGAGGCGACGAGGGCGCGGGCGGTCCCGACCGGGTCGGGGTTCGCGTCGTCCACGTTGTGCGTGACGACCGTGACATCGGCCGTGCCGCCGGTCCCCCTGTCGAGGAGCGCGGGGGCGTACAGCGCCGCCCAGGCCAGCGCCGGGAGCAGGACGGCGATCAGGGCGACGCGCGAGCGGCGTACGAGTCCGGCGGCGGCGAGCGGCAGGACCGCCGCGCCGGTCCACGGCAGGAAGGTCTCGACGAGGCTGCCGAGGTTGGCGCCACCGTTGGGGATCCAGCCGTGCAACGGCATCACGAGGGCGGTGAGCACGCAGAGCGCGGCGATGACGCGGCCCCGGCGGCGGCCGGGGGCACGACGGCCACGAGGGGCGGCGCCGGCGCGAGCGGTCTTCGTCACGGGCGGCTGCCCCGCCACCGGGTGACGGCGCGGGGCGGTCGACCCCGGTGGGCCGCGGGCTCCCGGTGGGCCGCGGGCTCGGCACCCGCAGGCGGGCACTCCTTGACGATCACGTACACGGTCATAACCTGCATGACGCGCACGGGGCCCCCGCAGTTCTCGACTCCGGTCCCGGTCGAATTCCAGCCTCGCCGGCGTGTGAGGCGCGGGGCTCGGTGCGGAGCACCGGTCCTTTGAGCCGCACCGGCACGTCCGGCCGCGCCGGGCGCCCCGGCTCCGCGCCCGTCCCCGCCCCGACCGGGTGAAATCGGCCCCCTGCCGACACCACGGCCCCTGGCCGTACGCGCGCCGCGCCTAGGATGGCGCGGGCCGCCGTTGGCCGGTACGTCCACCATCACGAGCCCCTGGAAAGGGAGTTGAGACATGAGGAAGCAGCACCTACGGGTCCTGGTCGCGGTCGGGGTCCTGGCGCTGGGAACGACCGGCACGGGAACCGCCCAGGCGAGCTCCGCGAGCTCCGCGTCCTCCGCGTCCTCTCCGGGCTGCCCGGCGCAGATCTTCGCCACGAACAACACGGCGGTCATCACCGACCCCGCGGACCCGCGGCTGAAGACCCGCCTGACGCGCTTCGAGCACGAGGTGCGCGGGATCATCCGCACCCACGGCGCGCGGCCCGGCTCCTCGACCCTGCTGGACGGAGTCTTCTGGTCCGGCGAGCTGAAGCAGACCACCTACGAACGCTCGCGCGAGTTCGACGTCAACCGGGTCGGCGCCGAGGGCCTGCACCACATCGCCGACGTCATCCGCAAGCAGTACGACCAGGAGTCGGTGCTGACCTTCCGCTGCCTGCCGCGGAGCTCGCCGGACACCGACGCCGTGGAGATCCAGGCCCCGGGCGTCAGCCCGACCCGCCTCCACGACGCCCTCGTCGCCGACCCCGAGGCCCGTGAACGCCTGGGCGGCGGTTCGGTCACCGTCGACGGCCGGCTCGTCCTCATCGCCCCGCTCGCCGACCTCCCGCTCGCCCAGAAGCTCACGGCGTCCCTCGGCGTCGACTGGAACACCGCGGAAGTGCGCTACGGGGACGAGGAGTTCGTGGGCTAGCGATGCGCTCGGCGGCGCCGCAGCAGGACACCGACGGCCGCGCCGGCCAGGGCCGTTGCCGCCACGCCCGCCGTCGTCCACCAGACGGTGGGGTCCGTGGAGGCCTCGGTGGCAGGCGCCGGTGCCTGAGTGGGCGTGGCTGCCCGGGTCGGTGCCTGAGTGGGTGCGGACGACGGTGTGGCGGGGCGGGGATCGGGGGTGCCGGTGGCCGGTGCCGGGTCCACCACCGGTACGCCGACTTCGCGTTCGCCGTGCCCGAGGGCGGGGAAGCCCACGTCCACGGTGACCTTCCAGGTGCCGGGCGGCAGGGTCTCGGCCGTGGTCCAGCCGGCCGGCGCGGCGGCGGGGTCGCGCACCAGCCGCCAGGGCCCCAGGGTGCGGGCGCCGTCGGCGCTGACCGCGTTCACGGTGGCGGCGACCGCCTCGTCGATGGCGTCCTCGTCGTTCTCCCAGGTGAGGTCGGCGGTGACGTGGCCCTGCCGCTGCCCGGTCACCACCACCTTCACGGTGTCGCCGTGGGCGTGTGCCGCGGCGGGGGACAGCAGGATCAGGCCGACTGCGGCCAGCAGGGCCTGGACAGCGATTCGTATGCGCATCGTGGCGGTGCTCCGGGTGGGGTGAGGGGCCGGCGGACGGCCGCGCGACGCGGCCGTCCGCCGGGGTGGACTTCAGTGGGCCGGAAAGGTCAGCCGACCTTCTGCACGGTCCAGGTCTGCGCCGGGCTGCCGTCCGCGCGCTGGAGGTCGAGCAGCCAGTTCCCGTAGTAGGGGCGGCTGCTGACGGTCAGGGCGAAGCCGCCGCTCTGGTCGGTGACCGTCACCGCGCTGCCGCGGGAGGTCAGCTTCCAGGCCTGTGCACCGGCGCCGCCGCAGGGCTGCTGCGCGACCCACATGCCGGCGGCGGGGGCGCCGCCCGGTTGCAGGCACTTGCCGGACACGGCTGAGCGGATGCGGACCAGGCCGTTGCCCGCGTCGTCGAAGTACCACTGCTGCTGGGCGTACCCGTTGGACCGGGCTCCGACGAGCACGGTGCCGTCGGCGCTGCGCCCGCCCCAGACCTCGGCGGCCATGCCGGTGCTGCCGTTGCCGAGGAGGTACCGGCTGCCGGGGGTGGTGGCGCCGCCGCCCGTGCCCTTCGTGCGGAAGGAGGCGGCCTTGCCGGGACCGCTGTCCCGGCCGGCGCCGTCGCGGACGGAGACGGCGACCGTGTACGAGGTGTCGGGCCGGAGGTTGTAGACGCGCAGCACCGGGGACTGGACCCACGCCAGGTGCTTGCCGTTCAGCAGCACCTGGTACCAGGCGGCGCCCTCGGCCTTGGGCCAGCTCACGACGACGGAGTCCGACTGGATCTGACCAATCGTCACGTCCGGTCCGCCAGTGGGCTTCTTGGTCGGGGTGGGCGTCGGCTTCTTGGTCGGCGTCGGAGTCGGGTTCGGGTTCGGATCGGTGCCGCCCCCGCCCTTGTTCCGCATCAGGAACTGGTTGTCGGCGATGTTCCAGTGCGTGGCCAGGTAGCTGCCGGCCTTGGGGCTGGTGTGGAAGTAGTCGTCGTGGTTGCAGTCCAGGATGTTCTCGGACGCCTGGTTGGTGCAGACGTTGCGCATCTGCGGGTAGTACGGGGTGTCCGAGTAGCACATGACGTCCCACTCGTCGGTGCAGTGGGCGCCGCGGCTGGTGTTCGGGGCGCTGTTGTTGACCGCGCCCAGGTTGTGGCCCAGCTCGTGCGCCGCGGTGTGGCCGCCCCAGCAGCCGGAGTCCGTACGCCCGTAGGAGGGCCCGAAGTTGCTGAGGTTGGTCTGGCCGGGCCGCTCGTCGCCGTTGAAGGTGCCGATGCCGCAGTAGACCTGGGTGTCCGCGAAGATCATGTACTTGCGGTCGCGGCGGTCGAGCCCCTTGCCGGCGAGCGCGGAGTTGGTGGCGCTGAACTCGGCCAGCGCGGAGTCCGGGAGCTCGATGTTGAGGACGGTCGGGGTGCAGTCGGCGGCCGTCACGTAGCGGATGTGGCGGACCCCGCCGGTCTCCTGGGCGCTCGTCGCGTAGATGAGGTCGGCATCGGCCGCCCACTTGCGGAACGAGGCCACGTACTCGGAGTAGCGGTCGCGGCCGGGGCCGTGGACGTAGACGACCTGCACGCGGTTGCCGGTGCTGCCGTCGCCGTCGCACTGGACGGTCTGGCCCGCGGGGCCCGCGGCGACGGCCTGGCCGGTGGCCGAGGGTGCGGGCGCGGCGCCCTTGTCGGCGGCGCGGGCGGCGTCGGCGGCGGGCGCGTCCTGCGGGCGCCCACCGCCCTCGCCGGTCGCCGGGTCGTCGGCGGCGGGGCGGGCCGGATCGGCGGCGGGCGCCGATGCCTTGACGGCCGGCGCGATGTCCTTCGTGATGTCGACGCCCTTGGGCGGGGCGTCGGGGCCGTGGGTGCACTGTCCCGCGCCGGTGCGGTAGACGCCGGCGCATCGGTCGCCCTTCGGCGCGGGGGCGAGGCCGTCGTAGACCATGCCGCGCGCGCTCTCGTTGGCGGGTGCGCTCGCGAGGGGTTCGGGCTCCTGGTCCCGGGCGGGCGCGGCGGCCGGTGCGGCGGCCTCCGCACCCGCTTGTACGGAGACGGCCTGGGCGCCGTCGCCCAGGCCGGAGTAGGCGATGCCGGCGGCGATCACCGCCGCCGTGGCCATGGCGGCGGTGACGAGTATCAACCGCCGGGGTTTGCGGCGGTGTTCACGCCGTCTGCGTCGTCCTGTCATGGGCACCTCAAGTCCGTGTCGGATGAGTGGGTGCGCGGAAGCCTGCCAGACGAATGCGGCGAAGAATTCGGACAAAGGGGAGCGCGCTTCGAGAAATCGTTCCGTTACCTGTCCGCAAAATCTGACGAACTCTCAACTATCAATAAAAACAGCCGAGTTACGCGCGTCACGTGTCATTGGTCCAGGCCTTGTGAAGGCAGTCGTTATCAAATCGAGATAAGGGCGGTATCCCTATTGACGGGAATTCAGTCAGGGATTCATCTAATTACTACCTGTCGAATTCCCTCCGTCACGACCCGTGAGGGAGGTGATGCCCGATAGGGTGCCGGATCTGCCCGAACAGGAAGGGACCGCACGCCGTGACCACTCCGTGGGACACCATCAGCGCCCTGGCCGACCGCTTCGACGCCGCCGACGCCGCGCAGGGACTCCAGCCCGAGGAGAGCCACCTGCTCCAAGTCCTCAAGATCGGCGAGGAGTTCGGCGAGGCCGCCCAGGCCGTCATCGGCGCCAAGGGCACCAACCCCCGCAAGGGCCGCTCCCACTCCTGGGAGGACGTCCACGACGAGGTGTGCGACGTCATCATCACGGGCATGGTCGCCCTCGCCAGGATGCGGCCCGACGCGGCGGCGTACTTCACGGACCAACTCCGACTGAAGGCGGGAAAGTTCCTGCCCGCCCCGGAGCAGGCGGGCGGCTGACCGGCCCCGCGCGCCCGTCGCGCCCGTCGAGGCGGATCATGGCCGCCCCGTGTTCACCCCCACGGCCTACATGGTGCGACGTCCCCTCCCGCCTTCGGGCGGGAGGGGGGCCGGAGCCGCACCCGGTGCTCAGGCCTCGGCGGTGCGTACGGGGCGCCGGAGCAGGTAGAGGGCGGCCGACGTGACGAGTACGGCCATGCAGCCGATGAACACCAGCCCCGCGCCCTCCAGCCCCAGCGGATCCACCAGTACCCCCACCCCGATCACCGGCACCGAGATGCCGGCGTACGCCACCACGAACAGCGTCGAGATCACCGCCGCCCGCCGGTCCGGAGGAGACGCCGCGGCCACCGCGGCCAGCGCCCCGCGGAACGCGAGCCCCTGCCCGCCCCCGCCGACCAGCGCACTCAGCACCACCAGCGGCAGCAGATCCCACGCCAGCGCCCCCGCGAGCAGTGCCAGCCCGGCGAAGAGCCCGGCGCACCCCAGCGGCAGCGAGCGCCCCACCCCGACCCGCCCGACCGCCAACTGCCCGGCGGTCGAGGCGAAGAAGGCCAGCGCGACGACCAGCCCGCTCACGGCGTGGTTGTGCACGTCCAGCGACTGCGCGAGGAAGGCCGGGCTGACCGAGGTGAACACCCCGAACAGCGCGAACCCCACGAACGAGGCGATCGCCGCCGGCCCGAACACCGTCCGCACCTGTGCGGGCAGCCCGGGCCGTTGCGGCCGTACGGTGCTCAGCGGCCGCCGCTCCCGTACCGTCTCCGGCAGCCGCAGCAGGACGGCGGCCGAGCCGGCCACCAGCGCGAGGTGCACGGCGAACGGCAGGTAGAGCGGCTGGACCGCGTACTGCGCGAGCACTCCCGCGAGCAGCGGACCGCAGCCCAGCCCGCCCATGTTCGCGGCCGTGGCGACGAACGTGGCCCGCGAGGTGCCGCCGTGCGGTGCCAGCTCCATCACGTAGGCCGTGGCGGCCCCGGTGAACAGGCCGGCGGACAGCCCCGACAGCAGCCGCCCCGCGTACAGCCAGTTCAGCCCGGTGGCGCACAGGAAGCACACGGCGCTCGCCGCCGCGAACCCCAGGCCCGCCAGCAGCACCGGCCGCCTGCCGACGGCGTCCGAGGCGTTGCCGGCCAGCAGCAGCACGCCGATGACCCCGAAGGCGTACACGGCGTACACCACGGTCACCATCAGCTCGGAGAAGTGGAACTTCTCCTGGTAGAGGCCGTAGAGGGGGGTCGGCAGCGTGGTGCCGGCCATGCACACGGCGAACACCGCCCCGCTGAGCAAGCACTGGCGCCACCCGGGGCGATCACCGTCCATGCCGCCGACGGTATCCCCGCACACCGCCCCACTCCCGGCCCGACGTGCACGGCGCGCCGTGGCCCCCCGCCCGCGACGTGGTGATGTGCGGCCTGCCCCGCGTCGGGAGAGCCGGCGGCATCGCGCGCGTCGACACGCCCCGGCTGCTGATGCCGGCGCAGGTGCGCGCCGTACACGGCTTCCTGTGCGCGGTGGACGTCCCCGCGCTGATCCGTGAGCGCGCCGCGCTGGTCGAGGAGGCGGGCGTGTACTCCTTCCGCATGCGCGTCGGACAGCCCGACGGCAGCGTCAGGACCATGAGCATGGTCGAAGACGGCTCCCTGGCCGAGAGCCTGGAAGGCGTACGGGGCTTCTACGCGCGCGCCGCGGCGGCCGGGAACGCCGTCGTCAAGGAGATCTCCTGACGCGTGGCCCGGCCGCCGCACACCTCGGGGTCGTTCGGGAGCGTCGGCTCAGCCGTCCAGCACGCCGAGGTCGATGCGCGCGAGGCGCTCCGGGTCGGTGAGGATGTCGAGCGCCGTGATCCTGCCGTCCCGGATGGTGAACGCCATGACCGAGAGCAGCCGGCCCTCCGCAGACCGGGAGACCACACCGGGGGTGCCGTTGACCAGGACCCGTTGACCGGACTCCGCGAACCGGGCGAAGGTGATCGCCTGGGAGGCGACCTCGGCCGCGCCGCGCCGCAGGACGCTCGGGAGCAGTGTGCCGCCGTCGGAGCGCGCCACGATCTCGGGGTCGAGGAGGGCGACCAGGGCGTCGAACTCCCCGCCGCGCGCGGCGGCCAGGAAGGCCTCGACGACCGTACGCATCCGGGCCGGATCGGCGTCGGGAGCGGGAGCCGCGCCCTGGACCCGGCGCCGGGCGCGACTGGCGAGCTGCCGGGTCGTGGCCGCCGTACGGCCGAGGACGGGGGCGATCTCCTCGAAGGGCACGGCGAACATGTCGTGCAGGACGAACGCGAGGCGCTCCGCGGGGGAGAGGGTCTCCAGGACCACCATCAGGGCGATGCCGACGGAGTCGGCCAGGAGTATCTCCTGCTCGGGGTCGAGGCCGTCCGCCCTGCTGACGACCGGGTCGGGGAGGTGGATCCGCCCGTCCTGGTCGTGCAGCGGATCCTCGCGCCGCGTGGTGCGCGAGCGCAGCATGTCCAGGCAGATCCGGCCCACCACCGTGGTCAGCCAGCCGCCCAGGTTCTGCACCTCGTCCGCGTCCGAGCGGCTCAGCTTGAACCACGCCTCCTGAACGGCGTCCTCCGCCTCGCTGAGCGATCCCAGCATCCGGTAGGCCACGGCCCGCAGATGCGGGCGGTGTTCTTCGAAGCGCTGTGCCAGAAAGTCCTTCTCGCTCACCTGTCACGTCCCCGTGTGATGTTCCGTCAGTGCTGTTTGGGACCCTAACCGACCGGTTCAACAGACGTTCGTCTCCCACGAGACGGGAAGACGATCTTGTCACGCGGAGCCAGGACTTCAGCCGTGCTCGGGGTGACGGCGGCGAGGGCCGCGGCCAGGACGTCGGCGCCGACGGGGGTGAGCAGGCGGCCCCGGTGCGCGTGCGGTTCGCCCAGGCGGCGCAGCAGCACCATGTCGACGCTCTCCCGGCCCCGGGTCAACGCCCCCAGGACGTCCTGGGCGAGGACGCCCTCGGGCAGGGTCCGAGCCGCGCCCGCACGGTCCAGCAGGTCTGCGTGGGCCGCTTCGTCCGCGGGGCTCAGCAGGCCCTCCAGGCGGGCGGCGCGCGCCGTGACGCGCAGGCCGAGGGCCAGGGCGTCGCCGTACCGCATCCGCTCGACGCCCGGGCCGCGCACGGCGCGCGCCACGGTGTCCCCGTAGCGCAGGGCCGAGCCCGGCCCCCGTTCGAGCGGATCGTGGCAGACGAGGGCTGAACGGGCCTGTACGCACAGGGCGATGAGCGAGGCCAGGACGACGGGGTCGTACCGGCCGTCGGGCCGCATCCGGAAGGCCACCTGCCCGGCCGAGGCCGGCACCACGGCCAGCACCTGGCGGACCGGCACGCTCAGCCCGGCGCGGACCGCCCGCGCGGGCAGCGTGCGCAGGAACTCCAACTGGACCCGGACCAGGACCGGGGCGGCGGGCCGGCCGGAGGTGCCGGCCACCGAGAGGGCGGTGTCCGCCATGGCCCGCAGCGTGGTCGGGAGCCGGACGACGGCCGGGCGGGCCCCGTCACGGCACAGGATCCGGTCGGCGGCCGCCATGACGCGGCTCCCGCCGAGCGCGACGACCACGGTCCCGGGGCGGACCCGCGGACGGCCACCCCCATCGCCGCCGGGGCCGGGCCACAGTATGCCGGTCGGCGCGGCGTCGCCGAGCAGGCGCAGCACGCGCGCGGCGTGGGCCCCGGGCAGGGCGGGGTCGGTGACCAGGGCGATCCGGCTCGGGGCCGACGCCCACAGGATCCCGGTCAGTTCGTCCATCGAGCCGCCCCCGTACCGCACCTGCACGGGGAAGTGCACCGGCCCGGCGAGGAGGAATCGGTCGATGGCCACGGACGGGGCCCCCGAGGCCGATGTGGGGAGGGAGTACGCACACATGCCCCTCACGTTCCATGTGCCCGGAACCCAAGGACATGAGGCGCAGACCCCCTCCCGGCCCCGTTACCCATGGTGACGTTGAGTTACTGGTAGTGTCCATCCGTGCGCGAAGAAGACCGAACCGTTCCGCGTGTCTTGATCGTCGATGACCATCCCCTGTTCCGGGAGGGCTTGAAGGCCGCGCTGGAGAGCACCGAGGGCGCCGTCGTGGTGGCCGAGGCCGAGACCGGTGGCGAGGTCCCGGACGCCGTGGACCGGCACAGCCCGGACGTGGTCGTGATGGACCTCTCCCTGCCCGACGTCTCCGGCATCGAGGCCACCCGCCGCCTCGCCGCCTCCCACCCCGGCCTCCCGGTGCTCATGCTCACCATGTCCGACGACGACGGCAGCCTCCTCGCCGCGCTCCAGGCCGGCGCCCGCGGCTACGTCGTCAAGGGCGCGGGCTCCGAAGAGGTCCTGCACGCGCTGCGCACCGTCGCCGCCGGTGGCGCCGTCATCGGCTCGGACATCGCCGCCCGGCTCTCCGCCCTCCTCTCGGGCGGCCACCGGCGCGACGCCGAGCAGCTCTTCCCCTCCCTGACCTCCCGCGAGGTCGAGGTACTGGAACTGATCGCCCGCGGCCACGACAACCGGCGCATCGCCCGCGAACTCGTGCTGTCCGAGAAGACGGTCCGCAACCACATCACCCACGTCTTCGAGAAACTCCAGGTCACCTCCCGCGCCGAGGCCGTGGCCAGAGCCCGGGACGTGGGCCTGGGCGACGAGGACTGACCCGCCCGTCCGGCCCGGGGCCCACCGGGGCCGGACCGGGACACCCGCATCGTGCGCCCGGGACCCGCGGCGCACGAGGCTGGAAGCGGACTGCGCCGAGCGGACGGGGGCACGAGGAGGCCGAGGAGGCCGACATGCAGACAGCCCACCGGACGCCGGCGAGCGTCGCCCCCCGCTCGGGGCCCGAGATGCTGCCCGCCTACGCGGTCTGCGTCCTCACCATGCTCTCCGGCATCACCTGGGCCGTGCTCACCCTCACCCACCTCGGCCACCCGGCCCTCGCGGCCGTCAGCGTCCACCTCGCCGCCAACACCGTCCTCCTCGGCCTCGGCATCGCCCTGACCGGCATGGTCTTCGCAGCCCGCCGCACCGCACGCGTCCTGGGCGGGCTCCTGCTCTGCTCAGGCTGCGCGCTGACCCTGGCCCAGTCGGTGCCGTTGATCGCCGTCCTGTCCGGCGCGGGCCCGCGCGTCTTCACCGCGGTGATCTTCCTGGCGATGGCCGCCTACGCCCTCATCGGCGTCATCGTCTACCCCATGCCGCTGTGGCTGCCCAGCGGCCGCTTCCCCCGTGCGTGGGGTCTGCCCTACGTGGCCTTCACCGCCGTCTTCAGCGCGGCCCAGCAGTACTACACCTTCACCGACCCGGGCTTCACGTACTACGGGGTCCCCACCCCCCTCACGGGCGGCGGCTGGGCCCGCGTGGACGCCCTCCTCACCCCGTGGATGGAGAGTGCCAACTACCAAGTGCCGCCGATCCTCTTCGGTACCGGCGTGCTCATCATGGCGGTCCGCTGGCCCCGCACCCCGAAGTCCGACCGCCCCTACGCGATCCTGACGGTGCCGTACCTCCTGTGGTTCGCGGTGCTCTGCATCTACTCGTTCACCGACGCCCCCGAGGGCGTGAACGTGATCGCCCTCTACCTGGCCGCCGCGGCCTGGCCCGCGACCGTGGGGTACGTCCACATCCGCGAACGCACCTGGGCCCTGGACCGCGCGGGACGGCGCATCCTGACCGCCTTCGTCCTCACCTTCGCCCTCTTCATGGCCTACGCGGGCGGCGCCTTCGTCCTCTCCTACTTCGCGCCCGGCTCCCTCACCCCCGAGGCCGCCCTGATGGCCTGCTTCACCCTGCTCATCGGCGCCCTGCTGCGGCCCACCGCGCGCCGGGCCGCCCGTATGGTCGACCGCTACTACTACGGCGAACGCGCCCAGCCCTACCAGGCCGTACGAGAACTCGCCGACCGGCTCAGCCACGCACTCGACCCCGGCGACATGCCCCGACTGCTCTGCGACACGGTCGTGCACACCCTCAGGCTGCCGGGCGCCCGCCTCGTCCTGCGCACCCGGCACGGCGACCGCGAACTGGCCCGACTGGGCACGCCCGGTGCCTCCGACGAGGCCTTCCCCCTGGTGTACCGGGACAACGACATCGGTCACCTCCACGTCCCGCCGCGCGAGGGCGAACTCGCCCTCGACCAGCAGGACCGCGAGGCCGTACGGATCCTCGCCGACCACAGCGCCCCGGCCATCGCCTCGCTCCAGCTCCACGAGGACCTCCAGACGAGCCGCGAACAGATCGTGCTGGCCCGCGAGGAGGAGCGGCGCCGGCTGCGCCACGACCTGCACGACGGCCTCGGCCCGGCCCTGTCCGGCCTGCGCCTCCAGGTCGACGCGGCCCGTGCGGCCATACCGCCCGGGACCAGGGCCACCGCCTCGCTCGCCACCGTCTCCGAGGGGATCGGGCAGGCCATCGACGAACTGCGCCACATCACCGGCGGCCTCGCGCCCGCCGCCCTCGACGGCGCCGACCTGCCCCGCGCACTGCGCCAGCTCGCCGAACACCTGGGCCGCACCGTGCACATCGGGGTCAGCCTCGCCCCCGAACCCTTCCCCGGCCTCCCCGCGGCGGTGGAGGTCGCCCTCTACCGGATCACCGCGGAGGCCCTGAACAACGTGGTCCGCCACGCGCACGCCGACCACGCCCACGCCCTGGTGGTCCTGACGCCGGAGGCGGTGACCCTGGAGATCCGCGACAACGGCGGCGGGTTCCCCGAGGACGCCCACGGCGACGGCGACGGCGGCGTGGGCCTGCGCTCGATGGCCGAGCGCGCCGAGGAGCTCGGCGGCACCTTCAACCTGGTCACCACCGATGCGGGAACCCTCGTACGGGCGGTACTGCCCCGCACGACCGGCACCGACTAGGACCGCCAAGACGGGACCACGGTCGGGTCACCTGCCCCATGTGCCCGGGACACGGGCCTTCGTACGTTGATGGTCCGAAGCCCGAACGGGGCTCGGAGAACCAGAAGGAAACGAAGGAAGAGGAACCCCATCATGTACGCAAAGATCGCGCGTATCGCACCGGTGGCCGCTCTGGTCACCGCCGGACTGCTCCTGGCGGGCCCGGCCGCGACCGCGGCCCCGCAGCAGGACTCCGCCGCCGTTTCGGTGCAGCAGCACCGGCCCGCCGGCAAGCACGGCCCGTACTCCAGCGAGAGCTCCTGCAAGAGCGCCGGAAAGAAGGGCCAGTCCCAGGGGCACTGGCGCCACTACTACTGCAAGTACGAACCTCACAAGTGGTGGCTCTACACCTCCTGACCGGAGGCCGCCCCCCTCACCGCCGGGTCCGGGACGCCAGTCCCGAACCCGGCTCTCTCATGCCCGGTTCCGGCCCCCGGCACATCGTGATCAGGCCGCCACTGACAGCGGCGCGGAGCGCTGCGGAGGGTGTTGATCCGGCCGACCGGAGTGGGAACGTGGACCTGTGCCTGCGCTCCGACAGCTTCACGTACCCGGGGCCGCGCTGGGGCGGGCACGCCAGGGGGCCGTCGCAGAACACAGCGTGCTGGTGACCGGGGCGCTGCGGCGGACAGCCCGGGGCGAGGCCGTCGGCGGGTCCGGAGAGGATCTTCAGGCGGCCGAACTGGCCGCGGCCGTCGGGTTCCTGCAAGGGCCCCGCAACGCGTTGCTGCGGCTGCTGCTCGCGCATCGGGTGGCCGCGTACGTGGTCACCTTCGTCCTCTCGTTCGGCCTCAACAAGGCGCTGGTGTGGAGCGGAGTGCTGGAATTCAGCCTGTGGGGCTGGCTGCTCTGGGTGCCGGTGTTCGCCGCGGAAGCCAAGCTCCGCCACGCCGGGCGACTGGGCCGGGCGCGGGTCATCGCCCGGATACAGGAGCGCCACGACAGCGTCGAAGGCTAGAACCGGCCGTTGCCGAAGCGCAGCGCTGATCGTTTGGGTGACCGACGGGGCAGTCGGGGTGGTCATCGATGCGCGAGGCGAGTGGTGGGATGCGGATTGCACGCAGGACGGTTCTCCAGGCGGCATCGGCCGGCGCGATGACGGCATGGCTCGGGCACCCCGCGGCTGTGGCCGCCTCGCCCCCGGAAGGCGTCGCGGAGCCCGCGCACCCGGTCAGGCTGCGCTTCACCCGCGCCACCAACGGCGCGGCCACCGCCACCGCCGACGGGAGCCGGGTCGTCGCCGAGGTGCAGAACATCCTCTGGTCGCTGCCCCCGGACGGCTCGCCCGCCACCCCGCTCACCCCGCCCGACCTCGAGCCCGGCCGCCCGGTGTTCTCCCCGGACGGCCGCCGGATCGCGATGAGTGCCTACCGGGGCGGCGCCTTCCACATCTGGCTGATGCGGGCCGACGGCACCGGGCTGCGCCGGCTCACCGGCGGCCCCTTCGACCACCGCGCGCCCGCCTGGTCGCCCGACGGCCGCACGCTCGCCTTCTGCTCCGAACGCGGCGGCGATCCCGTGGCGGGCAGCCCGTACCGGATCTGGACCGTCGGCGTCACCGACGGCCGCATCCGCCGCCTGACCGGTCTGCCGGGGCAGTCCGGCCCGGACCAGGAGGCCGCCTGGGAGGACTTCGACCCGGTCTGGTCGGTGGACGGCACCCGCGTGCTGTTCGTCCGCGGCACACCCACGGGGGAGACCCTGACCGCCCGGACCCTCGCCTCCGTGGCCGCCGAAGCGGCAGGGCCCGTACGGATCGAACACACCGTCAGCGACGGCAGCCTGCGGACCCCGGCGCTCTCCCCGGCCGGTCGCACGGCCTGGATCTCCGCCGCCCCCGGCGCCCGCAAGGCAGAGATCCTCACCCTGTACGCCGACGGCCGCCCGGTCGCCCTCCCCGGTGACCTCGCGCCCGCGCCCCCGCGCTGGATCGACGACGAGCGTCTGCTGATCACCGTCGACGGCGCCTTCCGGGTGATCCGCCCCCACCGGGACCCCGTCGGATACGGGATTCCCCTCGACGCCACCCTCGAACTGCCCCGCCCCGTCCGCCGCGTCAAGCAGTACGCACTGGAGGCCGAGCGGAGCCGCCCCGTGCTCGGCCTCCACCTGCCCAGCCTGTCGCCCGACGGCCGCACCGTGGCCTTCGCCGCGCTGGGCGCCCTGTGGACCGTGCCCGTCACCGGGGGAGCGCCCCGCAAGGTCCTCCAAGCCCCGGCCACGGTCTACGTCCAGGGGCCGGTGTGGACCCCGGACGGCCGGGCCCTGGTGTACACCGACGACCGCGACGGGCTGAACACCGTACGCCGCCGCGAACTCACCGGCGGCGCCGAGAGCGTGCTCTCCCCGAGCGGCCGCGTCTACGGGTCCCTCTCCCCGGACGGCACCCGGCTCGCCGCCCTCGACCTCGCCGGAAGGCTCATCGTCCGCGACCTCGCCACCGGTACGGACACCCCGCTGGTGGAGGCCCTCGGCGGAGGCGGCCTGCCCAGCCCGCCCAGCTGGTCGCCCGACGGCCGCCACCTCGCCCTCTGCGACCGCAACCGGCTCAGCCGGCGCTTCCGCGAGGGCCACAACCTCATCCGGATCGTCGACACCACCACCGGCGCCGCCCGCCTCCACGCCCTCGCCCCGCACGCCTCCCTCTCCGACCGCTACGCCTCCGGCCCCGTCTGGTCACCCGACGGCCGCTTCCTGGCCTGCGTCGGCGAATCGGCCCTCTGGCTGCTCCCCGTCACCCCCGACGGCACCCCCGCCGGCCCGGCCCGCCTCCTCACCGACGAGCCCGCCGACCACCCCTCCTGGTCCGCCGACTCGCGCACCCTGCTCTACCAGTCCTGCGCCCGGCTGCGCCTGCTCTCCCTCGACGCCGACGGAACGCCCGCGGGACCGCCCCGTACCGTCCCGCTCACGCTGACCTACCGCCGCCCCGCCCCCGTCGACACCGTCGTGCACGCCGGACTCCTCTGGGACGCCACCGGAAGCCCGCCCCGCGCCGACGTCGACGTCCTGGTCCGGGGCGGCCGGATCACCGCGGTCGAGCCCCACCGGCCGGGCCGCCGCGCCGTGCGCACCGTCGACGCCTCCACCGGGACGGTCCTGCCGGGCCTGTGGGACGCGCACGTCCACCCGTACCCGTACACCTACGGGGCCCGGCAGGGCGCGCTGCACCTCGCCTACGGCGTCACCACCGCCGTCTCCCTCGGCGGCTCCGCCTACGAACAGGCCCGGCTGCGCGAGGACATCCGGGCGGGCCTGCTCGCCGCACCCCGGCTGCTGGCGGGCGGCGAACTCCTCGACGGCTCCCGGGTCGCCTACAGCATGGGGCGCGCCCACCGCACCCGCGCCGGATTCGCCCGCTCGCTGGCCCGGGCCGCAGCCCTGGACTGGGACTTCGTCAAGACGTACGTCCGCGCCCCGTACGCGTACATGGAGGACGCCGCCCGCTTCGCGCACGAGCGGCTCGGCGTCCTCGCCGGATCCCACCTGTGCGCCCCCGGCATCCAGGCGGGGCAGGACCTGACCACCCATCTGGTGGCCACCGAGCGCGCCGAGTACGGCCACGGAGCGACCCCGGGCGGGCACACGTACCAGGACACGGTCGAGGTCTACACGCACGGCCGGTTCGACCTCATCGCCACCCCCTTCGGCGCCCTGCCCCTGATCGGCGCCGATCCGGCGCTCGCCGAGGACGCCCGGGTCACCGCGCTGATGCCGCCCTGGGACGTGGCGGCCGTCCGGGCCGCGGCCGCGCAGCCGCCGAGCCCCGAGCAGAGCGCCGCCCTGGAACGGGAGGTCGCCACCTACCGGTCCGTCCTCGCGGGCGGCGGCCGGGTGGCGCTGGGCACCGACGCCCCGCTCACCCCCGTCGGCCTGCACCTCCACCTGTCCCTGCGCGCGCTGCACCGGTACGGGTTCACCCCCGCCGAAGCGCTGACCACCGCCACCCGCACCCCCGCCCGCGTCTTCGGCGCCGCGGACCACCTGGGCACGGTCGAGCCGGGCCGGATCGCCGACCTCACCCTCGTCGACGGCGACCCCTTCACCGACTTCGCCGACCTGGTCCGCGTACGGGGCGTCCTGCGCGGCGGCACCCTCCACGAACGCACCACCCTGCAAGGCGCCTTCGCCCGTGCCGCCACACCGCCCGACGACTGGCGCGCGGTCCTCCGCCAGATGCTCCGCGACGGCTGCTGCACCGCCCACGGTGGTCCGGCCTGAACCGTCCTACGGGGTCACGGGCAGGAGCTGCGGGCGCTTGGCGGTGCGGCCGTCGCCGGAGGAGCGGCCGCGCAGCCGGCGGGCCGAGCCAGGGGCCGAGGAACGAGGCCGCCCAGCGCAGTTCGGCCCCGGCGGCGCGCAGGCCCGAGGGAGCCGGCAGCGGGGGCAGTGGCTCGGTCCAGGCGTCGCTGCTCCCGGGCAGCCGCAGGGCGTGGGCGAGGGCCGCGGCGATCCGCTCGTGCCCGAGGGGGCTGGCGTGCAGCCGGTCGGCGCTCCACATCCGCGGGTCGGTGGAGACGGCCTGCAGGCCGGTCTCCGCGACGGTGACCCCGTGCCGGGCGGCCGCGGCGCGGATGTGGTCGTTGAGAGCGAGGACGCGGGACCCGAGGGGCCGCGCCAGCGGCGCGACCTTGCCCACGTCGGGGAAGGTCACGGTCACCACGTGCGTCCCGGCCGCCGTCAGCGCGGCGAACATCTCCTCCAGCTGCCCGGCCACCGCCGCGGCGTCGAACCGGGGCCGGAGCAGGTCGTTGACCCCTGCGACCACGGTGGCCAGGTCGGGGCGCAGGGCCAGCGCGGGCCCCAGCTGCTCGTCGAGGACCTGACCTGCGACGCGTCCCCGTACCGCCAGATTGGCGTACAGCAGGCCGGGGTTGGCGGCCGCGAGGTGCTCGGCGAGCCGGTCGGCGAAGCCGCGCAGGCCCACGAGGTCGTCGCCGTCGCCCATCCCCTCCGTCTGGCTGTCGCCCAGGGCCACGTATCGCAGGTGGTCTCCGTCACCGATCGTCATGGGTCCTCTGCCTCTCTCTCAGGATCGCCGCGCTCCGCAGGCACCAGTCCCGGTGGCCCTGTTCGAAGGCCAGACCGCGCAGGCCCGTCAGGTAGCCCCCGATCCGCTCCCCCCGGAGCAGGAACTCCTCCTCGTCGGCTTCGCCGCGCATGTTCCGCAGCACCTTGCCGAGGAGTTCGATCTTCGCCCCGGCCGCGGCCGCCCGCTCTTCGAGCTGTTCGATCACCGGGGCGATGCCGACGCGGTCGGCGGTCTGGACCTTGACGAGCAGGTCGTCGCGGATGAAGGTCGGCTTCGACGGCGCCGTGGCGAACCGTTCCAGCTCCTCCCGGCCGGCCGGGGTGACCTGGAAGAGCCGCTTGTTGGGCCGGGTCTCCTGGACCACCTGCCGCCCCGCTACGAGGCCTTCCTTCTCCAGTTTGGCCAGCTCGGCGTACAGCTGCTGGGGCTGTGCGTGCCAGAAGTTGGCGACGCCGAGGCCGAAGTCCTTCGCCAACTCGTAGCCGCTGTACTCGCCGTCGAGCAGCGCAGCCAGCACGGCGTGTTTCAAGGCCATCGCAGCCGCCCCCTTCCCGTTCCGTGTCCGCGCCTGCATCATACTCATGAAACTGACTAGTCATAATGATGAGTATCAGGAGGGGTCATGGAGACTGCCGAACGCTTCCGCGCGGCCGTGGAGAAGCGCGATCTCAGCGCGATGGAAGACCTGTTCACGGAGGACGTCCGCCTCTACAGCCCGGTGAAGTTCACCCCCTTCGAGGGCAAGGCGGCGGTGCTGGGACTCTTCGGCGTCCTGCTGCGCACCTTCGAGGACCTCCGCTACCTCGGCCGGCTCGACGGGGCGGCCGAGACCAGCGCCGACGGGGCGCAGGCGCCGTCGGTGATCCTGCCCTTCCGGGGCACGGTGAACGGCAAGCAGATCCACGGGATCGACCTGCTCCAACTCGACGGGGCCGGCCGCGTCAAGGAGTTCACCGTCATGGTCCGCCCGCAGTCCGCGGTGCACGCCCTGGGCGAGGCGGTCCTCGCCGGCCTGGTCGAAGACGGGCTCGCCTGACGGCGATGTCAGTGGTCCGTGCCAGGATCGGCGCCAGGAACCTTCCTGCCCCCCTCCCGACGGACCCCAGCAGGTCGGAGGCGTATGCCGACTGGGCGCGGACGCACGAGCCGGGCGCGGAGAGCGCCGCGCTCGGCCTGCTCGCCGAGGCGCGCGACCGCGTCTCGCCGGTGGCCGAGGTGGGCGAGGCGCTCGGGGTCGGCCCGGACGCAGGCGGCCTGTACCTGCAACTCCTGGCGCCGGCCCGCCCGACCGACCGCAACGTCCGCCGTTGGAACCGCTGGACGCCCGCCCGGCACAAGGCGGCCCAGGCCGGGCTGTCGGCGGCGGGCGCGGTGGAGACCGGGCGGCGGGCCCGGGCCGGGCGCACGGCCTTCGTCCCCGGCCCGTGGACGGAGCTCTAGGCCCCCCACCTGCCGCTCGAATCCGCCAAGCTCGCCACCCACCTGGCCGACGCCGGAGGCTCGGAGCTCCAGGGCCCGTTCACCAGCCTCCTGCCCCCGGTCCCCGCGCACGGACTGTTCGCGCGGGCCTGGACCGCCACCCGGCCGTAGGGAGCCGCTCACGCGCGCGGCCGGACCTCGACGTTCTCCAGGATGCCGATCGCGTCCGGGACGAGGACGGCCGCCGAGTAGTAGGCCGTGACCAGGTAGGAGATGATCGCCCGCTCGTCGATGCCCATGAAGCGGACGTTGAGCCCCGGCTCCAACTCGTCCGGCAGACCGGTCTGGTACAGGCCGATCACACCCTCGTTGTCCTCGCCCGTGCGCACCGCGAAGATCGAGGAGGCGTGCTGCTCGGTGATGGGGATCTTGCCGCACGGCAGGATCGGGATCCCCCGCCAGGCCGGGATGGGGTGGCCGTCGACGTCCACGCTGTCGAGGGCGAGCCCGAGCTTGTTGCACTGCTTGCCGAAGGCGGCGATGGCCTTGGGGTGGGCGAAGATGTACTGGGTGCCGCGCCGCATGCTGATCAGGTCGTCGAAGTCGTCCGGGGTCGGCGGCCCGCAGTGGGTCTGGATGCGCTGGTCGTAGTCGGTGTTGTGGAGCAGCCCGAATTCCGGGTTGTTGACGAGCTCGTACTCCTGGCGCTCCCTCAGTTCCTGGATGGTGAGCCGCAGTTGCTGCTCGGTCTGGTTCATCGGCTGGTTGTAGAGGTCGGCGACCCGGCTGTGCACCCTGAGCACGGTCTGGGCGACGCTCAGCTCGTACTCGCGCGGCTTGAGCTCGTAGTCGGCGAAGGCGCCGGGGAGGAGGGCCTCGCCGATGTGTCCGGCGCTGAGTTCGATGGCTTTCTCGCCGTGCCTGTTGGTCTTGAAGCCGTTGGAGGCGCTGTGGACGCCGGTCACGTGGGCACGCAGGTGCTCGTACCGGGCCGCGACCGTCTTGTACGCCGCATGGGGGAGGGTCAGTACCGTGACGGCGGTCGCCGCGCGGGCGGTGTAGTCCCAGGTGGCGCCGTTCGACCCGGCGAGGGTGTGGCCGCCGAAGGTGTCCCCGTCGCCGAGCCGCCCGAGGACGTTCTCCTCGCCGTACTTGCCGGTCCCGACCTTCTCGACCTTGCCGTGCGCGATGAGGAAGACGTGGTCGGCCTTCTTGCCCGCGTGCACGATCACCTGGCCGGGCTCGTACTCCTTCTGCACGAACTTCTCGGCGAGCGCCCCCAGCGCGAGCGGGTCGTCGAACCCGCGCAGCAGCGGCAGTTCGGCGAGCTCGGCGGGGATGACCTGGACCTTGGAGCCGCTCTTGACGAAGGTCACGCGGCCGTCGCCGACGACGTACGCGAGGCGGCGGTTGACGCGGTAGACGCCGCCGGGGGTGTGCGTCCACGGCAGCTTGCGCAGCAGCCAGCGGGAGCTGATGCCCTGCATCTGGGGTTCGGACTTGGTGGTGGTCGCGAGATTCCGCGCGGCCGCCGTGCTGAGGCTGTGCTGCGCCTGATCGCGTTCCGCCGCTTCGGTCGCGGCACCCGCTTCGGTCCCGATCGACATGGACTACCTCACTTTCGGCGAGCGGGCCCTTCCTCACTCTCCGTGTCTAGACCTAACGCAGCGTGGTCACGTTCGGCCGAAGGCGCTCCTGCGTTTGGACCGGATGGCCTAATCCGCCCCTCTCGTGTCGGCGTGTCTATGCGCCGATGCGTACCAGCGCGAGCGTGATGTTGTCGGGGCCTCCGGCCGCGATGGCGGCCCTCCACAGCTCGAAGGCGGCCCTGCCGTCGTCGTGCAGGCGCAGCAGCTCGTCGATCGCGTCGTCGGGCAGCGGGTCGGTCAGCCCGTCGCTGCACACCAGGTAGCGGTCGCCCGTGGCCAGCGGGAAGGTCGCCACGTGGGGGTGGACGTCGCTCAACCCGCGGGTGCCGCCGAGCGTCTGCGTGACGAGCGAGGTGGTGCGCCGCGGCGGCACCGGTGGCGGGCTGTCGTCCACGCTCACCTGGCGAAGCCCGTCCCGGCCCGCGTCGAACACCTTGCTGTCGCCGACGTTGAAGGCCATCAGGGACTCCGCCAGCACGACCGCGCCCGCGACCGTGGTCCCCATGCCCACCAGCTCCGGACGGCCGTCGGCCGCCGAATGCACCACGCGGTTGCACAGGTCCAGAGCGTCGCCGAGGGCCTGCGCGTCATCGAGCGAAGGACCGGCCGTGGCGAGCTGGCGGACGACCAGCGCACTGGCCACCTCGCCCGCCGGCTGCCCGCCCAGCCCGTCGGCCACCGCCACGACCAGCGGTTTCCCGAGCCGGAACACCAGGGTCTGGGGGTTCTCGGTCACGGTCCCGCACAGGGTCCACGGCCCGACGACGAGGCTGTCCTCGTTCTGGTCGCGGACCAGTCCGACGTGGCTCAAGGCGGTCACGGCTACGTACGCCACCCCACCATTGTCGCGCCGCGGGCTCGGCATGCGACCCGCCGCCCGCCGGAGCACGCTGGGGATGGGAGCCGCCCGTCCCGACGAGGGCGGCGGCCCGACCGGCAGCCGGGCAGGAAGGGATGGGCAGCGATGTTCGCGAGGCTGAGCACCTACCAGGGGTCACCCGTTCCACCGGAGGGGGACCTGAGCCGGAATTCGGCGGAGATCGTCAAGAAGGTCAAGGGGGTTCCCGGCTTCCGCGGCGTCTACTACTTCGTCGACCGCGCCTCCGGCCGGGCCAAGTCGCTGACCCTGTGGGACGACGAGCAGAGCATGCTGGCCAGCGAGGAGGAGACCACCAGGCTCCGGGAGGAAATCGCCCAGCGCGAGGGGCAGCGCATCGTCTCGGTCGAACGCTTCGAGGTCGGGTTCAGCCACCTGGAGCCGTGACCCGCCATCCCCGCCGGCCGTCTTCCCCCGGGTCCCTGCCCGGTGCGCAACCTTAGGGGTTCTCCCCGATGTCCGCGCCGGGGCCGCTCGCCTACCGGGGCCCGCTCCTCTCGCCCTTCGTCAGCCAGCGGCTGCTCGTCCTCACGGCGACACCGAAGAGGGAGAACCTGGCGGCCCTGCGGGAGTTCGCCGAGTCGGGACGGGTCACCCCGGTCGTCGACCGGACCTACCCGCTGAGCGAGGCGCCCGAGGCCATCCGGTACCTCGAAGTGGAACACGCGCGCGCGAAGGTCGTCATCACCGTGTGACACCCGGCACCGGCCGGGCCCGATGGCAACTACCCGCGAGGTAATCGCCCCCTCGCGGGCCCCCGGCTACGTTCTGGTCGTCGTCCCGCCCGGGGCGAACCGGAACGAAGGAGCCCGACCATGGCCGCCTATGGCTTCGCCCATCTCCACAGCCGCCGGCACCACGCCGACGTCATCGAGTACCTGGAGCGCATCCAGGCCACCCTGGACCCCTTCGCGGGCCGCTTCGTCATCCACGGCCCGCCGGCCGAGATCGTGGAGGGCGCCTGGCCGGGCACCATGGTGCTGATCGAGTTCCCCACCCTGGCCGCGGCCCGCGCCTGGTACGACTCGCCGCCCTACCAGGACATCCTGCGCCTGCGCACGGACCACATCGAGGGCGACCTGGTGCTGGTCGAGGGCGTCGGACCGGACTACGACCCGGCACGGCGGGCGGCCGCCCTGCGCGCCGAGGCCGCAGGCCACTGACCCCCCGGCTTGCCGATCAGGCCGCCCGGCGGAGCGCCCGGCGCAGGACGTGGCGGGCTGCCCGGCGGGCGTGTCTTCACCGTGCCCCCGGCGACACCCACCAACTCCGCGATCTCCCGGTGCCCAGCCCGTCGGCCGGCGCCGGCACGCTCCGCAGCTCCTGTACGGACAGCTCCCCGATCACGGCCGTCCATCACCGAGGCCAGCAGCTCGGGGGAGAGGACCGCGTGGTGCCGGGCGGCGTCCCGTACGGCCTCGGCCAACTCCGCGCCCGACGCCGTCTTCAGCAGGTACCCGTCCGCCCCGGCCCGCTAGATCCGGGCCACGGCCTCCTCGTCCGTACGGGTCGTCAGCACGACGATCCCCAGCGCGGGGTGCCGGGCCCGCAACCGCCGCGCCGTCCAGGGCGCCCGGCATGACGAAGTCCAGCAGCACCACATCGGCGTCCTGCCGCCGCACGGCCTCCACGGCCTCGGCGCCCGACCCCGCCTCACCGACCACCTCGATGTCCTCGGCGGTGCCCAGCACCCCGCGCAGCCCCGCCCGGACGATGTCCTCGTCATCGGTGACCAGCACCCGGATCATCCTGCCACCTTCCTCTCCCCGTCCGGCTCTTCGGCGACCCCGTCCAGCGGCGCCACCGCCCGCCGGGCCGCGCGGCCCCGTGCACGGCCCCCGGAAAGGGGCCGTGCACGGGGCATGGCCCAGCCGTCGGCGGGTAGGCGCAGGGCGCTGCCGGAGGCGGTTCCATCATGAATGCACACACACCATTGCTCTCCGCTACGGGTGGCGCGCTGTTGGCCCCGTCCGACCAGGTCACCGGCCTGCAGCGGCGCCTCGGGGCGGAGTGGCTGCGCTCCACCGACGAGACGGACCTCGACCCCGAGACCGTGCTCGCCCTGGCCGGCATGATCAACGTGCTGGCCGACCAGTTCGACGTCGACTGCGTCGCCTTCATGCCGCAGAACGAGGAGATCTGACCCCTCACCTCTACTCGACGACGGTGTCGCCGTGCCGATGGGCCACCCGCCACTCGCCGTCCTCGCGGCGGTAGACCTGGGTGGCCCGCAGCGTGTACGTGCGCGGATGTCCGTCGACGGACGTGGAAGTGTGCTCCAGGCCGGCCGTATAGGCCATGTCACCCATGACGTCGTAGGCCTGTAGTTCGAACGTGAACGACCTGCAGTCGGAGAAGCTCTTCCCGAGATCGGCAAAGAGCTCGTCGAGCTCCTTCTGGCCGTAGGCGTTGCGCCAGGCCCCCAGGACACTCACCGGCTCGTTGCGTGACCAGAGCGCCCGGCGGGGAGCCGCGTCACCGTTGTGCAGCGCACGCTCCGCTTCGAAGAGGGCGGTCCGGACCCACGCCAGGAAATCCTCGCGGTCGCTCATGCCTTCATCATGCGCCGGTCTGAGCCCCACCCGTTGTCAAGTCCCGACTTTCCGGGCCGTGACCCGTGCTCGCGCCGTGGGGCGCAATGGGGTCGTCAGCCCGTTCCCCCGATCCGCGTAAGGACCTCTCCCATGGCGATCACCCGGACCCGACGCGTCCTCCTCCTCATCATCGCGAGCGCGTTCGCGGCCATAGGCGGCTCCCTGTCCTCCTCCATGTCCGCCCCCCTGAACATGGCCCCCGTGGGCGTCGCCGCCCATGTCGACTCCAAGGACCCCCGGGCCCCCGGGAACGATCCCCCACCCGGGTGCCCGGAGGGCGAGCCGGCCACCCCGCGGTCGGGCACTAGCTCCGCGGGACGTCCTTGACGAACACCAGGCCGTCGCTGTTCGGGAGGTGGGTCGGGTCGAGCGGGGCGTAGCCGAACCAGGGGGATACGCGGGGCACGGGCCGCGCGTCGCCGAGGGCGGTGGCCAGCCGGGGCGCGTCGATGACGTAGCGGTCCTCCGGGAGCGCGTACAGGAGGCCTTCGACGGTGTCCGGCGGCGGGGTGCCCACGCCCTGGTGGCGGATCGTGCCGAGCGCGGTGGCCAGGAAGGCGTACTCCTCGCCCAGGCGGGTGCTCACGAGCGCACCGGCGCTCCACCAGTCCAGCCGCATCCCGCCCATCCGCATCGTGCTCTTCTCCCGCTGGAGATGGGAGTTGTGGGCGTGGATCAGTGCTGGACCCCGTTCGGCGAGGGCGAGGAGGTTGGCGGCGATCATTGCGTCCCGCAGACCCACCAGCCGGGTCATGCGGGCCGGTGAGGTGTCGGCCATCCAGAAGTGGTAGCGCAGCAGGCCCGTGGCGGTGCGCCCGTACAGGCGCGCCCGTTCCCAGTCCTCCCGGGAGGTGGCCGTGATCAGGTGGGGCGTCTGCTCGTCGAGCAGGGCCACCAGATCGTCGGCGAGCAGCCGCAGCTCCCCGGCCTCGGCCGACCGCCCCACGGACCGGGACGGGTCCATCATCGCGGCGGGTTCGGTCCACCGGTCGTCGGGGCCGAGCAGGCGGTCGAGCGTGTCTGCGGAGCACGGGAGCAGGTCCGCGTCCACCCGGGTGGCGAGGTACCCGTGGAGCGCGTGCAGGGCCTGCCGGGGGCTCGCGGCGCCGCTGATCTCCAGCGGGCCGTCGCAACCGGCGAAGCGGAGCCGGTCGGACGCGGGCCGGCCGTCGTTGTACGCCCGCATCCAGCGCACGAGTTCACGGTTGGCCGGGGAGGTGCCCCAGCCGTGGCTGAAGCCGCGCTCCATGACCTCGCCGAGGGTGCCCGTGCCCGAGGTGACGTACTCGTCCACGACCAGGCCCATCATGCAGTCGCTCTCGATCGCGATCGTCCGGTAGCCCTCCTGCTCGACGAGCTGCCGGAAGAGCTCGTTGCGCAGGTCGAGCAGGGTGTCCTCGCCGTGGGTGGGCTCGCCCAGGGCGAGCAGCCGGGGCCGGCGGGGCAGCAGCTTCATGACGGCGGCGGCCTCGACGGCCCGGCCGGTGTCCTTGATGTCGGTAGCCATGCCTTCAACGCTATCGTTGAACCTTCGGTTGAAACTTTCGCGCGATGTGGGCGGGGCTGTGGGGCGAAACCTTCAAAACGGTGGTCAGCTCAGGCCGATCGACCTGGCGCGCCGGCACGGTCTGTCCACGCAGGCCGTCAGGAACTACGAGGAGGCCGGCATCCTTCCGGCCGCCGGCCGCACGCCCCACGGCTACCGGACCTACACCCCGCTGCACGCGCGGGCCCTGGACGCCTTCCTCGCCCTGGTGCCCGGCCACGGCCACCCGACGGCGACCTCGATCATGCGGGCCGTGAACGGGGGCGGGGTCGACGAGGCGTTCCGCCTCATCGACGAGAGCCACGCCCAGCTGCTCGACGACCGGCGCACCCTCCAGGCCGTGGAGAGCGCCCTGCGCGACCTGACGTCCTCGGCGGCGCCCGAACGCGACGCCGCGGTGTCCGAGTCCGGCGGTACCTTCATCGGACCGCTGGCGGGGCAGCTCGGGATCCGGCCCGCGACGCTGCGCAAGTGGGAGCGCGCGGGGCTGGTGCGCCCGCGCCGCGACCCGCTGACCGGGTACCGCGTCTACGACGGGGCCGACGTACGGGACGCCCGGCTGGTTCACCAGCTCAGGCGGGGCGGCTACCTGCTGGAGCAGATCGCCCCGCTGATCGACCGGGTGCGGGCGGCCGGCGGGCCGGCGCCTCTGGAGGCCGCACTGCGGGACTGGCAAGGCCGGCTGTCCGCCCGCGGGCGGGCGATGCTGACCGGCGCCGCCGAGCTGGAGGCGTACCTGCGCGAGCGCGGCTGACATGCCGCTTTCGGTGTAATGGCGGCATCGGGCCTCCGGCCCGCTGCACGCTGGGCCGAGGAAGCAACGGCGTTCGACCGCGCGGATCCCGGAGCGTCCGACGGGAGGGCGAGGACGCCCGACCGAAAGGCGCGGATGACCGACCTCGCCGAAGCCCGGGCATCGCGAGCCGGCCGGGTTCGGGAACTCGTACGCACCGAAGGCCCGGCGGCGGCCCGCATCGTGGTCACCGTCGCCGTCGCCTGGCAGGTCGCGCTGTGGCTGGGAGCCGACCAGCCGCCGGTCTACGCGGCGGTCGTCCCGCTGGTGGCCCTGCGAGGCGATCCCATGACCGCCCTGGGCACGTCGCTGCAGCGGACCCTGGGTGTGGTGGCGGGCGTGGTGATCGGCATGGTCGTCCTGAACGTGCTGCGTCCCTCGACCGCCGCGCTGGCGCTGGTGGTCGCCCTGGGCCTGGCGGTCGGAATGGTCCTGAGGGCCGGCGGTGGGCTGAACATCCAGGTCGCGGCCTCGTCGCTGCTGGTCTTCGCCAGCACCTCACCCGACTCCTACGCCCTGCACCGGGTCTGGGAGACGGGGGCGGGAGCGGTGGTGACGATCCTGCTCGCCCCGCTGCTGTGGCCACCCGACCCGCACCGCCTCCTGACGGCCATCGCCGACGACTGCCGGGCGCGCCTGACGCGGACCCTGACCGGCAGCGCGGCGGCCCTGGGCGCCGGCCCGGCCGCCGCCCGCGACAACCTCACCCTGGTGAACGCCCACGTGGAAGCGATCCACGCGAGCGCCACACGCGCCCGCGAGGCCGAACGAGCCATGCGGTTCAACCCCCTGCGCCGCCGCCACCGGGAGGCCGTACGGCTCCAGTCCCGGCACATCGCCACCGCCGACCGGCTCACCGCACACGGGGCGTCCCTGGCCAGGGAGGTCGCCGCGCTCGCGGGCCGGGAAGACCTGGCCCCGGACCTCGCCAGGGTCCGCCACCGACTCCCCGAACTGGCCGCCGTCACCGCCAGGGCCGTCGAAGCCACCCTGTCCGGGGAGGACCCCCGGCCCGCGGTGACCACCGCCCGGAACCACCTGGACGCCTACGCCCGCTCGGACTCCCGCCCCCTCGCGGTGGCCCTGCGCCGCCCCTTCTACCAGTGCCTCAACGACCTCGACCAGCCGTAGCGTTCCGCCCCAGGAGGGCCAGCAGCTGCTGCTGGGGCGTGTCCCGGGCGGAGGCGGCCAGTGCGGGTGCGTACATTCCGGTGGCCGCGAACTGCTCCGCCACGGGAGCGACGGCCACCAGGCACGCCCCGACGGCCTCGCCGTCGAGGGACGCCTCGAAGCCTCCGGCCCACGCGAGGTCCCAGGCGTGTACGAGCGGCTCGATGACGGCGGTGCCCAGCACCCACTCCGCCGTCACTTCGCCGTGGTGCGAGGCGATGCGGCGATCCGGATCGGTGGCGCCCAGCACCTCCCGCATGGCCCGGAGGGCGTCGGCCCATGCGGCGACCGGCTGCCCGACGACCGCCTCGGCCGGATCACGCAGCGGCTCGCGCGGTCCCTGGCCCGACAGCAGGGCGGCGATCTGCCGCTGGCCGTCGATGATGTGCCCCAGGACGTGCAATCCCGTCCATCCCGGGCAGGGCGAGGGGCTGCTCCAGCCGTGTGCGGGCATCCGGTCGACGACGTGGTCGACGCCGGCGAGTGCGCGCCGGTAGCGCGTGACGGTCTGGTTCATCGTGCGTCCTCCAAGGTGGCCGGCGGCAGCAGCGGCCGCAGGGCGTTCCACGCGGCTCGGGCCAGCGGTGTCGCCGCGTCGTGCGGAAGTCCGGCTCCGCCCGCCGGCCGGCTGCGGGTGTACTCCTGGGCCGGCCCGATCCACACGGCGACCACGACGCCCAGGTCCGGTGTGCCGTCCCAGCCGCGGTCCCTCAGCCATTGCGCGACGGCCCGGAAGAACTCCCTGCTGCAGGCCGCGATCCTCGGAGACTCACGAGGAGTGATCCCGTCAGGGGGCGCCATGAGGAAGGCGGCCAACTCCGGGTGCGCGTCCACCCAGGCGAGGTGCCGGCGCACGGCTCCCTCGACGCCGTCCCGAAGGGCGGCCTCAGGCGTCAACACGGCCAACAGCTCGGCTTGGTGCTCCTCCAGGCCGTGGAGATAGACCGCCTCGGCAAGGTCTTGTTTGGTGCGGAAGTGGTGGAAGAAGCTGCCGTTGCTGACCCCGGCCCGTGTGCGGACGTGCTCCACCGTCGTGCGTCGCACTCCGTTTTCGAGGAAGCAGCCGAGGGCAGCGGTCAGGATGCGCTGGTAGGTATCGGAACCCAACATGGCGCCAGAGTAACGCTCTGGAGCGCCACTCCACCACCGGGATTTCGACATGCCCTGTGCGAACTCCTCGGAGCCTCACCGGCGTTCGTCGTGGGGCGGGATCTCTCTCCGGAGAACCTCGGCGAGGTGTCGGCTCGTGTCCCGCAGCCCGCGCGGGACGCCACGAGCGCGTTCGATGGTGCGCGTGGTGCGCGCCAGCGAGTTCAGGGCGCGCGTCGACCCGATGGCCGGCGCGGACTCGACGAGGGGCGACAGCCAGGCGTGCGCCTCGGTCCAATCACGGGCCCTGGCAAGGACGGACGCCAACTCGGCGGAGAAGAGGGAGCGGTAGGCGGGCGCGTCGCCCGCCCGCGTCGCCTCCCGCAGGCAGGACGCCGCCCCCTCCAGATCCCCCAAGTCGGCCAGCGCCAGCCCCTGATGACCGACCAGTTCCGACCGGTCGAACCACCAGGTCCAGGCGGGATCGCGCGCCGCGGCGGGTCCGTCCCCGAGCAACTCCCGCGCCGTGCTCATCGACCGCTCGGCCTCCCGCTTCCGCCGCAGCAGCGCATGCGCGCGCGCCTCCCGTACGTGGAAGATCGCGGCCACCCGCTCCGGCAGACCCCTGCCGGCGAGGACGGACGACGAGATGCGCAGCGAGTCGCCCGGCCGCCCGAGGTGCGCCTCCTGCATGCACAGCACGGACAGGACGAGCCACTCGACGGACCGCCGTTCCGCGGGAAGCCCGCGGGCCAGGGCCAGGGCCTGCCGGTTGAGCGCGTACGAGGAACCGTGCTGCTCGGCGTCGAAGAGGATCCAGGCGGCGACCTCGAAGAGCTCCGCGAGCTCCTCGCCCCGCTCCGCCCGCGCCGGCGTCCGGAGCAGCCGCCGGGCGGCGCCCACCGCCCGCAGCGCCTCGGGGGCCGCCCGGCGCGCGCCGGCCGTCCCGTCGATCCGGATGAGCTCCGCCGTCGTCGAGGCGAGGTCCGGTTCGTGTTCGGCCACGGATCTCAGCCCAGCTCCCGGGGTCCGTAGCAGGCGGTCCCCGTTCCCGTGGCGAAGGCCCAGTAGCGGTCCCCGAACGACCAGTGCCACCACTCCGTGGGGTAGTTCACGAGGCCCGCGGCCGTCAGCGCGGTTCCCAGGATCTCCCGGTGCTCGCGGGCCCGGGCGCCGATGTCCTCCGCCGCGGTGTAGCAGGCGCCCGCGCTCTCCTCCGGATCGGCGTTGACCCGGGTGCCCAGGTCGAGTTCGCGCCCGTCGGCGTCGGCGAGGGTCAGGTCGACGGCGGCCCCGGCGCTGTGCGGGGCGATCTCGGGCGGGGACACGTAGCGGCGCGCCGCCGACCGCACCCGCTCGGCGGACCAGTCCGGATGGCCGGCCCGCAGCCGCCCCGCGTACTCCTCGAAGTACCGCCGCTGCAATGACGGCGGCCGGTACCCCTCCACGAAGAGCAGCCGCAGACCCCCCGGAAGCAGCGCCTGAGCCTCCAGGAGCCGTTCGAGCACGCCTTCCCGGAGGTACGCGTACGCGCCGTCCGGGTCCTGCCTGCGGCCGTCGATCAGCAGGGCGCCGCCCTGGTGCCGGACGCTGACGAGAGGCTCCATGCACTCCCGTACGGGCACGGCCGCGACCCTGTCATCGGACATTAAGACGATCTCACTCATGGTGTGATCATGCCGCGAAGGGCGCCACCGTCCAAGGGCGCCCGGCGCTCCGCCGGCCGCGGCCGCGTGTCTCCGGCGCGCCGTGCCGGGTTTCCGGCGGCCGGTGGTTCTAACCTCGGCGCATGGCTGAGATGTTCGATCACGAACCGCAGGTATGGACCGCGGCGCGCCTGCGCGAAGCCCTCGCGGACGTTCCCGACGAGACCCCGATCCACATCGGTGTCGCCGACGGGCCCGGGGACTTCGAGGGATACGGCGAGTACGTCCTCGTGGACGCGGAGCCGGTGGAGCTGGACGGCAACGGCGACGGCGACGCGGGCCCGCCGGAGGTGCAGTTCACGCTGTTCGCCGACGCGCGGGCCGGCGCCTACCACCTCGACGTCGACTGACGACGTCCCCCGGGGCTACCGCCCGGTCCTCGGCAGGTGGGCCTTGGCGTCCTCGTAGGTGCCGCTGCCCGGCGAAGCCGCAGGGGCGTACACGAGGTTCAGCACCCCCGTCCCGAAGGTCTCCGAGGAGACCAGTTCGAGCGGGATCGAGGGCTCACCCTCGTCGAACAGCCGCATGCCCTTGCGGACGGCGATCGGGTGGACCATCAGGTGCAGACCGTCCAGCAGCCCCGCGCCCAGCAGCTGACGCACGACGGAGACCGAGCCGCTCATCGCGATGTCGGTGCCGCCCGGCTCGTTCTTCAGGGCGGTGACCGCCCGGACGAGATCGCCCCCGATCGGCTCGGAGTTCCGCCAGGTGAGTTCGAGCTGCCGGTTCCTCGTGACGACGATCTTCCGGGCGTCGCCGAGCACCTTGGCGAACGGGGCGTCCTCCCCGCCGGCCGCCTCCCGCCCGGGCCACGCCCCGGCGAAGCTGTCGTACGTCCTGCGCCCGAGCAGCAACGTGTCGACGGAGCCCAGACTCGCGTCGACGGCCGCCCCCATCTCGTCGTTGAAGTACGGGAAGTGCCACTGGTCGGGCGCCTCCACGACGCCGTCGAGCGAGATGAACAGCTGCGCGATGATCTTCCTCATGCCGGTCCTCCAGAGAAATCGCCGTTGATTTCCTACCGCCCCCAGTAGACGACGCGAGGGGCCCCGACACGCGTGAGCCACGAGTGACGGGCCGCACGTGGCAGTCTGGCCGTATGTGTGGTCGCTACGTATCCACCCGCAGCCCCGAGGACCTCTCCGGCCTGTTCCGGACGGCACCCCCGGAGCCCGCGGACGCACTGCCCCCGAGCTGGAACGTCGCCCCGACCGACGCCGTGTGGGCGGTCCTGGAGCGCGCGGACCGCGAGAGCGGGCTCCTGGAGCGGAGGCTGAGGCCGCTGCGCTGGGGGCTGGTGCCGTCCTGGTCGAAGAGCCCGTCCGGCGGTGCGAAGATGATCAACGCGCGGGTGGAGACGGTGCACGAGAAGCCCGCCTTCCGGCGCGCCTTCGCCAAACGCCGGTGCCTGCTCCCCGCCGACGGCTTCTACGAGTGGCAGGCCGTCCCCGCCACCGCCGATGCCAAGGCCTACAAGCAGCCCTACTTCATCCGCCCCGAGGACGGCACGGTGATGGCGATGGCCGGGCTGTACGAGTTCTGGCGCGACCCCGCGGTCGCCGACGACGATCCGGCGGCATGGTGGGCGACCTGCACGATCATCACCACCGAGGCCACCGACACCGCCGGCCGCATCCACCCCCGCATGCCCCTGGCCCTCGCTCCGGGCGACTACGAGGCCTGGCTCGACCCCGCCCACCAGGACCCGGACGAACTGCGCGCCCTCCTCGCGGCCCCCGCCGGAGGCCGCCTGGACGTCCGGGCCGTGTCCACCGCGGTCAACAGCGTCCGCAACAACGGGCCCGAGCTCCTGGCCGACGCCTGACACCCCGTGCACCCGTCGCAACCGGTGAGCCGGAGCAAGTAACGGGCAGGCGATGGCGTGCGGCATGATCGGGGGATGTCTGATCGCATCATCGCCGCCTGTGACGGAGCGGCCAAGGGGAATCCGGGGCCGGCCGCGTGGGCCTGGGTCATCGCCGACGCCGAGGGGCGCCCCGAGCGCTGGGAGGCCGGCCCGCTGGGACGGGCCACGAACAACGTCGGGGAGCTGACCGCCCTCCAGCGGCTGCTGGAGGCCGTCGCCCCGGGTACCTCGGTCGAGGTGCGCATGGACTCCCAGTACGCGATGAAGGCCGTGACGCAGTGGCTGCCGGGCTGGAAGCGCAACGGGTGGAAGACGGCCTCCGGCCAGCCCGTCGCCAACCGCGAGCTCGTCGAGCGGATCGACCTGCTCCTGACCGAGCGCGACGTGACCTTCCGGTACGTTCCGGCACACCGCGAGGACGGCGACCACCTGAACGCGATCGCCGACCAGGCCGCCAGCGACGCCGCCCTGACCCAGCAGGCCGCCGGCACGGCCCACGGCGACGAGGAGATGCCGCGCCCGGCCCCCGCCCGCAGCACGCCCTCGCGGCAGAAGGCCGGCGCCGCCCGCCGCAGGACGTCCGACGGGACCCCGGCCGCAGGCGGCTCCAGGGCCATCAAGGCGAAGTTCCCCGGAACCTGCGCGTGCGGGAAGCCGTACGCGGCCGGCGACCCGATCACCAAGAACGGCAGCCGCTGGGGCCATGCGGAATGCGGCGCAGCCGTGCCGGTCGCCGGGCAGGCGTAGCCGACACGGCCCTGCTGAGGAGACAACAACCCTGCACGGTAGGGGGGCGTCAGCCGGCCGGGACCGTGGTCGTCGGGGTGTTCCACCCGGAGATCCGCAGACGCGGCGCGGCGCCGTGCAGGTCTCCGGTCCGGTAGGTCGCCGTCAGCGTCGCCGATTCGCCCGGCCACAGGCTGATCTGGTTGTCGCTCCACCGGACGGGCAGGACGGGCGCGTCCTGCGCCCCCACCAGGTGGACGTCGGTGAGCAGGGCCGGGGTGCTGCCGGTGCCCGTGTTGCGTACGATCACCGTCGTCGTGGACGTCCCCGAGGCATCCGGACCGTCCGCCGGCTCCGTCGTCGTCGAGGCTGTCGCGGTGACCGTCGCACGCCCCATCGAGTTCAGGCCCTTGAGGTCGGCGTAGGCGGTGGTGGGCGTGTAGTACCAGTCGGTGCGGGCGTAATCGAGCACGTCGGCCTTGGTGGAGAGCCAGTAGACGTTGCGGCTCACCTCCCGGCCGGCGGCGTCGGTGAGCAGCAGCCGGGCCAGGTAGGCGGTGGACAGGCCGGGGACCGACGCGGGGGCGGGGACGGTGAGCGCGGTGCCGCTCGCGCCGCCGCCCGCCACGCTCAGGCCGGTCGCCGTGCGGTCGTACTTCTGCGTGCCGTCGGTGTTGAAGAGCGTGACCCGCGCCGTCAGCCCCGCGGCCTCGGACGTCCGGTTGTTGACGACGGTCACCGCCCGGTTGTCGTATCCGTACTGGATGTGCAGCGGCTCGTTCGCCTTCTTCGCGCCGAAGTAGGCACCGCCCTGGTCGAGGTACCGGTCCAGCAGCTGCCAGTGGAGCGAGGTCCAGCCGCTGTTGAACATCCAGTAGATGACGCCCGTCGACGGATCGGCGGCGTCCTTGGCGTGGCGCGCGTACGCCTCGAACTGCGCGCGCACGTTCTCGTACTGGGCGAGCTGCGCCTTGCGTACGTAGTCCTCGAGGCCGGTCGGGGGCCCGTACCGGCCCGCCAGCGCCGCGTCGTACAGCCTGAGGGTGGCGAAGGTGGCCGAGGGGGAGCGGTGGTACTGCGCGGCGGACGGGTTCTTCCACAGGGTCTCCAGCTCGGCCGGGGACATCATGCGGCGCAGCGTGTCGAGGGTGGGGACGTCCGGGCCCGCGCTGGTCTCGGAGTTGAAGCCGGTGGCACCGCCCTCGCGCTTGTTGTACCAGTAGCCGGGCGGGACCCAGTCGTACGGACCGGTCATCTTCATGCCCGAACTCCCCGTGACCGGGGCGGAGTCGTCGGAGGCCGCGGGGACCACCGGGACCGACCAGTCCGCTGCCTCCAGCGCGTCGACGTAGCCCTGCTCGATCTCCTCGTTCGGCGCGAAGTCGCTGCCGATGAGGAAGGAGATCACGCTGGGGTGGTGGCGCAGCCGGGCCGCCTCGGCGGCCATCGACGCCTGCGCGACCAGGAAGTCGGGCGTGTCCCAACCCTCGCCGGCCTCACTGCCGTTGACCTCCCCTTCCCATTTGTCACAGCACTCCCAGCCGGGGAGCGTGAGGATCCCGTACCGGTCGGCGAGGTCGAAGAACTCGTCGGGTTCGAGGTGTCCTTCCAGGCGCAGGGTGTTCAGGCCCAGGTCGAGGGCGTACTTCAGCCGGTCCTCCACGTAGGTGCGGTCCCAGCGCAGGAACGCGTCGGGGGACCAGCCGCCGCCCTTGACGAGCAGCGGGCGGCCGTTGATCCGGTACTGGCGGGCGCCGTCGGCGTTGAGCGGCGCCCGCACGTCGCGGATGCCGAAGGCCGCGCGTGCGGTGTCGGAGGGCGTGCCGTCCACCGTCGCGGTCAGGTCGAGACCGTACAGCGGCTGTTCGCCCATGGCGGCGGGCCACCACACGCGGGGTGAGGCCAGCCGGAGGGCGGGGTGGTCGGCGGGGGAGAAGACCACGGTCCTGGTCTCGTGCGGGGCCAGCGTGACGCTCCGGCTGACGGCGGCCGGGCCCGCGGTGCCGGCCACCGTGGTGGTGACGGTGGCTGCGGAGTCGTTGCGTACCCGGGCCTTCACGGTCAGGTCGGCCGAGTCCATCGACGGCATGGCCAGGCCGGTCACCACGTGCGCGTCGCGAAGGGCGACCGGTCCGCCGCGGCGCAGCGTGACGTCCCGGACGATGCCCATGTTCTCGTCCGGTGGCGGCTGGATCCAGTCGAGCCAGCCCATGGTGAGGTGCTTGCGCGGATCGTTCGGCCGGATCCGGAAGGCGACCGTATTGGTGCCCGCCTTGACGATCTCGGTGAGATCGAACTCGTGCCGGGTGTACGCGCCGGCGACGGTGCTCGCGTCGGCGATCGCGCGGCCGTTGACGAAGACGTCGGCCGCGGAGACGACCCCGCTGAAGTCCAGGTACGTACGGGCGGTCGGGTCGCCTACGACGAAGTCCGAGCGGTACCACCACGGGACGGTGAAGTCCGCGGCCGGGATCAGCTTCTGCCGGGTGGAGTAGAAGGGGTCCGGGTGGACACCGGCGGCGAGCAGGGCCGCGAGGACGGTGGATCGGGAGCCCGCCGGATACCAGCCGGCCGCCGCGTAGCCGGGACTGGCCACGGTGGCCGCCGGGTCCGTGACCTTCGCCGTCGATTGGATCGCGTACCCGGTCAGGGCCGTTACGCTGCCCGGGCTGTCGGCGACGGTGGTCACCGTCCGCGGCGCGTGTGCCGTCCGCGGAGTGGGAGCCGCGGGGGAGGGGACGGCGGCGAGGGTGAGGACCAGGCCGAGGAGGGCCAGGGCGGCGGTTCTTCCGTGGACGAGGGCGAGTCGGTGGAACACGCGGGCCTCCGCGGGTACGGGTCCGGGATTCCGTACGGGTGCGAAATCGCCCGTAGGGGGACGAAGTCCATCGGAACGCCGCCGAGTCTCCCACGGCAGGGCCCACATGCGACGGAGACTCCCTGGCGACACGGCCGGTCGATCACGCCGGGGCGACCGCCGCGCCCGGGGTACCGGGCAGGACGCCGCTACCAGGTCTGCTCGTACTCGACCTGTTCAAGGGGATGGCCGTCGCCGAAGTCGTGGGCGCGCGCGGTGCCGCACTCGGCGAAGCCGGCCTTGGCGTAGAAGCTCCGGGACCGGGGGGTGTCGCGCAGCGTCCACAGGTGCGCCCCGGCGAACCCGTCGGCGCGCAGGCGGTGCAGCGTCCCGCTCATCAGCGCGGCCGCGACCCCGCTGCCCCAGGAGTCCGGGTGCGCGTAGAAGCTGTGGATCTCGGCGAGACCCGGCCGGGCCGGGGACGGGCCGAAGAAGGTCAGCGCCGAGGGGCGGCCGTCGCGTACGGCGAGCAGGATCGTCTCCGGCCCGGCCGTGATCCGGGCATGCCATCGGGTGCGCCGGTCCCGGACGCCGTCCGCCGCGAACTCCGGTGCGAAGAAGGGGGCGTAGGCCGCCTCCCAGGCCGCGGCGTGGATCTCACCGAGCGCGTCCCCGTCCCCCGGTTCGGCACGACGAATCTCGATCATCCGACCACCCTACCGGGCAGGAGATCGAGTCGGTGGGCCGAAGCCACTGGCAGCCACCGGCTTCGGATGGCAGGCTCGTGTCCTCGTTTACGGCATCCTGTGGGGGGAAACGTGATGGAGCCGGGTACAGGCATGGGCCTGCGCGGACGCAGCGGCATCCTGTCCCTGGTCGACGCGTCCCTGAAGGAATCCCCCGCGGCCGAGCGTCCCCTCACCATGCTGCTCGGACCGCCCGGCAGCGGTGCCAGCGAGGCGCACAGCGCGCTCATGGAGCACTTCGGGCCCGACTACCCCTTCGCCTTCGTCAACTTCGCCGGAGCGCAGTCACTCCTGCCCCGCTACGCCCTCGGCCTGCTCGCGCGCCAGCTCGAACGCAAACTGCCCCGCTACGGCCGCTCCCACTTCCCGCTCCTCAGCCTCGGCCTCCTCGCCTCCGACCAGGAACTCAGGATGCGCAGCCTCGCCGAAGGCCGCCGTGCGGTGCAGCGGCAGCTCGACCGGTTCCAGGAGGAGAACGAGGCCCGGCACGGCGACTACCTGGCCGCCTTCTTCGAAGTCGGCATGGGCGCGGTCGGCATGCCGGAAGGCGCCTCCACCGCCGCCCTCGCCCTCTTCCAGGACGCCCTGCGCCGCGGCCGCCGCAGCATGCCCAACCTGCTCGGCGGCAGGCTGGGCAGCCGGCTCACCACCGGCGCCCAGTGGTACGGACGGCATCCCATGATCCGCAGCGGCGATCCCATGGAGGCTCTCGTCGAGCTCAACCTGTGGCGCCACGAGGGCGACGAGAACGAGCAGGAGCGGCTCGACCTCGTCCTCTTCTCGGCGTTCCTGGAGGACCTCAGACGCAACACCGCCCGCAGCTTCATGCCCCGCTCCTACCTGCTGCTCCTCGACAACTCCCACACCGAGTACGGCCGCCGCTTCCTGGACCTGCTGCTGCGCGTGCGGCACGACAACACCGTCGTGGCCGGCCTCGACAGCGACCCGCTCACCATCGTCGCCAGCTCGAACCGCTGGCTGCCCCGCTGGGGGCCCGCCACCGGGGACTCCTGGCCCTGGCAGCTGCGCGGCCCCGACCGGGCCTCCCTCTCCGACTGGAACACCCACCGGCCGACCCGCGACAGCGAGGACACCTGGTGGTACCCGTTACGCCTGCGCGACCTCAACCTGGACGAGGTGCGCATCCGCATAGAGCTCCAGCTCGGCGGGCACAGCGACCTGGCCCCGCTGACCCGCCTCACCCCCTTCGTGCACCGGCTGACCGGCGGACTGCCGCGCGCCGTCCACCAAGTGCTCGACGTACTGCGCCAGTCCGGGCCGCCCCCTGACTCGGGCCCGCAGCAGGACCGCTGGCTGCGCACCCTCCCGGACCGGCCCCTGCGCACCGGCGAGAGCACCGCCACCCTCGCCGACACCGCACTCGGCCACCTCCTGCGCGACTTCGACGAGACCGAGCGCACCGCCCTCGCCGAATGCGCCGCCGCCAGGGACTTCTCCGTCGGCACCCGCCTCCTGAGCCCCGGCGACGCGCTGTTCGGCGAGATCCGCTCCCGTTGGCTGCTGTCGGGCCCGCTCACCGTCGTCCCCGTACTCCACCCGTGGCTGCGCCGGTTGCTGCTGTGGCGGCTGGCCGGGCGGCCCGACGCCTGGGACGCCGCGCACGAACTCCTCGCCGAGTACTACCGCGGCGAGGGCAAGCAGGTGCAGGAGATGTACCACCTGCTGGCCCTCGGGCGGACCGACGAGGTCACCGCGCATCTGACATGGCGCTTCGGCGCCGTGCCGGCGATGCAGTGGATCGCCGAGTTCGACGCGATCACGGCGGCCCCCAACCGCCTCCCGGCGGACGGCGGCCCGCTGGAACTCCTCGCCGGGCTCGGCCCGCTCAGACCCGGCGGTGTGAGGGGCGTCGAGTCCGTGATCCACACACTGGTGACCACCCGCTGGGTGTGGAGCGATCCGCTCGCCGACCCCGCGATGCGACTCAACGACATGATCGCCGACGGCTTCACCCAGCTGTCACAACTGCGGAGGAACGACATCGTGGCCCTCTTCAACGAAGCCGAACGGTACCGCCACTGGCGCGATCCGCTGACCGCCGGAGGGGAGGGCTGAGCCCGTGGTCAGAGTCGAATGGCCGCTGCACGTCGTGCGCCGCGTCGCCCTCGCGACCGCCGCCGCCGTCGTGCTGGCGGCGGCCGCCTGGCTGGGTGTCGGCTGGATCCAGGAGCGGCAGTCCAGATGCGCCGACGGAGTGGTCGAACAGGGCGCCTCCGACGAGTGCGTCGGGGTCACCGACGGCTCATATTCCTTCGCCCCGCACCTCGACGCGGTCGTGAAGAAGATCCAGGAGGAGAACAAGCGCGTCCTGGACAACGCGGACAAGGAGCCCTACGTCAGCGTCGCGTACCTGACCTCCTTCACGTTGACCGCCGAGGACAGCAATTCGGCCGAAGGCATCCGGCACGAACTCCAGGGCGCCTACCTGGCCCAGTACCGGCACAACCGCGGAGACCTGGCCGCCACGCCCAAGATCCGGCTGCTGATCGCCAACGCGGGAAGCAGGTCGGCGCACTGGCGGCACACCGTCGACGAGCTGATCGCCCGCAAGGACTCCCCGGACCGGCTGGTCGCGGTGGCCGGCCTGGGCCCCAGTACGGACGAGAACCTCGCGGCCATACAGCGCCTCTCCGAGAACGGCATCGCCATGGTCGGCGCCACCATGACCGCCACGAACATCCAGGGCATCAACGGCTTCGTACGGGTGGCGCCCACCAACGTGGACGAGGCGTACGCGGCCGCCGGCTACCTCAAACGGCGGGGCGTCGGCACCGCCGTCGTCATCCAGGACGTGGCCAAGGGGAACCTCTACGCCTCCACCCTCGGCACGGCGTTCACCGAGGCCTTCCAGGAAGGCGAGAAGCACAGACTGGTCGCGGAACGCATGACCTACGACTCCTCCGTGAGCAGCGCCTGGCAGAACGAACTGCGCTACATGCCGGGCCAGTTGTGTCTTCAGCGCCCCCAGATCGTCTACTTCGCGGGACGCGGCCGCCACCTCACCCACTTCCTCGACGCCCTGTCCAACCGCAGTTGTCCGGAGCAGAAGTTCACCGTCTTCGCCGGGGACGACACGACCAACCTGACCGCCGAACAGCTGGCCCACGCCGCCGAGACGGGCGTCGAGGTCCTCTACACCGGCCTCTCGCACCCGGACATGTACCGCGCGTCGCCGCAGGCGGTGTCCGCCCCGTCGGCACGCAACTTCCAGCAGGGCGGGCTGCTCGAGCAGTGGTTCCCGCACGACCCGCGCGACGACGGCGGGGCCCTGATGGGTCACGACGCCGTGCTGACCGCGGCCCACGGCATCCAGATGGCCGCCCGCTGGCAGGGGCAGGTCGTCGGCGACGCCGTGGCCCGGATGTTCCACCAGATGGACGGCAGTCAGCAGGTCGCGGGAGCCAGCGGCTTCATCTCCTTCCAGAACAACGGCAATCCGCGCAACAAGGCGGTCCCGATCCTTCGGCTCAACGTGAAGGGCATGGCCGAGTTCGTCGAGGTGTCCGCGGCGGAGGGCAAGCCGCCGGAAGCGCAGTAGACGCAGCCCGCCACCGCCCGCCGGTGGCCGCTACGGCGCGGTGCCGAGGAGGACGGCCACCAGTCGTTGGGTGGCGTCCTTGGCGTCCTCGCCCCCGCCGGGCACGCGTGTCATCAGCAGGTGGTGGACGGTGCCGACGAGGGCGAGCGCGATCGTCGCCGCGTCGGCCTCCGGCGCGACCCGGCCGCCGCGCTGCTCCGCCCGGAGGTAGGCGGCGAAGGAGTCCTGGATCGCGTCGAACGCGGGCGCACCGGACCGAAGCCCCTCCCGGGCGTGCAGGGCGGCGGCGGGGCGGCTCATCGCCAGCCCCACGACCGCCGGGGGCAGGGAGTCCAGCAGGGCGAGCCGCCGGGCACTGGGGGAGGGACGCCGAGGACGCGGCGGCCTTCCTGCTCGACTCCGGCCCCGGCCGCCACATGCTCGGCCAGGTCGGACCCGAGACGCGGCAGCGGGCCCGCCGCAAGCTGATCGAGACGCTGCGCCCGTACGAGAGCGACGGCGCGGTGTGGCTGCGCAGCACCTCCTGGCTGGTCACCGCGGCCCGCCGAGAATAAATGGCCGGGCCATGCATCGGACCGGCAGAATGCGGGCATGAACGTCAACCCGCTCATCAGTACGCCCATCACGGCCGTCCTCCTGCGCGGCGCCCTGGAGCTGGAGCGCACCGCACACGGGGTGCTGCCGCACCGGCTGCCCGCCCGGGCGCGCGCCCAGTGCGCCGACGGGCAGCTGGCCATGGCGGAGGCCCAGCCTTCCGGCGTACGGCTCGTGTTCCGCACGCGCGCCACCACCGTCGAACTGGACACCCTGCGCACGAAGGTGGCCTACCAGGGCGCCCCGGACCGCCCCGACGGCGTGTACGACCTGCTCGTCGACGGCCGACCGGCCGCGCAGGCCAGTGTGACCGGCGGCAACGTCCTGATGGTGGACATGGCTACCGGCGCCGCCGAAACCCGCCCCGGCCCGGTCGGCACCGTCCGGTTCTCCGGCCTCCCCGACCGCCTCAAGGACGTCGAGATCTGGCTCCCGTACAACGAGATCACCCAGCTGGTCGCCCTGCGCACCGACGCCCCCACCGAACCCCTGCCGGACGGGGGACGCAAGAGGTGGCTGCACCACGGCAGTTCGATCAGCCACGGCTCCAATGCCGCGAGCCCCAGCACCACGTGGCCCGCGCTGGCCGCCTCGGCCGGCGGAGTGGAACTGACCAATCTGGGCCTGGGCGGCAGCGCCCTGCTCGACCCCTTCACCGCCCGCGCCCTGCGCGACAGGCCCGCGGACCTGATCAGCGTCAAGCTCGGCATCAACCTCGTCAACACCGACCTGATGCGCCTGCGCGCCTTCGGCCCCGCCGTGCACGGCTTCCTCGACACCATCCGCGAGGGCCACCCCGGCACCCCCCTCCTGGTCGTCTCGCCGATCCTGTGCCCCATCCACGAGGACACCCCCGGCCCCAGCGCACCCGACCTCGGCAGCCTCGGCGAGGGAAGGATCCGGTTCCGTGCCGCGGGCGACCCCGCGGAACGGGCGGCAGGGAAGCTGACCCTGGGCGTCATCCGCGAAGAACTGGCCCGCATCGTCGGGCAACGGGCGGCCGAGGACCCGAACCTGCACTACCTCGACGGCCGAGAGCTCTACGGCGAGGCGGACTTCGCGGAACTGCCGCTGCCCGACGAGCTCCACCCGGACGCCGCCACGCACCGCCGCATCGGCGAACGCTTCGCCGCGTTGGCCTTCGGCCCCGGCGGCGCGCTCGCCTGACCTCGGCTCCGGGGGCTCAGGAGACCCCGTACCACTGGCTGGCCCAGCCGGTGTTGATGGTGCTGGTGGACTGCTCGGCGAGGTTCACGGAGGCCGGCAGCGAGGTCTGACCGGTCAGGAGGGTGCTGTAGCGCAGCTGCGGCGGCGCCAGACCGGCGTTGACCGAGATGCCGGCTCCCGTGGCCTTCAGGGTGAGGGCGTTGGTGGCCCAATTGCCGTTGAGCAGGAGGGCGATGAAGTAGGTCCCGGGGGCGGCCGTGAACGGCTTGCCGAGCGGCAGTGGCTTCGCGATGGCGTCGGTCATCAGCTGGGGCGAGATGTCCGCCGTGGCCCCGAGCAGCTTGCCGTTCGTGTCGTACACGCCGAGGTAGCAGTCGGCCAGCTGGGCGTTCGGGTCGATGCCGGCGAGTCCCAGCCAGATGTTCGACCAGGTGGTCTGCTCGCGCAGGACGATCCGGACGAGGGTGACCCGCCCGCCGACCCCGGCCGCGGACTGGGCGGTGACATGGCCCGCGTCGTTGGGGTCGCCGGTCCACGCCAGCAGGTTCTGGTCCTGCGGCCGGGGCCCCTCGAACCCGGAACCACCGCCCTGTGCCGGCGCGGACGACGGTGCGGAACTCACCGCCGCGCGCGGGCTCCCGCCCGGTGCGGTGCAACCGGCCAGTACGAAGAGCACCGCGAGCGCGGCGACGAGGCCGGTCGTGGCGGTGGTGGTGCGGGTGCGCATGGTCCCCCCATGAGGTGCGGATGTGCCGAGGGGCCATGGTCACATGGTCAGGAGCCGACGTAGGCCGCCAGGTGCTCGCCGGTGAGGGTGGAGCGGGCGGCGACGAGGTCGGCCGGGGTGCCCTCGAAGACGAGCCGGCCGCCGTCGTGGCCGGCGCCGGGGCCGAGGTCGATGATCCAGTCGGCGTGCGCCATCACCGCCGGATGGTGCTCGATGACGATGACCGACTTGCCGGAGTCGACCAGCCGGTCGAGCAGGCCGAGCAGCTGCTCGACGTCGGCGAGGTGGAGGCCCGTGGTCGGCTCGTCGAGGACGTAGACCCCGCCCTTGTCGGCCATGTGGGTGGCCAGCTTGAGGCGTTGCCGCTCGCCGCCGGACAGCGTGGTGAGCGGCTGGCCGAGGGTGAGGTAGCCGAGCCCGACGTCGGCGAGCCGGTCCAGGATGCGGTGCGCGGCCGGAGTGCGCGCCTCACCGGCGCCGAAGAACTCCTCGGCCTCGGTCACCGACATCGCGAGCACCTCGCTGATGTCGCGGCCGCCGAGGTGGTAGTCCAGCACCGACGCGTCGAACCGCTTGCCCTCGCAGTCCTCGCAGGTGGTGGCGACCCCGGCCATCATCGCCAGGTCGGTGTAGATGACGCCGGCGCCGTTGCAGGTGGGGCAGGCGCCCTCGGAGTTGGCGCTGAACAGCGCGGGCTTCACCCCGTTGGCCTTGGCGAAGGCCTTGCGGATCGGGTCGAGCAGTCCGGTGTACGTCGCCGGGTTGCTCCGCCTGGAACCGCGGATCGGGCCCTGGTCGACCGACACCACACCCTCGTCGGCAGGGATCGACCCGTGGACGAGCGAGCTCTTGCCGGAGCCGGCGACGCCCGTGACGACGGTCAGCACCCCGAGCGGGATGTCGACGTCGATGTCGCGCAGGTTGTGCGTGCTCGCGCCGCGGATCTCCAGCGTGCCGGTGGGGATCCGCACCTTCTCCCGGAGGGCGGCCCGGTCCCCGAGGTGGCGGCCGGTGATGGTGTCGCCGGACCGCAGACCCTCGACGGTGCCCTCGAAGCAGACGGTGCCGCCCGCCGAGCCGGCGCCGGGGCCCAGGTCGACCACGTGGTCGGCGATCGCGATCGTCTGGGGCTTGTGCTCGACGACGAGCACCGTGTTGCCCTTGTCCCGGAGCCGCAGCAGCAGTTCGTTCATCCGCTGGATGTCGTGGGGGTGCAGGCCGGTGGTGGGCTCGTCGAAGACGTACGTGGTGTCGGTGAGCGCGGAGCCGAGGTGGCGGATCATCTTGACGCGCTGGGCCTCGCCGCCCGACAGCGTGCCCGCCGGCCGTTCCAGCGACAGGTAGCCCAGCCCGATCTCGACGAAGGAGTCGAGGGTGTGCCGCAGAGTGGCGAGCAGCGGCGCCACCGACGGCTCGTCCAGGCCGCGGACCCACTCGGCCAGGTCGCTGATCTGCATCGCGCAGGCGTCGGCGATGCCGATCTTCTTGATCTTCGAGGACCGGGCGCCCTCGTTGAGCCGGGTGCCGTCGCAGTCGGGGCAGGTGGTGAAGGTGACCGCCCGGTCCACGAACTCCCGGATGTGCGGCTGCATGCCCTCGCGGTCCTTGGCGAGCATCGACTTCCGGATCCGCGGCACCAGTCCCTCGTAGGTCATGTTGATGCCGGCGATCTTCATCCGCGTCGGCTCGCGGTGGAGGAAGTCCTGCAGCTCCTTCTTGGTGAACCTGCGGATCGGCTTGTCCGGGTCGAACAGGCCCGACTCGCTGTACAGCCGGTGGTTCCAGCCGCCCGCCTTGTAGCCGGGGATGTTCATCGCGCCCTCGTTGAGGGACTTGGTGTCGTCGTAGAGCTGGGCGGGGTCCAGATCGGTGACGGCGCCCCGGCCCTCGCAGCGCGGACACATGCCGCCCGTGATGCTGAAGCTGCGGCGTTCCTTCACCTTCTGTCCGGCGCGCTCCACGGTGACCGCACCCGCGCCGCTGATCGAGGCGACGTTGAAGGAGAAGGCCTTGGGCGAGCCGATGTGCGGCTTCCCCAGCCGGCTGAAGAGGATGCGCAGCATAGCGTTGGCGTCGGTGGCGGTGCCGACCGTGGAGCGGGGGTCGGCGCCCATCCGCTGCTGGTCCACGATGATCGCCGTCGTCAGCCCTTCGAGCACGTCGACCTCGGGGCGCGCCAGCGTTGGCATGAAGCCCTGTACGAAGGCGCTGTACGTCTCGTTGATCAGCCGCTGGGACTCCGCGGCGATCGTGTCGAACACCAGCGAGCTCTTGCCGGAGCCGGAGACGCCGGTGAACACCGTCAGCCGGCGCTTGGGGATCTCGATGCTGACGTCCTTGAGGTTGTTCACGCGCGCGCCGTGGACGCGGATCAGATCGTGGCTGTCGGCGTCGTGCCGCGGTGCGGGCGACTGTGTGTCCGTCCTCGGGGCCCTGGCCATCGTCTCTCCCTGTGGTGTCACGCGGGGCCGCGCTCACGGTCCCCGGTCTCCGTCGCCTGGCTCGATCTAAGCAGCTTTGGGCCGTTCGGGCGCGCGTGCGGCGAGGACGGTGCGGTCGCCGCGCATCACGACGGCGTGGAGGACGGCGGAGACGGTCATGCCGACGGGCAGGGAGAAGTCCGTGCCGCCCCGAGGGCGCCCGGCGATCGGAGCCGTGTAGAGCGTGTCGGACGCAGAGGGCGGCCGCGGCCACGCCGGCCGGCAGGGCGACGGCGCCGGCCGGATTCACTCCGCCCGGCGCGACCCGCACGGCCCCGGCCAGGCGCTCACCGCCCTGGAGGCCCTCCAGGGCATGACCGTCAACGCCGCGTGGGCGGCGGGGGAGGAGGATCGGGCCGGTCGCCTCGCCGTCGGCCACCGCGCGGACCTCACGGCCTTCGCCGAGAACCCGCTCACGACCGCCCCCACCGACCTGCCGGCCCTGCCCGTCCGGCTCACGGTCCTCGACGGCGACACCACGCACCGGGACCCGTCGCTGTGAGCCGTTCCGCCGTGCGGCCCGAGGGCATCATGGCCGTGTGAACGTGTCTCCGACCGCCGGCGGCGGAGCCGGCGCCCCCGGGTTCCTCGACGTCGCACCGACGCCGCGGACCGCCGTCGTGTGGCTGCCGCCGGCCGGGCTGTGGCCTCCCATCCAGAGCATCCGCGCCGAGCACGACCCCCAGATCCGCCGCTGGCCACCGCATGTGAACCTGCTCTTCGGCTTCGTACCGGAGGCCGACTTCGCGCGGGCGGTCCCGCTGCTGGCGGCCGCGGCCGCCGGGATCGAGCCGTTCGCCATCCGGCTCAGCGGCGTGCACAGCTTCCGGCACCGCGCGTACTCCACCGTGTGGCTGGACCCGGCCGCGGCCGGCCTCGGCCCCTGGACGGCCCTCCAGGCGGCGCTGGCGGAGCCGTTCCCCGGCTGCCGCGGCCGCTTCCCGCGCTTCACGCCGCACCTGTCACTGGGGCGCACCCGCGATCCGCGGGGGCTGGCGGCGGAGTGCGCCGCCCGCCTGGGCAGCCTGTCGGCACGGGTCCACGAGATCGTGCTGCTCTCCCGCCGAGGTGAGGAGCCGATGGAACCCCGCGCCACGATCACCCTGGGCACGGACCTCGTCCCTTAAGGTGGCCCAAGGGGCTGGGGGGCGGGGGCAGTTGGTGGAGTCATTGCGGAACGGTGACCCGTCGGAGATCGGCGGGTACCGCCTGCTGGGGCGGCTCGGCGAGGGAGGCATGGGCGAGGTGTTCCTGGCCCGGACGGCGTCCGGCCGGCCCCTGGCCCTGAAGACCGTGCACCGGGACCTGAGCCTGGAGCCCGACTTCGCCGAACGGTTCACCCGGGAGATACGCACCAACGACCGGGTGCGCAGTGCGTGGACGGTCTCGGTGGTGGACTTCAGCCCGCCGGGGACGGTGCCGCAGTGGCTGGCGACGGAGTACATCGCCGCACCGTCACTGGGCGACTGGGTGCGCCGGCACGGGCCGCTGCCGGCGCCGGCCGTGCGGTGCCTGGCCCGGGAGCTGTCGGCCGCGCTGGTCGCCGTACGGGCGGCGGGGGTGGTCCACCGCGACATCAAGCCGGCGAACGTACTGCTCGGGCCGGAGCGGCCCTTCCTCATCGACTTCGGCATCGCCCGCGCCGCGCGCGACCCGCGCCACACCCGGACGGGCGCGGTCATCGGCACGCCCGGCTACCTCGCACCGGAGCAGGCGACCGGCAGCGTGGCCGGGGCGCCGGCCGACGTGTTCTCCCTCGCGGCGGTCCTCGTGTACGCGGCCACCGGCCGCGGCCCCTTCCTGGCGCACGGCGAGGAGCTGGAACTGCCGGCGCTCCTGTACCGGATCGTCCACGACGAGCCCCTTCTCGACGGCGTGCCGCAGCCGCTGCTTCCGCTGGTACGGGAGTGCCTCGCCAAGGATCCGGACCGGCGCCCGACGGCCGGGGAGGTGCTGGCGCGGCTCGGCGCCGCGGAGGAGCGGGAGGGGCAGGAGACCGACTGGAGCGGGGTGGTGCCGCCGGAGCTGCCGGCGGACGTCGCCCGCCGGGAGGTCGAACTCCGAGGACTCCTGTCCGTACCGCAGCCACCGGTCCAAGCCCCTGCGGGGAGTGGTACGCCGCCCGTTCCCGGGCAGCGGTCGCCGGTCGCGCCCACTCCCACGGCGCCGGTGCCCCCGCCCATGCAGGCCGGCACTCCACTGCCCACTCCGCTTCCCTCCTCCGCCCCCGCCGCCCGCCGGCCGCTGCTGCTGGGCACGGCCGCCGGTGCCGCCGTCCTCGCGGCGGTCGTCACGCTCGCGATCCGGCTGCCCTGGGGCGACGACGGTGACGGGGCCGCGCCCCCCGGCGCCTCCTCCACGCCGACGCCCACCCCGTCCGCCCGGTCGTCCTCGGCGGCGTCCCTCCCGGACTCGTGGGTCGGTACGTGGTCCGGCGTCGGGCCCGGGACGCCGGACGCGGACGGCATCACGCGGGCGAGGACCGGCGAGTTCGCCGTCACCGTCACCCTGCACGCCGGGGTGGTCGGAGACCTCGTGGGCCGGCAGGCCAGCGACCTCAAGGAGGTCTCCAGCGGACGCAACCTGGGGTGCACGGAAGCCCTTGAACTGCAGCAGGTCGGGCCGAACCGCGTGGTCTTCAAGGCGGTGACCGGCCACCCGACCGACCGCGCGGCCACCTTCGACTGCCCCCAGGGCAACCTCTACGTGCTGACCATGCAAGAACCGGACCGTCTGATTCTCGAGTCGGAAGGGGCCCAGTCGGCCGGCGCTCCCGCCGCCCTGACCCGCGGCCACTGAACTCCGGCGCAGTGCCCCGGTCGGAAAATAGAGGTGCCGTGCGCCGCCCGTCGGCGGACGATGGACGAGGACACCCCCGGAACGCTGCCGGGTGCGCCTGTTCGCCCGCCGACGGTCCGACCTCTCCCCCGTGGAAGCCGGAACCGTGGCGGCGCACGCGGCCGAGTCCGCACCCACCCCGCAGTGGCGAGGGTCGTGGCGGCTCGGCGGCACAGCAGGATCTTGCTCCAGTTACGCCGTTGATGTCAACAATAGTTAGCACGGTCTACTTTGAGGTAGCGTCAGGAGCGTCGACCGCGCGCGGGCCGGCCGACTCCGTACCGACGGTACGGATCTTGATCCTGTTTGCCCTTGCCCGACCAAAGTCGGGCTGGGAGAGTCTTCCCTGAGAGAATGACCAAGAGGGGGAGCTGGCGCCACCCGGCCCGTAACCAGCGGCAGCGGCGCACCATGGCGGGGAAGGTATCGATGAGCGGGGCAGCCGGGGATGAGTACGGGCAGCGGATCGCGGCACGGCTGAACTTCCTGTTCGACCGGATCTATCGCAGAGGCGGCAGCCCGCAGACCGGCGAAGAGGTCAGCGCGGCCACGGGGGTGCCTCTCGATCACCTGGCCCGGCTCAGATCCGGCGAGCCGGCCGAGGACGTTCCGGCCGATGCCGAGCTCTTCCGAGCCCGCCTGGAGCACCTCTTCGAGACGCGTACCACTGCCACCGGCGACTCCTTCAAGAGGGACGACGTGGCCAAGGCGTGCGGCAAGAGCCGCGTGTGGCTGTACAACGTGACCTCGGGGAAGAGCAAGCCGAGCTGGGAGTCGACCGTGCAGCTCGCCGCCGTGTTCGGCGTCGAGACCTCCTACTTCGCGGACACCCCGCTCCAGGCGCTCGCCCGGCACTTCGGGGTCGAGGCCGGGGCCGAGTTCTTCCTCGCTCCCGACGACTCCGAGGTCGTACGGGACACCATGAGCCACGTCGAGCTGCTGGCGATGCTGCGCGAGGCCGGCGGCATCCCGGCACTGCTGGGCCGGATGGCGGGCCCGCTGCCGGGGACGCGGGACGGGGGCGCGACGGGCAGCTGAGGCGGGCGGCTGAGGCCGGCGGATCCCGCTGCCGACCGGACCGGTCAGTCCATGTGGCGGTCGGCCGAGCCCGCCCACCACTCGCCCAGTGCGAGCAGGTTGTCCGTCCCCGTCGCCTCGTAGAGCCTGTTCAGCAGGGTGGTGACCGTCCGCTCGCTGATCTTGAGCCGGCGTGCGATCTCCGGCCGGCCCTTGCCGGCCCGCAACATCCGGTACAGCGCCCGCGTCTGCGGGGTGGTCACCGCGGCACCGGCCGGCTCCGGGACCCGGCCGCCCTTCCAGGGCTCGGAGCGGGCCCACAGCTGCTCGTACACCGCGACCATGATCGAGACGACCACCGGGTGGGTGATGCAGTAGGCCGAAGTCGTCGTCCCCTCCGGGTCCGCGGGGTCGGCCACGACGGCCGTCCTGCCGTCGATGATGACCATGCGGACGAAGTCGGGGACGCGGGTGCGCACTTCCGCTCCTTCGGCCGACATGGCGCTCGCCCACTTGCTCTCCGCGTCGCGCCGGCGTGCGGAACTGGGGTATATCGTACGGAACTGCCTGCCCTGCCGGAGGAGCTCCAACTCCCGGGAGAGGGACGTCTCCAGGCTCCACACCGGACGGCCCCTCGGGTGCGCCGACCAGACGCTGCACTGCGTGCCCGAGACGAGCGTGGTCAGCAGCCGGTTGGCGTCATCGAGCGAGGCCAGCCGTTCGATGCCGTCGAGAGGGGTCAGGTCGGGCCTTCTGGGCAGGTTGGCGAACAGGTCCGGGACCCCCGACAGGCGTGCCAGGTGCCTGCGTATGGCATCGAGCTCCCGGACGGTGGCGCTGCGTTCGGCCTGCTCGACGTCGGTGGGCTCGAACCGGCCGGGAACGAAGAGGCTGGGCGTCACCAGCTCGAGCGCCAGCAGTTCCTCAAGGGCCGGAGCGTCGTCCGGGGCGACCGGAGCGGCGTTTATGATCTTCAGATAGGCGTCCCGGGCGGCGATGGAGAGGGTCACCGGGGGCAGACCGATTTCGCCTGCTTCGTACATGACCGAACCCCCCTGAGAGCTTCCACTTGAGGAATTGCGCCAATGGGAAGCCTCGATTTCCTTGATCTTCCCAAGGGGGACCGTACAGGCTGCAGTGTGTGACGCTCCAGGTGCGGACCGGCCTCATCGCGGCGCAAAACAGGCGCTGAGCTGCGACTCTGTCCCCAGAGGAGCGAGCAGGCCGTGGGCGGCACGCACAGGCTGCCGCGATCCGGCAGTCACCGTCACAGGCTGGGGCTAGCCTGAGCTTTCGGGCTGCGGGCATCGGGCCACCAGTACCAGTAGCAGCACAAGTAGCAGCACAAGCAGCACAGAGAACGTACGCAGGATGTCGGAGGGACGAGTCGTGGGGGGCAGCATTCGGGCGTCGCTCGGCCTCGCAGCACAGACGCTTCGTGAACAGCGGAGGCTGCGCAAAGAGCGCCGGGACTTCCGCATCAAGCTCGGACTCCCCGCCCACCCGACCCAGCAGGAAGTGGTCGACGCGGTCGGCCGCAGCCGGGGACTGCCCATCCGCATCCTCTGCATGCCGCTGCGCCGGCCCCTCACCGGAGGACTCCTCCACACGCCCGACGAGCTGATCCTCCTCGTCGACCGGGACTCACCCAAGACGCTTCAGGCCATCGTCATCGGCCACGAACTCGCACACATCTACCTCGGCCACGACCCGGAGGAGCACGGGCACGACCTCATGAACGACGAGATCCTCGCGCTCCTGGCGCCCGCACTGAACCCGGCGGTGAGCCGGATGATGCTGGGCCGGACCTACTTCGACGTGGCCGGCCCCAGCCCCTCCCACAAGCACCCGCACGCCACCACCGCATCCGAAACCGAAACCGACGCCGGTACGCACGGCCACGGCGGCCCGTCCGCGGAGCGCCAGGCCGAGACCCTGGGGCGGCTGATGGTCTCCATGATCGTCAACGCCGAGGAGCCCGCCCACCGCACCGACGTCAACTCCGCACTACGCCACAGGGGGACCGGTGTCTGAGGACGCAGCCGACATCGTCTACCTCGTCGTCGTCGCCATCGCCGGCTGTACCACGACGGCCAAGATCGTCGCCTGGCGCCGGGAACGCTCGGGAGCCCTGCGGCTGATCGCGACCTGCTCGGCCGTGGGCGTGGGCGCCTTCCTCTTCGCCACCCCCGTCGTGTACCGAGCCGTCGGCGCCGCCACGGGCTCCCCGAACCTCGCCGAACTGCTCGTCTTCTTCTGCATCCTGGGCTTCTTCGCCCACACCCACGTCATGGCGATGCTGTGGCAGCCGGAGCGGATGCCCCCGCTCGCGGGGATCAGCGCCCTCGCCGTGCGCCTGTCGGTCTACGGCCTGCTCGGCCTCCTGATGCTGGCCGGCTTCCTGCTGTCCGACACCGGGGACACCCCCCACCCCATGGACTTCAACGTCGCCTACGGCCGGGACCCCGGCTCGCTCCTCATGCTCGCCGCCTTCCAGTCCGGCCTCGCCTACGCCTCGCTGGCCACCGCGATCCGCTTCCGCCGCAGCGCCCTGCTCTCCGCACAGCGGGACCCGCGCCTGAGCCGCGCCCTGCACCACATCAGCATCGCCACCTGGTTCATCGCCGGGTACGTCGTCTGCGTCGGACCGGCCACGCTCGCCGGCGCCCTCGGCTCCCACGCCCTCGACCCCCTGCACAGCCTCGGTCCCGTCTCGGGCACCATCGGTGCGTTCGTCATCAATTACGGGTTCTCGGGCGCCGCCGTCGCCGCCTGGCGGGCCGACCGGCGCGACTACATCGCCCTCGCACCCCTGTGGGAGCTGACGCGCCAGGCCGACCCGCGGATGGCGCTCGACGAGCCCAACCGGCTGACCGCACTGGGCTTCTTCGACGTACGGGACTGGCATCTGCTGACCCGGATCGCCGACATCCTCACCGTGGTGCAGAGCCTGGGCCCCTACTTCGACGCGGCGCCGGCCGACCGGATCCGGCGGGTGGCGGGCGCCGAGCGCTGGACGGAGCCGGAGGAGCGGGCCGCGGCCGCGGCGGCGACCCTCCTCGACGCCGTCGCCCGTAAGAACGCCGGCGTCGACCCGCCCGCCGCCCCCGCCGCGCTGCCCGGCCGCGATCTGAGCCCCGCCGAGGAACGCGCCCACCTGGTCAAGGTCGCCAGCCGGCTCCGGCACCCGGCCGTACGGGCGGCCGCGGGGGTGCCCGTACGCAGCTAGGGCACCGGGCGGGAAAAGGTCGGAAGCGGCCGGCGCGCGCCGCTTGATCATCACGCACGTGGGCCGCTTCCTCACACCGCGGCGGGGCCGTGACCCGAGCGGCGGCCCGGTTCCACGGCCCCGTCGACTACGCCACGCCGGGTGCCGGCTTCTCGGTCCAGGGGGCGACGGGGAGCCGGCGCTTGTGCTCGGTGAGGCGGTAGCGGCGGACGATCGTGTCGAAGGCGCGCCCGTCCACCGGCTTGCCCTCCAGGAAGTCGTCGATGTCGTCGTACGTGACCCCGAGCGCGTCCTCGTCGGCCTTGCCCGGGTCGAGGGTCTCCAGATCGGCCGTCGGGGTCTTCCACACCAGCTCGGCGGGCGCGCCCAGCGCGTCCGCGACGGCGCGCACCCGGCGCTTGGTCAGGCCGGTCAGCGGGACCAGGTCGGCGGCGCCGTCGCCGAACTTGGTGAAGAAGCCGGAGACCGCCTCCGCGGCGTGGTCGGTGCCGACGACCAGGCCGTCGTACGCGCCGGCCACCGCGTACTGGGCGATCATGCGCTGCCGGGCCTTGATGTTGCCGTGCACGAAGTCCTCGTGGTGGGCGTCGCGGAAGCCGACGCCGGCGGTCCGCGAGGCCTTGAGGACGGCGTCGCTCGCGGGCTTGATGTCCACGGTCAGGACGTGGTCGGCCCGGATGAAGGAGAGCGCGAGCTGGGCGTCGTGTTCGTCGGCCTGGACCCCGTAGGGCAGTCGCATCGCGTAGAACCGCGCCTCGTGCCCGGCGGCCCGCGCCCGCTCGACGGCGAGCTGACACAGCCGACCGGTGGTGGTGGAGTCGACACCGCCGCTGATGCCGAGCACGAGGGAGCGCAGACCGGTGGAGGTCAGCCGCTCGGCGAGGAAGGCCACCCGGCGCTCGATCTCCCGCTCGGCCTCGAAGGTCTCGGCGACCTCGAGTTCCCGGGCGATCTCCTGCTGCAGGGCGATGGACGCCGACTCGCTCACGTCTGCTCCTTGTTTCCGTTCACGATGCACTGTCGCGCCCACCCTACCCAGCCCCTGCCACGCCGCGACCCGCCCCGCAGGCCTCCTTTTGCTGCGCCGCGCAGTGAAATCGACAGGCGAGGTGTCGGTGGTGGGGGCCGCCGGGTGCTGTTAGGTTGCGGCCGTGGAACCCTTCTCGCGTTCATGGGCGGCGTTGCGCAAGGCCGTTGCCGGACTGCGTGACGAGGAGTTCGGGCGGCCGTCCGGGTGCGCCGGGTGGCTGGTGCGGGACTTGGTGTGCCATCTGGTCATCGACGCTCAGGACGTCCTGATCACCCTCGTCACCCCCGCTGCCGAGGAACCGACCCGCGACGCCGTGACCTACTGGGAGATCGTCGAAGCCCCGACCGGCGACGACCCGCTCGACGCGTTGATCCCCCGTCTCGCCGCGGCCTACCAAGACCCGGCGCTGCTCAAGTTCCACCTCGACGACGTCGGTTCCGCCGCCGGTCGCGCCGCCGAGCTCGCGGATCCCGCGGTCCGGGTCGGTACCCGGGGCGAGGTGCTCACCGCGGGCGACTACCTCTCCGCGTACGTGCTGGAGTGGACGCTGCACCACCTCGATCTGATCGCGCACCTCCCGGACGCCGCGGAACCGCCCCCGGAGGGGCTCGCCCGGTCGCGCGAGCTGCTGGAGGAGATCGCCGGTGCGGCGTTTCCCCCGTCGTTCTCCGACAAGGACGCGCTGCTGATCGGCACCGGGCGCCGCGCCCCCGGTGCGGCGGAGAGGGCCGCGCTGGGGGCGCTGGACGCGAGACTCCCGCTCGTCCTCGGCTGAGCGGTTCTAGCGGGCTGGACGCAGCGGCAGTACGGGGAAGCCGTGGTCCTGCCAGATCAGGCGGGAGGACTCCTCCGGGTACGCGGTGACGGCCGGGCGGTCGGCAAAGAGCTGTACGAGGCGTCGCTCGGTGTCGTACGCGGGCCAGCCCGGGTCACCGTAGGCGGCGAAGGCCGTCCAGGCGGTGCGCATGCGCGCGGACAGGGCCTCCGCCTCCGGGGAGGGTTCCTCGCCGATCAGCAGGGCGGGTTGGCCGCGGTCCAGATTGCCGAAGACGAGCGGCACGTCGAGGCCGTGGCAGGCGCCGAGTACACCGCCCATGCCCGGGGCGGGCCAGGTCAGCTCGTAGACGTGGGCACGGCCGCCGGCGGCGGTCTGGGCCTGTGCGAGATGGAGGCTCGGCATGCGGAACAGCCAGTCGGAGTGCACCAGTTCGTACAGCTCGTCGGGGCCCGCGCCCGGAAACGCGTCGAGGTAGCGGCGTACGCCGTCCAGGCCCGGGGCGAAGACGTCCAGGGCGGCGGCCGCCTGCTCCCCGGTCACCTGGCCGAGCAGGCCGTCGAGCGCGGTGAGCAGCCGCTGTTCGTCGCGGGTGTGGCCGACGAGGAGGTCGATGTCGCGGCCGGCTCCGTCGGCCAAGGCCTGCCACGGAGTGACCGGCAGGACGTCACCGTCCACGACCGGCGAGAACGGGATCGACCTGTGCGCGACCCGACCCCAGCGTTCCGCCCACCGCCCCATCGCGGCGCCGACCGCGTCACCGGCGGCGGAAAGCCGGACCGGGTCCACTGCCGACAGGTCGGCCACCGTGGGCTTCAGCCCCAGCTCGGCCGCGCAGGCGGCGGCGATGTCGGCGGCGAGTTCCGGCGAGAAGAACGTGCCCTGCGCACTCTGTGCGACGGCCCGCCCGAAGAGCCCGGCCGCACGCGGCACCGCCAGCAGCGCGGCGACCGATCCGGCGCCCGCGGACTGGCCGAAGACCGTGACGCGGTCCGGATCGCCGCCGAAGGCACGGATGTTGTCACGCACCCACTCCAGAGCGGCGATCTGGTCGAGCAGCCCCCGGTTGGCGGGCGCCCCCTCGAACTGACCGAAACCCTCCAGCCCCACACGGTAGTTGAAGGTCACCACGACGACACCCTCACGCGCCAGGCGGCCGCCGTCGTACTCGGGAAGCCCGGACATGCCGATCGTGTAGGCGCCGCCCTGGATCCACACCATCACGGGCAGCCCCGCGCCCGGGCCCGGCTCGGGGGACCAGACGTTGACCGTCAGCCAGTCGTCGCCCACCGCGTCCTTGGCCAGCTCGTCCATGCCGAAATGGCCGCCCTGCGGGGGCGGAGGCCCGTATGACACCGCCTCCCGCACCCCGTCCCATCCCCGTGCCGGCCGCGGCGCGGCGAAACGCAGCGCGCCGACCGGCGGCTCGGCGAACGGGATGCCGCGGAAGACCGCCACACCCGCCTCCCGGCAGCCGCGCAACACCCCTGCCGCGACGCGGACTTCAGGCTGGGGTCCAGACGGATCGGACGGGACGACGGTCATCACAACTTCCCCTCGGGTAGGTGAAGGGGGCTCGTGGAAGCCCCGGCCCCTGCGGATGATCCGCCGTATCCGGTGGCCGCGCCAGCCAATTAAGGCGCGGACGGCTCAGGTGGCCGGGCTCAGGCGGCGGCCGTGGTGCGCAGCAGCGCGAGGAAGGCGCTGACGGCGGGGGAGTGGCCGAGCCCCCGGGGGGTGCCCGCGTAGACCTTCCGGCAGGGGAGGTCCGCCGGGTCGATGCGGACGAGGGCGACGTCGGCCCGGACCGCCCCGGCCGCGAGCGCGGGAAGCACGGTGATGCCGAGGCCCGCGGCGACGAACCCCTGCTTGGCCGTCCAGTCGTTGACCCGGAAGGCCACCCGCGGCCGGAACCCGTCGGTCAGCGCCGGCGCCAGCAGGGTCCGATCGGGAGGGACGGCGCCCTCGATCCACTCCTCGTCGGCCAGTTCCGCCAGCCTCAGCCGGGCCCGTCCGGCGAACCGGTGCGCACGCGGCAGGGCCACGTACATGGGCTCGTCCAGCAGATGGTGCAGGTCCGGCCCGTGCAGCGGCACCCCGTCCGGAGTGCTGAGCACGGCCAGGTCGAGGCCACCCTCCGCGAGCAGGGCGACGTGCTTGGCCGTGGGCCCCTCCGTGTGGACGACGGTGACGCCCGGGTGGCGCTCCCCGAACGCGGCCATGGCGCGGGGGACCAGCGACACGTCGGCGGCGGCGAAGGCCCCGATCCGCAGCATGCCCCCGCCCAGCGAGCGCAACGCGTCCAGTTCGGCCCGGGCCGCGCGCAACCGCCCCCGCATGCCCTCGGCGTGCGGCAGCAGCACCCGCCCGGCCTCGGTCAGCCGCACCCCGCGCGGCAGTCGGTCGAACAGGGAGGCCCCCCATTCCTCCTCCAAGGTCTGGATCTGCCGGGAGACGGCGGACTGGGTGTACCCCAGCGCCCGGGCGGCGGCGGTGAAGGACCCCTCCCGCGCGACGCGCAGGAAGACCTCGTACAAGCCATGCGGTTCACTCATGCCACCCATGCTAGACATTCGCTTGTCGCATCAATGGGCCCGGCCCTACGGTCGACCCATGGACAAGATCGCATTCCTCGGCCTCGGCAGCATGGGCGCGCCGATGGCCCACCGCCTGCTCGCCGCCGGACACCCGCTGACCGTCTGGAACCGTACGAGGCACAAGGCCGCCCCGCTCGTCGCGGCCGGGGCCCACCTCGCCGACGGGCCCGCTGACGCCGTACGCGACGCCGATGTCGTCATCACGATGCTCGCCGACCCGGCCGCCGCCCACGCCGTCGCCGAATCCGTCCTCCCGGCCCTGCGCCCGGGCGCCCACTGGATCGACACCTCGACCGTCGGCCCCGACACGATCCGCGAGCTGGCGGCCCGCCTTCCCGAAGGGGTGGCCCTGACCGACGCCCCGGTGATGGGCAGCGTGGACCGCGCCGCCGCCGGAGAACTGTGGATCCTGGCCGGCGGTCCGCTGCCCGTGCCGGTCCGTACCGTCCTCGGTCACCTCGGCGACATCACCGAATGCGGGGCCCCCGGCTCCGGCGCCGCGCTCAAGCTGGTACTCATCAACGCGGTGATCGGCGGCGTGGCCCTGGTCTCCGAGACCCTCAAGCTCGGCCGGGCCCTCGGCCTCCCCGCGGACCTCGTCCGTACCGAACTGTCCAAGGGACCCCTGTCGGGCGCGGTCGCCCGTACGTTCGCCGAGGCCTCCCACTTCCCGCTCGCCCTGGCGGCCAAGGACGTCTCCCTGGCCACCGCCCACACCCCCCTCCCGCTCCTCGAAACCGTCCACGAACTCCTCACCGCAGATCCCGAGTCGGCCGCCCAGGACCTCTCCCGCCTCAGGCCGTAGCCTCCCGGCACGTACTCGCCCCCGCCCGGCGCTTAAGGTGATGTCGATCAACTCATCGGTTGATCGGGGGATCGGGGGAGGCCGATGAACAGCGCGACCGAGGTGTTCCAGCCCTTGCAGGCGGACGATCCGTCTTCCGTGGCGGGCTACCGCCTCGTGGCCCGGCTCGGCGCGGGTGGCATGGGCCGGGTCTACCTGTCGCACACGCCGGGCGGCCGCCCGGTGGCCATCAAGGTGGTACGGCCGGAGCTGGCCGAAGACCCGGCGTTCCGGCGGCGGTTCCGCCGCGAAGTGGAGGCGGCCCGGCGGGTCCGGGGGGCTTACACCGCCGAGTTGATCGACGCGGAGGCGGACGGTGTGCCGCCCTGGCTGGCCACCCTCTACGTGCCCGGGCCCTCGCTGACGGAGGCCGTCAACCGGCGGGGACCCCTGCCGGTGCCCGCAGTACTGTGGCTGATGGCGGGCGTGGCCGAGGCCCTCCAGGCCATCCACGGCGCGGGCATCGTGCACCGGGACCTGAAGCCGTCGAACGTACTCCTGGCCGCCGACGGGCCCCGTGTCATCGACTTCGGCATCTCGCTGGCGTCCGGCACCACCGCGCCCACCGCCACGGGCAGCGCCATCGGCACGCCGCAGTTCATGGCCCCCGAGCAGGCGCTGGCGGGCGACACCACGGCGGCCACCGACGTCTTCGCCCTGGGCCAGACCGCGGCGTTCGCGGCGCTGGGCGAGCCGCTCTACGGGGACGGCCCCTCCATGAGCGTGCTGTTCCGGATCGTGCACTCCGACCCGGACCTGTCCCGGCTGCCGGAGCCGCTGCGCCCGGTGATCGCCCGGTGCCTGGCCGCCGATCCGCAGGAGCGGGCCACCCCGGCGGAGATCGTGGCCTGGTGCCGGCAGCGGCTGGGCAAGGACGCCGACGCGGGCGGTGGTCCGGCCGTCTGGCGGGAGGTGACGGGGCCGGAGGTGGTGATCCCGCCTCCGGTCCCGCATCCCACCGCGGTGCAGACGAGGCCGACGCCGATGCCGATGGACTGGCGCCCGCGGCCGACGGCGCCGCTCGGGCCGGAGGAACAGCGGGCGCGCCAGCGGCGTATCGCACTGATCACGGCCGTCGCGGTGACGGCGGGCTCACTCGTGCTGACGGGCCTGGTCTGGGTCGGCAAGGGAGCGGCGGACAGGATGCGGGAAAAGGACGTGTCCGCGACCCATCCGACCGGCTCGGCCACGGGAACCCAGGGGACACCGTCGGGGTCGCGGTCGGCCGGCGCGGCGACCGGCGGCAAGGCGGCGGGATCCGCCGGCTCCGCACCGAGCACACCCAAGCCGTCCAAGGCGCCCGTGGCCTTCCCCTACCCCCTGGTGCGACTGGACGAGAAGAACTCGGTCGGCATCAAGGAACCGGTCAACCGCGAGGACCGCGCGGGGGACATCCGCATGAACTGCGAGGTGACCGGCTGCCAGTTGGAGAGCGACGAGAGCGTCTTCACCCTGCTGTACGCCGAGCCGGGCACCGGCTCCCTCGACTCGTGCCGTCTCCTCACGGGCGCCGCCACGAGCCACAGGCTCCCGCTGGCCGCGACGGCCGCCGGCAGCGAGATCTGCGTCAGGCACCCGTCGGGGGACATCGCCCTGATCGTCATCAAGATCAAGTCGATCGTGGAGCTGAAGGACCTGCCCGGCTGGATCACCGCGGACATGACGGTCTGGCGCGCGTCCTGACGGGAGGGGCCCTCTACCGGGGCCGATCGGCGGAGACCGCGATGGCCTCGGCGCGGACCACTGCCGGCCGGGAGACCACGGTGACCACGAGGGAGACCGCGGCGATGGCGGCGATCGCCGTGCCCGGGCCGAGGCCCTGGGCGGCCGCGCCCGCGAGCGCGGCGCCCAGCCCTTGCCAGGTCATCCGGCCGGCGGACTCGACGCCCTGGACCTGGCCCCGTACCGGGTCGGGCGTCAGACCGAGGAGCTGCTCCTGCAGGGGCAGGGTGGCGGCGAACCCCGCACTCGCGACGAACACCGCGGCAGCCGAGACCAGTACGGGCGGGTCCGTCGCGAACAGCAGGAAGGGGGCGGCGAGCAGCAGCCGAAGGGCGAAGGCGTGGCGGCGGCGTTCACCGGCGGTCAGCAACCGGCCGACGGTCAGGTCCCCGAGCAGCATGCCGGCCGATCCGGCGGCCAGGAGGGTGCCGGCGTGGCCCGGGTCGTAGGAGATGAACAGCGCCTCGCAGCCGACGACCAGACCGTTGGGGACCCACAGGTTCAGCAGCAGCGCCCGCCGCCCGGGGTGGGCGAAGAGCGCGGCGTTCGTCGTCCAGGTCTGGCGCAGTCCGGGGCGGCGGGTGAGACGGATCGAGTGTTCCCGGACGGTGGTCGCCACCGCGGCCAACCCGAGTCCGGTGAGGACGGCCGAGATGACGAAGACCCCTTGCGGGCTGAGGTATCGCTGGAGCACGGCGCCGGTGGCGTAACCGAGGATCGCCATGCCGCCCGAGGTGATGTTCATCAGCGAACGTGCAAGCGCATAGCCGGAGGCCGGTACCACCTCGGCGAGCAACCCCATCCGCGTGCCGGTACCCAGCGACTGGAAGAACCCCAGCACCAGCAGCAGCCCGAACCGGGCAGCCAACGGTAGCCCCGGGACGGCCTGCGCGGCGACCCCCACCAGCGCGACGCACTGGAGCGCGACGAGCGTCCGGCGCGGGCGCTTCCCGTCCGCGACCGACATCAGCGTCAAGGCGCCGAGCACCGTCGCGAAGGTGGCGCCGTACATGCTCACGGCCGTCAGGAAGGGCGAGTGGGTCCGGTCGTTGACCAGTGTGCCGAGGGCGAAGCCGGACAAGGTCGTCGCGGCGACCGTCAAGGTGAAGCCGACGTACAAACCGGCGAATTCGCTGTTGCGGAGCAGAGCGCGGTAGCCGGCGGGGGCGGGTGTGGAATCGTCAGAAGGCATGAAAAAAGCCTCCGGGCACGGGAATTGTGCGCGCCGAAGGCCAACGCGGTGATCCTAGCAGGTCTGGTGTGTCAGCGAGTGCTGTCTCCTCGGTGCAGGGGAAAGGCATCGTGGAGGCGCCGGCCGGCCAATGCTCCGTGACCGCGCCGGACGATCAACGGCGAGAAGACGAGCCGCGAGAAGAGCCTGAGGCCGAGCAGCCCGAGTCGCGCCAGACCGGAGTGAGGGCGGACGGGAAGAGCAGCCCGCTGACCTGGCCCCACCGGCGCACGGCGCGGATGCGGCGGAAGGCGCGCCGCATCCGCCCGAACGGAGATCGCCCGCGCGCTCAGCGGTTGTCGTGGAGTTCCTGGTGCATCTGCGGCTGGTCGTCCTCGCTGTGGGTCAGCGCGAACCTCTGCACCTCGTTGTAGCCCTTGGAGGCGATCCCCAGGATGTCCTTGTACGGGTTGACGCCCACGGCCTTCTTGGCGCTGCCGCCCAGGAGGCCGCCGGCCACTCCGCTGACCAGGCCGTGACCGGCCGACAGGGGCCCGGCCGCCGCGTCGAGGACGCTCTTGGGCAGGCCCGCCATGTCGGCGTACTTGTCGGTGAGCGCGTGGCGGACCATCGCGATGAAGGCGTCATGGGCGCCCGGCGGGTAGAACTTCTTGTAGAAGTCGACGGCCTGCTTGGTCATGAAGACGCCGTCGTCGGTCTTCTTCCACTCCTTGTCCCGCTCCTGGTTCCACATGGCCCCGACCTGGTCGGGGTCCTTGGGCATGAGCCACTTCTCGGGGGTTCCGAGGTAGTGGTTCACGTAGTGCCAGGCGCACATGAAGCCGTGCGCGTCGTCCTTGGACACGTCGATGCCCAGGCGCTCCATGCCCTGGAGGATCTGGGTGGAGAAGACGAAGGTGGCCCCGGTGGTGTATTTCTGCGAGACCGGCTCACCCCACTTGGCGTAGTCCCACTCTCCGCTCTTCTTGTGCAGTTGACGCACGGAGGCATGGACCAGGCGCACCTTGGTGACGTTCGCGGCGAGCGAGCCGTCGCGCAGGGCGTTCTTGTTGCCCATGTCGAGGAAGAGGCGGGAGGACTGCGACAGGCGTCGCCCGGTCCTTCGACGCCGCCGAGGCGGCCGGTCGAGCGGAGGGTGAAGGCTCCGGTCGGCGAGAGGTACGTGCCGATGAGGCCGACGGTGCCCTGGAGCATGGACACTTCGCCGTGGTGGTGGGCGAAGAAGCCCTCGGCGGCCTTGACGTCCGCCTCCGACCAGTCCGGCGGCGCGGCCGCCGCCTCCTTGAGGAACTGGGCCAGTCGCGGCGGGAGTTCTGACAGGTCCTGGCCGGGCTTGAGCGTACCGATCGTACGGAACAGGGCGTTGACCCCGTCGATCTCCTTGTTGTCGATCAAGTCGGACACGAGCTCGTCGGCCTTCGGGTCACCGACCTTGCCCGCCGCTTCCAGTTCCGCGGCGATCGTCGCCGTCGTCAGTCCCATGGGGGCTCCCATCAGGTTCGCAGGGGGTTGCGCCACGGCGGGTGCGTACGCATGCCGGGCAGGGCAAGCCTGTGGGAAGCTCCGGGGCGTCGGGAACCGGCCGCGCAAAGGGGATCGTTTCCGCCTCACCTGAACGGCCGCAAGCGGCTGGCCTGCCGAAACGTTCGGCTCAGCCCGAAAGGTCCCCGGCGCCGAACTTCCACGCTTCGATGTCGCGGTAGCGGATCGGTCCCGGGCCGCGGCCGAAGTTGCTGCCGACCAGGTGCAGGCGTTCGGCCTGCCAGCGGCGACCGGTGAAGGCGGAGAGCCCGGTGGCGGCCTCCACCACGCACGACGGATCGTTCCGTCCGGAGCGTGCCAGCGTCAGGTGGGGGCGCAGCGGCCGCCCCTCGAAGGGGACACCGCACTCCTTGACCACGGCCCGCACCTCGGTGGCGAGCCGGTGCAGCCCATCGAGGTCCCCGTCGATCCCGCTCCACAGCACCCGCTCGTCGAAGTGGCCGCCGCCGCGCAGTGCCAGTTCCACGGGGCCGCGCTCGGCGGCGAGGTCCGCGAGCGGCGGCCGCAGCAGCGGAACGGTTGCCACCGGGAGCTCTCCGAGGAACGCCAGGGTGATGTGCCAGTCCTCGATGCGGTTCCACCGCATGCGCGGGTACGCGTCGTAGGCGGGTCGCAGCTCCCGCGCCAGCTCCTCCTTCGCGTCGTCGGGCGGGGCGAGAGCGATGAACACCCGAACGGTCGCGGCCTGTATCTCTTCCTTCACAAGGACTTCCTACCGTGCCCGCGCGTTTCAGTCACTTTCCGTTCCGAACGACTGTCGGGGATACCGGATGACCAGGAGCGCGTCGACGTCGTTCTCGGGTGCCTGGTACAGGTGCGGTACGTCGGCGGCCCAGGTGGCGTGCTCGCCGGGGCCTACTCTCAGGGCGGGGGCGTCGAGCGGGCCGACGCGCACCGTGCCGGCCAGGACGACGATGTGCTCCGTCGTCCCGGGCGTGTGTCCGGCGGACTCCTGCGTCGACCCCGCGCGGATGCGCACGCGGTAGGTTTCCGTGACCGCCGAGGCGTCCTCGAAGCGCTCGGTGAGGACCGCGTCGACCGCCGCGCCCGATATCTCGGCGGACGGCCCGGTGGTGTGCAGGGCCGCGCTGAGCGGCACGTCGAGCGCGGTCGTCAGTGCGTAGAGCGTCTCCAGTGTCGGGTTGCGGCGTCCGCTCTCCAGCTCCGAGAGCGTTCCCTTCCCGACCTGGGACCTGCGTGCCAGCTCCGACAGTGAAATCCCGCGTTCTGTGCGCAACATCCGTACGCGAGCGCCCACTTGAGTGGCCAGATCTACGGCACTGTGCATCGGTTCCCGACTTTCGCTTGGCCCATCGTTCCACAGACAGAACGTTCTGTATCTAGAACTCTGAATGCCTTCCTGTCAAGACGGCCAGGTCAGCGCCTGACCTCATGGTTGAACACGGCGCGCGCCCACAGGTACCCGACCAGGGCGAGCCCCGCGCACCAGGCGAGGGCGATCCAGCCGTCGTCGCCGATCGGCGTGCCGAGCAGGAGACCGCGCAGGGTCTCGTTGATCGGGGTGAACGGCTGGTACTCCGCGAACCAGCGCAGAGCGGTCGGCATGGACTCCGGGGTGACGACCGCGCTGCCGAGGAAGGGCAGGAAGGTCAGAGGCATCGGGGCGTTGGACGCGGCCTCGATGGTCTTGGCGCCCAGGCCCATCGCGGCGGTCACCCAGCTCAGCCCGAAGGCCAGGAAGAGCAGCAGACCGAGGGCGGCGATCCACTCGATGGGCGTGGCATCAGGGCGGAAGCCCACCGCGAAGGAGGCTCCGGTGATCAGGACGAGGATCGCCGCGGCCTGGACGACGCTGCCGAACACATGGCCCGTGAGCATGGATCCGCGCGAGATGGACATCGTACGGAAGCGCTTGACGATGCCTTCCGTCTTGTCGGTGCAGACGGAGATGGCGGTCGTGAGGGCGCCCGAGGTCACGGCCATCAGGATGATGCCCGGCACCACGTAGTTGGTGTAGTCGCCGCGGTCGGCGCCCGCCCCGATGCCGGTGCCGAGCGCGCCGCCGAAGACGTACACGAAGAGCACCAGCATCACGATGGGCATCATGACGATCGTGACCGTCATCGACGGATAGCGCAGCATGTGCTTGAGGTTGCGGCGCAGCATCGTCATCGAGTCGCGCAGCGCGTACGAGCGGGTCGGCTCGGCGGGCCTGGTCGGGGTGAGGGTGACGCCGGTGCTCATCGGGTCGACTCCTTCTGCGTGGTCGTGGCGGTGAGGGTGGGGAAGACGTCGTCGAGGTCGGGCGTGTGCACGGTGAGCGACTCGGCCTGCACGCCCGTGGTGTCGAGGACGTCGAGGACGGCGCGGAGATTCGCGAGGGAGCCGTCGCTGGGGATCCGCAGGGCGAGGGACTCGTCGTCGCGGGTGGCGACGCCGAAGATGGAAGCCGCCGTGTCCAGGTGTGCCTCGTCGGCGAACTGCAGGCGGACATGACCGCCGGGGATCTTGCGCTTCAGCTCCTCGGCGGTGCCCTCCGCGACGAGCTTGCCGTGGTCCAGCACCGCGATGCGGTCGGCGAGTTGGTCGGCCTCCTCCAGATACTGCGTGGTGAGGAAGATGGTCACGCCCTGGTCGACCAGGTCCCGGATGAGATCCCACATGACGCGGCGGCTGCGCGGGTCGAGGCCGGTGGTCGGCTCGTCGAGGAAGATGATCCGCGGCGAGCCGACCAGCGTCATCGCCAGGTCGAGCTTGCGGCGCATGCCGCCGGAGAAGGTGGCGACGTTCTTGCGGGCCGCCCCGGTCAGCTCGAACCGCTCCAGGAGCTCGGCCGCGCGGCGGCGGCCCTCGCGCTTGCGCAGGTGGTGCAGGTCGGCCATGAGGAGCAGGTTCTCCTCGGCGGTGAGCAGTCCGTCGACGGCGGCGAACTGCCCGGTGACGCCGATCCGGTGGCGCACCGCGTCGGGGTCGGCGGCCAGGTCGTGGCCCGCGACCCGCGCCTCGCCGCCGTCGGCGGTGATCAGGGTGGAGAGGATCTCCACGGTGGTGGTCTTGCCGGCGCCGTTGGGGCCGAGCAGGGCGAAGATCGTGCCTTCGGGGATCCGGAGGTCGATTCCGTCGAGCACCACCTTGTCGCCGTACGACTTGCGCAGGCCGGTCGCGGAGATCGCGGATGCTCGTGTGGTGGTCGACGCCTGGGTCGCGGTGTTCATCGTGGGCGGGCCCTTCTCTTCGGGGACTCCGGGGAGGTGTGGGTGGCCGGTGGGCCGGTCGGCGCCCCCATGGCCGGGGGGGCCATCGTGGTGCCATCTCGCGGGGCTCGCTCAGCCGACGGGGGTGTGCTCCCGCCGGGAGTGCGGTGTGGAGTGTTCGTGGCGGTCGAGGTTCTCGCCCTCGACATCCACCCGGGGCAGGATCCGGTCCAGCCACTTCGGCAGCCACCAGGCGGACTTGCCGAGCAGCGCGAACAGCGCGGGCACGATCGCCATGCGGACGATGAAGGCGTCGAAGAAGACGGCGATCGCGAGGGCGAAGCCGATCATCTTGATGAAGTCGTTGTCCTCCACGATGAAGCCGGAGAAGACGCTCATCATGATGACCGCGGCCGCCGATACGACCCGGCCGCCGTGGCGGAAGCCGTCGACGACCGCCTCGGCGGGGCGTGCTCCGTGGACGTACGACTCGCGCATCCGGCTGACCAGGAAGACCTCGTAGTCCATCGCGAGGCCGAAGACCACGCCGATCATGAAGATCGGCATCGTGCTCATGATCGGGCCGGTCTGCTCGATGCCGAGGAGGTCCGCGAGCCGGCCCCACTGGAAGACCGCCACGACGGCGCCGAGGGCCGCGGCCACCGAGAGCAGGAAACCGAGGGCCGCCTTGAGCGGGACCAGGACGGAGCGGAAGACCACCATGAGGAGCAGGAAGGCGAGGCCGACGACCAGGCCCAGGTAGGGCAGGAGCGCCCCGTCCAGGGTCTGCGAGAAGTCGATGAACATCGCCGTCTGACCGGTCACCAGGACCCGGGACGCGTTGCTCCCCTCCAAGCCGTCCGCGGTGACGCGGAGTTCTCGGACCAGTTCCTCGGTCTTCTTCTCCGTCGGGCCGGTCTTCGGGATGACGGTGATGATCGCGGTGTCGTTCGCCTTGTTGCCGACGGCGGGGGAGACCGAGGCCACGCCGGGGTTCCGGCCGAGGGCCTGGCCCGTGGAGTCGGCCGCCCTCTTGGCGTCCTCGGCCTGCACGGTGACCATCAGGGGGCCGTTGAACCCGGGCCCGAAGGACTCCGAGAGCATGTCGTACGCCCTGCGCTGGGTGGTCTGCGTCGACATGGAGCCCTCGCCGGGCAGCCCGAGTTCGAGGCTCGCGGCAGGCAGGGCGACCGTGCCGAGGCCGACCACGCCTGTGAGCAGGACGGCCACGGGGTGGCGCAGGACGTAACTCGCCCAGCGGGAGCCGAGGTTGGGCTTGCTCTTCTTGGTGAGCTTGGCCTGCCGCTCGGCGGCCTTGCGCTGCTTGCGCTCGGACAGCGGCTTGACGGCGTACTGCAGGCGCCCCTTGCGGGCCATCACCTTGACCGGCGCGAAGCCGAGCAGGGCGGGGACCAGCGTGATCGCGACGAGCGCGGAGACAGCGACGGTGCCGGCCGCGGCGAGGCCCATCTTGGTGAGCATCGGGATGTTGACGACGGCCAGTCCGGCCAGGGCGACGATGACCGTCAGTCCCGCGAAGACGACCGCCGAGCCCGCGGTGCCGACGGCGCGGCCCGCGGCCTCCTCGGGGTTGCGCCCCTCGGCGCGCTCGGCGCGGAACCGGGACACGATGAACAGGGCGTAGTCGATGCCGACCGCGAGGCCGATCATCATCGCGAGCGTCGAGGTGGTGCCGGACAGTCCGAGGGTGGAGCCGAGCGCGGTGATGCCCGAGATTCCGATGCCGACCCCGATCAGAGCGGTGATCAGCGGCATTCCGGCGGCGATCATCGAGCCGAAGGTCAGGACGAGGACGATCGCGGAGACCAGGATGCCGATCCGCTCGCCGGTGCCGCCCATCGTCTGGTCGATCTCCACGGCGTCACCGCCGGCCTCGACGGTCAGACCCGCCTGGGCGGCCTTCGCGAGGGCGGCGTCGAGCGCGTCGTGCGCCTCGCGGTCGACCTCCATCGCCGGGACCTTGTAGGTCACCACCGTGTAGGCGGTCGTACCGTCCTTGCTGATGCTGGTCTCGGGGGTCTTGTAGGGGTCGGCGGCGCCCACCGCCTGTGGCGAGGACGTGCCCAACTCGGCTACCAAGCGGCCGACTTCGGCCCGCTGCTCGGGGTCGGTGATCTTCCGGCCCTCGGGCGCCCGGACGACGACCCGGGCGCTGGCGCCGTCGGCGCTCGCGTCCGGGAACTTCTCCGTCAGCAGGTCGAAGGCCTCCTGCGATTCGGTGCCCGGCATCGAGAACGTGTCGGCGGGGGGTGTCGGCGCGGAGGAGGCGGCGAAGCCCATGCCGCCGAATATGAGCAGCCAGAGCAGGAGCGTCACCCCCCGGCGCCGGAAGGCGAGGCGGCCCAGTTTGGAAAGGAACGTAGCCACGGTGGGACTCCCGTTGGGTCGGTCGTGTGGTCGCTTGGGTGGTCGGCGATCGGCATCCGGACTGCGCGGCATGGCGCCATGGCGGCGCATGGGTGGCGTCTGCTGGATGCGGAGGTGGTGCCGGAAGTTGGGGCGCGGTCTTTCCCTGCATTGCCGTCATGGCACAAGCGTGGCGCCATGGCGAGCCAATCTGGCGCCATGATGGCGCCGGGTTGGCCGGGGTCGGCGACAGCAGGACGAACTCGGCAGGCCATGCGGCCCCGCGGAGGCGGTCGGATCCCGACGCGGCGGTCAGTCGCGGCCCGCGCACGCCCGCCGTCGGCTCGACGTGGCGGCGTCGGTCGCCGTCGGCCCCCTCTGCGAGCGTGACGTCAGGCGCCGTGGGCGAGATCGAGGGTCGTACCTTCAAGCCCTCCGGCGAGCGGAGAAGTCCCCTGTGGGGCGGGCGTCGGCCTCGGCCCTGCCGCCGCCCGAGGCGTCACGAAGTCGATGGGCGGGACGCTGGGCGCGGAGGGCGCGCCTGGGGGCCTGGCCATGCTGCTCGCACTGCGGGTGGGCCAGGCCCGTGGCGCTTGGTGAGCGGCTCCGGCCCTGCTGGGCCGGTGGGGCTCAGGCTCGGCGGTTTCGGTGGGGCTCGGGCCCGGCGGATTGCGAGGTCGTCGGCGGGGTGGGGGTGCGGGTCGGGTTCGTCGGGCCGGTGGGGTCCCGGGTTTGGCGGTTTCGGTGGGGCTCGGGCCCGGCGGATTGCGAGGTCGTCGGCAGGGTGGGGCAGCGGGGCGGGGCCGTCGGGTCGGTGGGGTTCAGGCTCGGCGGACGCGGTGGGGCTCAGGCTCGGCGGATTACGATGTCGCCGGCGCTGGTGCGGCCCCGCACCTCGACCGTTTCCTCGGACGCCTGGGGTCCCTCCGCCGCGCCCAGCTCATTGCGCACCCGACCCACGGTGGACCGTACGTCCAGCCAGGCCGCGGTCCCCTCGGCGATGCCGATCTCGAGCGCGCCCGCCGCGGTGTCCAGGGCGATCCGACCGCGGACCACCTCCGCGAGCCGGATGGCGCCACTCGCGGACCTGGCCGTGACGGAGGAGCTCGCGTGCAGGACGCTGATGGGCCCGTTGGAGGACCTCACGTTCAGCTCCCCCCGGATCTCCCCGAGCGTGGTCTCGCCGTTGATGTTCTTGATGGTGGCGGTGCCGTCGACCCGGCCGACCCGCACCCGCCCCGCCCCGTGGATCTCGGCCTCGCCCGTCGCGCGGTCCACGAGGACGTCCCCGTGCGAGGTCTTCAGCCGTACGGCGGCGGCCTCTTCCAGCTGGATGTCGCCGGTGGCCGTCGTCAGCCGGCAGTTCCCGAACCGACCCTCGCCGATGAAGTCGCCGAGGCCCAGGCGGCCGGTCAGGTCCGAGCCCGTGGGCAGCTCGACCGTCACGTCGACCGCTCCGATCTTGCCGAACGGCGAGCGCTTCTTGGGGCCCTTGACCGCGAGCTCCCCGCCCGTGCAGCTGACCTTGGTGTCCGCGGCAGCCTGTACGTCCTGCTTGTTGCCGGGGTCGCTCGGCGTCACCTCGACCACGGTGTCGGCGCGCTTGCCCGCGATGATCCGGATCCGCCCGAAATCGAGTTCAAGGGTGGCGGAGACGTGCTCGGGGGTGTCGAAAGTAGGCATGGCTGAGCCGTCCTTTGGCTGTTGGAGGGGGAGTGCGTGAGGGTGCGGGGTTTGGTCTAGCGCACCCAGCCGGTGAACGCCTGCCCGACTGCGGGCGTCCGGCCCGAGCCGCCCGTGCCGAGGCCCGCCGTCGGTTCCAGGGCGGCGGCGACGGCCCGGACCAGCCACGCGTTGACGGAGAGCCCCTCGCGGCTCGCGGCCTCCTCGACGCGGACCTTGAGCTGGGCGGGCGGGCGGAAGTTGATGCGCGAGGTGGCGCCGTCCTCGAAGTCCACCGCGGCCGGCGGCGTGGGCGCGGGGGGCGGCGTCGGGGTGTCGGCGGCGCCGAAGCTGTCCGCGGTGGGCGGGGCCGTGACCACGAACTCGGGGTTGAGCCCCCGCAGTCGTACATCGACCGAGCCCGGGGCCAGGTCGCGGGTGACCTCGTCCATCGCGTCGGACAGGGCGTTGAGCAGGGTGAGCCGGGTGGCCGACTCGAGCGGGGCGGTGAGCCGCTCGGCCAGGGCGCGGGCTTCGTCCCCACCGGCCTGGGCGGCGACGCCGAGTTCGTGCCGGAGGTTGTCGACGTAGGGAGTGAGGTCCATAGCGCAATGGTGGCACCACCATGGCGCCACAGCAAGTCGCATGGCGCCATGGTGGTGCGGGGGTCACTGCAAGCCGGAGACCTTGAAGACCGTACGGGCCGTCTCGCGGTCGATGCGCTCCGCCAACTGCCGCAGTGCGGTCGAGCCGCACAGCAGGGTGCCTCGCCGGATCGAGGTGCGGGTGTCCGCGTCGAGGTGGCGCCACATCGCCGGATTGCGGACCAGGACGGTCGGGTCGATCTCGACCCGGCCTCCGTCCGTGTCACGGAGGACCATCCGCTGGGCCACCCCGTCGGACCACCGGACCGAGACGAGGGAGTCGGTACGGACGCTGTCCGTACCGAGCAGCCCGCGGGCGCTCAGCAGCCCCGGGCGTACGGAGACCCGGGGCGGGTGCAGGATCACGAAGACCAGGCCGGCCAGGCCGGTCCAGAGGGCGCCCCGGGTCACGTCGAGGCCTCCGAAGCCCGCGTCCATCGCGAACAGGGCCGTGAACAGGAGGAACGCGACCCCGATCGCCGAGCGCCGCTCGCCGGCCCAGTGGATGTCGTGCGACCCGGCCGCGGCATGCGTGAAACGTCGTCCCATGACGGCGACGTTAGGGCCGGCAGAGGCGTTGGAGCCGGACCCTGACGCACCGCTGACGTGATGGCTACGGCACTTTGACGGGCTTCCCGGCCCGGCCGTCAGGAGCGCGTGAAGACTGGCGTGGCAGGCGTATGGATACCGCCAAGAGCATCGGCATTCCCGCCGTGAACATCCGACGCTGTCCTCACTTGTCCAACGGAGGAACCAGCACAGATGGCCGTACACATGGGAACGCCGAGCACGGCCGGACAGGCCCCGGGCACGGAGGAGCCGCCTGATACCGGCCCGAAGGCGTCCGCGGCAGGGGACCGGCACCGGCTGACCGCCCTCCAGGGACTCGCCGCGCTGTCGCTCGACGCGATGGCGTCCGTGGCGTACGGGCCGGAGTCGATCGGCCCACGCCGTCCGCCGGGACACCGACGCGGTCATCTGCCGACTGCGCTTCCGCATCACCGCCGACGCGCGTTGACGCGGGCCCGCGAATGCGCGCCCCGGTGCCGGGTAGGCGCACCATATGTCCGGTCACCTGGTTGACAGTACCCTGTCACTGCTGGCCCACGGCTATGCCTGGGCGCCGGATCTGCGACGGGCCCATGACGGCGCGCCCGTGGTGCGCACCCGCCTGATGGGGCGGCCCGCGGCACTGCTGCACGGCCCCGAGGCCGTCGCCCTCTTCTACGACGAGGGTCAGGTGCAGCGGCACGGCGCCCTGCCGGCACCGGTACTCGACACCATCTTCGGCAGGGGAGCGGTGCACACCCTGGACGGGACGCACCACCGAGGGCGCAAGCAGCTGCTGGTGTCGCTGCTCATGTCACCCGAGGGCGTCGGCGGCCTGACCGGGCGAGTCGAGAGCGGCTGGCGTGAGGCATTGACCACCTGGAAGGGCCGCAGGGTGGTGCTCTTCGACGAAGTGGCCGTGCTGCTCGCGAGGGAGATCTGCGACTGGGCGGGTATGCCGGTCCAGGGCGACGCTGCCCGTGAGATCGCCGAGGACTGCGTGGCCATGGTGGACGGCTTCGCCACCGCCGGACCCCGGCACCTGCGGGCCCGCCGCGCCCGGCACCGCCAGGAGCAGGCCCTCATGGCCGCCGTCACCCGCCTCCGCGAGGAACAGCCGCACCTGCTCCCCGGGACGGTGCTGGAGACGGTCGCTCTCCACCGCGAGCCGGACGGCACCCTGCTCGATCCGCACACGGCGGCCGTCGAACTCCTGAACATCATCCGCCCGACCGTCGCGGTCACCTGGTTCGTCACCTTCGCCGCACACGCGCTCCACCGCCATCCGGGCCGACGTGACCAGCTCCGTACGGGTAGCCCCGCCCACGCCCGTGCGTTCGCCCACGAAGTCCGCCGCTTCTACCCCTTCGTACCGTTCATCGCAGGCCTCGCCGCCCGCGACCTCGCCTACAGAGGTGACCGGCTCCCGGCCGGGACCCTGCTCCTCCTCGATGTGTACGGGTTCCACCACGACCCCGCGCTGTGGGACCGGCCGTACGACTTCGCCCCCGAGCGCTTCCTGGGCCGCGAACCCGGCCTCGGCGAACTGATCCCCCAGGGCGGCGGAGACGCGCGGACCGGCCATCGGTGCCCGGGCGAGGACATCACCCTCTCCCTGCTCGCCACCCTTTCGTCGGCCCTCGCCCACCTGGACCTCCCGGTACCCCAACAGGACCTCTCCATCCCGCTGAGCCGGATCCCCACCCGGCCCCGCAGCGGGTTCCTCATCGACGCGGCCGAGTCGGCCGCCGCCGCGTGAACCGGAACCGACCGAAGGAAGTGAGCGTCGTGCGCATCGCGTTCCTGACCGCGCCCAAGGGCGTGGAGGAGATCGAACTCACCGCCCCCTGGAAGGCGGTCGAGGCGAACGGCTGGAACCCGCAGCTGGTCTCGACGAAGCCGGGCCGGGTCCAGGCCTTCCGCCATTTCGACCAGGCGGGCACCTATCCCGTCGACCACGTACTCGCCGGGGACACCTCGGACGCCTTCGACGCGCTGGTCCTGCCCGGCGGAGTCGCCAACCCCGACGCCCTGCGCATGAACGAACGGGCGGTCGGGTTCGTCCGGAGCTTCTTCGAGGCCGGCAAACCCGTTGCCGCGATCTGCCACGCGCCCTGGATGCTGGTGGAGGCGGATGTCGTACGCGGCCGCACGCTGACCTCGTGGCCGAGTCTGGCGACGGACATCCGCAACGCGGGGGGCACCTGGGTGGACGAGGAGGTACAGGTCTGCCACGCGGCGCCCGCGACGCTCGTCACCAGCCGCAAGCCGGCCGATCTGGACGCGTTCTGTACCGCCTTCGTGAGGGAGTTCGCCGACCTCCGTTCCTCGCTCGCGCACCCCTGATGCGGGCGGATCCCCCATCAGGCCCGGGGTGCGCCCGGCCGCCTGTTCCGGCGGCCGCGCAGGACGGCCGCCCCGGCCAGGGTCGCCGCGGCCAGGAGCGCGGCCGACACGCCGTAGGCCGTGTGAGTGCCCGCCTGGCGGGGCTCCGGTGTGACGGCGTGAGCGGGGGGTGCGGCGAGGGCGCTCGGCGGTGCGGGTGACGCCGGGGGGTCGAGCGATCCGACCGGCTCCACGTGTCCGGCCGCGGCGAATCCCCAGTCCAGCAGGGTCCCGGCCTCGTAGTACACCGCGTTCGGGTTGCTCCGCTGCGGGTTCATCACCGTCACCAGCAGGGTGCGGCCGCCTCGGCGGGCGGCCGCGATCAGCGTGTAGCCCGCCCGGGACGTGTAGCCGTTCTTGACACCGATGATCCCCGGGTACCGGCCCACGCCGTCCTCCCCGGTCACCAGCCGGTTGGTGTTCTCGATGCCGAACGTCCAGGTGGGACTGCCGTCGCTGTGGGTCCCGCCGGGGAAACGGGCGTCGGCGGTCGCCGCGTACTCGGCGAAGGCCGGGTCCGCCAGCCCCGTACGGCCGAAGACGGCAAGGTCGTAGGCCGAAGAGGCCTGGCCCTCGGCGTCGAAGCCGTCCGGGGAGACGACGGTGGTGTCCCGCGCGCCCAGGGTCCGTGCCTTGGCCTGCATCTGCGCCGCCGTGGCCTCCCAGCCACCGTTCATCTCGGCCAGGACGTGCACGGCGTCGTTGCCCGAGCTGAGGAAGACACCCCGCCACAGATCGGCCACCCGGTAGGTCTGATCCGCCGAAACACCGACCGTACTGCTCCCGTCCGGTACGTCGTCCAGATCGGCCTCGGTGACCGTGTGGTGAGCCCCGCGGGGAAGGTTGGGCAGCGCGGTCAGGGCGAAGAGGGTCTTGAGGGTGCTGGCCGGTGGCAGCCGGCGGTGTGCGTCATGGGCCGCGAGGACCTCACCCGTGCGGGCATCGGCCACCAGCCAGGAAAGGGCGGACACGTCGTCCGGCAGCTCGGGCGCTCCGGGCCGGGCCCGTACGTGGGTCCCGTCCCGGTGCAACAGGGCTTCGCTGGCGGAGGGGGCGGGGCGTGGCGGCAGCGGCTCGGCTCGTGGGGTGCCCGCGGCCGTCGGTGCGAGGAGGACCGACGCACCGATGGCGAGGGCCACCGCACCCGAGCCGGTTCTGCGACCGGAGGATCTGATGCTCATTCAACCAGCGTAGGAAGGAATCGGGTCCGCCCGCAGAGGTGTGTACGCCGACCGGCGGTAGGCAGGCCGTCACCGCGCCTTGGTGACCGCCGGGAGGAACTCGCCCGCGAGCGTGCGGTGCCACCACGTCCGGCTGCGCAACAGCTCGTGCCGGTCGGTGAAGGCGTAGCGGTAGACGCGTGCGCGGATGCAGGCGGGCGGGGAGGTGGGGAAGGGGTTGCCGCGCAGGAGCTTGAGGGTGGCCGGATCGTTGTCCAGGAGCTTGCCGATGAACGCCCCGAACCAGGGCGCGGCGTACGAGGGTGAGATGGCGGCGAACCACATCAGCCAGTCCAGACGCAGGTGGTACGGCGCGACCTGGGGCGGGAGACGGCCCACGTCGCCGGGTTTGCCCTTGAAGCGGTACTCCTTCCACACCGTGTCGCCGGTGATCTCCGATTCGGCGGTGCCCTCGATCACCACCTCGTAGCGGACCCGGCCGACCGAGCCGAAGGCTCCGTAGGTGTTGACCAGGTGAAGCGGGTTGAACGAGGCGTTCATGACCTGGTGCCGGGAGAGCAGGTTGCGGACCGGCCAGTAGCTGAGCACGACCACGAGGACGGTGACCGCCAGCACGATGCCCTGGTACCAGACGGGCGGGGCGGCCAGGTCCGGAGCCCGGGGCAGCGGCAGGACCTCGGCGGCCCGCCCTCCGTCGATCGCGGTGAGTGCGAGCAGCATGGCCAGCCAGTTGAGCCAGGCGAAGTTGCCGGACGCCACGAGCCACAGTTGTGTGACGACCATGACCCCGGCGGCCACGCTCGCGACGGGTTGCGGCGCGAACAGGGCCAGGGGTGCGCCCAGCTGGGCGACGTGGTTGGCGGCGGTCTCGACCCGGTGCAGAGGCCTGGGCAGGTGGTGGAAGAGCCAGCTGAGGGGGCTCGGCATCGGCTGGGTCTCGTGGTGGTAGTACAGGCAGGTCAGGTCGCGCCAGCACGGGTCGCCGCGCAGTTTGATCAGCCCGGCGCCGAATTCCAGACGGAACAGCAGCCAGCGCATCATCCACAGCACCAGGACCGGGGGCGCCGTCCGGGCGTTGCCCAGGAAGACCGCCAGGAAGCCGGCTTCGACGAGCAGCGATTCCCACATGAAGGCGTACCAGGTCTGGCCGACATTGACGATCGACAGGTACATCACCCACAGGAGTGCCCACAGCAGCATCGACGCCCCGAGCGGCACTCGGTCGGCCGCGCCCGCCACGAGGGCCGCGGACAGCGCGGCCCCCGTCCACGCGACGCTCGCGAAGAACCGGTCGGAGTAGTGGAAGTGGAAGATGCTGGGCGAGTGCCGGAAGGGCACGGCCGCCAGGAAACGCGGCACCGGGAGCAGCCCCCGCTCGCCGATGAGCGCCCGGAACTGGTTGGCGGAGCTCAGGAAGGCGACGAGGTACAGGGCTGCCAGACCGCGCTGGAACACCAGCCTGCCCAGCCAGTACGTGTCATCGGTGAACCACTCCACAGCAGTCCTCCTGCGGTGGACCTGACCGGGGATCGCGCCGAATCAAGGCCCTCGTAACCCAGTGTGACACCCTGTGCGCGACCCTGCCGTCTACCGGGCGGTCTGGCCGCTCGCCAGCGGCCACTCCCGGTTGAGGGTGCCCAGCGGGATGCGGCGCTCGAAGACCGGCGTACCGAACAGGGACAGCTGCAGCTGAAGCTGTCCGCTCAGGTCGAAGCCGCCGTACAGCGCCCAGGAACCGGATGCCGAGGTCTTGCCGTCGGTGGACGCGGCCGCCTTGGCGTCGGCCTCGCCGCGCAGGTACGGGGCGAAGTCGGCGCTGACGCCGACGGCGCCGTACAGGCCGACGGAGGCTTCCGCGCCGAGTGCGCCCTTGACCCGCCCGGCGGCGGTGACGCTCGCCTTGGCGGGCGAGCTCCGCACGGTCGACGTGCTGACCGGGGTCCAGCCCTTGCCCGACGCGTAGCTGCCGCCGACACGGAAGTCGCCCTTGACGTCCTGCTGCACGTCGAGGGTGACGCGGCCGTCGGCCTCCACCTGGACGTAGCAGGTCAGGCCCATGTTCACGACGACGGGCACCGGGCCCACCTGGATGACGGGAGCGCTGTACAGCTTGGCGAACGGGATCCGCTTGGGTGCGCCGGTGCTCGCCGCGGCGCGGCCCTTCAGCTCCCACTGCGAGGACCAGTCACCGCTCATGCCGAGGAAGGCCGAGCTCGGACCCGGGACGCCGCCCGAGCTGCCGTCGTACGCGAACTCCACCGTGGGGGCGAGCTGCACGAAGCCGGACACCGAGGCGCCGGCCGAGGCGGGCGCACCCTCGGCGGTGTCCACCGAGGCGTTGAGGTCGAGCCGCAGGTTGCCGAGGGGGAGCTCGGCCCCCTTGGGCCCGAACCGCGCGCCCTGGCCCTTCGCCCAGGAGAAGGTGACGCCCTTCATCAGGGGCTCGACGATGACCGACGCCGGGTCGACCGGGACCTTTCCGTCGGCCTTGTCCTCCTTGAGGACGGAGGCCAGCGTCGTGGGGGCGGTCTTCACCTCGATGCCGCGGTCGGTCTTCCCGACGACCTCGGTGACCTTCGCGAGGAGGCCGTCGGGGGCGCCCGGCGCCGGTGCGCTGGCGATGACGTCGTCCACGGCGACGTCGGGCTGCTCGGGGAGGGCCTTGCCGGGCGACGGCGAGTGGCTCGACGGGCCGCTGGGCTCCTGCGGGGGCGTGGATATGACGGCGCGTCCGCTCGCCTTGTCGTAGGAGGCGACCTTCAGCGAGGACTTCTCGGGCCGGCCCTTGCCGGTACGGGCCCGGGCCACGGCCGTCGGTGTGGCGGGCCCCTGCGGCGCGGCGGCCACGTCGAGCTGCTGCGTGCCGGCGGTCGCCGACGCGGAGGCGGCCGGGCGTTCGGGTCCGCCGGTGGCGCCGGTGGGCGCGGTGGAGGAGCAGCCGGTGGCGGCGAGCGCCAGTGTGGTCAGGCCGGGGAGCAGGAGGCGTCTGGCGAGCGTGCGCACGGAGGTGTGACCTTCGGATTGGGGGGAGGAAGTATTACCCGCGGGTAATGTAAGGGTTGATCATGCCATGCGCACACAACGGCAGTCACCTTCGGATCCGGCCAACTCAAGCCCGGAACAAGACCGTTGAAGCTTCACTCACATGGATCAGGCGTGGGGTCCTACGGTGACCTCGCCGAGGGTGAGTTGAACGGTTCCCCCGAGCACCGCGCCCGTACGCTCCGCCTGTTCCTCCAGTGCGCGGAGCCGGGCCGCGCTCAGCCGCGCCAGCGGCTCCACGGTGAGCGCGATGCGCCGCCCCGTACGGCGCTGGTGCGCGTCGAAGCAGGGCAGCCGTCGCAGGCCGTGCGGGGGTTCGTCCGGGAAGGCGGTGTCCCCGGCGGCGAGCCAGGCCCGGCCGGAGGCGAAGGCCACCTCCTCGACGAGCCCCTCACGGGCGAGGGAGGCGAAGAGCTCGGCGGCCCAGCCCTTGGGTGCGGCGAGCCGGGCCGCGAAGTCCTGGGCGGTGGCGGGCCCGTAGGCGCGCAGGTAGCGGGTGGCCGGCTCGTGCAGCGACCGGGTGGGGGAGGCGGGGTGCAGCCGGGGTTGGTGTACGTGACCTTGCGCCCCCTGTCGCCGCCGAAGGCCGGCACTCCGCGGTGGGCGGCGGTGTGTGTCACCTGGCGCCAGCGCGGCCACATGGTCTGGAAGGCGGGCATGACCGAGTCCGCGGCCCAGGATCCGGTCCGCGCCACGATCGCCTCGGTGAGCTCGTCCACGGTCGGTTCGGCGCCGGTCAGCGCGTCGGCGATGGCGGCGATCACCTCGTCCGTCCGGGCGGCCGTCATCCGGGCCTCCGGGCGGAGGGGACCGGCGCCCGAGGGCAGGGCGGAGAGGGCCCCGGTCCACCGGGGCAGGTCCTGGGCGGGCAGCAGACGGATGGTGCCGCGCGGCCCGAAGGCCTTGACCAGCGTGGCCGGTCGCGCGGATGCGTCAGGGGACGGCGGGCCTCCGCTCGTGCCGATGCTTCCGGCGGTGGGATGCGCGCGCGATGATGTCGCCGCTCACGGTGCGAGGGTCCGCTCGCGTCACTCGTCCCGGGGGCTCACCCAGCGGGTGCCCTTCGCGGGCACCTTCTCGGGTTGCTGCGGGCGGTCGAGACGGCTCGCCTCGTCCGTGTCGGCGGCCGCCGTCTTCTCGTCGTCGTGGCGGTCCGCGCGCGGCTTGCGCCGGGCCTGTGCCTGCTCGCCGTGGTGCGGCATTCCTCCTGCGCCGCCCTGCTCGTCCATGGCCGTACTCCTCGCTCCCGTCTCGGGCCCCCTCGTGGCGGCTGCCCGGCCACGGGCCGGCGAAACGCCGACCGGGCCGGTCCTCCATCGCCCGTACGGACGATCCGCGAGATGATTTCGGTACGCGCTTCGACGGCACAGGACGGCACTGAACACCAACCGTTCGGCGGAGGTGGTCCACGATGAACGCATCGGCGCCCCTGGCTCTGGGCGATCAGCTGCTGATCCCGGCCGACCACCTCACCGGCCTGCTCCGGCGCCTCGCCGCGGAGTGGCTGCAGGCCACGGACGCCGGCGAGACCGACCTCGATCCCCGGACCGTGGAGGCTTTGGCCCGGGCGCTGAGCGAGGTGGCCGATCAGATCGACGTCGAGTGCATCGCCTTCATGCCGCTGCGGAAGGAAGGCCGGACGGGGAGCCGGGGCGGCGGCCCGACGCCGCGCTGAGCGGAGGCGGCCGCCGTCAGGGGCGGAAGGGGGCGGGTCCGGCCGGGCCCACGATGCCGAACAGGGCGCCGTCCGGGTCCCGCAGGGTGATCTCGCGGGGCGGGGGATCGGAGTCCGGCACGGAGAGGGTGCTGCCGCCCAGCCCGGTGGCGGCCTTCACCGCGGTGTCGAGGTCGGACACCCGGAATTGGACGTGCCAGCGCGGCCGCAGATGCGGGTCGGGGGCCTCCGCGAGCTTCCCGCCGTGCAGGTGCGCCACCGTCCGGCCCGCGTGGCGGAGCAGGATGCGGTCGTCCTCCTCCACGTAGGCGACCTCGCAGCATCCGGCGTGGGAACAGGCCCACTCCAGGACTTCCCCGTAGAAGATGGCGGCGTCGAAGGCGTTCCGGGTGCGCAGTTCGAGCCAGGCCGGAGCCGCTTCGCCGCCCATACCCCAGTCGGGGATGGCATCGCCCTGCCAGATGCCGAAGACCGCCCCGTCGCGGTCGGCGGCGAGCGCGGCCCGCCCGGTGCCGAAGGACAGGGGCCCGACGGCGACGGTTCCGCTGCGTTCGAGGATGCGTGCCGCCGTGACGTCGGCGTCGTCCACGGCGAAGTACGGGGTCCAGGCGACGGGGATCCGGAGCGTCGGCGGCAGGGCGCCGAGGCCGGCCACCGGGACCCCGTCGCTGAAGCCGACGGAGAACCCGTCTCCGAGACGCGCGGGCCCGAATTCCCAGCCGAGGACCGCACCGTAGAACTGCTGAGCCGCGCCGAGGTCGTGGGCCATCAGACTGACCCAGCAGGGCGCGCCGAATGTTTCGTGACTCGATGTCGACACGACTCTCAACCCCATCCGCTGGTGCGCCCCCGGGAGCCCCTCCCACGCTACTCGCGGAGGGCTCCCGGGGACGGCGCGTAGGCGCCCGGGTGCGTTCCGTCAGGTACGCAGGAGACTGTTGGAGCCGTCGAGAGCGTCGGCGCCCTCGTCGTTGAACCAGTGGCCGCCCGCCGCCAGGTAGCGGAAGGCGTGCGTGCCCTTCCCGGGCAGGGCGACGGTGACCGCCCGCGTACCGTCCTTGCGCGGCTTCAGCTCGTGCGTGCCCGGCCGCCAGCCGTTGAAGTCGCCGACGACGCTGACCGGTCCGGGCGGTGAGTCCACCGGCAGCACGAAGGTGACCTCCATGTGGTCCTTGCTGCCTTTGCGGCGCTTGCGTTCGAGCACGGGAAGGCTCCTGCCGAGTCGGGGAACATCGGCCACATCCTCGTACCGCGCCCGGCCCGGCCCCACGACGACACGGTGGACGGGCACCCGGGCGGCGCAGCGCATACACCTGCTTGAGGCGTGTTCCACGGGGCAGGCGCCGGGGGTGCGCGCACCGCCCGAATTGCGGTGCCGCCCCCAGGGAAGCAGGGTGGACAGCACCCCTCCTGGAAGGAACGACCCCGTCATGAGCAAGGCAAAGGCAAGGGCCAAGCAGGTCAAGGGCAAGATCAAGGAGAGCGCCGGCAGCGCCATGGACGACACCCGCATGGAGGCGGAGGGCAGCGCCGAGCGGATGACCGGGAAGGCCGAGGAGATGGCGGCGAAGGCCGCGGACAAGATGAAGAAGGCCACGGGCAAGTCCTGACCCGCGTCCGAACGCACGCGGTGCCCCGCCGGGCAGTGGCCCGGCGGGGCACTCGCGGGCCCGGGGCCGGGTTTGAACCCACCGCCGTCGAACAGGCGCCGTGCGAGGGCGAAACCGACAGCAGGAGGGACGAGGCATGGCCGGGGACAAGCAGGAGAACCAGGACGTCGTCGCCGCGATCCTCAAGGACCACCGCACGATGGAAGACCTCTTCCGCCGGATGCGTAGCGTGGAAGCCGACCGGGCGCGCGCCCTCACGACGTTCTCCGCCCTGCTCATCGCGCACGGCGAGGCGGAGGAAGCCGAGGTGTACGGCGCGCTGAAGAGGTTCAAGGACGTCGACAACGAGGAGGTCGAGCACGGCAGCGAGGAGCACGCCGAGGGCAACGAGGCGCTCCTGGCGCTGCTCGAGGTGTCCGAGGTGGGTTCCGACGAGTGGGACGCGCGCTTGGAAGCCCTGGTGAAGGCGGTCTCCCACCACCTCGACGAGGAGGAGCGGACGATCCTCAACGGAGCCAGGGAGAACGTGCCCGACGAGCGGCGGGCCGAGCTCGGCGCGGCCTTCCTGCGGGAGCGGGAGCGGCAGCTCGCGGCCGACTGCGGCAGCATCGAGAACGTGCGCGAGGTCGTACGGGGATGACGCGGACGGCGGTGGCGAGCCCCGGTGGGCGCGGCCCGTGCCGCCCCCGGTGCCGGAGGCCGACGGACGCGCGCCCGGTCTCCAGGGTCAGGTGTGGAGGCGGCTGTTGGGGCCCTCGTGGTCCCCGGCGCTGTCGTCGTTGAACCAGTAGTCGCCCGCCGCCAGGTAGCGGAAGGAACGGGTGCTGTCGCTCGCCAGCGCGATCGTGACGGCGCGCTTGCCGTCCTTGCGGGGCCGCAGGGTATGGGTGCCGGGCTGCCAGCCGTTGAAGTCGCCCACGACGCCGACGGGTCCGGGCGGGGTGCCGGCCGGCAGGACGAAGGCGACCTCGGTACGGTCCTTGCGCAGCTTGCGTTCGAGCATGGCGACGGGCTCCTGGCGATGGGTGGGGTGTCGGGGCCATCCTCGGATCAGCGGGCGAGCGGCGCGGCCCGGCACTCCGCCCCGGTTCCCAAGACCACTCGCATGCCCGGATCGGCTCACCGGGCGGGCGCGACCACGGTGAACAGCGCCCCGTCGGGATCGGCGAGCACCACCCACCGGCTCGTGCCGGACGTCTGCACGGGGGAGGCGGTCCGGCCCCCCAGCCGGGCGGCGGCCTCGATCGCGGACTCCAGGTCGGGCACGCGGAAGTGGACGTGCCAGCGGGGGCGGACCTCGGGGTCCGGAGCCGCTTCGAGTGCCCCGCCACTGATGCGGGCGACCGTGTCGTGGCCCTGGCGCAGGACGACGTGGTCGTGCTCGTAGGAGACGGTGCAGGACCCCGGACGCTCGCTGCCCCAGTCGAGGACCTCACCGTAGAAGATGGCCGCGGCGAACGCGTCGCGGGTGCGCAGCTCCAGCCAGGCCGGGCCGCTCCCGCGGCCCACCGACCAGTCCGGTACGACCTCGCTCTGCCAGAAACCGAAGACGGCCCCGGCGGGGTCCGCCGCCAGGGCGGCCCGCCCGGTGCCGAAGGCCAGCGGGCCGACGGCCATGGTGGCGCCGCGTTCACGGATGCGCGAGGCGGTCGCGTCGGCGTCCTCGACGGCGAAGTACGGCGTCCACAGCACCGGCACGCCGGGACCCCCGCCGAGTGCGCCGACGCCCGCGACGGGGGCCCCGTCGAGGAGGGCGACCATGATGCCGTCGCCCAGCGTGGTGGGACGGAAGTCCCAGCCGAGTACGGCACCGTAGAACCGCTGTGCGGAATCAAGATCCTGGGCCAGCAGACTGACCCAGCACGGGGCACCGAAGATCTCGTGACTCGACGTCGACACAGCTGCCAGCCTCATCTGCCGCTCACCGGGGACGGAACACTTCCACCGTAGACCGGGCGGCGGCGCCGGGCCGTGAGGCTCGGCCCGCACCGGGTCCTCCCCGCGCCCTGTGACTCGTGGGTACTGCACACCCCGGAGGTGACAGGGGCGACTGTCGCCGCGTCCGCCGGGCGTGACACGGTCGGGTCTGCCGCCGACCGAGGGAGCAGGTGTGAACAAGGGGTACGCCGCCTTCTGCGACGCCGACCGCTGGTTCTACGACGCGCCGTACCGGCGGGCCGGTGAGAGCTACCCGGCCGCCCTCGCCCCCGTCCCGCCCGGGTGGCGCTCGCACCGCAGCGGCGACTGGCTCGCGCTGCGCCCCGCCGGCGCCCAACTGCCCGCGCAGGGCTGGAAGATCCACGTCTCGGCCACGCTCGACAACGCCGAGTCGCTGCTGACGACGGTGTACGACTACTGCACCGCCCGGGGCATCGCCTTCAAGTTCATACCGAGCCGGTACCTGCTGCACCTGCGCAACGCCAAGTACGCCGACCGCGCGGCCAGCGGGAAGTTCATCACCGTGTACCCGGCCGACGAGAGGCAGTGCCGCCGGATCGCGGAAGACCTCGACGCCCTGCTGGCGGGGGCGGCCGGCCCGTACATCCTCAGCGACCTGCGCTGGGGAGCCGGACCGGTCCACCTGCGCTACGGCAGCTTCACCCTGCGGCACTGCTACGACGAGCACGGCGAACTGGTCCCGGCCATCGAGACCCCCGACGGGCGGCTCGTACCCGACCGGCGCGGACCGGTGTTCCAGCCGCCCGAGTGGCTCGAACCGCCCGACTTCCTGGGGCCGCACCTCGCGGCGCGCTCCGCGGTCACCCTGACCGACGTCCCCTTCACGGTGGAGCGGGCGCTGCACTTCTCCAACGGCGGCGGCGTCTACCTCGGCAAGGACAGCCGCACGGGTGAGCCCGTGGTCCTCAAGGAGGCCCGTCCGTACGCGGGTCTCGCCGCCGACGGCGCCGACGCCGTGACCCGGCTGCACCGCGAACGGGCCGCTCTGGAACGGCTGGCGGGTCTGGACTGCGTCCCCGCCGTCCGCGGCACCTTCACCGTCGGCGACCACTACTTCCTGGTGCTGCAACACCTCGCCGGCAAACCGCTCAACACCTACTTCGCCCGCCGCCACCCGCTGATCGAGGCGGATCCGGACCCGGCGGAGCTCGCCTCCTACACCGAGTGGGCACTGAAGATCCACCAGCGGGTCACGGAGGCCGTCGACGCCGTGCACGCACGCGGAGTGGTCTTCAACGACCTCCACCTCTTCAACATCATGGTCGCGGAGGACGAGACGGGCGAACCCTCCGTCGCACTGCTGGACTTCGAAGCCGCCGCACACATCGACGAGGGGCTGCGGCAGACGGTGGCCAACCCCGCCTTCGTCGCCCCGGCCGAGCGGCGCGGGTTCTCCGTCGACCGCTACGCCCTCGCCTGCCTGCGGCTCGCCCTGTTCCTCCCGTTGACCAGCCTGCTCGTCCTGGACCGGGCCAAGGCCGCACACCTGGCCGCCGTCGCCGCGGCGCAGTTCCCCGTACCGCGGCGGTTCCTCGACGAGGCCGTCGAGGAGATCCTGTCCGGCGCCCCGCAAGGCGCACCGGCCGGGCCCTACCTGCCCGTCGAACCGGGGCAATGGCCGGCCGCCCGTACGTCGATGACCGCGGCGCTGCGCGCGAGCGCCACCCCGGACCGCGAGGACCGCCTCGTCCCCGGCGACATCGCCCAGTTCGCGACCACCGGCGGAGGCATCGGCTTCGGCTACGGGATCGCCGGAGTGCTCCACGCCCTCGCCGAGACCGGCGCCGAACCCTGGCCCGAGGCCGAGGAATGGCTGCTCGACCGTACCGAGGAACCGGGCTCCGGCACCGCGCTCGGCTTCTACGACGGCCTGGCCGGCACCGCCTGGACGCTGCACCGGCTCGGACACCACGACCGGGCCCTCGCCCTCGCCGACCTGCTGCTGCGCCAGCCCTGGGAGAGCGCGGGCCCCGACCTGCACAGCGGACTCGCCGGCATCGGCCTCGCCCTGGACGCGCTCGGTACCGCGAGCGGCGAGAGCGAGCTGCACGCCGCGGCCCTGCGCTGCGCCGAACTCCTCGCCCGGCCGGAGCACCGGCCCACCCGCGCGGGACTGCTCCACGGCAACTCCGGCCCCGCCCTGCTCCACATACGCCTGTACGAACGCACCGGCGACAAGGAACTGCTGCTCCAGGCCTCCCGGGCGCTCCACCACGACCTCGACCGCTGCGTCACCAGCGCGTACGGCACCCTGCAGGTGAACGAGGGCTGGCGCACGATGCCGTACCTCGGCGAGGGCAGCGTCGGCATCGGCATGGTGCTCGACGACTGGCTGGAACACGGCCCCGACGAACGCTTCGAACAGGCCCGGCGCGAGATCGTACGGGCGGCGCAGGCGACCTTCTACGCCCAGCCCGGGCTGATGCGCGGCGCCGCCGGGATGGTCCTCCACCTGGCCCGGACCACCACACCGGGCCCCGGCACCGGTCCCGATGCCATCGCCCGCCAGATCGACGCACTGGCCCGGCACGCCGTGCCGTACCAGGGGCATCTGGCCTTCCCCGGCGAGCAGATGATGCGCCTGTCCATGGACCTCGCCACGGGCACCGCCGGCGCTCTCCTCGCCCTCGGCAGCGCGGCGCCCGGTGGGCGCGCCCACCTGCCGTTCCTCCCGCCGCTGCGCGACCGCGCGGCGGCCCCGAGCCGGTCCCGTCCGGGGCCGTGACCCATCGCACCACCCGAGAGAAGAAGAGGAATCCGACATGACCCTTCTCGACCTGCAGTCGATGGAGACCCCGAAGGAAGAGATCACCGAGGCCGCGCTGACGGGCGGCGGCGGTGGCGGCGGCAGCCGGGCCAGCCTGCTGCTCTGCGGTGACAGCAGCCTGAGCCTCACGACCTGCCACTGATCCGGGTCACCTCGGGCCCGGGCGGTTCGCCGCCCGGGCCCGCACCACACCACTGGAGGCATCCGCCGATGAATCCACCCGACGCGGAGGCCGAGGCGCGCGGAGCCGACCGGGCACTCGTGGCAGCCGCCCGGCACAGCGGTGGGCGTACCGCCGCCGTCCTCGGATGCACGGTGACGGCGGCCGCGGCGGCACTCGCCGAACCCGCGGTCCTGGGCCACACCCTCGACCTGCTGCTCCGCCGAGCCCCGTCGGGCCCCGCGTGGACGCTGCTGTGCGCCGCGGTCATCGCGGCCGAAGTGGCGATGGACGCCGCCGCCGCACGGCTCAGCGGCGAGGTGGACGGCCGCACCACCGCCCGCCTGCGCAGGCTCGGGCTCGCCCGGCTGCTGCGGACGGCCCCGCACCACGCGGCCCGCCACGCACCCGGCGAAACCGCCGCGCGGCTGACCGCACACGCCACCGAGGCCGGCAAGGTGCCGGCCGCCTTCGCGCACGCCGTCGCCGCGCTGCTGCCGCCGCTTGGCGGGGTGGTCGCGCTCTTCCTCATCGACCTGTGGACGGGCCTCGCCTTCCTCCTGGGCGTTCCGCTGCTGCTGCTCCTGCTGCGCGCCTTCGCCCGTTCCACCCTCACCAGCGTCGCCCGCTACCAGCAGGTGCAGCTCGCGACCGCCGGCCGCCTCGTCGAGGCCCTGGCCGGGGCGCGTACCATCGCCGCCGCCGGAACCGCGGACCGCGAACGCGCCCGGATCCTGGCGCGGCTGCCCGAACTCGGCACCGAGGGCAGGCGCATGTGGCAGGTCTACGGCGGCACGACGGCCCGGTCGGCGGCCCTCATGCCGATGCTCCTGTACGCGGTCCTCGCCGTCGGCGGCATCCGCCTGTCGGCCGGCGCCATAGGAGTCGGCGAACTCCTCGCGGCCCTGCGGTACGCGGGCCTCGCGGCCGGGGTCGGCGCCGTGACCGGCGCTCTGGCCGCAGTGGTCCGCGGCCGGGCCGCCGCCCGGCGGACCGCCGTCCTCCTCGCCCTGCCCGTACTCGACCACGGCCGGGCGCGGCTGCCCGAAGGGGGCCCCGGCACCCTGGAACTGCGCGGCGTCCGGGTCGTGCGCGGCGGATCGACGGTCCTCGACGGCATCAGCCTGGTGATCCCCGGCGGCACCACGGTGGCCGTGGTGGGCCGGTCGGGCGCCGGCAAGACGCTCTTCGCCGCCGTGGCCGGACGGCTCACCGACCCCGACGCGGGCCAGGTGCTGCTGGACGGCGTACCCCTGCGGGAGCTGACCGCCGAGGCGCTGCGCCGCGAGGTCGGGCACGCCTTCGACCGGCCCGTGCTGCTCGGGGACACGGTCCGCGACGCGATCGGGTTCGGCGCGGGTCCGGACCCGGGACCGGAAGCGGTCCGCGCCGCGGCCCGTGCCGCGGGCGCCGACCGGTTCGTACGGCACCTGCCCCACGGCTACGGCACGCGCCTCGCCGACGCCCCGATGTCCGGCGGGGAGGTCCAACGCCTCGGGCTGGCCCGGGCGTTCTGCCACGCGGGACGGCTCCTTGTGCTCGACGACGCCACCTCCAGCCTCGACACCGTCACGGCCCGGGAGGTCGAGCGGGCCCTCGCCCACGGGATCCGCCCCGGCACCCGGATCGTGGTCGCGCACCGCCTCTCGTCCGCCGTCCGCGCCGACCTCGTCGTATGGCTCGAGGACGGGCGGCTGCGGGCGGCCGGCAGCCACGGCGAGCTGTGGGAGCGCGACCCCTGCTACCGGGCGGTGTTCGCCGCCGACGGGACGCGACAGGAGGCGGCGAGGTGACCGAGGGCGGGGCCTGGCGGCGGGTGGCCCCCGAGGGCCGGCGGTTCCTGCGCGGCCGCAAGGCGGCACTGGGACGGCTCGCGGCGTGGTCGGTCCTGGAGTCCGCGCACACCTTCCTCGGCGGATACGGCGTGGCCCGGGCCCTCGACGACGGCTTCCTCGCCGGCCGCACCGCCACCGGTCTCGTCTGGCTGGCCGCGGCCGGAGCCGGGGCACTGCTCGGCGGATTCGCACTGCGCGGGGTCTTCGCCGGACTCGCGGACCTCGTGGAGCCGCTGCGCGACGGGCTGGTCCGACGGGCGGTACGGCAGTCACTGGACCGGGCGGTCGCCGACCCGGCGCGCGCCCCCGACTCGGGCGCGGTGTCCCGGCTGACCCAGCAGACGGAGATGGCCCGGGACTCCTTCGCGGGGCTCGTCCTGACGACACGCGCGTTCGTGTTCACCGCCGCGGGCGCCTTCGCGGGCATGGCGGCCCTGGCTCCGGTGCTGCTGCTGATCGTGCTGCCCCCCGTGCTGCTGGGCGTGGCCGCCTTCCTGGCCACGCTGCGCCCCATGGCGTCCGTACAGCGCCGGTCCCTGGACATCGACGAGGCCCTGTCGGACCGGGTGGGGGCGCTGGGGGAGGGCCTGCGGGACATCGTCGCCTGCGGTGGACAGGCGGCGGCGGAGGCCCGGGTGGAGCCCCTGATCGCCGCGCAGGAGCGGCTGGCGCGCGTACTCGCGCGCTGGGCGGCCCTGCGCACCCTGGCCCTGGGGGCGGCGGGCCGGCTGCCGGTGATCGCCCTGCTCGCCGCGACGCCCTGGCTGCTCGGGCACGGGATCACCGCCGGCACGCTGGCCGGCGGCCTCACGTACGTGGTCCAGGCGTTGCTGCCCGCCCTCAACTCCCTGATGACGGCGCTCGGTTCCGCCGGCACCCGGCTGGTGGTGGTGCTGGAGCCCTTCTGCGATGCGCCCCCGGACCCGGTTCCGCCCGCGCAGACCCCCGTGTACACCGCTCGGCGGACCGCCGCCGCGGCCGAGCTCCGGGGGGTCACCTTCGCCTACGGCCCCGGCGCGGCTCCCGTACTCAACGCCCTCGACCTGGTGGTGCGGCCGGGGGAGCACCTCGCCGTGGTCGGGCCGAGCGGCATCGGCAAGTCCACGCTCACCGCGCTGCTCGCCGGGATGCTGGCACCCGACGCGGGGACGGTCCTCGTCGCCGGCGCGGCCGCCCGCAGGGAACCGGGTGCCGCGGGCCCGGACCCGCGGCGGACCCTGCTGCCACAGCAGGCCTACGTGTTCACCGGCACCGTGCGGGAGAACCTGACCCACCTGTCCCCGGGCCCGGACGCCGCCGTGCCCGGGGACGACCGGGTGTGGCGCGCCATCGGCGCCCTGGGGCTGGAGGGGCTGGTGGAGCGGCTGGGCGGCCTGGACGCCGAGGTCTCCCCCCGGCTGCTGTCCCGAGGGGAGAGCCAGCACCTCGCGCTCGCCGCGGCCTATCTCTCGCCGGCTCCGCTGCTGCTGCTCGACGAGGCCACCTGCCACCTGGACCCCCGTACGGAGGAGCGTGCCGAGCGGGCCCTCGCGGACCGTCCCGGCACCCTCGTCGTCGTGGCCCACCGGGTCTCGTCCGCGGCCCGCGCCGGCCGGGTCCTCGTCCTCGACGGGACCCGCGCCGTGTGCGGCACGCATGCGGATCTCCCGGCCAGGTCGCCCCTGTACCGCGACCTGGTCGGGAGGTGGAACGGCTCCGACCCGATCAGACCCAGCCGGCCCGCCGGGAGATCCGGATCGCGTCGATGAGATTGCGCGCGCCGGTCTTGCGGGTCGCCGCGGCCATGTAGTTGCGTACCGTCCCGCTCGCCAGGTGCAGCGTACGGGCGATCTCGGCGATCGAGTCCCCCTCGGCGGCCCGGGCCAGCACGCTGAGCTCCCGCGGGCTCAGCGGTACGGGGTCGGCCTCCATGAAGGCGGAGGCCAGTGAGGCGTCGATGAACCGTTCCCCCGCCGCGACCTTCCGGACCGCCCGTACGAGCCGCCCCGGCGAGCCGTCCTTGTCGACGTAGCCGCGGGCCTCGGCCCGGAAGGCCCGGTGCAGCGAACCGGGCGCGCCGGTCGACGCGAGCACCAGCACCGGGGACGGGGAGGCGAGGACCTGGCGCTCCCGGGCCGCGCGCCCGTCGTCGGCGAGAACGGCCGTCGCCCCCGGACAATCGAGGTCGACGACCGTCACGTCTGGTCGTAAGGACTCGGCCTGGCGTGCGGCGGTACGCCACCCCGCGGACGTGACCTCGAAGGGCCCTTCCGATCTCAGCAGGGCGGCCAGTGCCGACCTGACCAGGCTGACGCTGTGCAGGACGAGGACCTTCGTCATCGTGCGCTCTCCTCCGTGGACGAACCAACGGCACCACGCGGGTGCCCCCGTACAGGGGTGATGGAACGTCACTTCGGGGGGCGCTCAGGGGCGTACGGCCAACTTGGCCGAGATGCGCAGGAGGTCAGACCTGGCCGCGCCGGCCGCCCGTCTCGACCCCGCGTGCCTCGATGAACAGCTTGAACCGCTTCAGATCACCCACCACCTGACGCTTGACGAAGCCGAGTTTGCCGGCCGCCGTCTCGGCCGGCCCGTCGGGCACCCAGTTCATGTGCACTTCGATCCTGGTGGTGGTCGCGTCGATCGGCTGGAACGTGACGAGCCCGTAGGCGTGCTCACGGGGACGTTGACCTCGACGTGCGACATGCGACACCCCTTCCGTGTCGTCGGCAACCCCGCACCCGCGGGTGCGGGCCGTCCGTCAGGACGTCTCCAGGCGCGGGTGCCCGCCCCTGAGGGGCCCATGCGCGGGCCGCGCCGGACGTGCGCGTCCTTCCGCTCCGTCAGACGATGGTGCAGAGCCGGCGAGCGCCGGGCGGCAGGCAGGGAGGTGTGCGGTGGGGCTGGACGCGCCGACTCCGCAGCCCTTGCTCTCCGTGGACATCGAGGCGCTGCTCGCCGCGGCGGGCGAGGCCGCGGCGTCCCGGCTGCGCCGTGAGTACCGGCTGCTGCGGCAGATCGTGGAGGGCGCGGCCGCCGGCGTGGCCGTCATGGACACCGAGCTGCGCTACCAGTACGTCAACCCGCACATGGTCCGCATGACCGGCCTGCCGGCCGAGGCGCACCTGGGCCGGACCCTGGGGGACATCCTGCCGGGCGTGAAACGGTCCGAGGGCGTGCTGCGCCAGGTGCTGCGGGACGGCCGGCCGCGCCAGCTGGTCGGATCCGGCCACACCCGGGCCCGGTCGCCGTACGAGCGCCGCGAGTCGCGCGTGACGTACCACCGGCTGGAGGACGAGGACGGCACCGTGGTGGGCCTGGTCGGCATCGGCCTGGAGATCACCGAACCGCGCCAGTACCTGCACAAGCTGGAGCGCTCCCACCAGCGCATCGCGATGCTGGACACGGCCGCGACGGCCATCGGCACCACCCTCGACGTCGACGCCACCTGCACGGAACTCGTCGACTTCGTGGTGCCGGGCCTCGCGGACGCCGCCTCGGTGGCGCTGTTCGAGGAGGACCGGCCGGGACGTCCGGGCCATGGGCAGCCCGGTGTCACCCGACTGCGCAGGGCCGCCTTCCGGGCCCCGCGGCATCTGGCGGAGCGGCTGGGCGACCTGGGCGATGTGGACGGGTCCGTGGACTTCGAGGCGGACTCCCCGGTCCGGCGGTGCCTGGACGAGGGCCGGCCCCTGCTGCACGACCTCACCTCCGACGACGCCGCGACCACCGGCGGCCACTACGCGCAACGGATGGCCCGCTACCGCGCCGCGGGATTCCACTCCACGCTCGTGGTGCCCCTGACCACCGAGTCGCGTCCCCTCGGTGCGCTCTCCATGGGCCGCCACGGCTCGTCCCCGGCCTTCACCCGCGACGACGTCGTGGTGGCCCAGGAGCTCGCGACCCGCGCGGCCCGGGCCCTGGAGCGGGCGTTCCAGTTCGCCCGCGAGCGCACCATCGCATTGGAGCTGCAGCGGGCGCTGCTGAACGAGCCGACGGTCCCGCACCCCGGCCTGGAGACGGCCTCCCGCTACCTGCCCGCCCGCGACAGTGCCCTCGTGGGCGGTGACTGGTTCGACTCGCTGCCCCTGCCCGGAGGCCGCAACCTGCTGGTCATCGGCGACGTGATGGGGCACGGGGTGGACGCCGCCGTCGCGATGAGCCACTACCGCTCCATGCTGCGCGCCCTGGCCGCGAGCGGCCTCCCGCTGGACGCGGTCCTCACCTACGCCGACCGCATGGTCGCCGAATCGGGCTTCGACCGGGTCGCCACCTGCCTGCTCGCCCTGGGCGACCCCGACACCCACACGATCAGCTACGCCAGCGCCGGTCACCTGCCGCCCCTGCGCCTGACCCCGCAGGGCCGTACCGAGATCCTGTCCGTCCCCGTCGGCCCACCGCTGGGCACCGGGCTGGGCGACTACACCGCCCTGACCCGCCCGGGCATGCCCGGCGCCGCCGTCGTGCTCTACACCGACGGCCTGGTCGAACGCCGCGGCGAGGACATCGACACCTCCCTCGCCCGCCTCACCCGCCTGCACCTGAACCCGCGGCAAGGGCTCGACGCGATCCTCGACGACATGCTGGCCCAGCTGACCGCGGGCCCCGCCGAGGACGACATCGCCGTCCTCGCGGCCCGCCTGCGCGGCTCCGTCAGCCCTCCTTCACGGTGAGGCCGATGTGCCGCGCCAGGGCGGGCGCCAGGTCGAGCAGCTGGACCGCGCTGATCTGCGCCCCCTTCAGGGCCTCGATCCCGGAGGCGATGCCCAGGCCCAGGGCCTCGCTCAGGTCGACCCGGGTGAGGGCGGCCCTGTCGAAACGGGCGACGTCCAGGGTCGAGCCGGGGAAGGAGACGCCGGTCAGCGTCGCCCCGCCGAAGTCCACGTCACGCAGGAGGCAGTCGACGAACGCCACGTCCCTGAGGGTGGCCCCGCGCAGGTTGACCGAGTCGAATTTGCACTGGTGGAAGACGGTGCGGTGCATCTCGGAGACGTGGATCTCGGTGCCCGCGAAGACGCCGGCGGTGCACTCGGAGTCCAGCCAGGTGGTCTCCGCCAGGTCGGTGCCGACCATGCGGACGGCGTGCATCCAGACGTCGTCGAAGCGGGCGCGCCGGTAGCGGCCGCGGTCGAAGGTCACCGAGGAGAACGCCGACTCGCCGAATTGGGCGCTGCCGCCCTGCACGTCCTCGAAGACGGAGCCGTCGAAGTGGACCCATTCGTAGGTGCCCTCCCGCTCGATCTCCCCGGTGAACGCCTCCAGACGGTGCGCGTACGGCAGTGCGGCCAGGTCTCGCGGGGCGCGGGCTCGCATCGGCGTTCCTCTCGGGATGGTGTACGAGATCCTGCGCGATCGGCGCGGACCCGACCGGCCTCGCCAGGCCGGTCGGGCCCGCACGGACCATCCTGGCCCAAGCCGGCGGCCGGTCCGCCTGCCACAGGACCCTGACCCGCGGGTATGTGGACCTGTCGGTCCGGCCGCCGCCCGGGGCGGCGCTACGGGCGGGCCAGTATGTCCTCGACCCGGTGTGCGTAGATGACCCGGCCGCACGGGGAACCGGCGTCGGTGCACGTGGACGTCGTGTCCATGCGGTGTTCCGTCAGCGACCAGAGGTACTGCGTCCCGCCGCCCGGAGTGCCCTGTCCGTGCTCGAAGTACATGTCCTCGGGGCCGACGGCGTTGGTGATGTTGGCCCCGTAGTCCACCAGGCGCCCGCCGGTGACCGTGGCCCGCCGCAGGCTGCCGCTGTGGTCCGTCCAGCTGCGGTTGAAGTAGTAGACCCCGTTGTAGCGGGCCGCGCCCTGGGTGAGGTCGCGCGGCAGGTAGTACGCGTCCGTGGCGCGGACCACGCCGCTCGTCGCCTTCAGCAGCCCCGTGGCGTCGTCCATGGGCAGCGCGCCGACCCGCCCCTTCTCCAGGTGGGTGTCGTCCGAGTCGCAGTACTCGCCCATGACCAGGGAGGGGGCGGCGGTGTTGCTGCGGTCGACGGAGATGTAGGACGCCTTGGGCGCCCCGGTGGCCACGCAGGTCGCCGCGGACGAGGAGTTGCCTTGGGCGGCGACGAACTTGTACGAGGCGACCTGGGGCATCACGTACCGGTAGGTGTGGCTGTAGTAGACGTTGCTCTGCCGGCCGGTCTTGCTCGCGTCCCGGACGTTGCTCTTCAGCCCGTCGAGGGTGGTGTCGTCCACCGAGGCGTCCTGGTCGTGGTTGAGGTCCAGGATCGAGCGCATGTCGAAGACGCGCAGGCCGTTCATCGTGTCCGCGACGTAGAGGTAGTACTTGTACCAGGCCAGGCCTCCGGCGTGGATGTCGATCGCCCTGTAGGAGACGTTGCCGTACGAGTTGTAGTACGGCTCGACCAGCAGTACGTGCCGGTACCGGCGCCCGTCGGCGTTGCCCGGGACCTCCGTCTCCGGGTCCAGGAACGACAGCCGTACGCCCTTGTCTTGGCAGGTGTCGGGATCGGTGGAGCAGAGCTGGGTGTTCGCCTTGTCGTACCAGGAGGCGACCAGGGGCTTGCGGCTGCCCCAGAGTTCGTCGACCTGGGCGTCGGAGACTCCGGTGAGCCCCTGGGGTATCCATTCCTCGGTGTCGGAGTCACCGCCGTCCCAGCAGAGCTTCCTGGCCGGCGGGAGCACGCCGCCGTCGTCGCCGGTGCCGAACGGGTCCGCGGTGCACGACGCGCCGGTCTTCGCGATCCGGTTGCCCTGGTCGAGCAGGTCCTGGACGCCCTGCGTGGGCAGGGCCGCCTTCAGGTCCGCAACGGGGCCGCTCAGGTCCGGGCCGGACTTGAGGTCGAAGGCGGAGGCGGTGGCCGGATCGCCGGGGGTCGCCGCCCGAGCGGGGGCGGCGAGCAGGGGCAGCGCGAGGACGGCCGCGGCGAGCGCGGCGACCCAACCGGCGTGCCGGGAGAGGGTCGGTGGGCACGACAACGTCATTCTCTGACCTTTGCTCAGGTGGAAGGAGGAATTCCGAGATCATTTCAACCCACCCGACGTGCCGTCCAGGGAGCCGTCTGAAATCCCATCTACCGCCCGAGAAGGTCGATTTGAGCCTCACGCGAGGCGGGGAAGCCTCCCGTCACCGGGAGCGGTACACCCCGAGGTCGTGCAGGACCTGGGCCAGTTGGGGCTCGTACGCGGCGGGACGGTCGGCGGACACGAGGCGCAGGAGGGCCTCCGCCTCCTCGGCCGCCTCGACCGCGTCGCGCCATCTCCCCACGGACGCATGGTGGCGGGCGATGCCGGTGAGGAGGGAGGCGAGGAGCGGTTCGTGGCCGAGCGGCGGCGCCCCGCGCATGCGCCGGCGGTACGCGACCGGCTGCGCCGCCGCCTCCAGGGCCTGTGGCCACCGCCCCAGTCGGCCCAGGCAGAGGGCGAGGTTCGTGGACGCCTTCGCGAGGGCCGGCTCGTGCGCCGTGGGTTGCGCCTCCGCCAGTGGACGGAGTACCGCGACGGCCTGCTGCGCGTAACGCTCGGCCTCCACCCATCGCCCCGCAGCGGCGAGGAGGAGAGCCAGATCGTGCAGCCCGCGACCGTGCCTCGGCCCGTACGCGGCCGGTTCCTTCGCCGCCAGGCGGCGGGTGAGCGCCACGGCTTCCTCCATGACCGGCACCGCCTCTTCCCCCCGACCCAGCACCGTCAGGGTGATGGCGAGGTTGTTCAGCGAGTCCACCAGCCGCGACTCGAAGGCGGCGGGCCGCGCCCCGCACAGCCGGCGGTGGATGCGCACGCCCTCCGCCGCGATCTCCAGGGCCTCGTCCGCGCGTCCGGTGCGGGCCCGCCAGAGGGCGAGGTTGGACAGCGAGACGGCGAGGTGGGGTTCGTGCGCGTCGGGGTCCGCCGCGGCGAGTCGCCGGCGCAGGGCCACCGCCTCCTCTCCCACGGCGGCCGCCTCCGCCAGACGCCCCAGAACGGCCAGGTCCACCGCCAGGCCGGTCAGGCCGTTGGCCAGGCCCGGCCGGTACGCGGTGGGATTCGCCTCGACGAGGCGGCGGAACAGGGCCACCGCCTCCTCCGAAGCGGCCAGGGCCTCCTCCCTGCGTCCCATGGCCGCGAGGGAGTTGCCGAGGTTGGTCAGCGAGTCCGCCAGATCGTGTACGTGGGCCGCGGGGTTCGCGGCGGCGAGCCTGCGCCGGGCCGCCACCGCCTCTTCCGCCGCGGCCAGGGCGTCGACGGTCCGTCCGGTGTCCAGGAGCACGTTGCCGTGGTTGTGGAGGAACTGCGCGCGCCCCGCCTCGCTGTGGGGGCCGGCGTCCCCCAGCCGCTGCCGGACGGCCGCGGCCTCCTCGGAGGCCTTGAGGCCCTCGGTCCGTCGGCCCATCGCGTTCAGCCAGATGCCGAGGTTGGTCAGAGCGGCGGCGAGCAGGTGCCCGGGCGAGGAAGCCGAGACGTCGGATCCGCCGGATGCGTCCGTCGCCACCAGCCCGCGCAGGAGGGCCACCGCCTCCTCGGTCGCGGCCAGGGCCTCCCGGGCGCGACCCGTCATACCCAGGTCGGCGCCGAGGAAGTACAGGGCGATGGCGAGCTCGCGTGTGTGGGGCGTGGGGTGCGACACGGACAGCCGCCGGTGGATCGCCACGGAGTATCCGACCTCGTCCGCGGCCTCCGCGTACAGCCCCGCGTTGGCCAGGCGCATGCCGAGTCGTAAGGAGACGGACGCGTGCACCGACGGGTCGTCGCTGAGGGAGAGCCAGTACTCGGCGAGCCGGGCGGTGAAGGCTGCGATGCCCGGGTCGAGGTCCACGTGGCGCTCGGGAAAGGGGAAGCGGGCCTCGACGGCCTCCATCAGCGCCCCGTCGATGTCCTCGAGAGAGGCGAGGGCCGTCAGGGCGGCGTTGCCGGCCGCGACCGCGAGTCCGGGGTCGTCGCGCAGGAGCGGAAAGAGGTGGCGGGGGCCCAGGTGCGGCCAGCGATGGGCCGCACTGGCCAGGAAGGTGACGGCCCGTGCCGTCCAGCCGGGAGCCCGCTCGCTGTCGTCCGCCCTGGCCAGCAGCGCCGTCGTGGTGGCGGCCGCCCAGCTCTGGGCGGGGTAGTCGGCCTCGTGGCCCGGGAGCGTCAGGGCGAGGAAGTCCTCGGCGAGGCGGTCCGGATAGAGCGGCTCCAGCACCGTGGCCCGGCCCGGATCGGCCGGCGGGTAGCAGACGCCGTGGTCGGCCAGGATGCGCTCGGGGGAGGGGTGCGGCCCCAGGGATTCGACCACCGAGACACCCCTGGCGGGCTCCAGCGCGCCGGTGAGTACGGCACTGAACACCGTACGGTTCATCACGTGCGGCGGCGTGCGGTAGGTCCGTTCGGCCGGGTTGAGCTCGTGGGTGGAGTCGCCGTACAGGCGCGCCCAGTGCAGGTGTTCCCGGTCCAGGAGGTACGTGGTCAGCCCGGCCATGTCGCGCGGCGGCCGACGGCCCGCGGCGTGGGCGTCGACGGCGACCAGGGCGGCGATGTGGACCGCCAGGACGAGGCCGAAATCCGGGTGGTCCAGCGGGCCCGGCGGCACCACGGCGGCCGTCGTGGCCGAGCGGTAGCGGGCGGCGAAGCCGGCACGGGCGGCCCGGAACATCCGCTCGCGCGGCCCGCTCGCGTCGGGCGGCAGGGACTCCAGGAGGTGGGCGGAGGTGCCCGCCTGGTGGTTGGCCAGCGCGGCGCGGACGGCGGGCCAGACGTCCGCGGTCCGCCCCAGCAGCAGGACGCGCGTGCGCACGTCGGGCCGGTGGAACAGGGCGTTGCTGAGCAGCCAGGTCAGGTGGGTCAGCGGCCAGCGGTCGGCGTAGTCGACGATCAGGAGCAGACCGCGGGCGCCGTTCAGGCGCAGGTCCTGGCTGCCGGGGGGTGGCAGCACGGTGCCGGGGCCGTGGGTGGCGGTCACGGTCTTCCAGCCGGCCGCCTCCGACCGGGCGGCGAATTCATCGACCAGCCGGGTCTTGCCCTGCCCGCCCGGCCCGTGCAGCCAGCGGGCGGCGAGCCTCGGCCCCTGGTCGCGCCACCCGTCGAGTTCGCCGAGCTCGCTCTCGCGGCCGGTGAACTCCACCACCGCGAAACGCGCGTTGAGCATCCGGCTGGGCATCTCCCGCAGCCACTCCGCGTCGGTCGGGGGCGGTGGCCGCCAGTTCTCGAGTACGTAGAGCGGGGTGCCGTCCCCGAAGACGTGGATGTCGGCGCCGACCACCCCGTAGGCGAAGCCGCCCTCCGCCCGCACGACCTGGCGGGAGCCGTCCGTCATCGTCTCCTCCAACACACCAGTCCTCCTGGGCCGGGCACTTGGGCCGCGTTCACGTCAATGATCCATCCGGGCGGGGCACTTGGGTACGGTGTCGCGGACTTGCGGTGGTTGTCGTGCCGCACACCTTGGCTACTCGCAGTGTTCGAATTCGTACAGTGTGTAGCGGTGGCGGACCGGGAGGCGGCTTCATGCCGACCGGCAGACGATGGATCCGTGGAGACAGGCCTCCGGACGGGCCGCCCGGGCGGCCCGGGGCCTGACGGCCAGATGAACGAGAACATCCCGGTCGACGAGCTGATCAGCGGCGCCGCCCAGGCTGCCGGGGGATGGCTGGGTGCGCTGCCGGTCGCGCTGGTGGCGACCAGCGCCGACGGGACGATCGTGCGCTGGAACCAGGTCGCGCAGGAATTGCTTGGCTATACCCCGCCGCAGATCGTGGGCCGCCACATCGCGGACCTGCTCCATCCGGGTGCCGACCGCAGTCTGGGCCGCTCCCTCTGGGAAGCCGCCGCCACGGGGCGCGGTGTGATGGGCACGGTCACCGCCTGGCACCGCGACGGGCACCCGCTGGAGCTGGAGATCTGGGCCTCTCCGGTGTCCGACCGCCGGCACGGCGCCGCCACGGTGCTGGTCTTCGCCGCGGATGCCCATGCGGCACGGCGCATCCGGGGGTCCTCGGCGGTCTGGGACGGCCTCTTCGCCCGCTCCCCGGTCGGTATCGCCATCCTCGACACCCAGCTGCGGTTCCTGCAGGTCAACGCCGCCCTCGAAGCCATGAACGGCCTTCCGGAGTCGGCACACGTGGGCCGCAGCCTGGCCCAGATCCTCCCGGAGGTGAACGCCCTCGAGATGGAGGAGGCCATGCTGCAGGTCCTGGAGACCGGGCAGCCGCTCCTGGACCGCCGGCGCGTCGGGCGGACGCCGGCCGAACCGGACCACGACCGGGTGTGGTCGTGCTCCTACGTCCGGGTGGAGGATCCCGCCGGCATGCCGATCGGCGTCATCGCCTCGCTCGTCGACATCACCGAGCAGCAGCGCGACCACGTGGAGGCCGAAGCGGGGCGGCGCCGGCTCGCCATGCTCAGCGAGGCCAGCATCCGCGTCGGCTCCAGTCTCGACCTGGAGCGCACCGCGCAGGAACTCGCCCAGCTCTCCGTACCGCGCCTGGCCGACGCCGTCACCGTGGACGTCCTGGAGGTGCTGGCGCGCGGGGACGAGCCCGGTATGGGGCTGACCGGCGGGGCCGCCCTGCGGCGCCTCGGGAAGGCTCCCCTCTCGGGATCCAAGGTGACCGACATCCTCGCCCCCCTCGGCAGGACCCTCCTCTTTCCCGCTGCCGCCCCCTACACCCAGGCCCTCGCCGCCCGGCAGCCCTTCCTGATCGCCCGACTCGACGAGCAGGCCGTCGCCCCCGCCGCCCGGCACACGGCCAAACCCGCGCAACTGCTCACGGTGGGCGTGCACTCCTTCATCATGGCGCCGCTGGTGGCCCGCGAGACGGTGCTCGGCGTCGCCACCTTCTACCGCACCCGCCCGGTGGGGCCGTTCGGATCCGAAGACGTCACCCTCGCCAGTGAGCTCACGGCACGCGCCGCGCTCAGCATCGACAACGCACGGCTCTACCACCGTGAGCACGAGACCGCCGTCATCCTCCAGCGCAGCATGCTCCCCCAGCACATCACGCCGCCCTCGGGCGTCGAGGTCAGCCACCGCTACCTCCCCGCCAGCGACGTCAACGAGGTCGGCGGCGACTGGTACGACGTCCTGCCCCTGGCCGGAGGGAAGGCGGCCCTGCTCATCGGCGACGTCATGGGGCACGGCATCGCCGCGGGCGCGGTCATGGGCCGGCTGTCCGCCTCCGTACGGGCCCTCGCGCGCCTGGACCTGTCGCCCGTACGGCTGTTGCACCAGCTGGAGGCCGCCCTCGGCGATCTCGCCGAGCCGATGCTGGCCACCTTCCTGTACGTCGTCTGTGACCCGGCCACCGGACACTGCACCGTCACCCGGGCCGGACACCCGCCGCCCGCGCTCGTCCTCCCCGACGGCACGGTCCGGCTCGTGGACACCCCGCCCGGGGTCCCGCTGGGTGTCGGGGGAGTCGCCTTCACCCCCACGGAGATCAGGGTGCCCCCCGGCAGCCTCCTCGTGCTGTACACCGACGGGCTGATCGAAGCCCGCGGACGCGATCTCGACGAACGGCTGGGCGAACTGACGCAACTGCTCGCGGATCCCCAGCGGCAGCTGGACCACCTGTGCGATTCGCTGATCACCCACCTCGTTCCGGCGGCTGCCGACGACGACGTCGCGCTCCTGGTGGCCCGTGTCGGCGGCTAGTGGCGGATTGTGCGAACCCACGTACTCACCGCGGCGAGGGGTAGAAATCTCATGGTTTCACCCAGTAGGTCCGTAGAAGTCGGCCCGCTACGTTCGACACGGTCAGGACAGGAAGTGTGGAGCGGGGGGTCGTCGTGGGCGCTGTGGCATCCGTACTGGTGGCATCGGTCCTGTGGGGGACGGTGGGACCGGCGCAGATCTGGGCCGACACCGGGATGCACCCGGTCTCGCTGGGCGCGGCCCGGATGCTGCTGGGAGGGCTCGTGCTCACCGTGCTGACGGTGCGTCCGACGGGGCTGCGCACGCTGTGGCGGCCCGGTGCGCGAGGGTGGGTCGCGCTGAGCGTGCTGGTCACGGCCGCGTTCCAGGTCTGCTTCCTGCAGGCGGTCGAGCGCTGCGGGGCGGCTCTGGCGACCGCGGTCGCCTTCGGGACGGTGCCCGTGGTCAGCGGGCTGTGTGCGCGCGTGCTCTCCGGTGAGCGTCCTACCGCGCGCTGGCTGTGGGGGACCGCCTGCGCCGTCGTCGGGATCGGGCTCTTGTTGCTGCCCGGCAGCGGGGCGCAGGCGGACGTGCTGGGTGTGGTCTGCGGTGTGGTGGCCGGGGCGAGCTTCGGCGTCTACATCGCCGCGACCAAGGAACTGGGTGCGCGGGGCGCGGATCTCGGTGCCGCCGCTCCGGTCAGCGTGCTGTGCGGGGGGCTGCTGGTCTCGCCGTTCCTGCTGGTGGCTCCGGACGGACTGGCGGCCCCGCGCGCGGTCGCGCTGATCGGCTGGCTGGCGCTGGGCACGACCGCGCTGGGCTATCTGCTGTTCACCCGTGGCGTCGGGAGGCTCAGCGCCGCCACGACGGGCACGCTGAGCCTGACGGAGCCGCTGGTCGCGACGGTGCTCGGGGTGGCCCTGCTGGGGGAGCGGCCGGGACCGCTCGCCGCGGCCGGCGCCGCGCTGTTGCTGGGCGGCCTGGCCCTGGTCTCCGTTCCGCGACGCCGTCGGGCCGAGCCGGAGCCGGACCCCGTGCCGGCCGGCGGCTGACCGGACCGGCTACCTGTCCTCGTACGAGGTCATGTGCTCGCGCACCCTGGACGAGAAGAACATCGGGCCTACGGCATCGGCCCAGGCCATCCCCTCAAGGGTGAGCCCCAGTGTGCCGTCCTTCTCCCGGAGCCAGTTCTTCTCCAGCAGTGCGCCGAGCTGGGGCGCGAAGTCGTCCTCGAAGCGCGTGGCGAACCGCTGTTCGTAGTCGGCGACGCGCATGCCGGTCGACTCCAGCAGGTGCTGCAGTACGTACATGCGGCGCCGTTCGCCCTCGTCCATCCGGAACGCCCACTGGGCGCGCTCGAACTGCTCGGTCGGGGTGGCGATGTAGTCGTCGATGATGCGCCGCACCTCGGGGACCGCGACCGCGTAGTCGGTGGTGTAGTGCAGGTCGGTGGTGAACGAGCGGGCGCCGACACCGAGTCCGACCATGCCGGCCTGCTGGTTGTACTCGCTGATGCTGCTGCCGTCGGTGTCCTCCACCGCGGCGGTGCCGAGGCGCCTGAAGACGCGCATCGACGTCTGCTCGTAGCCCGCCGAGAGCAGGTGGTCGCGACCGTAGCGGTACAGGCGCAGCCGCTGCTCGTTCCAGTCCTGGAGGGTCTTGGCGTGGCGGGTGCTGAGGCCGGTCAGCGGGCGCACGTACAGCGGATAGAGGTAGATCTCCTCCGGCTGCCAGGCCAGCGCGGCGTCCAGGGAGACCTTGAAGGTGCGCTCGGTCTGGCCGTCGATGCCGTAGATGAGGTCGATGTTGAGGACGGGGAAGTTCGCGTCCTTGAGGCGGGCGAGGGAGGCCTCGACCTCCGCGCGCTTCTGCGGGCGGACGGCGGCGCGCGCCTCCCCGTCGATGAAGCTCTGCACCCCGATGCTCAGGCGGGTCGCGCCACGCTCCGCGAGTACGGCGATCCGGTCGGCGGTCGCCGTGGCCGGCGAGGTTTCCACCGACCAGGACGCGGCCTTCAGGTCGGCGCCCATGACGCCCTCGCAGATGTCGCAGAGCCGCGACAGCTCGGCCGCCGTCAGATAGGTGGGCGTGCCTCCGCCGAACGCCGCGAGGGGGAACCGTATCGGCTCGCCCTTCCCCTCCAACGCCTGTCTGGTCACGCGTGCCTGACGCTCCAGCGTGTGGAGGAACTCACGGGTGACGTCCTCGGGAGCGCCGGTGCGGGTGAAGAGGTTGCAGAAGCCGCACCGCATCTCGCAGAAGGGGATGTGTACGTAGAGCGACAGGGCGTCGAGGCGCTCCTTGGACCACAGGTCGCGCAGGAGCGGGCCGTTCTCCAGCAGGCGGTAGGCCTTCTGGTGGGGATAGGCGTACACGTACTGCTCGTACGGGGTCTCCGGCTCGCCTGCGGGAAGGGGGCCCGGGATCGACGGCATGGGGAGAGTAACGGTGGGTGCCATAGCGGAATGTGACTCACTCTCAGAAACAGAGATCGCTGTTCGTGACGAGTCGTCACTGTAGGGTGGCACCCGAGCCTATTTCTGTAGTGCGATTCGCACAAAATAGGTTTGGGTATATAGATGTTCATATGTACTTGTTTGGAAGGGGGTCCGGTCTGTCCGGGACTGCGGTTCCGTATCCGTCATGAAGAGACTTCTCATAGCGGCGGGTGGTGGCGGCGACGCCATCACGGCGGCCATGGTGCACGCCGCACTGCACGGAGCGGAGGCTCCCGCCCTCGTCCTGACCTACGCGTGGGAACGGCTGGTCGTCGACCCCGTGCCCGGACCGCGGCGTGCCGCCGACTTCACGGGCACCGAACGGGTCGGCCCGGACCTCGCACTGGTCACCCCGGCGACCGCGCCGATTCCTCCTGCCGGCTCCCTGATCCCGCGCCTGGCCGCCGACCTGGGTCCGAGACTCGGGCTGCTCGACCCGTACGAGGGCGCGCTCGGCCTCGCGCGGCAGATCGGTGCGGCCGCCCGCTGGTGCCGGGCCGACCGGATCGACATCGTGGACGTGGGCGGCGACATCGTGGCCCGCGGCGACGAACCCACCCTGCGCAGCCCACTGGGAGACGCCCTCGCCCTCGCCGGCTGCGCGGCGACGGGGCTCGACACCACCGTGTACGTCGCCGGGCCCGGTCTCGACAACGAGGTGCCCCTGCCGACGCTCCTGCCCAGACTCGGCGAACCGGCATTCGCGCTCACGGCGGCCCACACCGGGGGCGTGCTGGGCGTCTTCGACTGGCACCCTTCCGAGGCGAGCGCCCTGCTCGTCGCGGCCGCCCGCGGCGTACGCGGCGTCTGCGGCACCCGGGACGCCCCCCGTCCCCTGCTCCTGGACGAGTCGGCGCGCCACGTCCACCGCCTCACTCTGGACCGGGCGCTGGCCCTCAACCCCCTCGCCCGTGAACTCGCCGGTTCCACCGGCCTGGACGAGGCGGAGGCGGCCTCCCGCGCGGTGTGCGGCTTCTCCGAGATCGAGCGGGAACGCCACCGCGCGGCGCAGCCCGAGGCGGTGCGCACGCCACGGACCGGCCGGGATGCCGAGAGCGTCCGGTCCCGGTTCGCCGCCTGGGAGCGCGAGACGCTGGCCGGCGGCATCGCGTACGTCACCAGCCGCAGGATCACCGAGGAGCTCGACCTGACGAGCACGGAAGCCCGCGGCCTGTTCGAGGCGCTCCGTGCGGCGGCCCCCGTGCGACAGGCGCCGCCGTTGTGGCAACTGAGGGCCGCCGGCCTCTGATTCGCTCAGGGGGTGGACAGGACCGGGGTCTCGAACGGGTCGTAGTGGATGTGTTCGGGCAAGGTGCCGTTGAGGGTGAGGGTTTCCCTGGCGGAAATGACCATCGGCGCGGGGCCGCTGAGATAGACGTCGTGCTGGTACCACGGCCCGTACTCGGCCAGCACCTCCGGCAGGGAGCCGCGGATCCCGGGGACGTACTCGTGAGACACGGCGCCCCTGATGGTCAGCCAGTGGTGCCGTTGGGCCATGCGGAGCATGTCGTCGACTCCGTACAGCTCGGCGCCGGTCCGGGCGCCGAGGAACAGGTCGACCTGGTGGCGGCCGCCGCGCCGGGCGACCTCCTCGACGAGGGCGCGGATCGGGGCGAGGCCGGTGCCGCCGGCCACGCAGAGCAGTTCGCTGTGGTCGGCGGCGTCCAGGACCATGTCCCCCATCGGGGGGCCGAGTCGCAGTACGTCGCCCACGGCCGCCCGGTGCACCAGGGCGTCGCTGACCGAGCCGCCGGGTACCGCGCGCACGTGAAAGGTGAGGGAGCCGTCTTCGCGGGGCGCGTTGGCGGGGGAGTAGTAGCGCCACCGTTTGGGCCACCAGGGGGTCTCGATGCTCACGTACTGCCCGGCGGCGTACTCGTAGGGCGAGTGGGGGCGGACGGTGATCTCGGCGATGCCGTGTCCGCGCGAGACGCGGTGCACGACCGTGGCGGGCCACACGGCGGGCCGTACGGCTTCGTCCTCCTCGGCGGCACTGATCATGACCTGGGCGACCGCGCCGTACGCCTTGGTCCAGGCCGCGGCGATGTCCTCGTTCCACGCGGGACCGGCGTACCGGGCGAGGGAGGCGAGGAGGCACTCGCCCACGGCGGGGAAGTGCGCCGCGAGGGTGCCGAACTTGCGGTGATCGCGTCCGAGGTGGCCGCAGAAGCGGACCAGGCTCTCGGCATCGTCGACGAGGTCCACGATCCGCAGCAGCGCGCGCAGCAGGCGGCCGCGCTGGGCGTCCATTCCCGGCGGGAACATCGGACGGACCTCGGGGTAGCGGGTGAAGAGGATCGCGTAGAAGTAGACCGTCATCTCCGCGGCCATCGGCTCGACCACCGAGACGGAGGCGCGTATGAGGTCGATTTCGCGGGCCGACAGAGGTGCCTCGGCGACCTCCGGCTCCGCGATCGGCGGGGCTGGGCTCGGCGGGGGTGCCGGGGCCTGGGGAGGCGGGGAGGCGAATGCGTGGTTCTGGTGCGAACGGCCGAGCCGGAATCTCAAGGCAGCACTCCTCTGTCCGCTGCACGAGGTGACTCGCCGACTGACGGTGGAAACGGATCAAGTGGTTCCGGACGCTACATGACCGTCCGGGTGACTCAGAAGTAGCTAAGGGATATGACCGGAAGAGTCCATTCCGGACGTGTCGATATGTCTGTTTGGCGATGTCGAGGTGTCAGAGGGGGAGGTGCCCGGCGAGTCGCTCCCACTGTCGTAGGGGCGGGGAGCCGGGCGTCGCGGTCATGAGGTGGAGGCTGACGTGGTCGGCTCCCGCGTCGAGGTGTTCTCGTACGCGGTGGGCGACGTCCTCGGCGCCGCCGTGGGCGACGAGCGCGTCGACCAGCCGGTCGTCGAGCGCGTACGGGTTCTCGTACCCGAGTCCGCGCAGCAGTGCGTGGCGGTTCGGCAGGGCGGCCTCGGCGGTGGTGCGGGCCAGGTCGGCGGTGTCCGCGGGGTCGTCGGTGAGCACGCACAGCTGGGTGGCGGCCAGGAAGGCGTCGTCGCCGAGGACGGCCCTCGCCGTGCGGGTGTACGCGACGGGCATGCCCAGCACCGTCGCACCCCTGGCGCGTTCGGCCGCGAGGGCCAGCATGCCGGGCTCCAGGGCGGTGAGCACGCGGAGCGGTGGCGAGGCCGCCGTGGCGGGTGGGCCGAACGGGGCGGTGTCCAGCGCGTCGAGGTAGGAGCGCATGGTGGCCACGGGCGGGCCGAAGCGGTGGCCGCGGACGTCCGAGGCCAGGCTGGGGTGGCTGTCCCACAGGCCGAGCAGGAACCGCAGGGGGAACGCCTCGTCCAGGGTGCGCTGCGCGGCGGCGGCCGTGACCGGGTCGCGGGCGTAGACGTCGGTCATGCCGGAGGCCACGGTGATGTGCCGGGTGGCCGCCAGCAGGATCGCGGCCTGGGCCATGGCCTCCCGTCCCGTGGTCTCGGGGAACCACAGGGCGCCGTAGCCCAGGTCCTCGATCGCGGCGGCGGCCTGACGGAGCTCGGGCGCGCGCAGGTGGTCGAACTCCCCGGCCCAGATCCCGACGCGCCCGAGGCCGTGGTCGCGGGCGCTCACGCCTCCTGCCCCGCGGTGCGGGCGGAGTCGAGGAACGCGGCGATCCGCGACGCGCCGGTGCGCTCCAGCCAGGTGTGGAAGTCCATGGTGTCCGGGTGGATCTCGCGGGTGGCGGGGATGTCCGCGCGGTAGCCGCGTGTGTTGAGCCACTCGTTGGCGTAGGCGAAGTCCGCGCTCAGGGCCCGGATCGTGTCGATGGGGATCCGGACGTAGGGCAGCGGCATGCCCAGCGCCTTCCCGATGGCCGCGGCGATCCGCACCGGCGGGAGTTCGTCCCCGGCCAGGGAGACCGCCCGGCCGAGCCACTCCCGCGGCCGGGAGAACACCAGCGCGGCGACGGCGCTGACATCGTCGACGGCCATGATCTGCAGGGGGACCTCCGGCGCGAGGCCGGTGGACAGGGTCCCGTTCCGCAGCGCGTACCCGCCGGTGAAGTTCTCCATGAAGGACACCGGCCTCAGGATCGTCGCGGGCAGCCCGAGCCCGGCGATGTGCTGTTCGATCCGCCACTTGCTGACCAGGTTCACCGGAAGCTTCTCCTCCAGGTGCCGGTCCGCTCCTGCGACCGAGGTGAAGACGAAGTGCCCGATCCCCGCCGCGTGCGCGGCCTCGGCGACGTTCACGCCCCAGCGCACCTCGTCCTCGGCGGTGAAGTCCGGCGCGGTGCCCGGCGAGCCGACGGTGGGCTGGACGCTGAACAGGCCCCAGGCGCCCTCGGCCGCGGCGGTCAGGGAGCCGACGTCCTCCATCCGCGCCCGCACCACCTCCGCGCCGGCCCGCGCCAGCTCCCGGGCCCGTGCCCCGCTCGGGTCGCGCGTCAGTGCGCGCACCCGCCAGCCGTCGCGGAGCAGGTGATGCGTGACGGCCCTGCCCTGCAGGCCGGTCGCTCCCGCCACCACGACGGTCTTCCGAGTCGGTTCCACGTTCTCTCCCTCTCGTGTCCGTGCGGAAACGGAGCCACCCCGTAAGTGGGGTGGCCCTCCGTTTCTCGTTCGCTACGATATGGAGGACCGCCCCACTTATCAAGCCGTCAGGAGCGCCCGTGCCCAAGGACGCCGCACCCCCGTCCGGTCGGCCCATGCGCGCCGACGCCCGCCGCAACCTCGAGAAGATCGTGGCCGCGGCGGGCGCTCTGATCGCCGAACACGGCGCCGACGCCTCGCTGGAGGAGGTCGCCCGCCGTGCGGGAGTGGGCTCGGCCACCCTGCACCGCCACTTCCCCTCCCGGCAGGCGCTCCTGGAGGCGGTGTTCAAGGACCGCGTGGAGGCGCTGTGCGCCACGGCGGACGATCTGCTCGCCGAACCCGATCCGGGTCAGGCCCTGTCCACCTGGCTCCGCGCCGTCGCCGCGCACGCCGTGGCCAACCGGGGACTCGGGGCATCGCTGATGCGCGACGCGGACCCGGCCCTGGGGGAGACCTGCCACGACATGATCACCGCGGCCGGCGACGCCCTCCTGTCACGCGCCCGAGGGGCGGGAGCCGTGCGCCCCGACGTCACCACCCCCCGGCTGCTGAAGCTCGTCGGCGCCATCGCCCTCGCCACCGAGCAGGACGCCGACGGCCCGGCCGAGGCGGACCACCTGCTGGCGATCGCCATCGACGGCGTACGCGCGCGCTGACCTGGCCGCCGCTCGGTGCGCTCGGACTCATTTCCCGCCGGTCGGCGCCATGCCGGTCCGAGCCGTGCCCGTCCGCGTCGGCGGGGTGGGTTGCGGGGATCCCTGCAGGGCCAGCGCGCTGAGCACGACCAGCGAGTCCGTCCAGCCCAGGGGCGCGACCGAGGAGGGCCGCGCGGCCCCGTTCACGGTTTCGGGCAGCTCGCCCAGCCCGTTCCGCTTCGACAGGACCCAGTCCAGCACCCGGCCCGCCTTCGCCTGCTCGCCCGTACCCGACCAGGCGAGGGCGAAGAAGGAGGTGCTGGCCGTCCAGGCGTACGATCCCCAGCTGAAATCGGGGTCGTTGCCGGGCGAGACGCCGCCGTTGGGCAACAGCAGCGCCCGGTAGGTGGAGTCCAGCGCCGCGCCGAGCCCGGGCGGGGCCGCGTTGAACGGGGGCGCCATGAAGGCCACCGCGCTGTCGCGGCCGTGCTTGCCGTCGATCGTCCGCTGGTAGCCCAGCGGGGCGAAGGCGGTGGCGATACCGGCGGACAGCCGCGCGGCCGCATCGCCCCAGCGCTGGGCGTCCGCGCCCATGCCCAGCCGGTCGGCCAGGTCGGCCGAGGCGTTGAGCCCGGACAACAGCGGGGCGGCGGTACCGATGTTGGTGGTCGCGGTGTCCAGTTCCCAGTAGTCCGGGGAGGCCGGCGGAAGCCCGTTCGGCCCCAGGGACCGGGCGGCGTAGTCGGCCGCCTTCCGCACCATCGGGTAGAGCGCGCGCAGCCGTTCGTCCCGCCCCTCCGGCGGCGCCGCCCGGTACCACTGCCAAGTGGCCCAGGGCACCCAGCCGTTGGCGTCCAGCTGCCACTTCCGGGCGTCGGGCGGTCCGCTGCCGTCCAGCTTGGTACGCGCCTCCCAGGTCCCGTCGGCCCGCTGGGTGCGCGCGTCGTAGCCCAGGATCCGGTACGCCTCGTCGTGGTGCCCGGTGGCGGCGAAGGCTACGGCGGCGAAAGCGCCGTCCCTGGGCCAGGAGTACTCCCAGGGCGGCGACCAGGCCGCGGCGAAGGCGCCGCCCGGCTTCAGCAGCGCCCGCATCGACAGCAGGGCGCGCTGCGCCGCGGCCCGCTGGGCGGCCGTGCTCCCCGGCACCCGACCCGAGGCCAGCCAGGCACGGCTCTCGTCGACCTGCGCCAGGGCTCCCGCGTCGTTCGCCTCGACCACGGTGGACGCGGAGGCGCCGTCGGGCAGGTACCGCCACCGGCCGGACGGCAGGCGCAGCACGTTGCTGCCGTCCACGTACGAGGCGCCGACCGCGAAGGAGGGCAGTGCGGCCTCGGTGGCCACCCGGTTGGTCAGCAGCCCCGAGGTACGGGCCGCGAGGGCCGAGGTGGGTACGTAGCAGGGCTCGGTCTCCCCGCAGCGCTCGCTCCCGGTGGGATTGACGTGGAAGGCCAGCCGGGAGGTGTCGGCGTGCCAGCCGCCCCAGTACGCCCTGTCGTAGTTCCAGCTGGTCAGTGAGCCGGGCACGGACTGCCGGGTGCCGTACCAGGCGATGGGCTTGCTCTCCGCGGTGGTCGCCTGGACGAACAGGTAGTACGTGGTGCCCGCGGTGACGGCGGCGCTGACCGGGAATTCGACCCAGCCCGCGCCGGCCCCGCCCAGGGCGGCGAGGTTCAGCGTCGCCGAGGCGACCGCCGACCCGGCGTCCGTGCGGACCCGGCGGATCTGGGCGGTCACGGTCCCGGTCGCGGCGCCACTGCCCAGGTAGACACTGATCCGGGAGAGCCGGGTGTCGGCGACGGTGAAGGCCTGAGCCGCCGCGTTGTTGGTGGACTTCACGCTGAACAGGGCGGTCTCGCGGCGGGTCTGCCCGTCGTAGGGCACGGCCGCCGCGGTGTTCGGGAGCACGGCGGGAGCGCCCGTCAGTGCCAAGGAGAGCAGGGTGGGCAGCAGGGTCCTCGCCATCGCCATCGGATACCGGCCCTTCCGTTGCTCGACGGGCGCGCCGGGCGGAAGTGCCAGGGCGCCGAAAGCTGGACCCACCTTGCATGCATCCGCCCCTGGGGGAAGGGGAGTCGGTACGTGTCCCACCGGATGGGGTCGTAACGACATCCGATCGTGTGACGGAAGCAGCGGTGGAGGCACCGGCGCGACCGATGAGGGCTCGTCCCGAGCGAGCCGAAGGGCCGGTGTCGGTCGGGTGTCCTAGCCTCGGTCGCGACGGGCTCGCGCGCACCACCACCGGGAGAGGGCAGGCACGATGGCCTCGATGCCGCAGAAGATCACCACCTTCCTGATGTTCGAGGGCAGGGCGGAGGAGGCGATGACCTTCTACATGTCGCTGTTCGACGACTCCGAGGTCGTCGAGATCACCCGCTACGGCGCCGAAGGACCCGGCGATGAGGGCACGGTTCAGGTGGCGACGTTCTCGCTCGCCGGACAGCGGTTCATGTGCATCGACAGCCACGTCAAGCACGGCTTCGGCTTCACCCCGGCGGTGTCGCTCTTCGTGCACTGCGACACGGCGGCCGAGCTCGACCGCCTGTACGGGGCCCTCGCCGAAGGGGGCGCGGAGCTGATGCCGCTGGGGTCGTACGGATTCAGTGCCAGGTTCGGTTGGGTGAACGACCGCTTCGGCGTCTCCTGGCAGCTGAACCTGCCCGAATGACGGCCGCCCTTCAACGGGTCAGCGCAGGGTGATGAAGCGGGCGACGCCGGGCACGCCGTGCTCGTCCAGCAGGAACAGCATGTAGTGGCCGGGAGGGGCGTCCGCGGCGGTGGGCGGTGCCTGCAGGTGCAGCCGGTCGCCCTTGCGGTGGGTGATCTTCAGTTCCAGCTGGCGCTGGCTGGTGTTCACGGCGTGCGTCGCGGTCGTCGGCGCCACCAGGACCGCCTTCTTCACCAGCTCAGGCGTGGAAGTGGTGACCGTGAAACGGGAGTCGTGGCCCACCGGGCCGGTGGGCACCCTGTCCAGGCGCGGCCGCGGGGTGCCCTGGTGGAGGTAGGCCGGCTCGAAGATCTCGATGCTGCCGTTCATGTCGTCGTCGATCCGCGGGTCGTTGGCGAGCTGCTGGAGTTCGTCGCCCGTGACCGCGACCCGGCCGTCGGGGAGCAGCACGGCGTTGGCGTGGTAGCCGCGCGGCAGTCGCTGCACCGGTCCGAGCCGCCACGCGCCCGAGGCGTCGCGGGTTTCGGTCTGCCGGTACTTGAGGTCCGCGCTCGGGTTGTACGGGCCGTTGCCGTAGTCCCGGATCGAGAACCCGCCGTTGACGGTGAGCAGGCCCCCGTCGGGCAGCAGCAGGGTGGTGTCCTGGGTCCGGCCGAAGGCGCGGGGCTGCTGCTTCTCCCACGTGCCGTTCGCGAGGCGGTAGGTGTTCGGGTCGTCGCGGTCGCCGCCGAGGACCAGTACGGAGTCGGGGCCGCGGAAGCCCGGTGCGGGCAGGGCCACGGCGGAGCCGTAGCCCCGATCGGTGCCGTCGGGCCGGGCGGGCAGGTCCGTCCGGGTCTCCGCGACGGGGTCGAAGGCCCACTGCCTGGTGGGGTTCCGGCCGAGCCCGTAGACCTTCCCGTCGCGGAGCGTGAACAGGTGGGGGTAGTCGCTGTCCGCGCCGAACGGGGCGTCCACGCGCAGGCTGTCCGTGGGCAGACCGCGGGGCACGGTGGCGCGGTCGACGGGTACGGCGTGGCTCAGCGCGGGGAAACGCTCGATGAGGGAGGTGGCGGTGCCCCAGCCCTGAGCGGAGTGCCCCGACATGATCAGCAGCCGTCCGCTGGGGGCGGTGACGACCGAGGGGTACCAGCGGCCGACCGCCATGTCCTTGTTGAGTGCCCAGGTCTCCGTCCACGGGTCGAACACCAGGGACAGCCGGGCGCCCGCGCCGCCGCCGTACCCGAGGTTGCCGCCGAACACGCCGAGCATGCCGTTGGGCAGGAAGGCGTGTCCGGAACAGAAGAACGGCGCCGGCCGGTCCTCTCCCGTGCCGTCCGGGACCGCTACGACGGGCGGCGTGACCTTCCTGAACGCGGCGGACCCGGTCCCCTTGGCCGGGTCCCACAGGAAGGCCCGTCCGGCGTTGGCCTTGCCGGTGGTCCCGGTGGGTGCGGGCTCCTCCGTCGGATCGGTCTCCATCCGCTCGAAGGAGAACAGCAGCACCTTCCCGGTCGGCAGCATCGCGATGTGGGCCGCGAAGTCGGGGGACGGGAAGTACTCGGCGAACTGCCCGTACGCCTTCGGGTGGAATTGCGCGTTCGCCTCCGCCTGCGAAGCCGTCAGCTCCCTCAGGCTCTCGATCCGGGCCAGCTGCGAATAGCCGCCCAGCCGCTCCAGGCCCTCGCGGACCCGGGCGTGCTCATGGGCGTGCCCGGCCCCGAGGAGGGCCTCCTCCTCCGGGCGGGCCGAACCGTCGTGGGCCGCCGCCGGCAGGACACCGGCCGTGAGGACCGCAGCCGCCAGTGCCGAGAGCACCGCACACCTGATGGACCGTTGCGTTCGTGACATCGGACGGAGCTCCTCGGCAGGGCACGGCGAACCGCAGGCGGACGTCCCGCCCGTCGGCCCACATCTACGGCCCCGCGCACCGCACCGCACCCGGGCCGCTCCGCACCGTTCCGGTGACCACCCGCGGGAATCACGCCGTGCGGGCCGCCGCGGCTCCTTCGTCCGGCCGCACCCGTACGTGAGGAGGCGCCGGTCTCAGCGGCGCGACCATCCGCTCGTGACGCGGTCCCACAGGGAACGGGTGGCGCCGAAGCCGCTCTCGTGCGCCCACACGTGCGTGCACGAGGGGCACTGGAGGTGCAGCAGGCTGCCGCTGTTGGACAGCATGTAGCGCCAGTGGTCGGAGCACGTACGGCGCTGTGCGCACGGCTCGCAGCCACGGCTGTCGTCGCACTTCGGGCAGGCCACCCAGGCGCGGCGCCCGATGTCGGCCCGCGGATCAAGCGGCAGCACAGCCACCCCCGCGCCGCGGCAGCACCCCGGCCTCGACGAGCTCGTCGTACAGGTGCTGCTGCTCGGCGTCGAGCCCGGAGTACAGCAGGTCGTACGCCGCCTCCTCGCCGCGCAACACCCTTCCCCGGGCAAGGGAAGGTGGGAGAGGTCAGACCGGCGCGGCCGGTCTGTCAAGCCCCGAGATCCAGTCGCATGACGCGCCTCCTCCTGCCGGGGCCCAATGGAGTCACGAGCCACCCGTTTCCCGCAGTGTCAGGAGAGGCCCATGACTTCCTCGTTCCTCGCAGCCGCCATTTCCGTCGGAGCCGTACGCATAGCCCCGAGAGCGTGCGTCCTCTCCACGACGACCACCTCCGTCTTCCTCACGACCGGGGCCACGGCCCTCAGGTCGGACCCGACCGGCGCCCCCACCGGCACGGCAGCGATTCCACGACGCGCCGACGGCACCCTTCCCCGAGCGAGCGAGTGGTTCCGGATGGCCCGGAAACGGATGCGCGAGGTGGGGCACCCCGATGCGTGAGCACGCTACGGTCCGGGCTCCGGGGCGCCGGGGAGCGGCTGCTCCGCCCAGATGACCTTGCCCGCGGGGGTGTAGCGGGTGCCCCAGTGCTCGCTGAGATGCGCGACCAGGAACAGCCCGCGCCCGCCCTCGTCCGTCGTGGCGGCGTACCGCAGGTGCGGGGCGGTGCTGCTGCCGTCCCACACCTCGCAGGTCAGCGCGTGGTCGCGGAGCAGCCGCACCCGGACCGGCGCGCTGCCGTGCCGCAGGGCGTTCGTGATCAGCTCGCTGAGGACGAGCTCCGTGGTGAAGGCGAGCTCCTCCAGCCCCCACTCGTCGAGCTTCGCCGCCGCGAGGTTGCGTACGACACCGACCCCGCTCGGCCGGAACGGTACGTCCCACTGCGCGACCCGGTCGGGGCCGAGGACCCGGGTCCGGGCGATGAGCAGCGCCACGTCGTCGGTCGGCCGCGCCGGCAGCATGGCGTCGAGGACGGCCCGGCAGCTCTCGTGCGGGTCCCGGCCGGGGTGGCTCAGCGCCGTGCGCAGCAGCTCCAGCCCCTCGCCGATGTCCCGGGTGCGCTGTTCCACAAGCCCGTCCGTGTACAGGACGAGCTGGCTGCTCTCTTCCAGGTGCAGTTCGACGGTCTCGAAGGGCATGCCGCCCAGCCCGAGCGGGGGGCCGGCCGGCAGGTCGACGAAGTCCGTGGTGCCGTCCGGGGCGACCACGAGCGGCGGGAGGTGCCCGGCCCGGGACAGGGCGCAGGTGCGCGACACCGGGTCGTAGACGGCGTACAGGCAGGTCGCGCCGACCACGCCGGTGCCCGTGTCGGTGCCGTCGTCGATGTCGATGCGCTGCACCAGGTCGTCGAGGCGGGCGAGGATCTCGTCGGGCGGCAGGTCGAGGGAGGTGAAGTTGTGCACCGCGGTACGCAGCCGCCCCATGGTGGCCGCGGCGTGCAGGCCGTGCCCGACGACGTCCCCGACGACCAGGGCGACCCGGCTGCCTGGCAGCGGGATCACGTCGAACCAGTCCCCGCCCACCCCGGACTGCGCGGGCAGGTAGGAGTGCGCCGCGTCCACGGCGCTCTGCTCGGGCAGGGCGCGCGGCAGCAGGCTGCGCTGGAGGGTGACGGCCAGCGCGTGCTCGCGGGTGTAGCGGCGGGCGTTGTCCATGGCGACGGCGGCGCGGGCGACGAGCTCCTCGGCCAGTGACAGGTCGTCCTCGTCGAAGGGCTCCGGCTTGCCGGCCCGCCAGAAGTTGACCACGCCCAGGACCACGCCCCTGGCCTTGAGCGGGGCCGCGATGAGCGAGTGGATCCCGTAGTCGATGATGTCCCGCGCCCGCCGGGCGTCCTGGGCCCGCCAGCCGGGGGCGTCGGCCAGATCGGGCACGAGCTCCGCCTCGCCGGTGCCGTAGCCGCGGGCCTGCGGGGTGGAGGGCTTGAAGTCGATCAGCCGGCCGAGGGGGTACAGGGGGTGGTCGGGGCGGATGCCGCTGACCGCGGTGCGCAGCATGTCGGCGCCGGGGCCGGGCTCGTCCCCGTCGAGCACCGGATTGGCCAGGTCGACGGTGACGAAGTCGGCGAACCCCGGTACGGCGACGTCGGCCAGCTCCTGGGCGGTCCGCGTCACGTCGAGGGTGGTGCCGATGTCACCGCTGGCGTCGTACAGCAGTTTGAGGCGCTTGCGGGCCGCCTCGGCGCGCACGGTGAGGATCTGCATGTCGGTGGAGTCGCGGATGGTGACGGCGGCGCCCTCCGCCCGGCCCCGGGGGTGCGTGGGCCGCTGGTTGAGCACGAGCAGCCGGTCCCCGGTCTCCAGCACCTCGTCGGTGGCCACCCGCCCGGACAGCAGCAGGTCGGCCATCCGGCTGTCCAGGCCCGGTACGTCCCCGATGTGGCGGCCCTCGGCTCCTTCGGGCAGCCCGAGCAGCCGTTTGGCCTCGTCGTTCGCCAGGACCAGCCGCCCCTCGCCGTCGGTGATCAGCACCCCTTCGCGTACGGAGTGGAGCACCGCGTCGTGGTGCTCGTACATCCGGGTCATCTCCTGGGTGCCGAGCCCGTGGGTCTGCCGTCTCAGGCGGCGGCTGATCAGGGCCGTGCCGGCGGTGGACAGGGCCAGGCCGGTCGCGATGGCCAGGAGGATGACCGGGAACTGGCGGTCGAGGACGCCGGTGACGTGCTCCACGGTCAGGCCCGCGGACACCAGCGCGACGACCCGGCCGTCCGGCGCCTTGACCGGCACCACCGCCTGGATCTCCTGGCCGAGCGGGCCCTGGACGCTCTCGGTGTGGACCCGGCCGGCGAGCGAGGGCTCGATGGTGCCGACGAAGCGCTTGCCGATGCGGTCCGGCTGGGGGTGGCTGTAGCGGATCCCGTGGGTGTCCATCGCCACGATGAAGTCCACTCCGGCGGCCTTGCGGGTGGCCTCGGCGAGGGGTTGCAGGATGGCGGACGGGTCGGGCGTCCGTAGCGCTTCCTGCAGGTCGGGGGAGTGGGCGAAGGTCTCGGCGACGGCGATCGACCGGTTGCGCGCCTCGCGCTCGATGTCGTGCCGGGACTGCAGGAGCAGGGCGAGGAGGGCACCGGTGGCGAGCAACACCACGATCGCCACCTGAAGGACGAACACCTGTCCGGCGACGCTCTTGAGTCCCTTGGTCAGGGGTGACCGCACCGAACTGCCCGGTACGGGTGGCGAGGAAGGGTCACGTAGCCAGTTGTAGCACTTCCGGCGGTCCCGGGCGCCCGACGGGCGCACCGGGCGCCGCGTCGGTCACCTCACGTGACGGCTCTTTCGCCCTACCGGCCCTGTGTCTGGACCTCGGCGGCGGCCGTCGTGGGCGCTTCCGCCGTCGGTGCGCCGCTCGGCTCCGTGGCGGGCGGGGTCTCGGGCTCGCAGGTGACCTCGTCGCGCGGGGTGTAGTGGGTGGCGTACTCCTCGCGCTTGACCTCCCGGCCGTCCTTGACGAAGACCCGGCCGACGGTGACGTCGAAGCCCTCCAGGGGCGTCTGGACCTCGCACGTCGGGCCGGTGCCCGTGTGCTTGGCGGGCGGGGTGACGTGGGTGCGCGGGCCCTTGGTCGCGCGGATCTCGTCGTACTTCTTCGTGCCGAGCAGGGTGATCGTCAGCGAGGTGTCGGTGGACTCGGCCCTGACGTAGACGGGGTGGCCGGAGTCGTTGAGCCAGCGCAGGTCGAGGCTGCCCCAGGCGACGGTGGCCTCCCGGCCCTCCGGGTAGCGCTCGATGTAGAAGGAGTGCGCCCCGTGCTCGACGGGCTTGAGACCGGCGAAGAACACGGCGTTGTACATGGTGGTGGCGACCGCGGAGACGCCGCCGCCGGGGGACTTCACGTACCGGCCGTCGTTGATCATGATGCCGTCGACGAAGCCGTTCTCCTTGGTGCGCTCGCCGACCGTGCGGTTGAAGCTCCACTCCTGGCCCGGCATGACCACGGAGCCGTTGATCAGCTCCACGGCCCGGCCGATGTTGGTGGACCGGTACGGGGCGGCCGGGAACTCGACGGTGAAGGAGGAGACCTTCTCCTTGATGCCGAGGCGCCGCGCCTCGGCGTCGGTGAGCTCCGGCTGGACGACCGTGGTGGGCACCTCGGCGCTCCGGTCGGCGCCCGAGCGGGTCAGCAGGGGCATCACGGCTCGGCCGAGGGCCTCCTTGGTGACCCGCAGCCCGGCGCGGCCGGCCTCCTTGACCACCACGCGGCCGGCCGCGTCCGGGTGGAGCAGGGCGTCGCGCGGCGCTTCGACGGCCGTACGCAGGGGGCCCGCCAGGGCGGGGTCGGTGAGCAGGCCGCCGGAGTCCAGGGACGGCACGAGGCGGCCGTCGGCGTCGGCCTTCACCTTCAGGTGCTCGCCGAGGACGACGGGGCTGACGGGGATGCGCGTGCCCGCCACGGTGAGGGTGACGGGCCCGGACACCGCCGGCTGCGCGAAGGTGCGCAGGACCCGTCCGGTCTCCTCCGCCCCGACGCGGGGCTCGGTGCGCAGGACCGGCAGTACGACCGGGTCGCCGTCCGGGCGCGGGGCCAGGTAGGCGTCACGGAGGGTGTCGAGGGCCCTGTCCTGGACGAGGGTGACGCCGGTCCGCGCGGCGGTCACCTTCGGCTGGCCGGAGTCGAAGGCTATGGATCCGTCGCGGACCTGCTGCCGGGTGCTCGCGCCGAGCCGGTCGACGGCGGCGCGGGCGGTCTTCTCGTCCACCCGGATGACGGGCTCGGCGTCCGGGTCGCCGGAGGCGAAGAGCCTGCCGATGACGCTGACCGGCCCGTAGCCCCTACGGGCGGCGCGGTCGGCGGTCGCGGCGGCGTCGAGGGACAGCCCCAGGGAGGCGGGGGAGACCTGCTCGACGCGGTCGCCGATGCCCGCGGCCATCGGGGCGGCGGCACGCGGCCCGAGCTCCCGGGCCAGTACGCGCTCCGCTTCCGTGCGGCTCATGCCGCCGATGTCCACGCCGCGGACCCGGGTGCCGGAGGCGATGTCGTCGCCGACCGCGAGTCCGGCGGCGTAGAAGCCGCCGAGTCCGAGGGCGACGGCGCCACCCGCCACCGGCAACGCGATCCGCCAGTTACCCGTCCAGCTGCCTGCAGGTCGCACGACTCTCCTTGGGGCGCCGACCGGTCGCCGGGCGGCTCGTGGGCCGCGGCAGGGGCGCGTAGATGACAGTTCCGGTCACCCATGATGACCCGCGAAACGCGCCATTCGGGGGAGAAGGTAATCGTTCTCACAAACCGGGCAAACCGTCATCCGGGCGGTGGGCTCGGTCCGCGGGCGGCAGCGCCCGCTCCAGTGCGTCGAAGGCGGCGTTCACCCGCATGCGGTGGTCTTCGGCCACGTCCGCCGCACGCTCGCCGGTGAGCAGCCGGCCGGCCGTGGTGACGAAGACGGCCCGGTACGCGGCCACGGTCAGGGCCGCCGTCAGGCGGGCGTCGGGGCCGCCGACCGCCTCGGCCAGCGCGTCCTCCACCTCCTCCACGCCCTCGCGCGCCCGCGCCCGCAGCGCGGGGGAGTCGAGCACGATCCGCCAGAAGTGCGGAAAGGTGTCGCCGACGCCCGCCAGGGGGTGGCGCTCGTCGAGGAGCCGCAGCAGCGCCAGGCGCAGCCCGGAGAGGGGGGACGTGCCCTCCGGGCGCTCGCGCACCGCCGCCGAGAACAGCTCGACGGCTTCGGGGATCCGGTCGAGGAAGAGGTCCTCCTTGCGCGAGAAGTGGTTGAAGACCGTCATCGTCGAGACGTGGGCGGCCTTGGCGACCTCGGCCACGGTCACGTGGTCGAAGCCGCGCGCCGCGAACAGCATCGTCGCCACGTCGGAGATCCGCTGCCGGGTCTCGCGCTTCTTGCGTTCGCGCAGGGAGCCCGGTGCTTCCTTCGCGGCGCCCTCCGCGGTGTCCTTCGCGCTGTCCTTGGCGTCGTTCTCTTGATTCATGGATTCACTATAGCGACTACAAAATTTTAGTGACTATAGTGAATCCATGAACTCGGACTTCGACGTAGAGGACGTGGACATGGACGTGGGCGTGGACGTGGTGGTGGCCGGCGGCGGCCCCGTCGGACTGATGCTGGCCTGCGAACTCCGGCTCGGCGGGGCCCGCGTGGTGGTCCTGGAGCGCCGCACCGACGTGGACCGGACCATCAAGGCGGGGTCGATCAACACGCCGACCGCCGAGGCCTTCCACCGGCGCGGACTGCTGCCGGCGCTGGCCGAAGTGCAGCAGCGCGCGGTCGAGCGCTTCCAGGCCTTCATGCGCGACCGGCCGGGCGGCACCCCGGACGGACAACCCCCGCGCACGCCGCCCAGGTTCGCCGGACACTTCGCCGGGATCATGCTGACCGGCGCCCTGTTGGACGAGGCCGACCCCGACTTCGCGCAGGCCGGACCGGCCGGCGAGGTGGGCCTCGTACCCCAGCAGGAGGTCGAGCGGCTGCTCGGCGAACGCGCCGCGCGGCTCGGCGTCGAACTACGCCGCGGAGTGGAGCTGACGGGCTTCGACGCCGAGGACGACGGGGTCGAGATCCGCACGGCCCCGGTGGGCGGCGGGCCCGACCGGACCATACGCGCCGGCTGGCTCGTCGGCTGCGACGGCGGCCGCAGCACGGTGCGCAAGCTCGCCGGCTTCGCCTTCCCCGGAACGGATCCGCAGATCAACTCGCCGACGGGCTCCGCCTCGCGGACCTGATGCACGACGGGCGGGGCCTGCTCCTGGACCTCGCGGACGACGCGGAGCTCAGGGCGCGGGCCGAGGGGTACGGTGACCGGGTGCGCGTGGTCACCACCACCTGCCCCAGCGGGCCGGCGCCGGCCGCACTGCTCGTACGTCCCGACGGCTGCACCGCCTGGGCGCAGGACGCGGCGGACGACCGGGTGGACGCGGCACAGGGCCTCGCCGCCTCCCTGGCGCAGTGGTTCGGAGCCCCCGCACCCGCCAGCGGCTGACCGGCGACGTGCCCGGCCCTACGAGGGCTGCGTACGGGCCCCGAGAACCCGGACCGCCGCGACCATGCGGTCCCAGAACCGCTGGGTGTCCAGGGCCACCGCCACCCGGGCGTTGACCGGTCGGCCCGTCGAGCCGTGCACGTCCACGACGGTCGCGCCGCGCGTGTACCGGCCGTGCGTCTCCACGACGACGTTCGCGTCGACACAGCGGACGAGCCCGGGGTCGATGACCCGGGTCACCGCGACCGGGTCGTGCAGCGGCGGGCTCGGGAACCCCCACAGGGTGCGGTACGTGGACGCGAAGAAGGTCAACAGCTCGGCGCAGGTGCGCCCGAGGGGGGTGCCCAGCCCGACGAAGCGGGCGACGACCTCGGGCGTGGCCAGCGCCTGGTGGGTGACGTTGAGGCCGCACATGGTGACGGGTACCCCGCTGCGGAAGACGATGTCCGCGGCCTCCGGGTCCGTGAGGATGTTGAACTCGGCGGCCGGGGTGCGGTTGCCGCCCTCCGTCGAGCCTCCCATCAGGACGATCTCGCGGATGCGGGCGGCGTCCCGCGGGTAGCGGGTCAGCAGCAGGGCGATGTTGGTGAGCGGCGCGGTCGGAACGAGGGTGACCGGCTCGGGATGCTCGGCCAGCACGCGGTGGATGAGGTCCACCGCGTGCTCCTGGACCACGCCCACGGTCGGTTCGGGGAACATCGGACCGTCGAGCCCGGAGGCGCCGTGCACGTCGTCGGCCACGCTGAGCGGCTGGACCAGCGGTCGGTCGCAGCCGGCCGCGACGGGCACGTCGGTGATCCCGGCGACCGTGCAGACGCGCCGCGCGTTCAGCGTGGTCTTCTCCAGCGTCTGATTGCCCGCGACCGTGGTGATCGCCAGCAGATCGACCGCCGGGTCGCCGGCCGCCAGCATGATCGCGAGGGCGTCGTCGTGCCCGGGATCGCAGTCGAGGATGATCGGGACGGGCACGTCGTCACTCCTGGCGGGCGGCGGGGCGGGGCGCGGAGCTCCAGTGTGCCGTCGCACCGGCCCCGACACCACGGGGCGCCCGGGCGGTTCCTACGGACCCTCGTCGTAGGTTCCCGCCTCGACCTCCAGGGCGAGTTCCTGGAGCACTTCGATCGCGGAGATGTCCGTCCGCCCGCTGTCGTGCACCATCGCGAGGCTGGTGAACGCCAGGCTGAATCCGGAGACCATCGTGTGCAGGGCCGGCCCGAGGGCCTCGGCCACCAGCGCCGCCACCTGCTGCGGAGTCGCGTCGGCCGGGACGCTGATCGACGGGAGCATCTCGTTCAGGAGCGTCGTGGCGACTCCGGCCGTATCCGCCGAGTCGTTGCCGCCGTTGCGGTCCTGTCCGGTCTCGACGGCCCGGCGGATCTCCTGGGCCTCGGTGAGGATGCCGATCACTCGCTTGAGTACCTCTGCGCGTTCCATCCTGCGGAGCGTAGCCCCGCACCCGGGCGTTCGGCCGTCACGGCGTTCGCGCGGGGTCGGCTGCCACGGGTGCGGCGGGGCCGGCCGGTGCGCGCAGGGCGTCCAACCGGACCAGGGCGGCCCGCCGTTGTGCGAGCGACAGTCCGGCGACCGCCGTCCCGAGTACGAGCCAGCCCGCGGGCCCGGCGGCCATCACCGCGCCGGTCAGCAGCAGCGGTCCGGCGGCCTTCTGCGCGGACTGGGACATGCCCGCCACGCCCAGGTACGACGCCTTCGCCGCCTGGGGCGCGAGGGAGACGGCCAGTTCCCAGGAGCTCACCGAGCGGATCAGCTCCGCCGCGGTGACCAGGGCCGCCGCCGCGAGCAGGGCGAGGGACGCGGACCGGGCCCCGGCGCCCGTACCAGCCGCCAGGACGGCGCAGCACACGAGCATCGTCAGCCCGTACGCGAGGACCGCCGTCGCGGCCTGGCGCGGCTCCCGCACCCTCGCCGACACGTGCAACTGGAGTACGACGACGAGCACGGTGTTGATCACGAGGACGGCCGGTACCAGCGCGTGCGGCGCTTCGGTGTGTTCCACCAGCCACAGCGGCAGGCCGACATTGAGGATCGAGTCGTCCAGGTTCATCGGGATGTCCAGAAGGACGAACCGCAGGTACCCGCGATCCCGCCACGGGCTCGGCGCGTTCCCCCGGCCCGCAGGCGGAGTTGCTGCCCCGGAGCCACCGGCCCGCGCCGCCACGTGCCCGTGCCCCCGCGGCTCCCGGGTGCGCCGGACCAGCGCCGCGGCGACGAGGAAGGAGGCCGCGTTGACCAGGATCAGGGCGTGATAGGCGCCGCGGCTGTCCAGGGCGAGACCGGCCGCCGCGATTCCGGCGCCGAGCGCGTAACCGGCGTTCGCCGTGCTGCGCGACAGGGCCTGGTAGGTGGCGCGCCGATCGCCCGCCGCGCGGGTGGCGAAGAGCATCTCCAGGGTCTTGGCCGCCCGGTCGCCCAGGTACGTGACCGCGACCACCGGCAGCAGGACGCGGAAGTCGGTGGCCACGAGCAGGACGCAGAGGGCGGCGAGCCGCAGGAGGTGACAGCCGATCAGCAGCGAGCGTACGGCGAAACGGCACGCCAACTGGCCCGCCAGCGGCGAGCCGGCGATGCCCGCCGCCGCGGCCGCGCCCAGCAGGAGGCCCAGTTGCCGGGCGTCGAGTCCGACCACGAAGGTGAAGTAGAGGACCGATGAGGCGGCCCACACCCCCGTACCGGTCCGGTCCAGCAGCTGGGCGAGCAGCATGATCCGCCCGTCCCGGCCGCCCGGCGGCCGCCGCAACTGCGCCACCAGCCCGGATCCGGCCGGCCGGCCCTTCCCGCTCCCCGTACCCCGCCGCCGCATCCTGGGCCTCCGCGATCCCCCGTGGAAGGTATCTCGATGTCGAGATACCTCGGGCAGCCTGCCCCAGATAAATCTTGACGTCAAGATAATCTGGCGCCGGACGCGCGATGTGCGCTGCCCGCCGTGCCCGTCCACACTGGGACGGTGAGGCGTACGCGTACGGTCTTGCTCTGCGTCGCCGGCCTGTTGGGCGCCGCCCTTCCGGCCGGGACCACCGCGGTCCCGGCATCGGCCGCAACGGCGCCGGAAGCCTGCGTCGGCACGCCCCGCCCCGCCCAGGGCGACGCGGGCCGGGTCCTGGCCATCGCCCGGCAGGCCCAACGGGAGTTCGGCCTGAACTCGGTGATCCTGCGGGTCTCCTCCGACAAGGGGGAGGTGCTCACCACGGCTCTCGGGGAGTCGATGACGGGAGTCCCGGCCGAGCCGTCGATGCACTTCCGTACGGGCTCCGTGGCCATCGTCTACATGGGCACCGTCCTCCTCCAGCTCGTCGAGGAGGGCAAGGCCTCCCTCGACGACCCGGTGTCCCGCTGGCTGCCGGACGTGCCGCACGGCTCGGAGATCACCCTGCGGATGCTCGGCAGTTCCACGTCCGGCCTGCACGACTACGTCACGGACCCGGCCTTCCTCGCCGAACTCAAGGCCGCACCGTTCCGCAAGTGGACATCGGCCGAGGTCATCGGCATCGCCGCGGGCCACCCGCTCCTGTACAAGCCGGGGACCAACTGGAGCTACTCGCACGCCAACTTCGAGCTCCTCGGCGCCGCGCTGGAGAAGATCGGCGGCCTCCCGCTGGACCGGCTGCTCAAGGAGCGTGTGATGGACCCGCTCGGGCTGAGCCAGACCAGCAACCAGTACACGCCGCAGATCCCGGACCCCGTCCTGCACGCCTTCACCTCAGAGCGCGGCACCTACGAGGAGTCCACCTTCTGGAACCCCTCGTGGACCACCACTCCCGGAGCCGTCCTCGTACAGAACATCTGCGATCTGGACCAGTCTGCGCGTGCCACCGGAACCGGGGAGCTGCTGTCCGAGAAGTCCTTCCGGACCCAGATCGATCCGGGCACCGTCGGCCTGGGCCGCGCGACGCCGTCCTGCCCGGCCACCGTCTGCCTGACCAATACGGCGGCCGCGCACTTCGGCCTCGGTGTCCTCGTCGTCAACGGCTGGATCCTGACGAACCCTTCGTTCTCGGGCTACGCGGCCGTGGCCGCCTACCTGCCGGCACGGAAGCTGTCGATCTCGGTCACCGTGACGAAGGGCCCCAAGAGCCCCGAGGGCAACTCGGCCCAGACCATCGCCGAACGCATCTCCGCCGCCCTCGCCCCGGGACAGGCGCTCAAGATGAGATGACGGCCACGACCGAGGCTCGGTCGGACTCACTGCGCAGAACGCAGAATTCGTTGCCTTCGGGATCGGCGAGGACTGCCCAGCCCGAACCATCCGGATTCCGGTGATCGGCGACGAACGTGGCACCGAGGCCCAGCAGCCGGTCCACCTCCTGATCGCGCGAGGTCTCAGGGCGCAAACACAGATGGATCCGATTCTTGACCGTCTTGGCCTCGGGCACCTGGTTGAAGTAGAGCACCGGGCCCTCCGCCAGCAGTACCTCGGTCTCCCGGTCACCCAGTCTGACATCCGGATGCATCGGACGGCCCGTCACACTGCTCCAGAACCGAGCCAGCTCGTACGCGTCCGCACAGTCAATCGCCACATTCTGCAATACCGAAACCATGCGCCCCAGCCTTCCCGACTTCCGCTCCGGACGCCACCGAGCTTTGCACGCCCTAGACGACCGGCAGGCCGAGGATCTCCAGGATCGCCTTGGCGTACTCGGCGGTCCCCGAGCCGGGGGCGGTGGCCAGTTCGTGGCGGAAGCCGTCGGTGCCGGTGCGGATGAAGGCGGCGCACTGTCCGTACAGCCCGGCCTCGTGGGTGCCGCCGTCGTCGCGCATGCACAGCAGTTCCAGCAGGGTCCTCAGCAACTCCTCGCGGGTCGCCCGCCGGGGCGGCCGCGCGAACCACGCGGCCATCAGCACGGCGCACGCCGCCGGAGCGGGCGGCTTCAGGTTCTCCACGAAGAAGACGTGGCCCTCCAGCGCGCGGAACGCGGCGGGATGCCCCTCGGCGGCATCCCGGACCATGGCCTCAAGATGCCCTGCGGAGCGGCCGCATCCGCACTCGATCGCCTCCCAGTCGTGCCGCGCGATCTCCGCCTCGACGGAGTCCGGAACCAGCGGACTGCGCGGCACCGCGGACTGGCGCCGCAGAGCACGCTGCGGCTTCTCGCTCCCCCTCATGGGGCACAGTATGAGCCCAGGTCGGCCGGCTCAGACAGAGGGGTCGTCGTCGACGTTCACGAGGCGGCCGGTCACCACCACGTTGCCTTCCGGGGTGCGTAGCGCGAGGTCGCCCGTACGGAAGTAGCCGTTGGCGGTGAAGGAGCGTGCGTTGTGTTCGGGCGCCCGGTAGTAGCCCCGCACGGTGTACGGGCCGCGGGCGAGGAGTTCGCCGGGCTCCCCGTCGGGCACGTCCTTGCCGTCGGCGTCGACGATGCGGATCTCGTCGTCGGGCGAGAGCGGGCGGCCCTGCGTGGAGAGCAGGGTCTCGTCCGGATCGGCGGGCCGGGTGAGAGTGATCAGCCCCTCGGCCACACCGAAGACCTGCTGCGGTCGGCAGCCCCATTCGGAGCCGATCCGTTCGGCGGTCGCCCGGTCCAAGGGCGCGCCGCCGATCTGCACGAGACGCAGACCGCTCACGTCGCCCTCGACGGTGGGAAGCGCGTCGAGCCAGCGCTCGGCGACGGCCGGGAGCACCGACGTGATGGTGACCCGCTCCCGTCCGATGACCGGGAGGCACGCGGCGGGCCCCGGGTCCTCGACCAGGACGACGGTGCCGCCGACGGAGAGGGTGCCGATGATGCCGGGGCCGCCGAGGGTCAGGTTGAGCTCGGCGGGCAGCGCGGCGAGGTACACGTCGTTCTCTGTGAGCGACACCAGCTCGGCGGCGGCCCGCGCCTGGTAGGCGTAGTCGTTGTGGGTACGCGGAACGAGCCGGGGTTCCCCGGCGGCACCGCCGGAGAGCAGGAAGAACGCCACCTGGCCGGCGCTCTGCGCGAGCGCCGGCGCCGGCGGGGAGTCGATGGAGCCCAGCGGGAAGTAGTGGCAGCCCGACGGGTCGGTCGTATAGCCGCCGTACGGGGAGGAGGTGCCGGGCGCCTCCAGGGTGAACACCCGCCGCAGGAACGGGCCTTGGGCCGCGATCTCCGCGACCATCGCCGTGTGGTCGAAGCCCTCGTAGGTGGAGGGGCCGACGTAGCCGACGGCCTGCGTGACCTGTACGAGGTGGGACACCTCGGGTGCGCGGTTCGTGACCGGGCACAACACGGGGACCACACCGGCGCGCATCAGCGCGAACACGGTGATGACGAACTCGGGGACGTTCGGCAGCTGCACGATCACCCGTTGGCCGGGCCGCATGTTCAGCTGCCGGAATCCGGCGGCCATGCGGTCCACGCGCCGGTTCAGCGCCGCGTACGTGATGCGGGTGTCGTCGTGCACGAGCGCGGTCCGCGGTCCGTACTGCAGGGCCCAGTCGCGCAGCAGGTTGTCCAGCGTGTATCCACGCCAGTGCCCGGCCGACCAGTAGCGGTCCACGAACGCCTCGGGCCAGGGGGTACAACCGTCGAGCATGGACGTCATGCGCTTCCTTCCGCGGTCTTGATCTTGGCAATCCAAACCGGCGACATCCCGCCACGCAATGCGCTTTCCCGACCATGGACGCTGAACTCCCTCAGCAGAAAGCCCAATGGGCGTCGCTGACCAGGAGGAATGGCGGGGCTGTGCGGTCTTACGTCCCGTTGCGCAGACGGGTCGAGGCGAGGGCGCTGCGGCGCTCCTCCTCGGTCAGCCCGCCCCACACCCCGTACGGCTCCCGCACGCGCAACGCGTGCCGCAGGCACTGGTCGCGGCACCGGGCACCAGGCGCAGATGCGTTTCGCCACCTCATCGCGGGTGGTGCGCTCCTCGCCGCGTTCTCCCTCGGGGTGGAAGAACCACTCCGACCCCTTCCCCCGGCAGGCGGCCCCCGCCTGCCACTCCCATTCGTGTTCCGCTCGGCCGGCCACGGGGAGGCGTGGGTGCTCGACTTCGGCTCAGGCGATTCCGATGGTGTACGCGGCCCGGTAGCCGTCGCCGTCGCGCGACGGGGCCAGCGTCATGGTGGCGCCGGCGGCCCGGTAGCGGCTGTCCCGGCGGTTGGGGTGTTCGGGTGCAGTGCGGCGCGCGTAGGGCTGGCGCGCGTACACCTGGAGCAGGAGGTCCTCGGGGAAGAAGAACTGAGAGGTCGTCTCGCTACGGGAGTCGGGGTGCACCTTGAAGTGGATGTGCGGCGCCAGCCCCGCGTACCAGCCGGGCACGATCGTCCGGAACACGCACCGGCCGGCTCCGTCGGTGACCTGCGTGCCCCGCAGGAAGGTGTCCTTGCCGGTGGAGTACGTGCCCGAGGCATCGGCATGCCACACGTCGACGGAGGCGGCCGCGACGGGCCGGCAGCCCGCCGACACCCGGACCACCGTCAGATCCAGCCGGAACGGCACCCCGCCCCTGCCCTCGGTGATGTCCGAACGGACCCGGTCCAGGTCGAGGTAGTACGGGCCCGCGCCCGCCTCGGGGGTGAGGACACAGGCCGGCGTACTGCTGCCGCCTGACGGGCGGGGCGCTGCCGCCGACGGCCGGCCCGCCGGGCCCGGGGTCCCGCCAGGGCCGCCGCAGGCCGCGGTCAGCAGGGCGGCCCCGGCCGATCCGGCGGCCAGGAGCACCGCACGACGACTGGTCCGGAAGGTGTCGTTCTCGGCCATGCGTCCCACTGTGCCGGAAGGCGGAGTTCCGGGCCGGTACTGACATGCGAAGGCGGAGCGAGTGGAGCAAGATGGACGTATCCGGCCCCCCGAGCCAGGGAAAGTCGTGGTCCTGATGCCCGACAAAGACACAGCGGTCAGCGGCAAGCGGCGGCGGGTCCGGGCGGTGGCCGCGGTCACCCTGGCCGCCTGTGCGCTGTTGCCGGTCAACGGTCCCGCGTCGGCCGCGACACAGGCCGACGCCGCCTCGACGGTGGCGGCGGCCCCGGTCCAGACCCGGTACGACCGGATCGCCACCCAGGCGCTCGACGACATCGTGAAGGGCGACTTCACCGCGGCCACGGCCCACTTCGACGCCACCGTGCGGAAGCTGCTGCCCCCGGACGTCCTCGCGAAGTCCTGGCAGGCCTACCAGGACCAACTCGGGCGCTATCAGTCACACGGCGATCCCAAGGACACCGCATTCGGCGAGCTCACCGTGGTCAACATTCCGCTGACCATGGAACACCGGCCCGGAGAGTTCCGCGTGACCTTCCACGAGGACGGCAGCATCGCCGGCCTGTGGTTCCTCGAGCCGGGAGTGTCGATCTCATAGATCGGGCCTACGCCTTTGGTCCCGGCCGGGGCTGGCGTCGCGGTATGCGAATCGGATTGCTTGGAACCGGCAACGTCGCCCGAGCACTGGCCCACGGCTGGAGCGCCGCAGGACACGAGGTGCTCCTCGGCTCACGCCGCCCGCGGGACCGCACGGGCCTCGGTCTCCCGGTGGCGGGCCTGAGCTAAACGGCCGCCCACGCGGAGGTACTGGTCAACGCCACCCCGGGGGCCGCCTCCGTGGAACTCCTGCACTCCATCGGCGCGCCGGCACTGGCCGGCACCCTGCTGATCGACATCGGGGTCGGCCTCTCCGCGACCCGGCAGGTCTCGACGGGCCGAGCACCGTCTTCCTCTCGGGCGACGACCCGGAAGCCAAGCGCACCACGGCCCGGCTGCTCACGGACCTGGGCCGGCCCCCGTCGTCCCAACTGGACATCGGCGGCATCACCACCGCCCGCGGACAGGAACACTTCGCCCTGCTCTTCATGGGCATCGCGGTCGGCCTCGGAACCCACACGTTCAACATCAACGTGATCAGCCGTTGACTCCGGGCGCCCGTTCGGTCCGCTCGGCGCGCGGCGTTTGAGTACCCTCCGTTCGGGCGCCGGTTCCGCACCGCGCGTCCGCGGGAGGAACTCGAGTCAGGGAGGCACTCACCACATGGCATCCGAGCACGGCACGACCTCCGATCCGGTACGCGTCCACCGCCGGGGCGCGGTGACGACCATCAGCCTGAACCGGCCGCACGTCCGCAACGCCGTGGACCGGGACACCGCCACGGCGTTGGCCGACGCGTTCCGTGCCTTCGATGCCGACCCCGGAGCGGCCGTTGCCGTTCTCCACGGTGAGGGAGGGACCTTCTGCGCCGGGGCCGACCTGAAGGCCCTCAGCGCGGGCAAGGGCAATCGGGTCGCGGCGGACGGCGACGGCCCCATGGGCGTCTCCCGGATGCGGCTCTCCAAGCCGGTCATCGCCGCCATCAGCGGACACGCCGTCGCCGGCGGACTGGAGCTGGCGCTCTGGGCGGACCTTCGCGTGGCCGACGAGAGCGCGGTGTTCGGCGTGTTCTGTCGCCGCTGGGGCGTACCGCTGATCGACGGCGGCACGGTACGGCTGCCCCGCCTGATCGGCACGAGCAGAGCGATGGACATGATCCTCACCGGCCGGGCCGTGGACGCCGCCGAGGCCCTCCACATCGGCCTCGCCAACCGGGTGGTCCCGGTCGGCGAGGCCTTGGCGAAGGCCCAGGAACTCGCGGCGCAGCTGGCGCGGTTCCCACAGACCTGCATGCGCGAGGACCGCATGTCCGTACTCGAACAGGAAGGCCTCGACGAACGCACGGCCCTCGCCGTCGAGTTCGGGCACGGCACGGTCTCCCTCGCCGCCGAAGCCGTGACCGGGGCCGCCCGGTTCGCCTCCGGTGCCGGACGCCACGGGCTCGACGGCGGTCAACTCGGCTGATTGCGGGGAGCTTTGGCCCACTCGCCTATCATCAGTTCGATTCTTGATGATGAGAGGGTATTGAGCACTTGCGATTGACAGGCAAGCACCGGATATCCATCGTCGCCGCCGCGGCCGTGGCGGCCATCGTGGGAAGTCTGCAACTCCCCTCCACCGCGTTCGGCACCGAGGACGCCGGGAACACCCCGGCGCAGTCCACGAGTTCCCCGACCGAACCGCCGGCGGGGGAGGCACCGGACTCCCACGCCGAGGACTCCGCCACGTACGGCAGTGACAGCACGCCCTTCAAGGGCGGGGTCATGTCACTCGGCGCGGAGGGGCCCCGGCCCACGACGAGGTCGGCCGCGGCCGCCGCACCCGCACCGCCCCAGGGCGAAGGGTGGAAGCTGAGCGGCGCGACCAAGTGGCTGCAGACCGGCTACACGATCAAGTTCTACGACCAGAAGTCCGCGGACTGGCTGGCCCCTTACGTGCAGGCCTCCGCCGCGGACCTGCGGCGCATCACGAACCTCCCGGTCACCGTCGACACCAAGCCGGTCGGCTGGGACTACGTGAGGCCCAAGGGCGAAGTGATCATCGGGGTCCTGCACCGCCCCTGCCTGCCGCCCGCCGGAGAAGGCAGCATGGGCAGCACCGGCTGGAAGGTGGTCCGCGACGGATCCGGCAGCGCGAACCTCAGCTGCGGCTTCACCAACTCCTCGATCGCGGAAACCGTGACCAGCGGACACGCCTACATCGACGACGAGTTCTTCACCGCGGCCGGCAAGCCGACGGCCGCCATGGGCGAGACGTACATGCGCAACCACATCAGCCACGAGCTCGGACACACGCTCGGCCTGGCGCACGCCAACCGCAGCATGAACAAGAGCGACTGCGTCAAGGGGACCGACTCCGGCCAGTTCCCCGTCATGTGCACGCCCACGTACGCCTACCAGGACAAGCGCGCGGGCACGTACGTCCAGCAGTTCGACGTACAGGGCCTGCGCCTCCTCGCGGCCGGCGCCGGCGCGGCGCTGTCCCCGCAGGGCAAGGTCAGCGGACTCGGTGCCAAGTGCCTGGACGTCAAGGGCGGAAAGGCGGCCAACGTCACGCAGATCCAGCTCTACACCTGCAACGGATCCGTCGCACAGTCGTGGATCCTGGGCAAGGACGGTACTTTCCGCGCGCTCGGCAAGTGCCTGGACAACGCGCGCAACGCGAGCACCAACGGCAACAAGATCAGCCTCTACGAGTGCAACGGCTCGGCGGCGCAGCGCTGGTCCGTCAACGCCAAGGGCCAGATCGTCCACGTGGCGTCGGGCAAGGTCCTCGACGTGACCGGCGGCGCGACCGCCAACGGCACCGTGGTCCAGCTCTACACCGCGAACACGAACAAGCGCCAGGTCTGGGTCATGCCGAAGTAGCCCCCGGCCACCCGCGTGCGCCGTACCCGCCCACGGGGTACGGCGCACGCTGACGTGCGGGGTCAGCTCTGTCCGTTCTCGGTCCACAGACGGAGCTTCTCCGGGTTGCGGACCGCCCAGATGCGAGTGATGCGGCTGTCGGTGAGGCCGAAGGCGGCCACGGTCACGGTGGTGCCGGAGTGTTGGGCGACCAGGCCGGGCCGTCCGTTGACCGTCCGTTCCAGGAGCGTCAGTCCCGGGGCCTTGCCGGCGATGAAGATCAGGTACTCGGCGATGCGCCTGCTGCCCTCGACCGGGCGGAGGACGGCGCCGACCAGGCCGCCGCCGTCGGCGATCATCACGGCGTCGGGGTCGAGGAGGTCGACCAGGGCCTCGATGTCCTTGGCCTCCCACGCCTCTTTGAAATGCCGCACCAGCCCGGCCTGTCCGGCCGTCGGAACCTCCGGGGCCTGCGCGGCGCGGATACGCCGACGGGCCGAGGTCGCCAGCTGCCGGCAGGCCGCGGGGGTCCGGCCGACGATCCCGGCGATCTCGGGGAACGGGTACCGGAAGACGTCGTGGAGGACGAACGCCACGCGCTCGGCCGGGGTCATCGACTCCAGGACGACGAGGAAGGCCATGCTCACCGACTCGTCCAGGGTGACCCGATCGGCGGGGTCGGCCCCGCCGTCCCCGACCCGCCCGCCGAACCACTCCGTGCGTTCGGGCAGCGGCTCGGGTATCCACTGGCCGACGTAGCGCTCGCGCCGGGCCCGGGCCGAGCCCAGCATGTCCAGGCAGATGCGGCCGGCCACCGTCGTCAGCCAGGCGCCGGGCGACTCGACGGCCTCCTGCCGCGGCCGGGACATCGCGTACCAGCGGGCGTAGGTCTCCTGCACGGCGTCCTCGGCCTCGGCCAGTGAACCGAGCAGCCGGTAGGCGAGGTTGATCAACTGGCGCCGTTCGCCGACGACCGCGCCGAGGTCCGGCTCGGATGGGGTTCTCATGGCTGCGGCCGCTCCCTGGTTCTTATCGTCTGTTCCGCTCTCGGCAATTCGACGAAATACGGCACCGGATGGTGAGGTCCGGCCCCTCGCCTCACACTTCGGGGGCCCACGTCGTCGGACCGTCGAGACAGTACCGATTCGAAGAGGGGACCGTGTCATGGCCACCACACGGACGACGGCAGCACAGGGCAACGGCAGTTACACGTTTCTGCGGGTCTCGATCGCCCTGCAGAGCACGGCGATCTTCTTCCAGGCGGTCACCGCCGGACTGCTGCTGTCCACTTCGTACGGGGAGACACTCCACGGCGTCGGAGCACGCGTGATGTACGGCGCCTCGATGGTGTACGTGCTCGCCGCGATCCTGGCCTGGCGGCCGGGCGGCGGCTCACCGCGCCCCATCCTGTACGCCTCCGGCTTCCTGGCACTCGCGTCGGTGCAGGTGGTCCTGGGCATCGCGCACATGCCGTCCCTCCATGTCCCCCTGGGCATCCTGATGTTCGGCCTGAGCGTCCTGGCCCTGGGCCAGGCGCTGTCCACCGCCCGCTGAGCACCGCCCCTTCGGCCCTACGGGGTGTCGGATCCGCTCCGGACCGGGTCCGGCTCCCGGTGCGGAGCGTGGTCCCGCCGGGGCAGCAGGACAGGGGTGAGCAGGATGAGGAGACCGGCGACGGCGATCGCGGTGCGGGGGCCGGTGATGCCGGCCAGTACGCCCCACAGCCCGGTCAGGGCGGCGACCGTGGCCTTGCTGGTGACCGACCACGCCGACAGGGTGCGGGCGATCCGGTCCGTCGCCGTCCGGTCGAGCCGGTAGGTGGCGAACACCGGGTTGAACACGCCCATACAGGCGATCAGCCCGAACTCGACCGCGATGACGAGTACGAGCCCGGCCAGTCCGGGCCGGATGAAGGCCGGCCCGAGCGACCAGCACGCGCGCAGCGCCCCGGCGGTGAGCATGACCCTGTGCCGTCCGAAGCGTGCGACGAGCGGGCGGGCCAGCCGTGCGCCGACGATGCCGCCGACGCAGGGCAGGCCGAAGGCGAGGCCGTACTGCCACGGGGCGAAACCGAGCTCGCCGAGCATGAGGACGGCGAGCAGCGGCGAGGTGGCCAGGATCAGACCGTTGACCAGGACCGTGTTGAAGAACAGGGGGCGCAGGGTCGGGTGGGTCAGGATGTACCGCCATCCTTCCAGCAGGTCGCCGGGCCGCAGCCGCGCCCCCTGGGCACCTGTGCGCACGGGGCGCGGCTCGCTGCCGCCGATCGCACGGATCCCCGCGGCGGAGAGCAGGTGGCTGACCGCGTCGGCGACCACCGTCATCACCGGGCCGAACAGCCCGATCGCGGCGGTGCCGACCGGCGGTCCGAGCACGGTGGCGGTCCAGGTCGTGGACTCGAACCGGCCGTTCGCGACGAGCAGGTCCTCCGGCGGCACGAGCGCCTTCAGATACGCGCCGCTGGCCGCGGTGAACGCGATGCCGGCCGCACCGACGACGACGGACACGACCAGGAGCTGGACGAAGCCGAGCAGGCCGAGTGCGTACGCGGCGGGGACGCTCAGCAGGGCGACGAACCGGGTCAGGTCCATCGCGACCATCACCGGCCGCTTGCGGCGGAACTCCACCCACGGGCCGAGCGGCACCGCGACCACGGCCCCCACCGCCAGCCCCGTCGCGGCCAGCAACGACACCTGGGTCGGCCCGGCGTGCAGCACGAGGATCGCGATCAGGGCGAAGGCGTCGAAGGCGAGCCACGTGCCGAAGGTGCTGACCGCGTACGCCGCCCACAGCCACCCGAACCGCCGGCCCAGCGACCTCCCGCTCACCCTGTTCAGTGCGTCCCCCGATCCCTCCCCCGTACAGTACGGGTCACTCGGCCCGTGCCGTGGCGGCCCTGCGCCACTCGGAGCGGGCCAGCAGGGAGAACACCGCGGTGGCACACAGCAGCAGCCCGACGATCACCCACTCCAGCGCGCCGCTGTGCTGGTCCGGGTCCACCTCGAAGATGCCTTCGATCCAGTCGGGCCACGCGAGGGTGAGGACGAAGAGGATCCCGCTCACGGCTGCCAGGAACGCCTCGATCCATCCGCGAAGTCTTACGTTCTTCATGACCGGCACCTTCCACGGGGCGGCGCCCTTCGAAGAACCGTCCGTGTTGTTCACGATAGGTACCGGTCGGGTGCCCCGCCTGTCCACGGTTCAACATTTGAACGGCCGGGTGAGGGCGGTGGGCGGGGCGTCGGGGCGGCTGGGTAGAGTCGCGGTCATGCTCGCCCGCACTGCCCGGCGCCGTTGGCCGCCCGTCGCCGCCTTCCTGGTCGGTGTGCTGCTGGCCTGCGCCCATCTGATGTGGGGCCCCGGGCACAGCGGCGCGATGGCGATGCCCGGTCCCATGCCGGGAATGGCGGCCATGGCAGGGACGGCCACGACGGCCGCCGAAGGGGCGGCGGATTCCGGACCGCGCCAGGCCGTTTCCGGTACGGGCCACGCAGGCTGTCCGGTGATGAGCACGGACTGCCCGCTCGCGACCGCGCACCCGCCCCTTCCCGTCGCGCTCGCCGCGCCGGGCCCTTCGACACCCCTGCGGCCGCCGGTGGCGTCCCACGCGTCGGCGTCGACCGCCGAGGACGGGTGCGCCTGGCCGCGGGCACCTGACCCCGTCGCTCTCCTCTGCGTCAGCCGGACCTGACACCACCCCGCACCCCCGTCGGCCACGTGCCCGGCGGGCGGGTGCTCCGTCGTGTCCTGATCCGGTACCTGCCTCTCGGGAGAGTTCCTCCGTCATGTCCACCACGTTGTTCGTCACCGGTCTGACCACCGGCCTGTTCGCGGGCGGCGCATCCTGCGCTGCCGTCCAGGGCGGCCTGCTCGCCGGCGCGGTCGGCCGCCGTGCCACCGCCTGGACGCCCGAAGCTTGGGAACGCAGCGGCCTTTTCACCCCCGTGGCCGCGTTCCTCGGCGCCAAGCTGGCCTCCCACACCCTGCTCGGCGCCGCCCTCGGCCTGGCCGGGGCCGCCGTCCAGCCCGGCCCGCGCACCCGCGCCGTCCTCCTGGTGGCGAGCGCGCTGCTGATGGTGCTGTTCGCCCTCGACATGCTCGGCGTCCGCGCCGTACGCCGCTTCGTGCCCCACCCGCCCGCCTCGTGGGGCCAGCGGGTGCGCCGTTCGGCGAAATCGACGGCCGTCACCACACCCGCCGTGCTCGGCTTCCTCACCGTCCTCATCCCCTGCGGCGTCACCCTGAGCGTCGAGCTGATCGCCGTCACCACCGGCTCACCACTGGCCGGGGCGGCGGTCATGGCCGGCTTCGTCCTGGGCACCGGACCGCTCTTCGCGCTCCTCGGCTTCTTCCTGCGCTCCGCCGCGAAGCTCTGGCAGGGCCGGCTCACCGCCGTGACCGCCGTGATCGTGTTGGGCGTGGCCGTCTGGACGCTCACCTCCGGGCTGCGACTGGGCGGCTGGTGGCCCTCACCCGCCCCGCCGGCGGCCGCGTCGGCGCCGGGGGAGAGGGCGCAGACGGTGACCACCGCGAACGGCACCCAGACCATCACCGTCCAGGCCCGTACCAACTCCTACGCGCCCGCCAGCATCACCGCGGCCGCCGGCGTCCCCACCAGGCTGGTCGTCGCCACCCGCGGCACCAACGGCTGCGTGCGCTCCTTCGTCGTCCCGGACCGCGGCGTGCAGGAAGTCCTGCCCGTCACCGGCGACACCGTCATCGACCTCGGCACCCCCAAGGCCGGAGTCCTCGCCTTCACCTGCGGCATGGGCATGTACGGGGGAGAGATCCGCTTCCAGCAGCCCGCCGCGCCCGCACTCCAGGAGACCACCCGATGACCCTCCGCCTCCAATTCGCCGTCACCGGCATGCACTGCAACAGCTGCGGCCTCCTCATCGACGACGAGATCGAAGAACTCGCGGGCGTCACCGCCAGCACCACCGACCTGCGCACCGAACGCACCGTCGTCGAACTCGCCCGTCCCGTCCCGGCCGAGCAGATCATCGAAGCCATCGCCACGGCCGGCTACACCGCCACCCTGACCGACTGACCCGACCCGGGCGGCCCCCGACCCCGGGGCCGCCCGCAACACCGGCCGACACCCTGCGCACGGGCCCGCTGCCGAACGCGATTTCCGGTCGTGCGCGCCGCGATGCTGTTCGACCTCGAATGCCCGGTGGCCGACGACGGACCGGCGGTCGGCCGCTTCGACGTGTTCAACCACCCGTTCCCGGTCCGGAGTACCGCACCGACCACCCGGTAAACGTTCCCGGTCAGAGCACTAGAGGTCGATCGAGCGGAACTCGTCCAGCACGGCGAAGCCCGTGCTGTCGTACAGGCGCATCGCGACCTCGTTGCCGCCGAAGACGTTGAACATCATCGCCTCGTCGCCGCCCTGCCGGGTGGCCCACTCGCCCACGGCCATCGCCGCCCGGCCGTAGCCCTTGCCGCGGTGCTCCTCGTACACCTCCAGCGAGAAGCCGAAGGTCACGCCCGGCAGGAAGCCGTGGTTCACCCAGCCGGTGCCGACGACCTGGCCGTTGGCCTCCATGGCGTAGAAGGCGTGGCCCGGCGTCAGGTAACCCTGCGGGAGGTGACGGGCGAAGTCCTGGTCGGACTTCGCCTTGGCCTGCTCCGGAGTCAGCGCGCCGGCCCGGACGATGTCCGCGATGTACGCGGCCTCCTCACCGGCGTACCAGGCCGGGTACTCCTCCTCCGTGAGCCGGCGGACCGTCAGACCCGGTGGCAGCTCGGGCTGCTCGGTCACGGCGCGCATCCGGTTCTGCCCCCGCACGGGGTAGTCGGCGAAGGCTCCCGCCCCACCCGTGAGGCGGACCTCCACCCGCCGCGCCCCGTGCTCGGCGCACCACCGTTCGGCCCACTCGCGCCCCTGCGGCACCGTGAGTTCGTGGATCCTGCCCACGGTCGCCCCGTTGTCCTCCGTCACCCCGACGGCGATCCACCCGACGCCGTCCGTGGCCACCGTCCACCCGTCGACCCCCTGCACGGCCCGCTCCAGCAGAGCCCGCGCCAACGGCTCCGAACACCCCGCGGCCCGATACCCGGTCAGAACCCGCTCCTCGAACCCACCCCGCCACTCGCCGTGGTCGGCGACGATCTCTATTCCGCTCATCGGACAACCCTAGCCAGGGGCACCGACAGAGCGAGTCCACGCTCGCTGTCGGATCTCATGTACGGCAAGGCGCGGGCGGCACTCGCTCAGCCGCCGAAACAGCACTGGAGAGTCTTCGCCGGTCCCTCGACTTGAGCGACCCGGCAGCCGACGGTCCCCACCGCTGGGCCTCTGCCGCGGCACGCGGCGACTGCGGATGGCGTCGCGCACGACTTCCCCCCGGGAAGGGCCAATCCGTCGCTTCGGGGAGGGGAGCATGCCAAAACCTCGTAGGCTGCGGGAGTGGCAAAGGCCGCGGGAGGGGGATCCACATGTCCTTGAAAAAGGGTGCCAACGTACCGGTGGCGAGTACCAGCGTCCGGGTGGAGCTGGGTTGGCAGGGGGGCCCGGGAGCCCCTGATGTGGACGTGTCGGCGCTCTTGCTGACGGCGGCCGGCAAGGTGCGGTCGGACGACGACTTCGTGTTCTACAACCAGCCCGTGCACAGCAGCGGTGCGGTGCGTCACGAGGGCAGGCGCCAGGAGGGCACGGGCGCGCTCGAGACGATCGGGGTGGCGCTGTCCGCGCTGGAGCAGGAGATCGGGACCGTGGTGGTCGTGGCGTCCACCGACGGTACCTTCGGTCAGGTGGCCGGTCTGTTCGTGCGTGTGCTGGACGCGCAGAGCGGCGCCGAGGTGGCGCGGTTCGACGCCACGGATGCCACCTCGGAGACGGCGTACCTGCTCGGGGAGCTGTATCGGCGCAACGGCGCATGGAAGTTCCGGGCGGTGGGCCAGGGATACGCCTCCGGCCTGGCGGGGCTCGCCACCGATTTCGGTATCACCGTCGACGAGCCCGCTTCGCCTTCGTCGGTGCAGGCGCCGGCGCCCGTCGTCCCCGCACCCGCCCCCGTGCCGCCTGCGCCTGTCCAGCCGGTCCGACTGTCGAAGATCACGTTGACGAAGGCGGCGCCCGCGGTCTCGCTGACCAAGCAGGGGGCCACCTCGGGAGGCATGCGGGTCAACCTCTCCTGGAGCGCCCCGAAGCCTCCGCGTGGCTGGATGAAGAAGGGGAAGGACGCCGTCCGGCTGGAGGACGTCGACCTGGACCTGTCCTGTCTGTGGGAGCTGCAGAACGGCGCGATGGGGATCGTCCACCCCATCAACAACCAGTTCGGCTCGTTCGACCAGCCGCCGTACATCCGGCTGGACCAGGACGACCGGACCGGCGGGAGCGAGGACGGCGAGAACCTCCTGATCAATCTTGATCACGCGGCCGAGATCAAGCGCATCCTGGTGTTCGTGGCCATCTACTCCGGGGCGTCCAGCTTCGCCGGCCTGCACGGGGTCGCCACGCTGTACCCGCCCGTCGGACCCCCGATCGAGATGCGCCTGGACGAGTGCACCGTGCCGTCGCCGGTCGCCGCGATCGCCATGATCGAGAACGTGGGCGGGGAACTGATCGTCCGGCGAGAGGCGAAGTACATCGTGCTGCCGCCCGGCATCCTCAAGCAGCAGGCCGTGGACCTCGAGTACGGCTGGGGAATGACCTGGCACGTGGCCAGCAAGGACTGACCGACCGCGCGGGCCGGCGTCGGCATCCGCTCAGAGCCAGCCTGCTGCGCCGCCTTGAGGCCGGCTCCGGACCGCCCGACGGGTGGTCCGGCCCTCCGGCGTACGCGAGGGGCCCCGTGCTCAGAAGATGCGCTGGCCCGGAGTGAGGATGCCGTCGGGGTCGTAACGGTGCCGTGCGGCCTTGAACTCGTTCCAGAAGGCGCCGAAGTGGTGCTCCCAGTCGGCCGGGGTCAGCGGCACCGACCCGATCGGGTACCAGCGGCCACCGGCGTCGACCGTGGTGTCGTACTGCACGCGATTCGCGGCGACCATCTCCTCGGCCGAATCGGCTCCGGGTGAAGCGGTTTTGAGGAGGGAGAAGAGATACGCGAGTTCCGCGTCGGGCAGGGCCGGGAGCGGGGTCGTGCACTTGGCGGTGAGGATGGGGTAGAGCAGGATGACCGCGCTCGCGCCGAGTGCGGCGGCCTTGAGGTTCGCGAGCGTCTCCGTGACGACGCCGTTCACCGAGGAGGCGGGGAGCAGGCTGTCGTACCAGGGGTGCGGCCGCTGCCACTCGCCGATGGATCTGAGGGTCTCCACCAGCGGGGCGATCCTGTTGAGGAAGTCGAAGTAGTCCAGATCCTGGGCCTCGACCGCGGTGTGGTGGCCCAGGTCCGCCAGGAGCCGGGCGTCGTCCATGGACGTGGCGTCGTAGGCGGCGGCCTCGATCACGTAGGTCCAGCCCTCCGGGGAAGGCGACTGGACCTGGCCGGCGAGGTAGTCGAAGCGCCCGTCCTCGATCAGCTCGGCCTGCTGCGCGGTGAGCGCCTCCACGCTCGGACAGGTCAGTGTGTAGAACCGTACGGACTGGGGCGCGGGGACCAGCGGGATCGTGGCGCGGGTGATGATCGCGCACTGACCGAGGCCGCCGAGGGCGGCCCTGAACAGGTCGGGGCGCAGGGTGGGGGAGCAGGTCGTGATCTCGCCTTCGCCGGTGACGACCTGCAGTTCGAGCACGTTGGCGACCTGGGTCCCGTAGTGGCCGATCTGCCCGCCGAGGCCGCCGGCCGACAGCGTGCCGCCTATGGACAGCTCCAGGTAGTCGGTGAACGCGGGCGGGGTGAGGCCCAGGGGGAGAGTGGCCCGGACCAGGGTGCTCCACAGCGCCCCGCTCTGGACCGTGGCCGTATCGTCGCGGATCTCGATGGAGTTCAGCGTGCCGAGGTCGATGACGAGGCCGGCGGGCACCTGGGCCTGACCTTGGGTGGAGTGTCCCTGGCCCCGCCCGGCCACGCGCAGTCCGCGTTCGCGGCAGTAGCGGACCATCGTGGCGACGTCCTCGGCCGAGCCGGGCTTCAGGACCGCCGCGGGCCGCCGGTGGATCAGGCCGCCGAAGTCGGTGGACGCCGCTTCGAGAGCGGCCTCGTCGAAGCACAGTTCCCCGTCCAGCGGCGGGACCGCGTCGAAGGCGTGGGCGGCGCGGCGGGTGGCGCCGGGTTCCGGCTGCCGGGAAGGGCGGTGGGGACGAGTCACGCTGGCTCCAGTCGGCTCGGGTACGAACACACTTCCTCCACAGGATGGGCGTCATCCCGTCAGAAGGTTCACCGAATCGACAAGTTGGGGTCGGTCGTCAGTCGGCCAGCGCGGCGTCGAGCATCCGGCGGGCGAGTGCCGTGAGTTCCGCCGGGTCGGGCGCCGGCCGGGTGCGGGCCATCGCGCCGGCGAGGCGGTCGAAGAGCACGCCTTCGGTCCAGGCGACCAGGAGCTCGGAGGCCTCCTGGGGCCGAGCGGCGCCGAGGGCCGCGAGGATGGCGGCCGCGCGGGCTCGGGCGGCCTGGCCCGCCCGATGGAGGGCCGCCGCCAACTCCGGCGTGCGCGCGGCCTCCAGACTGAGCTCGTAGCGGGCCAGCTGGCGCTCGCGGCCCGTGGTCAGCCAGTGGTGCAGCACCGCCCCGATCATGGCCGCTGCCTCCTCCCGCGAGGCCGGCCGGCTCGACCCGGTGTCGTCCAGGTCCAGTTCCGCGATGCGCGCACAGCACGCGCCGATCAGCGCCGTACGCGTACGGAAGTAGTACGACGTACTGCCTGCGGGCAGCCCCGCGGCGGTGTCGATCGCGCGGTGCGTGAGCCCCCGCAGCCCTGCCGTGGCCAGGGTGGCGATCGCGGTGTCCGCGATGAGGGTGCGGCGGTCGGGGGTGGACATGCCCCCACTCTACAGTTGTAGAGTGAGGCTCTACAGATGTAGAGGATGCCTGAATCGAACGGAAGAGGTGCTCCATGCCGAAACGTCACGCGGTGGTCGTCGGGGCCGGAATCGGCGGCCTCACGGCCGCCATCGCACTGCACCGGCGCGGCTGGCAGGTCACCGTCTGCGAACGCGCCCCCGAACCCCCGAGCACCGGCGCCGGCATCGGCCTCGCCCCCAACGCCCTGCGCGCGCTCGACAGCATCGGCGTCGACGCCGCCCGGGCCGCCGGCAGCGCCGTACCCGAAACGATGGGCGTGCGCCGCTCCAACGGCCGGTGGCTCACTCGGGCCGACACCGCCGACATGGCGGCCCGCTACGGCATACCCCCGATCGCCGTCCCGCGCCCCGCCCTCACCGCCGCCCTGGCCGCGGCCCTGCCGTCGGAGGCCCTTCGCTACGGCACCACCGTGACCGCCATCGACGACGCTTCGGGCCGCCCGACCATCCGTACGGAAGCCGGCCCGGACCTGCCGGCCGATCTGGTCGTCGCCGCCGACGGCATCCACAGTCCGCTCCGCCGCGCCTACTTCCCCGCCCACCCCGGACTGCACTACATCGGCGAGATCGCCTGGCGGACCATCGTGGACGCCCCTGACCTGCGCATATCGGCCATGAGCGAGACCTGGGGGAGGGGCGAGCGGTTCGGCGTGACCCCGCTCTCCGACGGCCGGTTCTACCTCTACGCCACCGCCGTCGTCCCGGCCGGAACCCGGTCAGCCGACCCGCGCGCCGAACTCCGCCGCCGCTTCGCCTCGTGGCACGACCCCATTCCGGCCCTGCTGGACCGTATCGACCGCCTCGACCCCGCCGCCGTCCTCAGCAACGACCTCTACGACCTGGCCGCCCCGCTCCCACGCCTGCACCACGGCCGGATCGCCTGGCTCGGCGACGCCGCCCACGCCATGGCCCCCAATCTCGGCCAGGGCGGCTGCCAGGCCATCGAGGACGCGGTGGTCCTGGCCCACCTGCTTCCCGCCGGAGACGGCGCGGAGAGCGAGGACGGCGCGAACTCCGTCCCGGCCGCCCTCGCCGCGTACACCGCCGCCCGCCGCGACCGCACCGACGCCGTGCGCGTCCGCCGGGTCGGCCGCGTGGGCGCCCTGCGCAACCCGCTCGCGGCGGCGGCCCGCGACCTCGTGGTCCGTGCCACCCCGGACCGTCTGGCCCTGCGCGGCATGGACGACCTGTTCAACGGCTTCCGGCTCCCCGGTAGGCGGCAGGGAATCGGTCAGTAGACGAGCTTGTACGTCACGTCCTTGGGGACCGGGGCCGGCGCGGTGTCGGTGTAGAGCAGCCGGATCGTCGTGAAGCGCCGGAGGTCGGGGTGCTCGGGCCAGGCCTGCGGGTTGCTCAGGGTCACCGTGACCGGGTAGGCGCGGAAACGGCCGGCCGCGCAGTAGGGGCGGCAGTCGTTCACCATGTCTGTGCCGGTGGCCGTCGCGGTCTTCGGCCCCCAGGTGTCCCAGCGGAGTTTCACGAGGCGGTTGTTCCCGTCCCCGCAGGCCAGGAGGTATTCCTGGGGGCGCGTCTGGGCCTGGGAGAAGCAGTCGACGACCACGACCGGATCCACCGGAGGATCCAGAGTCCGGGCCGGTGCCGTTCCACTTGCGCGCGCGGATGCCGGGATCACGGCGGCCGTCACGGCCGCGGCGGCGCACAGCAGGGTCGTCGTCCGCACCCTGCACCAGGACGCGCCTGTGCGCCGACCGGCTGCTGAAACGTTCACGAAAGACCTTCCTCGCGACTCCGCCCGCCGCCGGCGCTGCGGACACCCCCAGCTTCCCCCATCCGTGTGCACCCCGCACCCGGAGCTCCTACGGGAGTTCCCGCAGCCCCTCGGCGAACGCGTGCGCCGCGGCCAGGTCCCCGGCGTTCGGCCGCTGCTTGTTGATGCCGCCGACGAGCTTGAAGGGCGCCCAGGTGTCGAACGCCCGGCACAAGAAGCTCCCGTCCACCGCGAAGCCCTTGCCTTCGAGGAGCCGGACCAGGGGGCGGGTGAAAGACACCGGCGCGATCTCGGGGAGCCCGCTGGTGGCGAACACGAACGCCCGGCCCCGGGTGAGGGGGAGCGCCTTGACGAAGTCGGTCAGGCGGGGGTGGAGCCTGCTGTAGAAGACGCCCGAGCCGAATCCCACGAGGTCGGCGCCGGCCAGCTCCGCCGGGTCGGCCTCCTCGGGGGAGACGACCTTCGCGCCCAGTGCCCGGGCCATGGTGTCGGCTACACGACGCGTATTGCCGTGCGACACGGAGGCGCACACGATGATGGTCTTCATCCTGACGATCCCTTCTCTCGCTTCCGTAGTGAGGACCGCGCAGCGGCGCCGGATGTGACAGAGGAACCGACGGAAGTTTTTCCGACCTTCGAAGGGGAGCTGTGACCATGGCGGTGGCGATACCCGGGGCGCGGGAGCGCCTCACCCGGGCCGCGGAGGAGCTGCGTGCGTGCCTGCGCCGGTCGGCCGGGCAGCTCACCCCGGGTCAGGTACCGGAATTCCCCCTGCCCGAAAGCCCGTTCGGCGATCATGGCCGGGTGCCGGCGATGTGGCACTACTCCTTCGTCGAACGCGTACGGGCCCGCGACGCACGGCCCCCGCGCGACGCGTACCCCGCCGATCTCGCCGCCCGCGCCGCCGCCCTGCTGACCGCCGAGGGCTGGGGGACCCCCGAACCGCGGGCAGGGCAGCACGGGGGTGCCCTGGTGACCGGCGCCCGCGACGGCATGGAGATCACCGTGTCCGTCGTCAAGGGCCACGACGAGGTGGTGTACTCGGGCCGGACCCCGGAGGTCGCACTGTACGAGCCGGTGCCGCACGTCCGCCCCGAGCCGGTGGTGACCGAGCAGACGCTGACCTCGGGCTACGACCTCTGCTACGAGTGCGACGGACTGGGCTGGTGCCCGGCCTGCGAGGGCCGCGGCTGGGTCCTGGGCGGCCGAGGCGGCTGGGGCGCCGGCAACCGCCCCCGCGACCCCAACCGCCTGGGTCTGTGCTCGTTGTGCTTCGCCAAGCGGTTCTGCCCGATCTGCCGCGGGGCGGGGCAGCTGCACCCGCGCCGTTAGACAACGGGCCCCGGGAACCAGGGAGGTTCCCGGGGCCTGTTGGCGCCGTTACGGGCAGCCGTTCACGAGCCGCCGCTCGCCGGCGGGCTGCGCCGGTCGGTCCGGAGGGGTCAGCGGTCGATCCAGTAGTGCGTGATGGTGCCGCTGCCGCAGGTGGCGTACTGGTTGCGCGCGTCGGTCTCCCAACCGCTGTAGTAGTGCTTGCCGTCAGTACACTTCACGCCCACCCGCCAGGCCGAGCCCGCGGAACACCAGCCCCGCGCCGTCTTGCTGCTTATCTTCGTGGTGGAGCAGGCGAGGGCGCCGCTCTCGGCGGCCTGGGCGGTGCCGGCCAGGCCGAGTCCGGCGAGTGCGCCGGACAGGACCATGGCGCCGACTGCTGTGGCGATGCGCATGCGCATGTGTGACTGCCCCTTCCAGGGATCATCGTTCGAGGACGACGCCATCCTGGTCATCGGCTGAGGGCCGCGTCTTGAACAAATTCGCGGCGCGGACGGCGTCGGCTCACTTTCGGCCACCGCCGGACGGTGGCGTCGGCTCCGGGAGGAGGATGCTCGTCCTGCGACCCTCGACACGGTCGTCGGCGGGCGGTCCGGCGGACGTCCCCGCGGGTGCGGCGAGCAGCTGGGTGGCCGTATGGCCCGTCATCCTGCGCACCTCCCGGGCCAGGTGCGACTGGTCGGAGTACCCACAGGCCAGGGCCGCCTGCGACACCGCCTGGCCGCTGCCGAGCAGCCGCAGCGCGCGATGCAGACGCATGATGCGGGCGATGGTCTTGGGGGGCGTTCCGATCTGTTGCCGGAACCGGCTCTCGAACTGCCGCCAGCTCCACCCCGACTGCTCCGCCAGGTGCCGTATGGGTACGGTGCCACCCGTACGGGACAGCTCCCGCCACGCCCACACCACCCGCGCCGAACACGGGGGGCCCGCCGCCGACCACTGGGCCAGGACGGCGTCGAGCAGCTCGAAGCGCCGGCACCAGCTCGGCAGGGCGGCCAGCGCACCGGCCAGGTCGTCGACGCGACGGCCCACGAGCTCGGCCGGATCGAGGATCCTGTCGGCCCACTCGTGCATCTCGACCCCGAGCAGGGTGTACGCGGCCCACGGCGCGAGCAGGACCTCCATGCCGTGGAGGATGCCGCTGTGCTCACCGATGACGGCCCGCGTACGTACGGAGGAGACCAGCGAGGTGAAGGGCACCGCGGTCCCGCCCGCCGCCTCACCGACGTCGGTGAGGCGCAGCCGGCCCTGGAACCCGAGGACCAACGTCACCACTCCGTCGGGGAGTTCCAGGCGCCGCCTCGGCCGGTCCAGTGCCATCCGATACCCGCGGTAGCCCAGCACCCCCGGACGTAATCGCCGATCGGGCAGGCCGCTGACCAGGCACCATTGCGCCTCCTGCGTCGACATACCGAACCACCACGCCCCTCCCGCGACGGCACTGACCCCGCCATCGTCGGCGCTGGACAAGGCCCCTGTCTGCTCGGAATCCGGACGTCCGTCATCGGGCATCGGACCGGACGGGACCCGCGGCGGGGCTCACCCGGCATGACACGCCCCCGGGCGCGGGAATCCGCTGGTAGGGGAAGGGGCTCGGCCTACGCTCGCGGCATGGGTACCGAGAGGGTGACCGTGGCCGACCTGATCTTCGATCGGCTGGACACGAATGGTGACGGAGTGCTCGCCGCCGACGACTACCGGGCGAGTGCGGAGCATGTGCTCCAGTCGTACGGCATGGGTCCGAGCTCGCCGAAGGGACGCGCCCTGATCGAGGCGAATCTCGCGCTGTGGGAGCACCAGGCCGAGCTCGTCGACCGGGATCACGACGGGAGGATCACGCGGGAGGAGTACCGGGAGTGGATGAGCTCCCTTCCCGCCTCGGAATCCGGTCAGCCCTCGGGTACGCCGGAGGTGATGGCCGTGCTGCACGCGCAGTTCAACGTGGCCGACCGGGACGGGGACGGGCTGATGGACCGCCACGAGTTCGCGGTGTGGCGGGGGCTCAAAGGCGTGCCGGTTCCGGCCGCGGAGGCCTCGTTCGAACTGATCGACTCGGACGGGGACGGCGCCATCAACTGGAACGACTTCACCGGCGCGGCGCACCGGCACGGCCTGACGGCGCTGTTGTTCCCGCCGAGCTAGATTCACCGCCCCGCCAGGCACGTCATTGACCTGCCGGTTTGTCCGATACGATCTTGAACTCCGGCAGATCGAAGGGGACATGCCAATGCACGGGTCGGGCCAGGAAGCGGCGAGTGGACAAGGGGCGGGCGCGCTGCGGCCGTTGACTCCGGGCGATCCGCAGGAGATATCCGGATACCGGTTGCTCGCGCGGATCGGCGAGGGCGGCATGGGCTCCGTCTACCTCTCCCGCACCCGGGGCAACCAGCCCGTCGCGCTGAAGATGATCCGCCGTGAGTACGCAGGCGACCCCGGTTTCCGGGGCCGCTTCGAGCAGGAGGTGCGGTCGGCGCAGCAGGTGCGCGGGTACCACCTCGTACCGGTGCTGGACCACGACACGCAGGGCGGGCAGCCGTGGCTGGCCACCGCCTACGTGCCCGGCCTGCCGCTGGACGAGGCGCTGGACACCTTCGGGCCGCTGCCGCGGGCCGCGGCCCTGCAGCTGGTGGCGTGCGTGGCGCGGGCCCTGGAGTCCGTACACGCGGCGGGGGTCGTCCACCGCGACCTCAAGCCCGGCAACATCATGCTGGCGGCGGACGGGCCGTGGGTGATCGACTTCGGGATCGCGCGCGCCGCCGAGTCCACCCGCCTCACCAGCACCGGCGGCTTCGTCGGGACCCCGCAGTTCATGTCACCGGAGCAGGGGGTGGGCGCCGACGTCACGCCGGCGGCCGACGTGTTCTCGCTGGGCCTGATCGCCGCCGTGGCCGCGACCGGGCGCCACCCGTACGGGGACGGCAGCGCGCTGACGATGGCGACGCAGATCGCCAACACGGCCGTACGCCCGCCCGACCTGTCGGGGTACCCGGACTGGCTGCGGCCGCTGCTCGAGACCGCGCTCGCCGCGGAGCCGTCCGCGCGGCCCACGCCCGCCCGACTGGCGGAGCTGTGCGAGCGGGCGGCGGGACGTTCCACGACCGAGCTCGCGGGCTGGCTGCCCGAGCCCTGGGCCGGAGCCGTCGCCGTACGCCGGGCCGAGCTCGACCGGCTCCCGGCGGCGGGGCCCGTGCCCGGGTACGCGCCCACCTACGTCCCCACCCAGGCGGGCGGCCCGTCGGTGCACGCCGCGCCGACCCAAGCCCCGCCCGCCCCTCCGACCGCGCCGCCGGCACCGGCCCCCGCAGCCCTGGTCCGCAGCCGGACCCGGCTGTTCCTTGCGGTGGCCGCCGCGCTGCTGGTGGTCGGCGGGGGTGTCGCCTGGGCCGTTTCCGGCCGTGACGCGGGCAAGGGCGCGGTCACCGCGGGCCCGGGAGCGAGCAACCGGCCGCAGCAGTCGCCCGACTCGGGCCAGAAGTCCGACCAGAAGCAGCCCTCCGGCGCGCCGTCGGAGCAGAAGATCGCCCAACCCGCCGCCTACGAGCCGGTCTTCACGGACAAGCCCTTGGTCATCGGGCCCCCGACCGGCTCGATCATCACCGTGGACCTGGACACCCCCAAGGTGTCGCCGAACGGCGATGTCAGCGACAAGAAGGCCGAGTTCACGTACATCCTCCAGTACATGACCTTCCGCCACGCCATGGCGAAGTCGCCGGCCACCACCCCCGAAGCCTGCCGTCAGTCGGTGGACACCGCGCCGCTCCCGCACGAGCTCTCCAACACGGCGCTCATCAAGGGCGAGGCCATCGTCAAGGGCGACGTCCTGTGCTCGGTGACCTCGGAGGGCAACCTCGCGATGCTCCAGATCACCGACGTCAAGGAGACGGGCCTGCCCTACGACCCGCCGGGCTACGCCGGAAACCTCACCCTCTGGAAGCAGCCCGGCCGGCGCCAGTGACGGGTCCGAAAAGGGGTGTTCCGGCAGGCCCGTGATGGCGCATAGTCGGGAGCCGTTGCGGGCGGTGCGAGCGGGGGGAAGTCGCATGGGGATCGGCGGAGTCGGCGCGACGACGGACGCACTGTTCGCGGGGGCGCTGGCCGAGGTCGGCGCAGACGAGGACGAGGGCCCCGTGCCCTGCCTCGTCGCCCTGCACAACCGCCCGACCCGGGAGGTCTTCGACCGTGCGGCGCGCCTGCTGGCCTGCGAGGACCCGGTCGAACGGGAGCTGGGAGCACGGGTCCTGCGCGAGCTGGGTCCCCACGACACCGAAGGCCGTCGCCCCTTCACGGCGGAAACCATCGGTGTCGTCGTGGCCGAGATGGGCGACGAGCCCGACCCGTGGGTCCTCGGGTGGATGATCTCCGTGCTCGGCTACCACCGGGCCCGCCAGACCCTCGACCTGGTCCTCGATCACCAGGCCCACCCGGCGCAGCCCGTACGTTTCGCGGTCGCCGCCGCTCTGCCCGAGCTGGCCGACCCCGACCGGACGGAGCCGCGCGTCGTGGAGGCCCTCCTGCGGCTGGCCGGAGACGACAACGACGCGGTGCGCTGGTACGCCATGTACGCGCTGTTCCACGAGACGGCCGGGGTCACGGACGGGCAGCGCAGGCTCTGGGCCGCGGACCTGACCGGGCAGGCCGACGCGCAACGCCGCGAGGAACTCGCCCATCTCGCCACGACCCTCGCCGTCGACGCCGATCCCGCCCTGTGCACCCGCCTCGGACAGACCACAGAGCGCTAGCAGCCGCCGGGGTGCTCTCCCCCCTTCGGCCGTCATCCGACCGGATGCGCAGCGGATGCCGCCCGGCGCGCGCTGGGCCAGGCTGCGGTCACGGGCAAGCCATCACCGCACAGACGAGGACCGAGCCATGTCCCACCTCCGGCGTATCGGCGTCATCACCGGGGCGGCGCTGCTGCTCACGGCCACGGCCACGGCCTGCTCGGCCGGCAAGACCACGGTGGGCACCCTCAGCTTCCGCGCCCAGGACTCGCCGGTCGAGGTCACGTACTCGAACACCCCCGTCCAGGGCTGCCACAGGATCGGCCTCCCGCGCGGCGCGGCGCACGTGGAGAACCACACCCTGGTCGACGTCATCCTGTACCGGACACCGAAGTGCCAGAAGACCGACAAGGCCGACGGAATCTACATCCCGACCGCCACCTCGAACGTGACCGCACCCGGCAGCCTTCCGTGGCGTAGTTTCTCCGTCGTCCACTGACCCGTGGAGCGCACGACGTGCTGCGTGGTGGGAGGCGGCCCGGCCGGAATGGTGCTGGCGCTGCTGCTGGCCCGGGCCGGTGTGGACGTGACGGTGCTGGAGAAGCACGGCGACTTCCTGCGCGACTTCCGCGGTGACACCGTGCACCCCTCCACCCTGTCGCTGCTGGACGACATCGGCCTCGCCGAACGGTTCGCCCGGCTGCCGCAGCGTCGGGTGACCACGGTGCAGCTGCCCATCGGGCCGGACCGGGCCCTGATCACGGTCGGGAACATCGGCGCGCTGCACGGGACGTACAACTACATCGCGATGGTGCCCCAGTGGGACCTGCTGGACCTCCTCGCCGACGAAGCGGGCCGCGAGCCCTCCTTCCGCCTGCGCATGGACACCGAGGCGACCTCCTTCCTCATCGAGCGCGGACGGGTCACGGGCGTGCGCTACCGCACCGCGGACGGCCGCACCGGCGAGCTCAGGGCCACCCTGACCGTGGCCTGCGACGGCCGCGGCTCACTGGCCAGAGCACTGCCCGAACTCGGCCTGGAACACTTCCCGTGCCCCATGGACGCCTGGTGGTTCCGCCTGCCGCGCCGCGAGGACGATCCCAGCGGACTCGTGGGCGGCCTGGGCGACCGGTTCTTCACCGCGCTCATCGACCGCGGTGACTACTGGCAGTGCGCCGCGCTCATCCCCAAAGGAACCGACGCCGAGCGCCGCGCCGAGGGCCTGGAGCGCTTCATGACCCGCTTCACGACCGCCGTCCCCTGGCTGGCCGACCGGAGCGGCGCCGTCACCTCCTGGAACGAGGTGAAACTGCTCGACGTACGGCTCGACCGGCTGCGCCGCTGGCACCGCCCCGGTCTGCTGTGCATCGGCGACGCCGCCCACGCGATGTCGCCCGTCTTCGGCATCGGCATCAACCTCGCCGTGCAGGACGCGGTGGCCGCGTCCCGCTACCTCGTACGTCCGCTGCGCGAGGGCACCGTGGGACTGCGCGACGTACGCCGCGTCCAGCACCGTCGCTGGCCCACCACCGCGGCGACCCAAGGCCTCCAGCGCCTCGCCCACACCCAGGTCATCGCACCGCTGCTGGCCGGCCGCACCGCGTTCGGAGATCCCCGGCGGGCCCAGCGGATGGCGGAGCTCGTCACCGACTCGCGGTGGCTGAACCGGATCCCGGCCTACTTCATCGCGTACGGAGCCCTGCGCGAGCGCCCCCCGAAGGAGGCGCTCCGCTGACGGCCGCCGAGGAGGTGTCGGTCACATCCCCGTGAGGTGTTCGGGACGGACCGGCGTCCTGTTGAGCTCCAGCCCGGTCGCGTTCCGGATCGCCGCGAGGACGGCCGGGGTCGACGACAGGGTCGGGGCCTCACCGATGCCGCGCACTCCGTACGGCGCGGCGGGGTCCGCCAGTTCGAGGTAGTCGACCGGGATGGTCGGGGTGTCGAGGATGGTCGGGATCAGGTAGTCCGTGAAGGAGGGGTTGCGCACCTTCGCGGTCTTCGGGTCCACGATGATCTCCTCCATCACCGCGACGCCCAGGCCCTGGGTGGTGCCGCCCTGGATCTGGCCGACGACGGAGAGCGGGTTGAGCGCCTTGCCGACGTCCTGGGCACAGGCCAGTTCGATGACCTTGACCAGGCCGAGCTCGGTGTCGACCTCCACCACCGCGCGGTGCGCGGCGATGGCGTACTGGACGTGGCCGTTGCCCTGGCCGGTGACGCGGTCGAAGGCCTCGGTGGGCCGGTGCCGCCACTCCTCCTCGACCTCCACGACCTCGTCCTCCAGGACGTCCACGATGGTGGCGAGGACCTCGCCGCCGTCGGTGACGACCTTGCCGCCCTCCAGGAGCAGTCCGGCCGTGGCCCACGCCGGGTGGTGCGCGCCGAACTTGCGCCGGCCGATCTCCAGGACCTTCTCGCGGACGATCTCGCAGGAGTTCTTGATGGAACCGCCCGTCATGTACGTCTGGCGGCCCGCGGAGGTCGAACCGGCCGAGCCCACCTGGGTGTCGGCCGGGTGGATGGTCACCTGCGTGACGCCCAGTTCCGTACGGGCGATCTGCGCGTGGATGGTGACACCGCCCTGGCCGACCTCCGCCATGGCGGTGTGGACCAGCACGACGGGCTCGCCGTTGATGACCTCGATGCGCACCTTGGCGGTCGAGTAGTCGTCGAAGCCCTCGGAGAAGCCGACGTTCTTGATCCCGACCGCGTAGCCGACGCCGCGGACGATGCCCTCGCCGTGGGTGGTGTTGGACAGACCGCCCGGCAGCGCGCGGACATCGACGCTGTCGGTGGTCTCCCACTGGCGCTCCGGCGGCAGCGGGCGCTCCTTGACGATGCGCAGCAGCTCGGCGACCGGGGCGGGCGATTCGACCGGCTGCCCGGTCGGCATGATGGTGCCCTCCTCCATCGCGTTCAGCTGCCGGAACTCCACCGGGTCCATGCCCAGCTTCGCCGCGAGCTTGTCCATCTGGGCCTCGTACGCGAAGCAGGCCTGGACCGCGCCGAAGCCGCGCATCGCGCCACAGGGCGGGTTGTTGCTGTAGAGGCCGATCGCCACGATGTCGACGTCGTCGATGACGTACGGACCGACCGACAGCGACGCGGCGTTGCCGACGACCGAGGCCGTGGACGACGCGTAGGCGCCACCGTCGAGGACGATCTTGCACTTCATGTGCGTGAGCTTGCCGTCCTTGGTGGCGCCGTGCTCGTAGTACAGCTTCGCCGGGTGCCGGTGGACGTGTCCGAAGAAGGACTCGAAGCGGTTGTAGACGATCTTGACCGGCTTGCCCGTGCGCAGCGCGAGCACGCAGGCGAGGATCTGCATCGAGATGTCCTCGCGGCCGCCGAACGCGCCTCCGACACCGGCCATCGTCATGCGCACCTTCTCCTCGGGCAGGCCGAGGACCGGGGCGATCTGCTTGAGGTCCGAGTGGAGCCACTGCGTGGCGCAGTAGAGGTCGACGCCGCCGTCCTCACCGGGGATGGCGAGGCCGGACTCCGGGCCGAGGAAGGCCTGGTCCTGCATGCCGAAGGTGTACTCGCCCTTGACGATGACGTCGGCCTTCTTGGCGGCCTCGGCGGCGTCGCCCCGGATGATCGGCTGGTGGTGCACGATGTTGGGGTGCGGGACGTGGGCGGCGTGGTGGTCGTCGCGGTTCTCGTGCACGAGTACGGCGTCGGGAGCGGTCGCCGAGGCCTCATCGGTGATGAGGGGCAGCTCCCGGTACTCGATCCTGATCTTCGCGGCGGCGCGGCGCGCGGTCTCCGGATGGTCGGCGCCCACGAGGGCGACCGGCTCACCGTGGTGACGGACCTTGCGGTGGGCCAGGACCGGCGTGTCCTGGAACTCCATGCCGTAGTACTTCATCGGGGCCGGCAGGTCGTCGTAGGTCATGACCGCGTAGACGCCGTCCATCGCAAGGGCCTCGGAGGTGTCGATGGACACGATCTCGGCGTGCGCGACCGTGGACCGCAGGATCTGACCCCACAGCATGTCCTCGTGCCACATGTCCGAGGAGTAGGCGAACTCGCCGGTCACCTTGAGGGTGCCGTCCGGGCGCAGCGTCGACTCGCCGATGCCGCCCTTGGTGTGCTTCTGGGTGACGTTGAAAGGGATACCCGTGGTGGTGCCAGCCATGATCAGACCGCGCCTTTCTGAAGTCCTTGTGGTTCCCGGCGAGCCGCGGCCAGGCGGACCGCGTCCAGGATCTTCTCGTAACCGGTGCAGCGGCAGAGGTTGCCGGACAGGGCCTCCCGGATGTCCTGGTCGGACGGGTCGGCGTGCTGCTCCAGCAGCGCGTCCGTCTGGACCAGCAGACCCGGGGTGCAGAAACCGCACTGGACGGCCCCGGCGTCGATGAACGCCTGCTGGACGTTGGAGAGCTCGACGCCCTCACCGGTCCGGGAGTCGGCGCCCTTGGCCGACCAACGCCGTGCGTCCTCCAGAGACGTGCCCTCGCCATCGTGGGTGCCGCGACCCCCGTACGCGGCACCCACGGCGAAGTCGGCCAGGCCCTCGACGGTCACGACGTCGCGACCCTCGACCTGACCGGCGGCCACCAGGCAGGAACAGACCGGCACGCCGTCGAGGCGGACGGTGCAGGAACCGCACTCGCCCTGCTCACAGGCGTTCTTCGAGCCGGGCAGGCCCAGGCGCTCACGCAGGACGTAGAGGAGGGACTCGCCCTCCCAGACGTCGTCGGCTTCCTGCGGACGACCGTTGACAGTGAAATTGACGCGCATGGTTACGCAGCCCCTTCAAGCGAGCGGCCGTTCGCGGTGCGGTACTGCTCCCAGGTCCAGACGAGCTGGCGGCGGGCCATGATGCCGACCGCGTGACGGCGGTAGTTCGCCGTACCGCGGACGTCGTCGATCGGGTTGCACGCGCCGGAGGCGAGCTCACCGAACTGCTTGGCGATCGACGGGGTGATCACCTTGCCGTTGTCCCAGAAACCGCCCTCTTCGAGCGCGGCGTTCAGGAACTCCTCGGCGGCCTTCGCCCGGATCGGGGTCGGCGCCGCCGAGCCGATGCCGGTGCGCACCGTGCGGGTCGCCGGGTGCAGCGCGATGCCGAAGGCGCACACGGCGATCACCATGGCGTTCCGCGTGCCCACCTTGGAGTACTGCTGGGGGCCGTCCGCCTTCTTGATGTGGACGGCCCTGATGAGTTCATCGGCTGCGAGGGCGTTGCGCTTGACGCCGGTGTAGAACGCGTCGATCGGGATGCGGCGGCTGCCGCGTGCCCGCGACTCGACCTCGACCTCGCAGTCGGCGGCGAGCAGCGCGGGGTGCGCGTCACCGGCCGGCGAGGCCGTACCGAGGTTGCCGCCGACGCCACCGCGGTTGCGGATCTGCGGCGAGGCCACGGTGTGGGAGGCGAGCGCGAGTCCGGGGAGCTCGGCGCGCAGGTTCTCCGTGATCCTGCTGTACGGCACGGACGCGCCCAGCCGGACGGCGTCCTCGCCGACGTCCCATTCCCGGAGCTCGGTGATCCGGTTGAGGTCCAGAAGGTATTCGGGGCGGCGGTGGTCGAAGTTGATCTCGACCATCACATCGGTGCCACCCGCGATCGGCACAGCGGCGGGGTGCTCGGCCTTGGCCGCGAGCGCCTCCTCCCAGCTGGCGGGTCGAAGGAAGTCCATCAGCGGCTCTTCTCTGCGTATCGGGTCGTTCATTTCGAGCCAGGTTCCACCGGCCGGTGATGCACGCGGTGTTGGCCGGATGCGTAGAAGTAGACACAGCGTCACGGCAGGCGAGGCAGTCACAGATCCGCCAGACCCGGCTTCCCGGTCGCTTGTGGACCACGGTGCGTTCACACCGCAACACGCCTTTGAACTGCGATGATTTCCCCTCCGTAAACCGAGCGGGCAGGTGCGGACCGTGAGAGGGTGGCGATCGTGCTGCTACGGGAACTTTTGGACATCGACGAGCTGGGGCTGCTGTTGCTCGTGGGGCGGGACGCCGACGACAGGGTGCTCGATCGCGCCATCCGCGCCGTCCCGACCATCGACCTGGCCGACCCCGGCCGCTTCCTGACCGGCGGTGAACTCGTCCTCACCGAACTCGCCTGGTGGCGGGAGGACGGAGACGCCGAGGGGTTCGTACGGATCCTCGCCCGGGCGGGCGTCACGGCCCTCGCCGCCGGGGAAGCCGCCCACGGATTCGTTCCGGACGACCTGGTGCGCACCTGCCGGCGCCACGGTCTGCCGCTCGTCGCCGTGAAACCGGAGACGTCGTTCACCACGGTGACCGAACACGTCCTGCGCCGGCTGCCCGGCCGCCACGACGGCGCTCTCGCCGCCGTGGTCGAACGCCACCGTCAGCTCCTCACGGACTGCAGCGCCCCGGACTCCGTACTGGAGCTCCTGCAGCGCAGCCTCGGCCTCGACGTGCGCGTCCTGTCCGCGACGGGGCGTCAGATCGCCGGGGCCCGCCCGCCGCTGCACGCCAAGACGGCCATGGCGCTGGCCGGGAGGTACCTCGCCGCGCGCCGCGCGTCCGAGGCGGCTCCGCACCGGGTCACGGTCGGGGACCGGCTCTACTCCCTCGTGCCGGTGAGCGCCGCCGCCGGGCCGTCGGCCGCCGCGGAGTTGGGTGACTGGCTGCTCGTCGTGGAAGCCGACACGCCCACCTGGCCCGCGACGGATCTGGAGCTCCTCGACCGGATCGTCGAACTGGTCACCGACGCCCGATCCGCACACGAGCGGGCGAAAGTGGCGCTCAACGACCTGGCCCGTCAGTTCCTGGACCTGCTGCACGGCACCGTCCCACCCGAGGAGATCCCTGTCCGGCTGAGCAGCACCGCGCAGGCCATCATCAGCCAGAAGTACACCTGGCAGCGCTGCCAGTTCGTGGTGGCCGAGGGCGAGTGGAACGAAACCCGCCCGATCCCGGCCGCGGCCCTGCGCGTACTCCTGGAAGAGGCCCTGATCCAGACGGACTGCCCGATGCCGGTGTCACGGGAGGACGTCGCCGCCACCGTCGACGGCGAGCAGGCCGTGCTCTTCGTGCTGGTGCCCGAGCCCCCGGGGGACGGGCTCCCCGAACCGGCCCTCGACTCCGCCGCCCTCCAGCGCAGACTCGCCGCGGTGCTCGCGCGCTGGCTCGGCCCGACGGGCAGCGTCTCCATCGGCGTCAGCCCGCCGGTGGGAGCACCGGGGAACGCGCGGCGAGCGCTCGAACAGGCCCGCACCGCGCTGAGGGTCGCCGCCGACGGCCCGGAGCGAGTGACCGTGCGGGGTCCGGACGAGCTCACCTCCCACATCCTGACGCTGCTGCCCCTCATCCCGGCCGAGACCCGGCAAGCCTTCGCGGCCCGCCTCCTGGGCCCCCTGCGCGATTACGACAGCCGCCACCAGACCGACCTGCTGGCCACGCTGGAGACGTTCCTCGAGTGCGACGCGTCCTGGACCGCATGCGCCGCCGAACTCCACCTGCACGTCAACTCGCTGCGCCACCGCATCGCCCGCATCGAGCAGCTCACCGGCCGTGACCTGGCCCGGCTGGAGACCAAACTGGACTTCCTCGCGGCCCTGAGGGCGGGTGTTCGGTAACACATCGCAGTCAATCGCTAGCCGGGTGTCACAGGCCCAGGGAGACGGCCAGGCGGGTCAGCTCGGCCGTGGTGTGGACGTTCAGCTTGGCTCGGATGCGGCGGAGGTAGGCGTCGACCGTGTGCTTGGAGAGCCCCATGGTGCGGGCCGTCTGCAGGTAGGTGCGGCCTGCGGCGATGTGGCGCAGCGCCTCCTGCTCACGCGGGGCCAGCGCAGTGGCGGGGGCCTGGGTGTGCGGCATGGTGAGGGTGAGGCTCATGAGATTTCCTCCGCCGGATCGGCTCGGTCATCACTGCTCACGTCCTCGGAAGCAGAGAGGCTGAATGCCCCTTTTGTCTCTTGTTAAGAGACTGTCTGAGTGACTTCGCGAGAGTGTCCGCCGACTGTCACAGGCGTGTGACAGGGCCCGCCGCTCCACCGAAATGCCGCCTTCGGGCGCTTCCCGCATGATGAGTGCTGTGTATGACACCGGCAGGGGATCGATCGCTCTGTCGATCGTGGTTCCCATCTTCAACGAGGAGGAGGTCCTGCCCGTCCTGGTGGCGCGGCTCCGGCCCGTCCTGGACGGGTGCCGCGAGCCGTACGAGGTCCTCGCCGTCGATGACGGCTCGACCGACAGGACCCCCCGGCTGCTGGAAGAGATACGGAGCGTCTGGCCCCAGCTGCGCATCGTGACCCTCCGGCGGAACAGCGGCCACCAGGCCGCCCTGACCGCCGGATTGCGCCGCGCCCTCGGCGCCTACGTCATCAGCATGGACGCGGATCTCCAGGACCCGCCGGAAGTCATCCCCGACATGCTCGCCCTGGCCCGGGCGGACGGTCTGGACATCGTCTACGCCGTCCGTGGCGACCGCTCCACCGACACCGGATTCAAGCGCCGAACGGCCGCCGCCTACTACTGGCTCATGCGCCGCCTGGCCGGCTCCTTCGTGCCCGCCCAGGCCGGCGACTTCCGCCTGCTGTCCCGTCCGGTCGTGGAAACCCTCAAAACGCTCCCCGACCAGCAGCAGATCTACCGCCTGCTCATCCCTTGGCTCGGCTTCCCCGGTGGCCAGGTGACCTACCAGCGCGAAGAGCGGGCGGCAGGCACCACCAAATACCCCCTGCACAAGATGGTCCTCTTGGCCTGGGACAGCGTCACCAGCTTCTCGTCGGCGCCACTGCGCCTCGCCACGGCCATCGGTGCCTTCAGTCTGGTCGTCTGCCTCGGGTTTCTGACCTTGACCCTCACCGTCTACGCCATCGGCAGCCCCCTGCCGGGTTGGACGTCCTTGATCACCACGGTCCTGTTCTTCGGCGCTGTTCAGCTCTTCTGCCTGGGAATGCTCGGCGAGTACGTGGCCCGCATTTACGCTGCGGTACAAGGCCGGCCCACCTATTGCGTGGCCAGCGACACGGCCGAGGAACAGCAGTAGGGGCCGTCACACCAGCACCCCGTCGAAAAACATGGCTCCCAAAAGCGCGTATTGGATCGAGCAAGCAGCCAACAATGGCACTTGAATCCATCGGGGCATGCTCCTGACCAGTACGAGTCCGACGAACATCTGCGCATGATTGCGGTACCAGGACTTTTCCGCGCCGGCGAAGAACGGCAGCAGGAAGATCGATACCGTCAAGATCAAGGCGGCCCACTCCTCGACTTCGAGCCGACGGTTCCGGGTGAGTCGGACGGCGGCCGTCGCCAGGATGAGCAGGACGAAGGCGATGTTCAGCCAGAGCTGGGTCCTGTGCGCGGCGAGACTGTGCTCCACGAGCCAGGGCAGGTGCCCCTTGGGCTTGTACCAGTCGCTGAACGGAAAATAGTAGGCGTTCCTCATCTCCTCGAAGGGCTGACGTACGTCGCCTTGCTGGAAACTGGATTTCTGGAACATCTCGTACGCGTCCCAGTGCCCCGTCGCCTGCCATATCAGCCACTTGGACCAGAGCACGCCGCACGCGGCGAGGGCTGCCGACAATCCGGCCTTCGCGCATCGAATCGGCCATGTGTCGCGTTGCCACGCGAAGAAGGCGCTCAAGGGCAGCATGCCGATGGCGACAGCGCCGACGGGATGGCAGGAGGCCGCCACGAAACCCCCGGCGGCGGCGATGGGCCAGGAGTCGCGCTTCACTCCGGCGATGCAGACGAGGAGTGCCAGCGTACCGGTGGCGATCGGGAAGATCGCGTGGAAATAGATGCCGCCCGGGAATACGGTGCCGATGGCGAGGGTGAGGCCAGTGGCCCATGTGAGTCGGGCGCCGAGCAGCCACCACAACACCGCGAACATGCCGAACAGGGACACTTCGGTGATGACGACAGCGGATATCTCGTAGGAGATTCCGGTGGCGGAAAGCGCCCGGACCGACATGGGGTACCAGGGAAACCAGGCGGCATTTCCGCACAGCACATCGGGGAAGTTCGCGTAGCGCTCCCGGCACCAGAACATCTCGTAGCCGGTCTTGGCTATGGACAGGTAGTTTCCCGAGTCCCAGCGATGACGGTCGGCTGTGGACCAATAGGCGATCCTGATTCCGTCGCGGTTGACGGATGCGCGAGCGACCAGCCAGGTGATGAGGTTCGCGATCAGCCATGCGACGACCGGCGGCAGCAGGCCTTGGCGCCAATCGCGCCGCACCGGCCGGGTGGGTTCGGCCGGTGCGATCATCTACGGCTCCGCGATCGTCTCGTCGGTGACGTGCCCGTGTTTCACGATCAGTCTGGCGAAGGCCCCGCGGAGCTGCATCCGGAACTGCTCCTGGTCAGGCGGTCAGCGCCGCGAGTTCCGCGTTGGCGCGCTCGGCGACCAGGGTGAGCACGCGGCCGGCGGCGGCCAGGTCCTCGGCGGGTATCCCGCCCCAGACCCGGGCGGAGATGGGGGCGATCTCCGCGCCCGCGGCGGCGAGCAGCTCGCGCCCCGCGTCGGTGGGCCGCAGGTGCGCGCCGTCCGCGACGAGCAGCCGCTTGGCCAGCAGCTCGTCGAGCGTGGCGCGGATGCCGGCGGGATCGGCCTTGAGGGAGTCCTGGACCCGGTCGACGAGGCCCTCCGCCGTCTGCGGGGCGTCCGCGGTGGCGGCGGCCCGCAGGGCGACCTGCTGCTGGAACGTGATGCCGTGCCCGGCCAGGACCTGCTCCAGGACGCCGCGGGCGGCGTAGTGGGCCAGGCCCAGGAGGCGGGAGTCGGCGGCGGGTGCGGTGGTGGTGGCTGCGCTGGTGGTCATGGTGTTGTCCCCTTGGTGCTCTCGTCGTGCGGTACGGGTGGAGCGAGACGTGCGTCGAGCAGGGTCGTCAGGTCGTCGGTGAACGCGCGGGTCCGCTCGGCGTCGAGGCCGCCGAGCGGCTCCAGCAGCTGGTCGAGCAGTTCCTGCACCACCGTGATGGCCCGCCCCGTGACGGCCTCGCCCTGCTCGGTGAGGGCGAGCTGTACGGCGCGCGGGTCGCGGGCATCGCGGGTGCGCTCGATCAGGCCGGCCGACTCCAGGGCGCGCGCCAGCTTCGATACGTACAGCGCCTCGAGGCCGGTGTGGTCGGCGAGTCGGCGCTGACTGGGCCGCTCGCCGGCGCGCTGCATGCCGTACAGCGAGGCGACCAGTGAGTACTGCGCGTGGGTGAGGCCCAGCGGGGCCAGCGCGCGGTCGACCGCGACGCGCCACTTGTTGGCGAGCCGCCATACGAGGAATCCGGGCGTGGGGCCCGTTGAACCCTTGCTCATACGAAATAGAGTACATGGCTACTATGTCCATGGCTACTATTTTCCGACTGCGTCGACGGGGTGAAGAGCGACGCCACGCGCGCCACCTCCAGTCGACTGCCGTGAAAGCGTGATGATCTGACGGTCCGTGGAATTCCCCCCGGTCCTACGGAGTGCACCCGTGCGACGACTTGTCAGCCGCTTCCGGAAGAGCACCGCCTTCGCGGCCGTGGCGCTCAGCAGCGCACTCGCCGTACCCGGATCCGCGCACGCGGACACCGTTACCCCCGCCGCCGCCCCGCCGCTGCGCTTCATCAGCTACAACATCTGCGGCAACGTGTGCGGCGCGCCCCCGTACGACAACCAGAGGCGCGTGGACTCCATCGTCGCGCAGGCCGGTGTCACCTCGTGGAACGCCGACCAGATCTTCCTCCAGGAAGTGTGCCGTCCCCAGTACGACTCCCTCGCCGCCGAGCTGCGGACGCGCGGCTTCCGGGGCCTGTTCAGCAGGACGGTCCTCGGCCGGCCCGGGATCTGCGGCAATGCCGACTACGGCAACGCCGTCATCGTCCGGGGGCAGATCACCCAGACCCTGGACCTCGACCTGACGGTCGGCGGCGAGAAGGAGCCGATCAGGGTCCCGTGCGTCCAGAGCACCCTGCAGTACCGCCCCACATGGTCCTGTTCCGTCCACCTGTACTGGGACAACGGCACCCTGGCCGTCCCCGAGGCCGAACGCCTCGCCGCACGTGCCCGTACGTGGGAGGAGGCGGGCACCCCCGTCGTCCTGGGCGGAGACTTCAACCACTCTCCGCGCAGTTCCACCCTCTCCCGCTTCTACGACACCAGCATCAACGACGGCGCGTTCGGCCGCTTCATTGAGTCGGACGAGACCGACGCGCAGTTCTTCGATCCGGCCGCATGCACCCCCGGCATCACCCTCAGATGCCGCTCGGGGGAGGCCACGGTGGACGGCAAGAAGCTCGACTACGTCTTCCTCGGCACCCGGGACTTCAGCACTCCCAAAGCCGATCTGCTCCCCTTGGACATGCGGGTCTCCGACCACCGGATGCTGCGGGCCGCGGCGGCCTGGTCCGACTGCGGTCCTCTCGACCCGGCCCGCGGTGCGGCCTTCCGCCGCGAAGCCTCGGGCGCGCTCTTCCGGCAGGCCGGACAGGACAACGGGACCCTCGCGGCGCCCTGCAAGGCCGGCGAGGGATGGAGCCGGATGCGCCAGGTGGTCCGCCTGCCGGGCACGGCGGACCTCGCCGCCGTCGATACGGACGGCACCCTGTGGCGCTACGGCCAGGACGGCCAGGGCCGGTACTCCGACGCGCTACGGGTCCGCGCCGCCACCGGATGGCAGCGCTACGACAAGCTGGTCGCGCCGGGCGACGTCACCGGGGACGGCCGGCACGACCTCATCACCCGGGACACCTTCGGCGTGCTCTGGCTGCACCGCGGAACCGGCGACGGCGCCTATGCCGCGCCGGTGCGCATCGGCAGCGGCTGGGGCGTCTACGATGCCCTGCTCTCTCCCGGTGACTTCTCCGGCGACGGCCTTCCGGACCTCCTCGCCCGCGACGGCGCGGGCAACCTCTACCTCCACCGCGGCACCGGCGCCGGCGGCTTCGCCCCCAGGACCCGGATCGGCACGGGCTGGGGGATCTACACCGCGCTCGTACCGCCGGGCGACCTGAACCGGGACGCCCGCGCGGACCTGCTCGGCCGGGACGGCGCGGGGAACCTGTACCTGTATCGGGGCACCGGCACCGGGAGCTACCTGCCCCGGGTCCGCGTCGGCACCGGCTATCCGGCCGGCGAGCTGATGTTCTGAGCGGCCGCGGGTGCGTCCTTCAGCCGAGGCCCACCGTCACCGGGCCGCCCGCCCGGTCGACCCGGGCCGTCCACCCCGGAGGCAGCCGCAGCGACCGCGACGGCGACACCGGCCCCGGGAACCGCCGGCGCCACAGCAGCAGCCCGTCCTGACCCACCGTCACCACCGGGCCGTTCAGCGGCTCCCCGGAGCGCAGCAGCAGCGGCCGTCGCGCCACGGCCGTGATCCGGTTCGGCGTCACCCACACCAGCGGGGCCCGTACGACCAGCGGGGGGCCGGGATCCGGCCACGGGGCACCCGCCAGGTGGGCCAGCAGCGGGTCCGAGGCGGCGGCGCCCTCCGCGGCCGCGGTGGCGGCGCGTTCGGCACCGTGCAGGGCGTTGCCGATCGCGAAGACACCCGGCGCCGACGTACGGAAGGACCCGTCGACGGAAGGGCCGCGGGTGCCCGGGTCCAGGATGATGCCGCCGCGGCGGGCCAGTTCGTGGTCGGGGATCCAGTCACCGGTGAAGACCACCGTGTCGCAGGCGAGAACACCCGACCGGCCGTCCTCGTGGCGCACGGCGACGCCCGACAGGCGGCCCCGGCCCCGCAGTTCGGCCACCGTGGTGGCGGTGAGCAGCGGGACTCCCGGCAGGGCGGTGCCGCGCGGGTGCTCGGTGACCATCGCCACCACCTCCGCGCCCGCCCGGCGCAGCGTGCGTACGGCGTGACGGGCCACCGGCTCGGCGCCCACCACCACGGCCCGCCGTCCGACGGGTTGGCCGTGGAGATGGACCGACTGCTGCAGCTCCCCGGTGGTCAGTACGCCCGCCGGACGGGAGCCGGGCACGAGCCGGGCGCTGCGGGGGCGTTCGCGGGCACCCGTGGCGAGGACGACGGCCCGGGCCGTGATCCGTTCCAGGCCCGCCGGGCTCGTGGTCTCCAGGGACAGCGGGCCCGACCAGCCGGTCGCGGTCACTCCGGTACGGATCGAGGCCCCCGCGTCGACCGCAGCCTGCACCGCCCGCCGTGCGGAGACCGGTCCCCGCAGCCAGGGGCGCGGCGGCCGGCCGAAGCCGCCGTGGTGGCAGTGGCGCGGCACGCCTCCCGCGTCCTGCTCCCGTTCCAGGACTTCGATCCGCCCCGCGCCCGCGGCCGCGACGCGGGCGGCCAGGGCCAGACCGGCGGGTCCGGCGCCGACGACCAGGACGTCGACCGTGCGGTTCACCGGCGGGCCTCCTCGAACAGAGCGCGGACGGCGGCACCGCAGTGGAAGCCCTGGCAGCGGCCGGCCCCCGCGCGCGTGCGCCGCCGCAGGCCGGCCGGCGAACCGGGCGGGACGGTCCCGGCGAGCGCGTCGCGGATCTCCCCGCGGGTCACCCGCTCGCAGTGGCAGACGATCCTGCCGTACTCCGGGTCCGCCGCGATCAGCTCCGCGTCGCGGTACGGCCGGGGGAACGCCTCGCCCAGGTTCGGCATCCGCACCGGCTCCAACTCCCGTGCGCCCGTGAGCGGCAGACCTCCGTCGGCGAGCAGTTCCACCACATGGGCGGCGATCGCCATCGAGGCGGTGAGGCCCGTCGAACGGATCCCGCCCACCGTGACGTACCGCTGCGCGGGGTGCGCCCTGATCGCGTAGTCCTCGGAGCCGGTGGCGGCCCGCAGCCCCGCGTACACGGCGGTCACCTCCTCCTCCAGGAGCGCCGGCAGGATCCGCCGGCCCTTCTCCCGCAGCAGCGCGAGCCCTTCGGCGGTCGATCCGGTGGCCGTCTTGTCGTCCAGGTCCTCGGCGGTCGGCCCGAGCATCACGTTTCCGTACACCGTCGGCGACACCAGCACCCCCTTCCCGAGCGCGCCCGGCACCGGCAGCAGGATGTGCCGCACCAGGCCGCGGGCGAGTTCGTCGAAGACGATCAGCTGGCCGCGCCGGGGCGTCACGGTGAAGTCCGCGTGGCCGAGGAGCCGGTCGATCTCGTCGGCGTACAGGCCCGCCGCGTTGACCAGGTGGCGGGTGCGCAGCGGTCCCCGGCTGGTCGCCAGGACGTGCGGATCGCCCGAAGCGACCGACTCCACACGGCAGTTGAGGTGGAGGTCGGTGCCGGCGCGCACGGCCTGCGTCGCGTACGCCAGCGTGGTCGTCCAGGGGCAGATGATCGACTCGCCCGGCACGTCGAGCGCCCCCAGCACCCCGGGTCCGAGAGCCGGTTCACGGGCCCGCACCTCCTCGGCCGAAATGATCCGGGCCGAGCGGTGGTCGTTGCGCACGGCCTTGTCGGCGAGGCCCGGCAGCGCGGCACGCTGCTGCTCGTCCCAGGCGACCAGGAGCGCCCCGAGCGGTTCCACCGGGATGCCGCTGTCGGCGGCGTACGCGGCGAGGCGGCGCTGCCCCTCCCGGACGAGCCGGGACTCCAGGGAACCGGGCACGGCGTCGAAACCGGTGTGCAGGATGGCGGTGTTGGCCTTGGAGGTGCCGTCGCCGACGTCGTCGGAGGCGTCGACCAGGGCGATCCGCAGGGGGAGCCGGGCCAGTTCGCGGGCGATCGCCGAGCCCACCACCCCCGCGCCGACGACCGTCACGTCGTACGTTCCGCCGGGCAGGGCGCCGCCGGTGGTGACGGTCATGCCTTGCCGTCGAGCAGGGCCGACACGGCCGTCCGGAACCGGGCGCGACGCTCCGCGGCCTGCCCGGCGTCGGCCCTGGGCTCGTAGACGGCGGACGGCTTCCACCGCGGGACGGCCTCCCGGACGGTGAGCGCGGGATCGAGCCCGAGCCGGGCGACCGCGCCGACGCCGAGCGCGGTGGCGTCCGGCAGGGCCGACACCTCGACGGGGATGCGGAGCAGGTCGGCCTGGGCCTGCATGAGCAGTGCGGACCGGGTCAGGCCGCCGTCGACGCGCAGGGTGGTGAGCGGGGTGCCCAGATCGGCGGCGACGGCGTCCGCGAGCTCCGCCACCTGGGCGGCGATGCCGTCGCACAGTGCGCGCACCAGGTGCCCGGCCGTGGTGGCGAGGCCGAGACCGGTGACCGAGCCCCGCAGATCGCCCCGCCACCACGGCGCGGCGAGCCCGGCGAGCGCGGGGACGAAGGTGACGCCGCCGGCGTCCTGGACGCTCCCGCCCACGGAGTCGATGTCCTCGGCGCCGGAGATCACGCCGAGATCGGTCAGCCAGCGCACGGCGGAGGCCGCCGTGTACACCTGCCCGTCCAGGCAGTAGCTGGTCTCCCCGGCGAGCCGCCAGGCCACGCAGCCGGCCAGCCCGGAGGCGCTGCGGCGGGGGAGCGGACCGGTCTGCGCGAGCAGGAACGCGCCCGTGCCGTAAGTGCACTTGGCGGTGCCGGGCTCGGTGACGCGCTGGGCGAGCAGTGCCGCCTGCTGGTCGACGAGCAGTCCGGTCAGCGGCAGTTCGGGCCCGAAGGCGGAGGTGGTGCCGACCCGGGTGTCCGCGCTGACGATCTCCGGGAGCCGCTCGCCGGTGAGGCCGAAGGCGTCGAGTGCCGCCTGCGACCAGCCGACGGTGTCGAGATCCAGCAGCTGGGTGCGGCCCGCCGTCGCCGCGTCGGTCACGAACGCGCCGGTGAGGCGGTGCACCAGCCACACGTCGCTGGTCGTGACGACGCCGTCCCGCGTCAGGTGGCGGCGTATCCAGGCCATCTTGGGTGCGGCGAAATAGGGGTCGAGCGGCAGACCGGTCGCCTCCAGCAACGACGCTGCGTGCGGGGCCAGTTCGGCACAGAGCGGTTCCGCGCGCCGGTCCTGCCAGACGATCGCGTCGGTCAGCGGCTCGCCGCTCGCCGGGTCCCAGGCGAGGACGGTCTCGCCCTGGTTGGCCAGACCCACGGCGGCGACCGGCTCACCGGCCGCCGCGAGCGCCGCCCGTCCGGCGTCGACGACCGAGTTCAGCAGCTCGTACGGGTCGACCTCCACCCGGCCGTCCGGCAGGTGGCGGGGCCGTACGCGCGCGGAACCGGTGCCGATGACCCCGCGTACCGGACAGACGACGAGGGCCTTGGTTCCCGAGGTGCCTTGGTCGACAGCGAGCACCGGGCCCGTCATCACCACTCCGTCCCTGGTGTCTGCGTGCTTGATCGTCGTCGGAAGCCTCCACCAGCGGGCGACGCGCGTCAAGATCCTCTGTGGTCCGCCCCTGTGACACTGACGCAAAGTCATATCTCGTGTGTGGCTGGTTACTTGCGTTCGAACGGGAATCCGGATGTGAAAGCCCTCACTCGCCCTATAGTGATCGCCGATCAACGGGAAGGACGCCGACCGTGGGTCAACGGCGGGGATCCGGAGCCTGATTCACACGCGGCTCGCGCATCCCCGGTACGGCACGGCTGCAGTGCGGCAGTCGGAGCCCGGATGGACCCACCCTCCACGCGATCCGAGGACTCATGACCACGACCACCACCACAAGACGCGCCCGTCCCGGGCACTTGTCGACCGGGACGAGGTGATGGCGGGCAACGACTTCCGGCCCGTCTACCATCCCGCCGGCCACGACGACGGGCTCCGCGTCGCCGTCCAGGACCTGCGCACCGGCCGCTGGCTGTCGATGGCCCGGCTGCTCGAACGAACGGACACCTGGGGGCTGTGGACCCAGCGCACCCAGGTCCTCGCCGCCGTCGCCGCCGGATCCGACGTGGTCCAGGCATGGCGGGCCGAGGAACCGCACAGCGTCGCCGCGACCGTGATGCACACCCGCGTCACCGTCGAACGGGCCGTCCGCGCCCACCGAGCCGGACACCCCCGCACCGGCGAGCTGTGGCAAGAGGCCTGGGAGGCCTGCCGGGACACCGCCGGCGCCAGCCCCGCCGACCCCGTCCCCTGGGTCTGCCTGCTCGCCCTCGCCCGCCTCGACGAACACCGGCAGATGGACGAGCACCGGCTTCCGCCGCCGGGCCTGATGCTGCCACCCGGACCCTGGGGCATCCTCGCCGAAGCGGACAAACGGGACCCGCACAACCGCGAGGCGTACCACCGGATGCTCCAGTTCGTGTACGCGGGCACGCCCGGACCGCTCTCCGAGGCCGCCAACTTCGCGCACTGGGCCGCCGGTTCCGCCCCGCTGGGCTCCGCCACCCACCTCCTGCCGCTCTACGTACGGGTCGAACGCTACCGCCGTGAACGCGGCCAGGAGCGGGCCCTCGACCTGCACTGGGTCGCCGAGGACGCCATCCGCGACGCCGGCCGCGCCCTGGACTCCTGGTTCCGCCGCGCCGATCCGCGGCACGCCTCCCCGCTCGACCTGAACCATCTCGCCCATGCCCTGTGGGGAGCCCTCCGGTTCGACGACGCCGCCCGGGTCTTCGACGCGATCGGCCCGTACTGGACCCCGTTGCCGTGGGCCCACCGGACCCGCGCCCCGGACGACCAGGCACTGGCCGAGGAGGTGTTCCGGCAGGCCAGGTCCCGCAGCCTGGCGGCCCGGGACTGACCCTCCCGCCTCACGCGGCCGCCCCCCGTTCCACCGTCCCCCCGCTCCACCGTCCCCGTGATCCACCATCCACCCGGAGGTACCGCCATGTCCCGAACCGCATGGGCAGCCGACCAAGGCCGCAACGCCAAACGCCCACAGGACGAGGAGGAACGGCTCAGAGAACTCGGCTACCAGCCCGTCCTCGCCCGCCGGATGGGCGGCTTCGGCAACTTCGCCATCAGCTTCTCGGTCATATCCGTGCTCTCCGGGTGCATGACCCTGTACGGCTTCGGCCTGATCACCGGTGGCCCGGCCGTGATGCTGTGGGGCTGGGTCGGCGTCGGCCTCTTCGTGCTCTGCGTCGGTCTCGCCCTGGCCGAGGTGACCAGCGCCTATCCCACCTCCGGTGCGCTCTACTACATGGCCGACCGGCTCGGCGGACGCCGCTGGGGCTGGTACACGGGCTGGCTGAACCTGCTCGGCCTGCTCGGCGCCATCGCCGGGATCGACTACGGCGCCGCGATGTTCACCGGCGCCTTCCTCAACCTCCGGTTCGGCTACGAACCCACCTCCGGATCGACGTTCCTGATCTTCCTGGGCATCCTGCTGCTGCACGCCGGGCTCAACCTCTTCGGCGTCCGCCTCGTCAGCGTGCTCAACTCCGTCAGCGTCTGGTGGCACCTGGGCGGTGTCGCCGTGATCGTCGGCGCCCTGGCGTTCGTCCCCGACCGGCACCAGTCGCCCTCGTTCGTCTTCACCGAGTTCGTCAACGACACCGGCTGGGCCAACCCGTACTACGTGGCGGCGATCGGCCTGCTGCTCGCCCAGTACACCTTCTCCGGGTACGACGCCTCCGCGCACCTCTCGGAGGAGACCTCCAACGCCTCCGTCTCCGCCGCCAAGGGCATCGTCCGGGCCATCTGGGTCTCCTGGATCGCCGGATTCGCCCTCCTCGCGGGCCTCACCTTCGCCATCCAGGACTACGCGGCCGTCCAGGGCAGCGCCACCAACGTCCCGCCCGCCCAGATCTTCCTCGACGCCCTGGGCTCCGGCGGCGCCACCGCCCTGCTCCTCGTCGTCATCGTCGCGCAGCTCTTCTGCGGCAACGCCGAGGTGGCCGCCGCGAGCCGGATGGTCTTCGCCTTCAGCCGGGACAACGCGCTCCCCGGATCCGCCCTGTGGCGCAGGGTCAGCGGCCGTACCCAGACTCCGGTCCCGGCGGTCTGGTTCGCGGTCGTGGTCGCCGCCGTGCTCGCGCTGCCGTCGCTCTACTCCGCCACCGCGTACGGGGCCGTGACCGCCATCAACGTCATCGGCATCACCCCGGCCTACGCCATCCCGATCTACCTGCGGCTGCGCGCCGGCGACCGGTTCGAGCCCGGCCCGTGGAGCCTGGGCCGCTGGAGCAAGCCGATCGGCTGGACCGCCGTCGTGTGGGTGGCGGTCGTCACGGTCCTGTTCTGCCTGCCGCAGAAGTCCCCGGTCACCATCGACTCGATGAACTACGCGGTGATCGCCCTCGCGGTGGTGCTGGTCCTCGCCAGCGTGTGGTGGGCCGTCGCCCGGCGCTCCTACGGGACCCCGTCGGCCTACGGGAACGCCCGGGAGCAGGCGGAGATCGCCGAGGGCATCGTCTGAGCACCACGAGCCGTGCGCCCGCCCGGCGTGCCGGGCGGGCGCACCCGTCCCCGAAATCTCCGGTCCGCTGACATCTCCCCTCACCGGGCGGACAATCGGGGTAACCGACGGCGGGAGGGGGCGCTGATGGGTCGGGCACTGCGGTGGGGGGACAGCGGTATTTCTGGCACCAGACCGGCTTCCTTGTGGTGACCGAACGCCCGGCCGGGGTCGCGCTCTACAACGGGCAGACCGGACAGCTCACGATCACCACCGACACGGCCTCGGTGCCGGGCCCGTCCTACCCGCTGAGCCTCGCGTCCCGGCAGCGGGAGGGCACGGCCGCGGTCGGCAGCTTCTCCGACTGGTGGTTCGAGCGCAGTGGCTGGGACGCCTCCGAGGACGGCGCAAACGAGGGCAACGAATCGGAGTTCACCCTGCGGTACCGCAACGAGACCGGCGCCGGCGCCTACGGCACCCCCCTCACCCCGCAGGGGGAGGCCAGCTCGGTCGTGGCCGTGTCGACCGTACCCACCCGCCACCAGGGCGGCGGCCTCGCCCCGATGACCGTCCACCGGCTCAGCCCGACGTGGTCCTCCCCGAAGGCACTCGTCGAACTGGTCAAGGCCGAGTACCGGGATGTCTGCTGCTACAACGACGACAGGGTCTTCGAGGTCGTCCCCACGGGCGGCAGCACCTGGACCGCCACGGTCGGCAGCCCGCAGAACATCCGCTACCGGGTGGAGGGCCGCGGCCAGATCGGCGGCCGCGAGGCGACCTGCCTGAAGGCCGCCGACGGAGCACTCATCCGCTGCGCGTACGCGGCCCCCGGATCGCCGGAGGAAGAGGAACTCAAACGCAGGGAGCAGCAGAAACAGCCACCCAAGCCCGAGGGCACCGCACCCCCGGGCGAACTCGACCTGGGCGCGTACACCCCCGAGCAACTCGCGGACCTGCAACACCGCCTGTCCGAGGAGTTCGTCCGCCGCCTGAAGAGCGGCAACGGCTGACGAAGCGGCGGCAGTCCTTGAGCGGGACTCAAGACTGCCGGTGCTCAGTGGAGGGTGGGGATCATGTCGTGCGTCTCGTCGGCCTCGATGCCCGTGAGGCGGCGGCCGGGCGGGGCCGGGGGTGTTTCGTCCGTGCAGACCGTGCCGCGTGCGGGTAGTGCCAGGGTGGCGAGGTAGGCCGTGACCAGGGTGCTGACGCATGCGCTCCGGTTGTACGCGGTGTGTCCCTCGGCGGCGAAGGTCAGGAGCCGGCCGTTGTCCAGTGTCCGAGTGAGGGCAACGGCGTCCTGGTAGGGGGTGTCCGGGTCCCCCGTCGTGCCGAGGACCAGGATCGGGGCGGAGCCGGCCGCCCGGTAGGAGCCCTCGAAGCGGCTCGGGCGCTCCGCGGGCCACTGGGCGCACGTGGGCGCGTGGTTGTGGTCGTAGGTGGGCGGCCCGAGGCCGATGGGGGGTCCCAGCAGCGGAGCGGCGGCGACGTGGGCGCTGACGCGCGCGCCCAGGAGCAGGGGGCCGGTCGGGTAGACGCGGTCGGCGCACTCGACGGCCGTGTTGACGTTGAGGAAGTCGAAGGACGCGGGTGAGGGCGGGTTGAGGAGGAACGAGCCCTGGTGGGCCTGGGCCGCGCGCAGGGCCTGTCCCAGTTCGGGCCAGATCTCCTTGCCCGCGTTGATGTTGAACATCAGGCGGTAGGCGAGGGTGTAGCCGGTGGCCGGGCGCCCGCTCGCGGTGATGACCGGGTCGGCGTCCAGCGCCCGCTTGAGCTGTTCGAAGGCCTCCCGCGGCCGCCCTTCACCGAACCCGCACGTGGTGGCGTTCTGCGCGCACCAGTCCAGGAACCGGCCGACCGCCCCGTCCAGGGCGACGAACTGCGCGGCGTCGTACGCGTACGGCACGTCGGCGTAGCGCCGCGGATCATAGGCACCGTCCAGGACCATGGCGCGGACGCGCCGGGGGAACTGCGCGGCGTAGACCGTACCGACGTAACTGCCGAAGGAACGCCCGTAGAAGGAGAGCGTCTCCTCGCCGAGGGCCTGCCGCAGCAGGTCGATGTCCTTGGCGTTCGAGGCGGTGCCGATGAACGGCACGAGGTCGCCGGACCGTTGCAGACAGGCGGTGGCGAAGTCCAGGCCCTGCCGGATGGCGCCGCGCAGGGCCCCCGGGCCCGGCACGCCACGCGCGGCATCGACGGCGGCGGAGTACTCCTTGTCGTTCCAGCACTCCACCTGTCCGCTGCGCGCCACACCGCGCATGTCGTACCCGACGACGTCGAAGGCGTCGCGCAGGGAGGCGGGGAGCGCGTCGTAGCTGTTACGGGCGAAGTTCACCCCGGAGTTCCCGGGTCCGCCGGGGTGCAGCACCAGAACACCGGTGCGGTGGGCCCGGTCGGCGGCGAGCCGCCGGGTGACCGCGAGCGGGATCGTACCCCCGGTGGGCCGGCGGTAGTCCAGCGGCACCTGGGCGGTCGCGCACTCGAACCCGTCGCCGGGCTCGTCGCAGGGGCCCCAGGTCAGGACCGGAACGGGCGGGGCGGCGAGGGTCGTCGCCGTGGCGGCCCCGGGCGTCGCCCCGAGGAGCGAGGTGACCGCGATCAGGATGAGGGATATCCCCCACACCACTCGCTTGCGTGGGCGATCGGCCAATCGGCTCTGCATGCGGCGATCCTCCGTCATGGGTGGGGGTGTAGCGGGCGACAACGTAGCCCCCGGCCACCGCCCGTGACGGCCCACCAGGAGTTGATTCCTCCCTACCACCAGGGGAAGCATCCGGCTACAACCAGGGTTGTACGCTCCCGGAAACGCTCGGCCCGACGCCCTGAAGAAAGCGACCGCCATGAGCCACCTGCCCCCGGACCCGACGGTGCTCCACCCGTTCCCCGACCAGCCGCGCGTGGTCCTGCTGAAGCCGCTGGTGACGTCACCGCTGATCGAGGCCGGGGAGTACTCCTACTACGACGACCCGGAGGATCCGACCGCGTTCGAAACCCGGAACGTGCTCTACCACTACGGCCCGGAAAAGCTGGTCATCGGGAAGTTCTGCGCGCTGGGAACGGGGGTGCGGTTCATCATGAACGGCGCCAACCACCGCATGGACGGCCCCTCCACCTTCCCCTTCCCCATCATGGGCGGCTCCTGGGCCGAGCACTTCGACCTGATCACCGGCCTGCCGGGCAGGGGCGACACCGTCGTCGGCAACGACGTCTGGTTCGGCTACCACACCATGGTCATGCCCGGAGTACGGATCGGGCACGGCGCGATCATCGCCTCCGGGAGCGTCGTCGTCGACGACGTCCCCGACTACGCGATCGTCGGCGGCAACCCCGCCAAGGTCATCCGCACCCGTCACAACGACGAAGACATCGCCCGCCTGCTCGATCTCGCCTGGTGGGACTGGCCCGTGGAACACCTCACCGAACACATCCGGGTCATCATGTCCGGCACCATCGACGACCTCGAAAAGATCGCGGGGATCGGCCGTTGACGGGTATGCCGGGACTGCGCGTCGCGATCGTCGGCGCCTGTCTGCGGGACGGTACCGGTGGGAGCCCGACCGCGGTGCTGGACGAGGCGCCGATCGGTGACGAACAGCGTCGCCGTGTGCCGGGTCTGGCGGGGACGTCGCATGCCGTCTTCGTCTCTGCGCCCGGCGGGCCCGAGGGCGGCCCCGTCTCCTTGCGCTTCTTCACCTCGGAGGGAGAACTGCCGGCCTGCGGCCACGGGACGGTGGCTGCCCTCGCGTTCCTCGCCGCGAGGAACGGGGGCGAGCGGTACCGGACCACGCTGCACGCTTCGGGGCGGGTCTTCGGGGGCTGGTCCCTGTGGGACGGAACGGAAGCGGACGCCGCCTTCGAACCGGGCCCCGTCACCTTGCGGGAGCCCCCGCGGGCCGAGTACGAGGACGTCCTCGCGGCCCTCGGCGTCCCCGCCCACGCGCCGGCACCCGGCGCCGCCATCGCCTCGGTGGGGCGGCCCCGGCTGCTGCTGCCCCTCGCCACCAAGCACGACCTCGCCGCGCTCGCCCCGGACTTCGACCGGCTGCGCACAGCCTGTGATCGGCTCGGGCTCCTCGGCTGCTACGTCCACTCCGTGCCGGAGCCCACGGGCCGGGTCGCCGCCCGCATGTTCGCCCCGTCGATCGGAGTCCCGGAGGACATCGCCAACGCCAACAGCACCGCCTGCCTCGCCGCCCACCTGGCGGGGCGGGGCACCACCCGTATCGCCGTGGACATGGGGGACTCCCTCGGCAGCCCCGCCACGATCACCGCGACCACTCGGCCCGGACCCGCCGGCCCGCTGATCCGCCTGGGCGGCACCGCCAGACTCCTGCGCGTACTCCGGCTGCCCTGACGAAGACCGGGCGTGGGTGCGGTCGGGGCGGCGGGGATCTCGTGGATCACCGTACGCGCGGACCGCACCCCCGGGCGAACCGCGCTACCGCGGGCGGCCGGTGGCTTCGGTGTCGAAGGTGTAGAACCTGCGGTGGTCGAGCAGGTCGGACGGGGTCACGTTGTTCCACGGCGGCAGGGTGGCGTGCAGGTCGACCACGTTCGCGGTCCGGCCGGCGGGCAGGTAGGTGGACTTCGGGTGTCGGGCCTGCCATTCGGCCCAGAGCATGTCGATGAAGGCGTGGTGCATCCAGAAGACCGGGTCGTTGGGAGACGCCGCGGTGGCCATGTGGCCGCCGATCCACACGTGGACGCGGTTGTGGAGGCCGGTACCGCGCCAGCCTTCCAGGTTGTTGCGGAAGCCGTTGGAGGCGCTGTTCCAGGGGGCCATGTCGTAGTCGGCCATGTCGAGGACGGCGTTCACCTCGGCCTTGGTCGGCAGCTCGGGCGCGCCCGCGCCCAGGGTGCGCCGCAGGTACTGGCGCTGGTCCACCCCCACGGTGATGGCCCACTTGCCCGCCGAGTGCGCGAAGGGCCCGTCGAGCACCTGCCCGTCCCGGGCCCGGCTGGTGCCGCCCATGAAGTCCGCGGCCCAGAGGGAGGAGGCGGGGGTCCGGTCGACGGTCCAGTCCCAGTAGGGGATCGAGACCTTCGGATCGACCTTCTGCAACTGCGCTTCGAAGTCGAGCAGGAAGCGGCGGTGCCAGGGGAGGAAGGAGGGTGAGCGGTGGCCGACCCGGTCGCCGGAGTCGGAGTCGCTCATGAGGAAGTAGTTGTGGGCGTTGACGTACCGGTCGTAGACGCCGGTGCGCTTGAGTTCGAGCAGCGCGTTGGTGAAGGCGCGCTTCTCGTCGGCGGTGAGCGTGGCCTGGTTCTTGCGGACGGTCACAGCTTGACCTCCTTCGCTACGAACGGGACGAGGGCGGCGCCCTGGAGGTCACGGACGGCGGCGCGGGCGGCCGAAATGGGATCCTTGAACGTCTCGTAGTGGTTGACGACGGTGACCCAGGTGCCGTCGGCATTGCGCATGAGGTGCAGCTCGTTGCCGTCGATCTTGATGGTGGGCATTCCGACACCGTGGTGGCCACCGGCGCCGAGGGTGATCTGGATGCGGCGGCCCTCGTAGACCTCGTCGATGCCGCCGGTGGGTATGGAAACGGGCGATGCGGGTGCGCCGGCCGCCTGGTCGGGGGCCTTCGAGGACTTGCAGGCGGTGAGTCCAAGTGCGATGGCTGCACCGGAGGTTATGCCCAAGGCCTGCCGGCGGTTGATCTTCTTCATGGCTTGAATAGGTATCAGAAGGGGCTGACCAGCAGATCAGTGCCCCAGCCACGCACATCGGCACCGGCCGCGTCACCGAGCGCGCGGATCGGGCCCCGGCGACTTTCCGCGGGACCGGCCGAATAGCATGCGCCCACGTCTCCCCTCTGAGCAAGGAGCTCCACCCGCATGTCCATACCACCGCAGCCGCCGTCGTCCCCCGGGCCGTACGGACAGCCGGGGCAGCCCGGGCCGTACGGCGGCCCGCAGGGCTGGTATCCGCCCCCGATGCAGTCGGAGAAGACCAACGCGCTGGCCATCGTGGCCTTCGTCATGTCGCTCGTCTGCGCGCTGCCGTTCGTCCCGCTGATCCTCGGCATCGTCGCCCTCTCCCAGATCCGCAGCCGAGGCGAGAAGGGCAAGGGCCTGGCCATCGCGGCCATCGCCATCCACGGCGCGACCATCGCGTTCTACGCGATCTTTCTGGTCCTCGGTCTCTCCGGAGCGCTGGACGACGGCCCCGCGCCGAAGCGGGACACCGGCGGCAAGGTCACCGACTCCGGGTCCAGCAAGGTGAACGACATCCGCACGGGGGACTGCTTCAACACGGGCGGCGATCTGGCGGAGTACCAGGACGAGGACGGCGGCCAGGCCTCCATGTCCGTGCGCATCGTGCCCTGCGAACAGCCCCACGAGGGGGAGGCGTACGCCGTCTTCAACCTGGAGGACGGGCCGTTCCCGGGCACCGAGAAGGTCACCTCCGCCGCCGAGGAGAAGTGCGGCGGCACCAAGCTCACCGACTACGTGGGCCCCAAGGCCAAGCTCTCCGAGAAGCTGGAGGTCTACTACTACTTCCCGCAGGCTGCCACCTGGGCCCTCGGCGACCGCGAGGTCACCTGCTTCCTGGGGGACAGCAGCGGCGCGAGCACCGGCTCGGTCCGCGCCACCGGTTCCTGAGCCGCCACCGGTCGGACGCCGCCGCCCGCCGACGCAGTCGCCCGCTCGGCGGGGGTGGCACGCCCGACCATGTGGCCATGCTCAAATATCAGCTGATATGCATAAGTTGGCGATTTGTCCATTTTAGGGATGTTTGCTGCGGTATCCATCCTTGATGGTGTGTCAGTCAGATGGACGTGAGGCATAATCGGCGGCCGTGCACCGGCTGACCTCCCAGGCGGGCTTCCGCACCGGACCGATCCTCAAGGCGTTTCAGATGTCCCTGGCCAGGCGCACCCGCCTCGCGGCCTCCCTCGCCGTGCTCTCCGTCGGCGTCGCCGGCGTGGCGGCCTGGGCCTACGGGGACGGGGCCGCACGGCGGCCCGCCGCTGTCGCCGAGGCCGTCCCCGCGAGCGTGACCGAGGGCTCCGTCCTCCAGGTCGTCGCTCACCCCGACGACGACCTGTTCTTCATGAACCCCGATGTGAGCCGCGCCATATCCACGGGCGTCAACGTCACCACCGTCTACCTGACCTCCGGCGAGTCCGACGGCCGCAACGAGGCCCACAGCCCGCACCTGGAGGACGCCGCGCGTCCCGCCGACCGCGCCGCGTACGCGGAGGCCCGGCAGAACGGCATCCGGGCCGCCTACGCGGAGATGGCCACCGGTGTCCGCACCAGCGCCTGGAAGCGGACGGCCGTACCCACCGCCGGCGGCGGGAGCGCGGAGGTGGACGTCCTCGTCGCCAGGCCCGAGGTCAACCTCGTGTGGATGGAGCTGCGCGAGGCCCGCAGCATCTCCGACGACAATCCGGACAGCCTGCGCGGCCTGTGGGACGGCCGGATACCCGCCCTCGGCGCCCAGCTGGCCTCGGGTACGCCGGTCAAGCAGGCGTTCTCGTACACCAAGGACCAGGCGATAGACGCCATAGCCGGGGTGTTCCACAAGTACGCGCCGACGACGATACGCACGCAGGACCCGACCCCCGGCCGGTCGGAGGGGAGCGGCGCCTTCCTGGACCACCAGGACCACATGTACGGCGCCCGCTTCGTCCAGGCGGCCGCCGAACGCTACGCGAAGTCCGCGAACCGGCCGCACTTCTCGGTCCAGAACTACGTGAGCTACCCCAACAGCTCGCTGCCCCCCACGCTCGACCCGCGGACGGCCGAGGAGAAGCTCGGCTACCTCAAGACCTACGCCTGGACGGACCACCAGGACTGGTGCGGCAGCCCCGCCGGATGCGGCGACCGCAAGACCGCGACCCGGCCCGCCGGAGCCGGCTGGAGCCAGACCATCCGCTACAGCCGGGGCGACGCCACCTCCTGGATGACCGAGGGCGTCTCCGGCCGGCTGTGGGCCTTCGCCGTTCTGGACGGCCGCATGGCGTACTGGTCGCGCGGCGGCCCGCAGGCCCCCTGGGAGGGCCCCGCCTTCCTCCCGGGGACGGGCATCGACGCGGGCGCGACGGCGGTCCGCCTCCCCGACGGCAGGCTCGCGGTGTTCGCCACCCGCACCACCCTCGGCACGACACCGCAGGACTACGGGCGGGACCTCGTGTACGCGGTCCAGGCCGCGCCCGACGGTGCGTTCGGCCCCTGGCAGTCGCTGGGCAGCCCGGACGCCGCCGACCGTTCCCGGACCTCGGCGATCAGCGGACCGTCCGTGGGCGTGGACCGGACCGGCCGGATGACGGTGTACGTACGGGACTCCCGGCGGACCCTGCGCGCCCGTGCGCAGGAGGCCCCGGAAGGCGCGTTCGGCCCGTGGCAGGCCCTCGGCGGCGCCGGCCTCCAGGGCGACCCGGTCACCGCGACCGACGCTTCGGGGCGGCGGCACGTGTACGCGGCGACGACCGGGTCCGTGCTGGCCTGGGTCGAGCGGACCCCGGGCGGTCCGCTCGGCGCCCCGGTGCAGACCGGGCTGCCGCAGACCACGGGCGTGCTCTCGGCGGGCCCGGAGGGCGACGGCGTCCGCCTGCTCTTCCGCCGGCCCGGCACGGGCACCGTGGTGACGACCCTGACGGCCCCGGCCACCGGGGACGGAGCCGCCCCCGGTTTCTCCCCGGTCGCCGAAGCGGGCGGCCAGGCCGGCTACGGAGCCGTGGGCGTCGCGGGCCGCCTGCTCGCGGGCCGCGCGGGCACGGGCACGATCGGCGTGACCGGCACGGACGGTCCGCCGTCCTGGCAGGAGTCCCAGATGCTGTACACCGGCGCCCCCTCGGGCGTGGTCGGGTCGGCCGGCGGCCCGTCCCTCGCGGCGGTCCTCGGGCTGGACGCCGAGCTGCACGTCGTCGCGGTGGCTCCTCCGGCCGGATCCGGGTCCTCCGGGAGCCGGCCCCCCGCTCCGTGGCACCGGGCGGTCCCGCCCTCGACGGTCGCGCCGCTGCCGTAGCGACCCGCCCCGGGGCGTACACCCGCCGGAGCCCCAGCGGTGGCCGCGCGGGTCGGGTCGGGTGAGGATGGCGGCCCGACCACGTCGCAGGCCGACGGCGGCCGGGGCCCTGACCAACGGACGATCGGGCTCCCGTGACCCCCTTCCGCATCTCCCACCGGCGCGTGCGCGCGGGCACCGTCCGCGCGGCGGCGTCCATAGCCTCAGCCGCCACCCTCGCGGCCCTCGCCACCGCCTGCCGAAACGACACGGCACCGGCCTGGGGCTACCCGGACCTCAGGGCGACCCTGGGGTCCTTCTCCCGGGCCCTCGACGCGCCCTGCGACGAGTCGGCGCCCGCGACCTGCGTCGACGAGCTCGACCGGCTCGGCACGCTGGCCGACGTCGCGCACGGCGAGGTCCTCGACCACCGGCTGCTCGGCCCCGGATACGTCGAGGCGCTCCACGCCCTGGACCGGGCGCGAGCACTCCGGGCCGCCGCCGCGGCACAGGCCCGCGCGCGGCGCGATCCGCACCACCCGCCGTTCCGGCGCGCGGTGGCGGCGGAGCGGCGCGCGTACGAGCGGCTGCTCGCCGTACTGGAGGGCGTCCGCACCGCTCCGCCGCCGGGCGAGGGGACGGAGCCCGTCTGACCCAGGGCTCGCCCGGACGACCTAGCGCCGCGAGGGCGGCGTGGGAAGGGCCGTCCCGTCGAGCGCCACGAGCGAGAGGACGGTGATCGCGCCCGTCCAGGCCAGCGGAGCGATCGACGCCGGCCTGCCCGCTCCGTTCACCTTCTCCGGCAGCTCACCGAGCGGGTTCCGCTTGGAGAGGACCCAGTCCAGGACCCGGCCGGCCTTCGCCGGCTTCCCCGTACCGGCCCAGGCGAGCGCGAAGAAGGCGGTACTGGGCGTCCAGGCGTCCCGGCCCCAGGGAGCCGTGGGGTCGTTCCCGGGGGTCAGGCCCCCGTTGGGCAGTCGCAGCGCCGCGTACGTGGCGTCGAGTGCTCGCGGCAGGTCGGCCGGGGCCGCGTTGAAGGGCGGGGCCATGAACGCCACCGCGCTGTCGTGCCCGTGCCGCCCGTCGGCGGTGCGCCGGTAGCCCAGGGGCGCGAACTTCGCGGCGATCCCGGACGAGAGCCGCGCGGCGGCGCCGGCCCAGCGCGCCGCGTCGTCCGGCCGGCCCGCCTCGGAGGCGAGGTCCGCGGCGGAGTTGAGCCCGGCCAGCAGGGGAGCCGCCGTACCGATGTTCGCCGTGGCCGTCGCCAGCTCCCAGTAGTCGGGGGAGCCCGGTGGCAACCCGTCCGCCCGTAGCGACGCCGCCGTGCGGTCGGCCGCCTTGCGGATCATGGGGTACAGCGCGGCCAATCGGGCCGGGCGGCCGGCCCGGGGCGCCGCCCGGTACCACTGCCAGGTGGCCCACGGAACCCAGCCGTTGGCGTCCAGCTGCCACCGCCTGCCGTCCGGCGGGCCGGATCCGTCGAGCTTCGTACGCGCCTCCCAGGTGCCGTCCTCGCGCTGGGTCGCGGCGCTGTGGCGCAGGATCCGGTAGGCCTCGGCGTCGTGGCCGGTGTGCGCGAACGCGGCCGAGGCGAAGCTGGAGTCGCGCGGCCAGTTGTACTTCCAGCCCGGGGTCCAGCCTGCCGCCAGGGCGCCGTTCGGCTGGAGCAGGGCGCGCATCGACAGCAGGGCCCGCTCGGCGGCCGCCCGCTGCTCGGGCGATCTGCCCGGAACCCTGCCGGACGCCAGCCAGGCACGGCTCTGCGCGATCTGCAGCCGGGCCGCGGGATCGCCGGAGTCCACCACGACCGACGTCGTCCGGCCGGCGGGGAGGTACTTCCACCGGCCGGACGGCAACCGCAGCACGTTGCTCCCCGCGAGGTACCGGGCGCCCTTGGCGGTGGACGGCGAGACGCCCTCGGCGGCGCTCGCGTTGGAGAGCAGACCGACGGTGGGGGCGGCGAGCAGCGACACCGGCGCGTAGCTGCCCTCGGCATCGCCGTGGCTCTGGTGCCCGAGGGGCCTGACGAAGAGCAGCGGCCGCTCGTCACCGGCGGAGCGGCCGGCCGGGCGGTCCGCGGCGCACACGGGAAACGCGGAGGCCGCGGCCAGGGACGCCGCGACGACCGCCCAGCGGACGAGCACGACAGCGGGCAACGCCACTCCTTCCGTCGAGTCCCCATCCTCGAAGAGCCGCGCGGACCCCGCCACGGCACGGCCACCGCCCGGGTGATTCGGCGGCGCACCGGGGTCCGGCGCACTCGTGTCCCGGCGGCCCGCGCCGACCGAGCATGCACAATCGGCGGACATATCGTCCGATCATCCGGCCGCGCCTCGCTGCAAAGGGTTGGTGCATGGGAACTGCTGCGACGGAGGGCGAGCGCGCGGGCGAGCGCGAGGGTGGGGACGGGGGCCGGCTGCCCCGTCCCGCCGGGGCGCTCCGCAGGCTTCTGCCGGCCGTGGGCGGAACCCTCGTGGCGGCCGCCGGTGGCCTGATCGCCGTCGGATGCTTCCTCGGACTCTACGTACGCCCCACCTCCGACGACTGGTGCGTCGCCTGGAAGGCCCGGGACCTGGGAGTCGCCGGCATCACGTCCGACTTCTACAACACCCAGAACGGCCGGATCGCCAACGCCTTCCTGAGCGGAATCGTCTACGGCGACGGACTGGCCGGACCCAAGATCCTGCCCACGGTCATCGCCGTCACCTTCACCCTCGGCCTGGTCCTGCTGGGCCGTGAGTTCATCCGGCTCCGCGGCGGCGCACCCCGGCTACCGGCCCTCTCGGCCCTGGCCGCCTGCGCCGTGGTCGTCCAGGCGCTGCTCTACTACGGTGGCCCGCGCAGCTATCAAGTGCTGTTGTGGGCTCCCGCGACCATCTCCCACACCATTCCCAGCGTCATCGGACTGTGGACGCTCCTGCTCGGCATCCGGACCGCCCGCAGCCCCCGGGCCGCCGTCCGCAGGGCCGGCCTCGCATCCGCCTTCCTCGCCGGTTTCGTGCTCGGCACGCTCAGCGAGCCGTTCGCGCTCGTCAGCGGCCTGCTCGCGGCCGCGGCCGGGCTGCCGGCCCTGCCCCGCCTCGGGTTGGCGCGGAACCGGCATCCCGTCACCTGGTGTCTGTGCTACTGCTCCGGCCTCGTATGCGGCCTGATCGTGCTCTACACGTCACCCGGGGCCCGGTGGCGCCGGGCACAGCAGCCGGCCAAGGAGTCCCTGCTCTCGGCGGGTGAGCTCAGGGGCACGGCCGGGGACTGGCTGCGCATGTGGGACTCGGTCGCAGGCCAGTGGGCCTACCTCGGCGCCGCCGCCGCCGGTGTCCTGCTGGGCCTCTGCCTCGCCGCACCCGCCGGACGGGAACCGCGACCGGCCCTCTCCCGGAGGATGGCGGCCACCCTGCTGCTGCTCCCCGTACCCGTGGTGGCACTGGGGTCGTTCGCGGTGGTCGTCGGCCTGCGCAGCGGCTACGGACCGAGCGGCTGGACGTACGCCCGTACGTGGACCAGCTACCTGGTACTGATGGAACTGGCGTTGTGCGTCTACGGCTCACTGCTCGGCCAGTGGGCGGCCGACCGCTTCCCGGCGCTCCGCCGGAGGACCGGCACCGCCGTGGTGGCGGCGGGCGCGCTGACGCTGCTCGCGCTGGCCGCCCTCGTGCCGAGCCTCCAACGCCTCACCACCGCCACGGTCACCCACGCCGTGGCCTGGGACGCCCAGAACTCCCGCATCCGCACCGAGGTCGCCCGCGGCACCGAGGACGTCGGCTACCGGCCCCTGTACATCGGGGACCTGGCCGAGCCCTTCTTCACCTCCGTCTACGCGCGCGACTGGGTCGCCGCCTGCGTATCGAAGTGGTACCGCGTCGACCGCATCCACCGCCTGTGAGCCGGTGGTCGTGTCAGGGCTCGCGGCCCATGACGCGACGGGCCGCCTCGGCCTCCGCCGCGGGGGGAGACAGTTCGTCGAGCGTGTCGAGCTCGTCGTCCGACTCCAGCTCCTGCTCCCACTCGGACGCGAGCCGCTCCTGCTCCTCGCGCGGTTTCCCGGTGAAGGCATCCCGGAGGTGCGGGTCCAAAGCCGCGAGGAAACGTCCGACCGCGTCCGTCGGCATGCCGTACTCCTTCTCGCCGTGGGGGAGGGGCGGCGGCAACCGCGCTGCCGCGCCCGGCCCAGGATGGCGAACCCGCCCGGCGTCGGCGGCTCGACACGGCGCGTCGCCACCCGAATGCCTGCGGCAGCCGCCCCCCACGGCTGCCGGTCGGGGGATCAGCGGGTGCGGCCGAAGAGGCGGTGGAGGAGGGAGCGGGGCTTCGGGTCCTGCGCGGTGTCGGTCGGCTCGGCTGCCGACCGGCGGGCCTCCAGCGCGGCCGTGATGTCCGCCCGGCGTTCCGCGTCGTCCGGCGGGGACTCGGCGTGGAACTCCGTCGCCGCCTTCAGCATCGTCCCGGCCAGGTCGAGGAACTTCTCGTGCAGCCACGGGCAGGCCAGGACGAGGTGGCACAGGGAGGCGAGGATCGTCGCGTCGCGCTCCTGCCACGCCTTGCCCACGGCCATCATGCGGTCGACGAGGCGGGCCCCGATGTCCTCGCGGGACGCGGGGTCGGCCCAGGCGGTGGTCAGGAGTGCGAAGCCCGCGGCCTCGTTGGTCCAGTCCTCGGGGCCGAAGAGCAGGTCCAGGAGGAGGGCCCTGCGCCGGGACTCCTGCCAGGGCTCGTCCGCGCGGTGGTGGGCCAGGCCCAGGCACGCGAAGGTCTGAACCGCCCGGACCCACAACTCGGGTTGGCGACCCAGCAGGTACGCCCCCTGCTCGTCCTCCCGGGGCAGCGGCGGGTGCACGCACACGGCCAGCAGGTCCTCGGCGGACAGGCCGGAGAGCCGTACGGCGTGGTCGTACGCGGAGCCCGGATCCGGCCAGCCCAACGCGGCGACCTGCCGTACGAGTTCGGCGGCCTCGGGCGACGGCGGGTCGACCGCGGGATGGGCGTCGAGACCGTCGAAGCGCCACAGGACGGTGTCGACCGGGTACTGAGGAACCCGGGGATCGGGCGAGGGCACCCCCTGGTAGTCGATCTCCGAACGCGGGAAGCCCATGCGCAGGGCCAGGCGCGTACTGGGCGCCTCCAACGCGGAGCCGAGCAGTTCCATCCCGTGGTCGCGGGCGCTCTCGGGGTTGGCCAGCATCTGGTGCAGTACGTTGACGCTCGCCTCGAGCGCGTGGTGCACGTGCCCGAGCCACGGCTCGTCGTCGCAGAGCCCGCTCAGGAGGTGGGCCGCGTAACCGTGGTCGGGGTGGGCGCGCAGGTGGTCGGAGAGCGCGAGCAGGTGCTTCGTACCGCCGTCGACGGCGTGACGCAGGGCGAGCGAGGCAGGCGCGGCCTTGGGGTGGTCGGGTTCCGTGGCCAGGGCCCGGTCGAGCCAGGCCAGGCCCTCGGAGGGGCGGCCGGTCTGCCCGTACAGCTCGGCGACGTCGACGTACAGGTCCAGATCGGAGGGGTCACGGGCGATCTCCGCCTCCCACACGGCCAGGGCCTCGTCGGGACGCCCGGAGGCGCGCAGCGCGGAGCCGAGGACGACGGCCGGAGCGTGGCCCGGCTCGAGCCGTTGGGCGTGCTCGGCCCAGGCGATGGCGTCGGAGGTGTCACCGAAGCGGCGCGCGAGCGTGGAGGCCAACGCGTGCAGCAGCGAGTGCCCGGGGTTGGCGGCGACGGTGGCTCTGACCAGTGCGTAGAAGGGCCGGACGCCGTCGAGGAGCTGCGGTGGCAGCGGATCGGGCAGGTTGCGGGTGAGCCCGGCGACGGCCCGGGTGACGGCGTCGGGCGAGACCCGCTCGGGCAGGCCGGGGTCGGCAAGCCAGGCGACCTGTGCCCAGGGGCGTACGGGGTCGGCGCCGATCACCGCGGCGAGCGCGGAGAGGGCGGGCTCCCACTGCCCGGCGGCCGCGTGGAGCTGGGCGACGCAGGCGACCGAGCCGATGTAGGCCTCGTCCGCGGGGAACAGCTCCAGGGCCGCGGCGTGACCGCCGGCGGCCGCGACGAGCTCGGCCAGGGCCTCGTAGGCGTCGGGGCAACGGGGGTCGGCGGTCAGCGCGTTGCCGAGGTGCTTCGCCGCGTGCGCCAGTTCCCCGCTGTCGATGGCGAGGCGGGCAACCGCCACCTCACCCTCGGCTTCGAGCCGCTCGTCCATCTGTACGTCTCCCCCTGCCGTGGTGATCGCTACGAAGGTAGCCCCCGGGCACGACCGCTCCCACCACGGGGTGCCCAGCGGCAGGATCAGCCTGTGCGAGCTTGGCCCAATCGCCGTGGTCGTCCGACAGCAGGCCCATCCACCAAGAACCCGGCACGAAGTTCGGGTACGCAGCCACCCCGCGGAGCCCGAACTCCGCCATGACGGCGGGCCATTCCGCAGCCCCGCAGGGTGACAGCCCCGACTTCGTGGAGCGGCCCGCGTTCTCTCCGAGCCGGGCGCGAGCGATCAGCGCCCCCACCCTCGACCATCTCGGCGCGACTGCGCATCCATGGCGCGAACCGCTCTCCCCACGCGGTCGAGTCCTGTGACATGGCCGCACGTGTCGCCCCGGGGTCATAGACCCATCCCACCCGGGCCGAACCGATACGCCCCTCGGCTCCTTGCCGCCTGGTCATCCCCGGACCTGACGCCCTGTCATACCGACCGGTAATTTCAGCCAATTCCTCACCCGGGACTGACATGCTCCTGACAGTTCACGGTGGCTGTGGGACCCTCCCGGCACGCACTCCGCACCATCTGAGAGGCCCAGCGCCTCGCCTACCCCCACCGGATACGTGGCATGGAGGAGCGAATCATGAGGCACGTCTCACGCATCGCCGGGATCGCGACGCTGGCCGTCGCGGCGGCCTTCGCCGGAACCGGCACAGCCCTCGCGCACGGCGCAGGCGGCTCGGCCGCCGACCTCAAGGCCGACGGCGTGATCGTGGTCGCCGGCAGCAGTTGCAGCTGGACCAACGCGAGCACCAGCGCGGCTGCCCCGGCTGCCCTCACCGTCGACCGCAACACGATCAACGCGCCCGGAGGCAACCTGGCCTGTGGGGGTGGCATCGCTGCCACCCTCAACAACAACCCCGCTTTCACCTTCGACGACGCGGCCGGCACGGCGCGGACCGATCTGATCGACATCACCGGCAAGCAGAGCTTCATCTCCTGCCGCTACAAGGCGACGAACATCGTGTGGAACCGCGACGCGACGACCCGGAAGTACGTCAACCAGGCCTTCACCGCCACCAAGACCTCGGGCAGCTTCCTGTGCCCGGGCTCGGTCACCACGGCGGCCGGGGACGCGTCCGTGCTGTTCCACTGAGCCGGCGGTTCGCCTACTGCGGCCGCCTCCTGAGCCGGAGTTCCAGGGCCCGGTCCGGACCCTGCCGGTCCCCGTCCCAGGAGGCGGCCGATCCGCCCGCGTCCGTCAGGATGCCGCGGCCGCGTAGTGGTCGAGGTACTTCTGGAGATGGGGGGCCAACGTGGCGTCCGGGTTCGTGGTGTTCAGGTGCATCCACAGCTCGTTCTCCACGACGAAACGGAAGGCGAACTCCTCGAACGTCGAGGCGCACCGCACCAGAGAGTCGGCGGCTGCGGCACGGAACTCGGCCGCCTCCGTCCCGTTCAGCTCCTGCCCGTCGAACTCCAGCTCCAGGTGCGAGCAGACCACGAACGTCTCACCCGAGGGGCGCAGGTACAGGTACCAGATGACGCAGTCCTGCTGATCCCGCAGGAACCGTATGAGGCGGGCACCGTCCTCGGCCGGGCTCTGCAACGGTCCCGACAGGTCGCTCCAGCAGGCCGTCACCGACACCTCGTCGAACGCGCGGCAGAGGCTGCCGCTGCCGTAGAAGGTGCGGAAGTCAGCCGGTAGGCGCAGGCCGAGGGGCGCCAGGCTCGCTTCCACGGACGCGAGGTCATCCCGATGGTCCGCGTCCCCGTCCGGCGCACCCGCCCCACTCAGCCACCGGAAGGTGCCGTCGAGGGTGCCGGGGTCCAAGGAGGGCAGGCTCTCCAAGGGGTAGACCTCGTAAGTGAATTCGCACGGCCGGTGGGCCCCCAGGTCGGTTGCGCACCAGCCGGTGGGGAAGCGGAGGGGCGCGGGAGCGGATGCGGATGCGGCTGTGGATGCGGACATGGAGGTTCCCTTGGGTGGTGCCGGTCGAGCGGTACGGTCACATCCTCCTACCCGCCACTGACAACGGACTTTTAATCGTTGGTGTGCGGCCGACGGCCCTTGTAAGTTGCCACTGCGACCGCGCCTCCGATGCGCTCGGCTGCGGCTACTTCCTTCTGACAACCAAGTGACGCCGCCGCCCCTTTGATCTCGGCGGGCGCGGGCGCGTCTTCGCCCCGTCGGACCTTTCGTCCGGGGCCGTCCCATCCTTTGAATCCCGGGGGATTCGCTGCCTCGTTACACCCCACGCGTCTCCAAGGTCTGGTCCGAGATGCTCGTGGCCCCGCACGTCTCGGCGGCCGCCCGCTCCCTGCCCCCACCCTGGCTCCACCACGCGCCCGCCGGGTCGCACTTCCGCACCTACGAGGGTGGCCCGGCCTTCGTCCGGGAGCCCCGCGAGGAGCTCTACCTCCTCGCGGTCGGCAACTTCGTCTCCCAGCGGACCTTCTACGAGAGCGGCCATGAGCGGGACGACCGGTACGCCCGTCTCGTCGGTGAACTCGCCGTCCAGGACCCCGAGTGGACGGCCGGCCTGCTGCGCTGGCTGCGCGCTGAGGGCAACATGCGCACGGCGTCCCTGGTGGGCGCCGCCGCGTACGTGCGCGCCCGGCTCGAGGCCGGGGCGTCCGGAGGCCCGTCCAACCGGTCCGTGATCGACTCGGTGCTCCAGCGCGCCGACGAGCCCGGTGAGCTGCTCGCCCACTGGATCTCGGCGTACGGGCGGAACGTGCCGATGCCCGTGAAGCGGGGCATCGCCGACGGCGTACGCCGGCTGTACACCTCCCGGTCCCTCCTCAAGTACGACACCGCCTCCAAGGGCTTCCGCTTCGGCGACGTGCTCAACCTGGTGCACGCTTCCCCCGACCCGGACAAGCCCTGGCAGGGCGCGCTCTTCCGGTACGCCCTGGACCGCCGCCACCACCCGGAGCAGGCGGTTCCACCTGCCTCCGACCGCCTGCTGACCGCCCACCGGGCGCTGATGGAGTCGGCCGCGGACGAGCGCCGGGCGGTGGTGACCGGGCCGGGCGGCTCCGAGCGGCTGGCCGCGGCGGGCATGACGTGGGAGGCCCTGGCGGGCTGGCTCCACGGACCGATGGACGCCGCCGTCTGGGAGGCCGTGATCCCCACGATGGCTCCGATGGCGCTCCTGCGGAACCTGCGGAACTTCGACGAGGCAGGGGTCTCGGACGACGTCGCGGCCCGGGTCGCCGCCCGGCTCTCGGACGCCTCCGAGGTCGCCCGGTCCCGGCAATTCCCGTTCCGCTACCTGGCCGCCCACCAGCACGCGCCGTCGCAGCGCTGGGCGGCCGCGCTGGAAGGGGCACTGGGGCACTCGCTGGCCAACGTACCGTCCCTGCCCGGCCGGACCCTGATCCTGGTGGACCGGTCGGACTCCATGTTCTGGGACACCGTTTCCGAGCGGTCCAAGCTGAACCGGGCTGACGCGGCTGCCGTGTTCGGCGCCGCGCTGGCCCTGCGCGCCGAGCACGCGGATCTGGTGGAGTTCGGCTGGAACAGTGCCGAGGTGCCGTTCGAGCCGGGTGAGCCGGTGCTCGAGGTGCTGAAACGGTTCCACAGTCTCGGAGGCACCGAGACCACGAAGGCGGTGCGGACCCACTACCGGGAGCACGACCGGGTCCTGATCGTCACCGACGAGCAGGCTGCCCCCTACCGCCCCGGCAGGCCGGTCGAACCGGTTCCGGCCGACATCCCGGTCTACACGTGGAACCTGGCGGGGTACCGTCCCGCCCACGGCCCCGCCGGCCCCCACCGGCACACCTTCGGCGGCCTCACGGACGCCGCGTTCCGCATGGTCGGCCTCATCGAGGCCGGCCGCGGGTCCGCTTGGCCGTGGGCCGCCGATCCGGCCTGATCCCAGAGGGCGGATCCGAATGGCGTGGCTCAGCTGTTGCCCGACCGGAACAGGAAGTCCTCGACCGCGCGGAGATCGGTGTTCCAGTACGTGACCCGGGGCGTGGGTCCGACCGTGAGGGAGCCGACCTCCGCCGACAGGCTGATGTCGAGCGGCGCGGCATCCCTGTTGCCGTTGAGCACGCGGTCCTGGTAGCCGAGGGAGAACGACGTGACGGTCCTCGTCTCCTGGCCGGCTCGGAAGACGAAGACTCCCGCGTACGCCTTCTCCTTCGGCCCGATCGTGGCGATGGCCCGCGGCTTGGACTCCATCGGACTGACCGGACCCCCGCTGTCGGTGCCGAAGCGGACGTACGGGTAGTGGTAGAGGGTGCAGGCCTTGCCGGTGATGTTGGCGGCCGTGATGAGGAGGTGCTGGCCCGAGTCCTGTCGCCACCCCGACGTGGAGATCGAGAGGTCGTTGTCGTTGCAGGCCGCGATGGTGGTGTTCCCGCCACCGCTGGGGGCGGCCGAGCCGCCGCTCGGGCTCTGCGAGGCGCCGGGCGTGCCCGCCCCGCCGGGCTGGGTGGTGCCGGGCGTGCTCGGGGTACGGGAGGGTGCGGGGGTGCCGGAGGCGGTGGGGCTCTTGTCGTTGTCGGTGCCGCCGGACTCACAGGCCGTGGACGAGAGGAGCGCGGCGATGGCCGCGACCCCGAGGGCGTAGGTCTTCCAGTTCTTGTGGGCAGTGCGCATGGTGGCCCCCGTGTGCCTTCACATGGCTCGAATGGTGTGGTCGCCCTTCGGTTCTGCCCTGCGCAATCGCTGAGATTCTCCCCCCGCGCGACCGTTACGCACTCAGGACGCGAAGGTCACCATTCCGCCCAAGTGGCCATGGGATGTCCGGTTGTTCGACGGGGCGCCCGGTGGTTGCGGGATACGTCACGGTGTGAGGGGTGGGAGTACCTGCTTGTGGGTGTGCTGGTAGATCACGGAGGTACGGAATCCGACGACCTCGCGGCGCTCGGTGAACTTGTCCATGAGGAAGCCGTGGAGATAGTCGACGCTGGGAACGGAGACGTGCACGATCATGTCGTCGCCGCCGGTGACGACGTAGACCGTGCTCACCTCGGGCAGTCCGGCGGCATAGCTCTTGAACGCCTCGATGACCGCCCGGCTGAGGGGGCGGATCTGGAAGTGGATGAGCGCCTGGACGTGGCGGTTCAGGGCGGCCGGGTCGACCGCGGCGTGGTAGCCGGTGATGACCCCGCGGGCGCGCAGTGCGCGGATGCGTTCCAGGCAGGTCGACGGGGCGATGCCGAGGGCGCGGGCGAGGTCGCGGTTGGTCTGCCGCGCATCGCGCTGCAGATGCCGGACGATCGCCGAATCAAGTTCGTCCATGAGGCGATTATGGCCGCCGTGTCGAATGATGTTCGGTTCATGGCCATGAGCCTTGTCGGAACGGCTAATTTGACGGCATGACAGCCGCACTTGAGGAAGCTCTGTCCCTCAACATCCCGAATCCATCACATGAGTTGGTGCAAGTCGTACGGGGTCGTCGCAGCGGACTCGCGATCTGTGTCGCGATCCACTCGACCGCTCTCGGCCCGGCAGCCGGGGGGTGCCGGATCGCTCACTACGCCGACCCCTCCGCCCCGGTCGCGGACGCGTTGCGGCTGGCGGCGGCGATGACCGAGAAGAACGCGCTGGCCGGGCTGGACCACGGCGGCGCGAAGGCGGTCCTCGCGCTGCCGACCGTGCCCCGGCCGGCCGGAGCGGAGCGCACGGCGCTGCTCCACGACCTCGGCGACGCGATCGAAGCGCTCGGCGGCCGCTACATCGCGGGCCCGGACGTGGGAAGCGGCCCGGCTGACATGTCCGTGATCGGCGAACGCACCACGCACGTCTGCTGCCGGCCCGTCGAGGACGGCGGCAGCGGCGACTCCTCCCTCCACACCGCGCGCGGCACCCTGGCGGCACTGGGCGCGGTGGCCGACGAGGTCTTCGGCTCACCGGAGCTCGCCGGCCGGACCTTCGGGGTGATCGGCCTCGGTGCGGTCGGCGCCCACGTGGCCCGGCTCCTGGACCGGCTGGGCGCGCGGCTCGTCGTGACCGACGTCAACCCGGCCGCACGGGGCCTGGCCAAGGAGCTGGGTGCGACCTGGGTGGATCCGAAGGACGCCCTCGCCATGGAGGTCGACGTCCTCGTGCCGGCGGCGCTCGGCGGCCTGCTGACCGCCCGCACGGTGCCGCTGCTGCGGTGCGCCGCCATCGCCGGCCCGGCCAACAACCAACTCGACGAACCGGCCACCGCCGACCTCCTCGCGGCACGGCACATCCTCTGGGCGCCGGACGTGGTCGTCAGCTCCGGAGGCGTCATCCACGCCACCGGTGTCGAACTGCGCCGGGAATCCGAGGAACGGCTGACCGAGCGCATCCAGGGCATCGCGGCCACGCTCCGCGAGGTCTTCCACACGGCCCGGACCCACCGGACCACACCCGCGATCGCCGCCGGGCGACTCGCCGGGCAACGCGTATCCCAGACGACAACACAGGAGGGCTGACCCATGGCGAACCGCTGGGGCGGAGTGACCATCGACTGCGTCGACGTGGAACGGGTGGCGAGCTTCTGGAGCGTCCTCCTCGACCGCAAGAGGGGGCCGTCGCGACCCGGCTGGGTCTACCTCGGCCACCGCGACGACCCGCAGCCCCGCCTCGTCTTCCAACCTGTCACCGAGCCGCGGCAGGGCAAGGTACGCGTGCACCTCGACGTCATAGTCGACGACATCGACGAGGGCATCGCCCAGGTCATCGCCCTCGGCGGACGGTTCACCGGCGAACGGCACGACTACGACGAGGGCGTGGTCGTCGTGATGGCCGATCCCGAAGACCACGAATTCTGCCTGGCCCAGCACTACTGACCGGCGCTGAGGCGACGGGCTGGGCCACTTCCCGTACGGGAGCTCAGCCCATCCGGTTCGCGGCCGAGAGGTGCTCGTCGCAGTTGTGAGACTGCAGGGGCGCCCCGGATCCCACCGGATAGACGCTGATCCCGCTGGTGATGCGGTTCTCCCCGCCCGCCGCCGACGTGGTGATCAGCGGCGTCGTGACGACCGAGCCGCCCCGGTCCAGCAGGGGCACCGATGCGGCCTTGGCCGGATCACGGCGATCGACTGCCCTGCGGTGCGCACCCCTACCTCGCACGCCCGGGGGGACGGGCCTGCCCGATCCCGGCTGCAGGGCCGCCGCGCTGAATGGCGTCGATCTCGACCTGAATCCCGGCGAGATCCACGCGCTGCTGGGCATGAAGGGGGCCAGCAAGTCCACAAGGCCACGAAGTTGAGCGGGATCGGCCAATGCCAAGTGGGTCGGTTGGATCGTGTGGAGGATTCCGTCATCGTTGCGGCACGGGTACACCCGCAGCGCGGAGCTTGGCCTCGGTGAGCGCGGTCAGCCGGGCCGCGGCCGGCGCCTGGTCCTCGCGGTGGTTGTTGATCAGCTTGTACTGGGCCGAAGCCTTGGCCCATGCCCGCAGGCTGGCGCGATCCCCCTGCAGCGCGGGGTTGGCGAGGTAGCGGTCGGCCATGGCGATCGCGAGTTCTTCGATCCTCGGGTCGTCCGGTTCCCAGCTCTCCGCCTCCCGGCCGCGCTTGATCAGATCAACATACTCGGGGTCGTCGAGCCCGTGCTCGAGCTGCGTCAGGAAGCCGTCGAAGCCCTCCGGCACCAGCGCCCGGGCCAGCACCAGGGCCTCGCGCTGCGCAGCCACGTAGTCGGGGCTGAAGCCGAGTCCGGGCATCCGGTCCAGTACCGCGCAGGCGCGGTCGGGCAGCAGGGCCCGGTCGCCGTCAGCGAGCCGGTGCAGCGTGTCGCGGCGGGCGACCAGTTCATCGATGCGTTCGGTGAGCTGCCGCTCGACGTCGGTGAGCGCGGCGCCGAACTGCGCGGCGTCGGCGTCGAGCATGGGCCCGATCTCGGCCAGCGGCACGCCCGCGGCGGCCAGCGTCCGTACCTGCACGAGCTGCAGCAGCTCGCCGGATCCGTACCGCCGGTAGCCGGAGCTGTCACGTTCCGGCTCCGTGACCAGTCCGAGCTTGTGGTAGTGCCGCACCGTCTTCACCGTGACGCCTACGAACGCCGCCGCCTGCCCGATCGTGACCCCGTTCCTGAGTTCAGAGGGGTTCGAAACGGCGACCTCCTATCGGCGACCCGTCGCCTCATCGAGGCGCTCGACCGCCAGATCCATCCGGAAACAGCGGAATGGATGTCCGGCTTCGCCCGCATCACAACCTGCAACATCGTGACAGGCGACCCTCTGACGGGCCCCCGGGGGTACGTCGTGGCCACGCCCCTCTACGTGGAACGCATCCCGGCTCCCGATTCAGGAGGCTCGCGGCGCCGCTGGTGGCGCAGACCCCGCCACCGGAGCCGGGCCTAGGAAGCGACGCTGTCAGCTGTCCACCGGGAGCAGCTTGCCGTGTGTGGCAACGGCGGAGGCGGACACGAGCGTCGCGACGGAGAGGCTGCCCCAGAGGGCGGCCGGGCCGTGGGGTGCGAGGGCGGTGATGGCCGCCGGGGAGACGGCGAGGCCGAAGCCCGTGGAGAGCTCGAAGCGGGCGAGGGCGCGTCCCAGGACGTGGGTCGGGGCGAGGGCGGTGACGAGCGCGGTGGCGCTGCCGGCATAGATGATCTCGCCGAGGGTGCAGACCACGGACACCGCTGCGACGGCCGGGGCACCCCAGCCGTGTCCCAGTGAGGTGGCCGCGAGGAAGCCGAGGTAGGACGCGGCGAGCACCACGCCGGCGAGAGCCAGTACGGTCCGCCGGGAGAAGCGGGTCATCAGGACGGTGATCGGAACCTGCAGGGTGACCACCAGCGCCGTGTTGGCCACGAAGATGGCCGCCGACCACACCGGGGATGCGTGCAACTGCGTTACAAGGACCAGCGGGAGCGCGATTTCGGGGACGTTGAGGCAGAAGACGTAGATCACGTTGGCGGCCAGCAGCGCGCGCATCCGGGGTGCGGGCCCGGCTGCCCTGCCTCCGTCTCCGGCCGGGGCGGCGGCGGCCGGTCGGGCGTGCAGGCGGATCGACCACGCCAAGGCCGCCGCGGCGAGGTAGGCGACCCCGGTGACGGCCGCCAGCGCCTGCAATGCGCCGGAGCCGCCCGCCAGGCACGCGGTGGCGAGGAGTGCGCCCACGCCCAGGCCGGCGTTGCGTAGGGCGCGGCCCGCCGCGAGAGCGGTGTCGCGTTCCCGGCCGTGGGCGACCGTGGCCACGAGAGCCGCGTGGGCGGCCGGCCATGCCTGGTTGCCGATGCCGAGGAACAGCGCCGCCGTCGCGAACGGCCAGACCTGCCCCACCGGGGTGGCCAGCAGCAGCGCCACACCCAGCACCCGCACCAGCATCGACGCCGCCACCACCGTGCTGCGCGCTCCCCGGTCCAGCCATCGGCCCACCGCGGGCATGCACACCAGACCCACGACGACACCGACCGCCATCGCGATGCCGGTGGCCGGCGCGGACAGCCGCAGCACCGTCACCCCGTAGAGCAGCAGGAAGGGCCGCAGCAGGCCGGTGCCGAGCGCGTCCACGGCCAGGGCGACGGCGTAGCGGGGGCCTCCGGAGGCCCGGACGAGGGCGCGGGGCCGGATCGACAAGGCGACCGCCGCCCACGGCACCGGGGTCACCTTCATCCCCAGTGTCTTCGGTCACCCGCACCTGGCGATGGTCCACGCGCCCGGGTGGCGGCCGGTGGTGCAGTACCCCGTGGCCGAGCCGAGTCCCTCGGAGCCGGTATCGCTGGAAACGGTCACCCTACGGCTGGAGGCACTCTCACACCCGGTACGGCTGCGGCTGCTGCGGACCCTGGCCCGCGGTCCGCACACCACCGGCGAGCTGGCCCACGCCTGGGAACTCTCACCGCCGGAGGTTTCCCGCCACCTCGCGGTCCTGCGCCGCGCGGGCCTGCTCACGGCCCGACGGCACGGCCGCTACGTCCGGCACACCCTCAACCTGCCGGACCTGACGGCACTGGGCGCCGACCTGCTGGCAGCCGTACTGCGCTGACTTCGAGCCGCGGGATCCCACGTACGTCATGGTCGCGTCACGGAACCGGAACAGCGTGCCGCACCGGGGAACCCGAGTGGGGCGCGATGCCGTGTCCAGCGGCGAGTGCCGGTTTGGGACCGGTCGTGAACCCCGTGGAGCGATCATGCAGTACACAACACGCGTCCGCCGGAGCGCGGCAGCGCTGGTGACGGCGGTGGCGGCCACCGCCCTGATGGCCGGCTGCACGCCGACCGGAGACGACGGCGCGACCGCCAAGCCGTCGACGCCGCCGGTGAGCTCGGAGCCGGCGAAGCCGACGCCGCCCGCGGCCTCGCAGCCGGCGAAGCCGACGCCCACGGGCGGTTCCTCCTCCGGCGGGGGCAGCGCGGGCGGCGGGACGAAGGACTGCACGATCGACCAGATCAAGGTCTCCGACGCCCACCAGGCCGATGTCCGTCCCCCGGGTACGGGAACCGGAGCCGCGATCGTGTCGGTCACCAACACCTCGACGCACGCCTGCACGCTCCGCGGATTCCCGACGGTCGCCGGCGCCGGCCACGGCTCGCCCGACAAGAACCTCCCGCTCGCCGTCACCCACAGCGGCTCGGCCTCCCCGGTGACCCTCGCCCCGGGCGCCCGAGCCTGGACGAAGCTCACCTTCGTCAACGTCCAGGGCGAAGCCGACGGCTACTGCGTATCCGGCGCCACGCCCTCCAGCTTCCCGACCCTCGTCATCGGCGTGCCCGGCGCGGGCTCGCACCAGATCGCGATGGACGACGGCGTGTTCGCCGAATGCGACGACAAGGCGACCGTCACCGCCTTCTCGCCGACCAAGCCCTCCTGACGACCGGCAGCGGCCTCGGCCTTCCGGGTGGCCTGCCGGCGTCCCGCGCGGCGCGGGGGAGCGGCCGCGGGCCCCCGGCGTGGTAGCTGATGGCCTGTCCGGGAGCGGAAATGGGAGGTCAGCGGTGAGCGACGGGGTGCTGAACGGAGCGGCCGAGCTGTTCGACGGCATGGGGGTGGAGTACGAGCACGCCTTCGCACGGCTGCCGGAGCAGCACGCGGCGCTGGAGTGGCTGACGGCCCGGCTGCCCGAGGGCGCGCGGGTGCTGGACATCGGCAGCGGGACGGGCCGGCCGGTCGCCGAGACGCTGGTGGCGGCCGGGTACGAGGTCACCGGCATCGACGTCTCGCCGGTCATGGTCGAGCTGGCGCGCTCCCAGGTGCCGGGCGCGCGGTTCGACGAGGTGGACGTACGGGAGTTCCAGGCGCCGAGCGGAAGCTTCGACGCCGTCTGCGCCTTCTTCCCGCTCCTGCTGATGGGACAGGAGGAGGTGGGCGCGATGCTGGAGCGCATCGCGGACTGGCTCGCGCCCGGAGGGTACTTCGTGATGGCCACCGTGCCGGGCGACCTCCGGGACGAGGAGGTGGAGTGGATGGGCCGCATGGTCGTCGTTTCCAGCTACTCCACCGAGGAGTACCTGCGCAGGATCCGGCAACTGGGGCTGGAGGTGGTGCACTGGTCCACCTCGACCTTCCACCCGGACAGCGAGTCCGCCGGGCCGGAGGACCACCTCTTCTGCTACGCCCGCCGCCCCGGCGGGCCGCCGGTCGTCTAGGCTCGTCCGGACTCAGCCGCGCACCGGGGTGAGGACCACGAAGTCGGCGTTCGACGGATCGAGGCAGACGGCCAGCCGGCCGACGCCTTCCGCGTCCTCCGGTCCCATCTGCACGCTGCCGCCGTTCGAGGTGACCTCGGCGACGGTGGCGTCGCAGTCCGCGACGGCGAAGACGGGGTGCCAGTACGGCCGTCCGTTCGCGAGGGCGAGGTCCGCCGCGGGCAGCTGCATCAGGCCGCCGTGCATGCGCTCCTCGGGAAGCCCCGCCGGAGTGATGAGGGTGTACGTGCCCCCGCCGCCGGGCAGCGGCATGTCGCTGAACTGCCAGCCGAAGACGCCGCCGTAGAACTCCTTGGCGGCCGTGGCGTCGCTCGTGTACAGCTCGGTCCAGGACAGCGAGCCGGGCTCGTCCACCAGGTCGACGCCCTTGTTCGTGCCCGGCTGCCAGATGGCGAACTGTCCCCCCAGGGGGTCGCTGTACTGCGCCATCCGGCCCCACCCCTCCAGGTCCATCGGAGCCACCCGCACCGTGCCGCCCGCGCGCTCCACCGCCTGCGTGGTGGCGTCCGCGTCCGAGACGCTGTAGTAGATCATCCAGGCCGAGCGCGCCCCCTTCTCGGTGAGTTTGCCGAGCCCGGCGACGATCTTGCCGTCCTTTCGGAACATCCCGCCTTCCATGTCCTCCCCCTCGCCCATGGACTCGTACTCCCATCCGAGCACGGCGCCGTAGAAGGCCGCGGCGGCAGGGACGTCGGGGGCGCCGAGGTCCAGCCAACAGGGGGAGCCGGGTACGAAGTCAGTGGTGATCATGGTGATTGCCTCTCGCAGGTCCTGTACGACCTCAGCCTGGCACCCGACTCCCACCCGCGCCCGTCGACGCGGCCGCGCTGCTGGTCGACGCGACCGGCAAGGTGAGGGGCCGGGGTGACCTGGTGTTCTACAACCATCCCGAGCACGCGGGGAGCGGCGCGGTGGGGCAGGGCTACGCCGCCGCCGGCGACAGGGGCACGACGGGTCCGGACCGCGGCTTCCGGCCGGCGGATGCCCCGGAGGGCCGGTTCGCTACCGGTACTCCACGGTCAGGGTCGGCTGTGTGTCCCTGTTGACGAAGAGGTAGGCCGTCGCCGGCTGGTTCTGTTCGAACCGGAGGCGGATCTGGGTCCGGCCGGAGCGGTTGATCGCGGACAGGCCCGCCGCGGACAGGTTGCCGGAGGCCTTGCTGCCCGAGGTGAAGGAGCCGATCTCGGCCGCACCGGCGGCCGTCGTGGCCGCGGCCCAGTCGGCGGCCTCCACCGCGCAACCGCCGAGGCAGCCGCTGTGGACGTCGACCAGGAGCCGGTTGCCGGCGGGGCCGGCCCAGGGGTCGCCGGATCCGCTGCTCCGCGTCAGGGTCACCCAGGCTCGGGTGATCTCCTTCCCGGCGGGAACGGCGCCGGTGTCGAAGGACAGCACGCTCCGGTTGAACCTGCCGTCGGCGCCCCGTCCGAGGGCCAGGCCGTAGGTGTCCTCCAGCGTGCCGACGACCGGGCCCGAGCCGTCACCCGCGGCCTTGATGTAGCCGTCCTCGGCGTCCACGCCGGTCAGCGTCACGGATCGAGCGGTCGGCGGCGTCGAGCCTGCGCCGCCGAGCGCCTTGACCATGCCCATGATGGTCTCGATCTGCTTGCCGCCGTGCCGCGCGTAGGCGGAGTCGCCGAGGTAGCCCCACCAGTTCCAGCAGCCGTTGGGATTGTCGAGCGTCGCGGTCGGGGCGGCCTGCGGGTACAGGACGATCAGCTTGTTGGTGTCGGCGTACTCGTTGAGGTACGCCTTGTCGATGAACCGGGTGCCGAAGCCCTGGTACGAATATCCCTGCTTGCAGCCGTGGAGAGCGACGACCAGCTTGCAGGTGGCACCGTTCGCGCAGCTCGTGGGTACGTAGACGAAGCCGTTCTCGTCCATCGAGATCGGCTTCGCCGCGCCGCCGGGCGCGTACTTGTTCTGGTCGAACCGGATCAGGCTGCCACCGGGCTCGGCCGCCGGTGCGCTGACCGACCCGAGGAGATGTCCCAGGAACTCGCGCTCGGCGTCGAAGCCGCAGTCGTTGAGCCACGGGTTGGCGGTGACGGTGCACGCGTTCGGGCCGAGGGGGCTGATCCAGGCGTGACCGGCGGCGGTGCTCTTGTTGTAGAGCACGTCGGCGCCGAAGTGCCGGAAGTAGTCGTTCAGCGCGGTGGCCACCGGGCGTTCGACGGTCGAGTCGCCGGAGCCGCTGAAGACGTAGACCGGGTCGCCGCTCAGTCCGGCCGCGTCGTCGATGGCGCCCTGCGCCGACCAGTTCGCGGTGGTCTGCTCCAGGGTGGCGAGCCGGAGGTCCTGGGAGACCTCCATACAGGCGTTCAGGGCCCTTTGCAGGTCGTTCTGCGCGCAGTACTGAGGCCCGGAGGCAAAGGCGGCCGAACCCTTGAAGGTACCGGAGTACGCCACGTGCAACTGGGTCGCCATGTAGCCGCCGGACGACACGCCGGCGCTGTAGACACCGTCGACGTGGTACGCCCTGAGCTCGCCGGCGACGGGTGGGACGGCGGCGGCGGAGCCGGGCTGGCCGACGAGCACGCCGACACCGAGGAGCAGGGCCGCGACAGCCCCGCCGAGCCTTCCGGGGACCGGATGCATTCATCCTCCACTGCTGTGAATCGGCTCACTGGTGCGGATGGCCGCGACGATAGCTTCCGGCCATCTCGCGTACGCACGGTGACGCGCGCCACAACAGGCCCGCCAGGTATGGCGGTTGACACCCTGGCCGACGCTACCGGGCCACCCGTACGGTCACCGTCTTCGGCCGCTGGTACTCGTGCAGCGCCAGGACGCTCAGGTCGGTGCCGTGGCCGGACGTCCCCCGGCCCCCGTGCGGGAGTTCGGCCGTCTGTACCAGATGGCAGTTGAGCCACGCCTCGCCCGCGTTCAGCCGGGCCACCAGGTCGAGGCCGGTCTCCAGACCGGTCGTCCACACGCTGGCCCCGAGCGCCTGGGGGACGCCGTTCGCCATGGCCAGGGCCGCCTCCGTGCTCCGCGCCTGCTGGACGGTGAGCAGGGGCCCGAACACCTCCTCCGTGACCACCGGGTCGTCGTCCGGGAGATCCGCCAGCAGGCGGGCCGGGCGCCAGTACCCGTGCTCCGAGCCGACACCGGGGGCGATGCCGGCCGCGAGGTTCCGTTTGGCCGCGGAGGAGGTGACCAGACGGTCGTAACGGGCCGCCTGGTCCGGGTTGTTCAGCGGCCCGAAGTCGCGACCGGCCAGCCGCGATCCCAGCGCCTCCGCGAGCCCGGCGACGGTGGCCTCGTAGTTCTCCGCGAGGGTGATCACCCGGGCCGGGGCCGCGCAGCTCTGGCCCGCGTTGTACGTGGCGGCCTCCGCGAGCGAGGCGTAGGTGTCGGCGGGGGCGTCCGGGAGGACGATGGCCGGTGCGTTGCCGCCCAGTTCCAGGCTGACGCGGCGGGTCCCCGCCCGCGCCGCGACGTCGGCACCGGCCCGACCGCTGCCGGTGAACGCGACCATGTCCACCGCGGACTCCACGAGCAGGCGGCCGGTCTCACGGTCGCCCGGGACGGACCGGAGCACGTCCGCCCCCAGGGCCCGCGCCGCGTGCTCCGCGAGCAGCTCCAGGCTGTCGGGGGTGGTCTCGGCGGGCTTCGCCACCACCGTGTTGCCCGCCGCGAGGGCGGGGGCGCAGCGCCAGGCGGCCATCAGCAGCGGGTAGTTCCACGGCACGATCACCCCGACCACGCCGATCGGTTCCCAGCGGACCCAGCTCTCGTGGCCGGCCACCAGATGGCCCGAGGCCGGGGCGGTCCGGGTGCGGGCGGCCGTCGCGTAGAACCGGAACAGGTCCGCCACCTGCTCGATCTCGCCCGCCGTCTCCGCCGCCGGCTTGCCCGTGCCGGCCTGCTCGCGGGCCGCGTACAGGTCCGCGTGTTCCTCGATCAGCGTGGCGAGTCGGTCCAGGCGGCGGCCCCGGTCCTTCGGGGTCAGGGAGCTCCAGCCGGGGAGGGCGGCGCGGGCCGCCGCCACGGCGTCCGCCACCTCCCGCTCCCGGGAGAGGGCGGCCGTACCACGCGCCCGCCCGGTACGAGGATCGGTCAGCTCGGTCATCTCAGTCGGTACGGCGGTCATGGGCGCCTTTCGTGCATCCGGGGTGTGATCGGAACTCATACGTCGTACGCCCTCAGCCACAGCTCCAGCGTCAGCACCAGCCACAACTTGCCGCCCTGGCGGGGCAGCAGCGTGCCCTCGCCCTTGAGCCAGGTACGGATGGTCTCCGGTCGGAGCAGGCCCCGCTCCCGGGAGCGGCGTCCGAGGAGGAGTTCGTGGCCGAGGTCGCGCAGCGGACCGGTCAGCCACTGCTGGACCGGCACCCGCATTCCGCTCTTCGGGCGGTCGACCACCGTACCCGGCAGCAGGTCCCGTACGGCTTCCTTCAGGATCCACTTCTCCGCCGTGCCGCGGAGCTTGTACCCCGGCGGGGTGGCGAAGGCGTGGTCGATGACCGACCGGTCGAAAAGCGGGGAGCGGCCCTCCACGCCCTGGGAGGAGGTGAGGCGTTCCACCTTCGTCAGGATGTGGTGCGCCCCCTTGGTCCGGAGGTTGCAGTGGAGCAGGCGGTTCAGCAGGTGTTCCATGGCGTACGGGCCGCCGCCGTCGGCCTCCGGGAGCAGGTACGGCTCCACGTGCCGCTCCAGGCGCGGGGCGTCCCGCAGCGCGTCGAGTACCGGGGCCGTCAGCAGGACCGGGAGGTCCGTCCAGCATTTGCGGTACGAGCGCAGGTACGCGGTCGCCCGGTCCTCGTCCCAGGGCGCGCCCGGAGTCCGGTGCATCTCCTGGACCAGCATGGGGAGGTTCTTGGGGCCGCCGAAGACGGGGTCGCCGCCCTCGCCGTTGAGGACCACGGAGGCGCCGTCCGCGGCCACGGCCTCGGCCAGCATCAGGTTCGGCACCGTCAGCGGGTCCCCGACCGGGCTGTCCAGCAGCGCCGCGGCCTCCGCCAGCCGCGCCGCCACGGCCGCCCCCGAGACGTTCAGGATCCGGTGCCGGGTGTGGCAGTGGGAGGCCACGAGGCCCGAGTAGCCGAGTTCGTTCGGCAGGTCGTCGCCGAAGCTGATCGAGTACGTGTGGACCGGGTGGCCGTGCAGCTTCGCGGCCAGCGCCGTGACGAGGGAGCTGTCGATGCCCCCGGAGAGCAGCACCGCCGCGGGCTCCGCCACCGGCAGCCGGGCCGCCGTGGCCTGCTCCAACAGGGCGCGCAGGGCCAGGACATGGCCGGTCGGGTCGGCGGGGCCGGGCTCCTCGACGCGCTCCCGGGGCTCCCAGTGGACGGTCTCGGTGACCCGGCCGTCGCGGGCGAGCCGCAGTACGCGGCCGGGCAGTACCTCGCGGACCCCGGTGAGCAGGGTCTCCTCGCCGGGCAGGTACGCGAAGGTGAGGAAGGAGCGGACCGCGGACAGGTTCACGGACGTGCCGAGCGCCGGCCAGCGGCGCAGCGCCCGCAGGGAGGTGGAGGCGGCCCAGGCGCCGTCGGCCCGCGCGTAGAAGAGGGTGCGGGCGCCGACGTGGTCGCGGATCAGGACCAGGTCGGGGCCGTCGAGCACGGCCAGGACGAACATCCCTTCGGCGAGCGCCACGCCCGCCTCGCCGAGCAACGCCCAGCAGTGGAGGAGCAGTTCCCCGTCGGAGCAGTCGGACGGCGGGGGAGCGGCGGTGGCCCCGGCCGCGAGGGCGGCCAGGAGCACCGGGCGGTTGTGCAGGGTGACCTCGCCGACCGCGGTGCGTCCGTGCGCCGTGAACGGGCCGGCGGCGCTGCCGGGTTCGCCGCCGATGAGGCCCAGCCCGGCGCCCGGTACGTCCACGGGGGCGTGGCCCGGTCCGGCGGCGCCCAGCGCCTCCAGATGGGCGCGGGCCTGCCCGGTGGTGTCGGCCAGGCAGGCGCAGAATCGTGCCACGGATGGCTCCTGTCCCTCGTGCTCGCGTACTGCTCAGTGCTGCGCGCTTCGCGCTTCGTGCTTTGTGCTTCGCGGTCCGGCTCAGCCGAAGTCGTCGTCGCTCCAGGCGTCCGCGTCCTCGTCCCAGCCCGTTTCCCAGCTGTCGTCACCGGAGTCCCCGTCGCCCCCGGAGTCGCCCCCTCCGCCGTCCCCGCCGGAGCCCGACGAGGCCTGGCTCTGCTGCTGTTGGCGGCGCAGGGCCTCTTCCTCGACCGGGGTCATGTCGATCGGCGGCAGGTGCGCGGCCGTGATGGCGAGGGTGGCCACCCCCAGGCCGGCGAGCAGCACCGCCATCCGGCCGCCGACGGAGGTCCGGTTGACGGTGACCCGCTCGCCGCGCGGCCAGACCGTACGCCCGTAGCCGATGTCCCGGGCGTAGAGGGCGGTGCCGTCGGCGAGGGTGCGTTTGACGATGTGGTTGCCGAGCAGCTCGTCGGTCCCCGAGGTGCCGCGATTGTCGTGCCAGCGCACCAGGTGGGGGCGGCCGGGGGTGCGGCTGCGCCACTCCTCCAGGCCGTCTTCGTACCTGCGGTGGACGGTGCCGTCGGCGAGGAGTTCGTCCGCGTAGCCGATCTCTTGGGGCCGGATCATCGTGTGCGTACCTCGGGTGTGTGGAAGGGGTCACGGGGGCCGTTCACGCGGCGGGCCAGGTCATGAAGCCGGCGGCCCGCAGACCGCGCAGCTCGCCCCATGTGGAGTCGCGGGGCGGCCGCGGACCCCGGGTCAGGCGCAGTACCGTCCGTACGAGCCTGGCCGGTGGTACGGCGGCCACCTCGGCGAACCGGCCCCGCGCCAGCCAGGCCGCCTCGCGCGGCCGCAGCGCGCCCGGCCAGTCGGCGCCCGCCGCCGGGTCGGGAGCCGGGCCGCGCCCCGAGGGCAGCCGCAGGGAGGCGGCGTGCCTCGGTACGAGCCCCAGGGAGCCGACCCGTACCCCGGGCACGGGGCCGAGCGCCGCCCTCACCCGCGCCGGGAGCGTCACGCCCTCGGGGCTCGCGTCGTGCAGGACGTGCACCGTGGCCCCGCCCGCCCGCTCCAGGGCCGCGAGGAGACGCGGGTCCAGGGGCAGCGCGTCGGGTGCCGCGAGGAGGGGGCAGGCCGCCTCGAGGTGGACGTGGTTGGCGAGCAGCATCGCGGCGATCGATCGGTCCTGGCAGACCAGCAGGCGGGGGAGGCCGTAGGCGTACAGGTCCGGTTCGGAGGGCCGGTCCCGCGAGAGGTCCGCCGGGGGCACGGCGGTCGGCAGCAGACCCGGTACGGTCTCCCGGCCCCGCGCGTCCAGCACGCGGGTGAACGAAGGCAGGCGCAGCGCCGGTGGCGGGGTGCCGGGGACGCGGCGCAGCAGCGGCGCGGCCGGGCTGAGGACGCGGCAGGTCTCGTAGTAGAGCTGACGCTCCGTGAACCGAAGCCCGCCGGGCTCGGCCGCGCGGGCGGCCGCCGCGCCGATCGCCAGGTCGATCAGCCGGTCGCCGCAGGCGGGAGTGCCCGGGCCCGTGTTCGTACGCGTGCTCATGTGGCGGGCGTGCCCTTTTCCCCGGTGGTGTCCGCGTCTGCCGCCGCGCCGTCCGTGTCCGGCCAGGTCATGAACCCGTACGCCGGGGCGGATTCGGGCCGCGCCGTCACCGCTCGTTCCACGGCCTCCTCGACGACGGTGGCGAGCAGGGGTGGCGGCACGGCCGCGATCGGGCTCCAGAAGCCCTGGGCCAGCCAGGCGGTGTCCGCCTCGGACAGCCCGGCCACGGCCCGGAGATCCGCGGTGTCGATGTCCGGGGCGGGCGACACCCGGTGGACCGCCCCGGCGCGGCGCCGGACCGCGGCCACCGGCAGCCCGGCGTCCACCACGGCCCGGTCCGGGTGCTCGATGCGCAGGAGCGGTGCCAGCAGCGCGCCCAGGTGGCTCGCGTCGTGCAGGACCACTACCGGGAGCCTGCCCGGTATGTCGACGAGGGTCTCGTGAGCGACCTCCGGTTCCGCCTCCACGAGTACGGCTCGCAGGCGCGGCGGGATGTCGTTGGCCCGGAGGAACGCCGCGGTGGCGCGGTCGGTGCACAGGATCACGACCCTGGGGCGGGTCGGCCCGGGCCCGGTGGGCCGGGGGGTGTGCCGCTCGTCGTTCACCACGCCCGCGGGCAGCGCCCCGTACGCGTGCTGCCAGGCACCCGTCATCAGCTTCCGGAAGGTCTCCTCGCTGGGGCTGATCCACGAGCCCGCGCCACGGGCCTCTTCGTACGGCACGAACCGGGAGGCCAGGAGGACGACCACGGCTCCGACCGCGGCCAGGAACGCGGGGATACCGGTCGTGAGGGCCCAGCACACGAGGAGCCCGGCGCAGACCGTCAGCACGACGGGCCAGCGGATGCCGGGCCGGATCCCGCGCGCCTCGCGCGCCGGCCAGGCGCTGCTGCGGGTACGGGAGCGGTACCAGAGCTGGGTGACGGTCACCTTGAGACGGCCGTGGTCGGTGAGGGATTCCACACAGCGGCGGATCCGCAGGTCGTGCATGCCGCGGCCGTGCACCTGGGGGTCCAGGGCGTACCGGCGGCGGCAGTGGGAGCACACCTGGCCCGTGCGCTCCGTGCGCTTCAGCTCGGTCGAGCAGTTCGGGCAGATCACCGGCCGCCACCCGCCGGATCCCGGTCGTTCCCGGCGGGCCCGGGCCAGGTCATGAAGCCGACCTCCGCGGCGCGGCGCCGTTCGGCGTCGACACCGCGGCCGACCTGTGCGGCGAGCCGGTCGACCACGGAAAGCAGCCGGGCCGGGGGGAGACCGACGAGCGGGAACCGCCACCCCTGCGCCAGCCACTTCAATTCCTCCGGAGTGAACTCGCCGAGGGCGGTGAGCCGGCGAACCTCCTCCGCCGTGGGTTTGCGGTGGGGGTCGCGGTAGGCAACGGCCTTCGGCAGACCGCGCACCGTACGCAGCGGCACCCCGGCGTCGACCACCGGGCGGTCGGGGAGGCTCTCGCGGAGCTGCCGCAGGAGCAGTGCACCGCGCGCGTCGGCGTCGTGGAGCACCAGGACCGGGCCGCGCGCGGGCAGGTCGGGGAGCAGGGCCGTGACGTGCTCGACGCCCTGGGCGAGGGCGATGCCGTGGTGCTCGGGCACACCGTTGGCCGTGAGGAAGGCGGCGATGGAGGGGTCGGGGCAGACGAGCACGGCGTTCGGCGCCGACGCGCCGGCCGGCCGCCGGGGCCAGGGGTGGCCGGCGTCGTCGACCACGCCGGGCGGCAGGTTCCCGTACACCCGCTGCCACTCGGCGAGCGCCACCGAACGGAAGTCTCCGCGGCTCATGGGCGGGATGCCACGGCCCGCACCCGTCTTCCGGGCGATCAGGATGCCGAGCCCGACGGCCAGCAGGGCCCCGGAGACGTACAGCATGAACGGCAGCCCGCCGAAGAGGGCCCAGAGGCTGACGAGCGCGCCGCCCGCGAACGCCCCGCCCGCGCATCCGGGTGCGAACTCGCTCTCCCTGATCCGCTTGCGGGACAGCGCGTACCACAACTGGCCCGGGGTGACCCGGGTCCGGCCGCCCTCCGTCAGCCGGATGGCGATCCGACGCACCCGGAGGTCGTTCAGGCGCAGGGAGTTGGTCTTGGGGTCCAGCGCGTAGCGTCGCTTGCAGTGGCCGCAGATGTTGCCGGTGCGCTCCTTGCGCAGCAGGTTGCGTTCGCAGTTCGGGCAGATCACCGGCGGACCTCCAGAGCCGTGGCCACCCGGCGCAGCCGTGCGGCCAGACGCTCGCGGACGGTGGTTCCGGCGATGCCGTGGTCCTGCTGGGCGCGCTCGATGTCGCGCAGCGCGGCGGCGAGGACCCGGTAGTCGGTGGCGGTCGCGAGGGTGGTGGCGGCCGTCGGTCCGGGCCGCGCGGTGATCGCGGCGGCCCGCCGCTCGGCGGCCGCCGCGGTGATCGCGTAGTCCTCGTGGTCGATCCCGTACCCCGTGTTGGCGGCGAGGATGGTCAACGGGGCGTCACCGCGGTTCGCGAACGAGTGCGGCATCATCTCCGGGATGCGGATCAACATGCCCGGAGCGAGCAGGACTTCAGCGACGCGGCCGCGGTCCGCGTCGTGGAGTCCGCAGGCGGCGTGGCCGAGGCTGAGGACGAAGTGCTCGCCCCCGTGCGCGTGCGGGGTGAAGGCGCTGCGCGGGCCCACCACCCCGAGTTTCACGGTGGCGTTGGAAGGCCGCTCCGGCGAGGTGCCGGCATCGCCCACGAGGTAGTGCGCGAACTGCCCGTCATCGATGAACCGCAGGAACTCCCGCTCGGGCCCGAGCTCCCGGGAACCCTCCCGGTCGGCCAGCACGATGCCGCCGTCCGGCCTCAGGTGGTACAGCTCCACCCCGCCCGGCAGACCGCGCGCGGCGTGGTCGAGCGCGTCCTCGGACATCGCGCGCGATCCGGGTATGCGGTCGTACGGTCTTTCGGCCATCGCGCCTCCCCCTGACGCTCCGCGGCGGCGCTCCCCGCGCCTCGCATGCGCATGGTAAGGCCTTGATCGCAACGAGCGGGAGGTGTCCGGGCATACCCCGGGCAACCGGCGGATGGCCGCCCGGTGACGTGCGCCCGCGGAGCGGCCCGTCAGGTCCGCGCGAGGCGGGGGATGAGCAGTTCGGCGTTGCCGCGGTTGATGGCGTGCAGGTCTCCGTCCTGCCAGTGCGGGTACTCGTCCAGGCCGGTGTCGAAGTCCGTACCCCAGTCCTCGGGGAGCATGGGGAAGTCGCTGCCGTACAGCACGTGTCCGGGCGCGGCGAAGGCGAGCAGGGACGGCAGGGCGGCGGGGCCGGCGGAGATGGCGGTGTCGAAGTAGAAGCGCCGGAGCTCGCCCATCAGGCCCTGCGGGGTGGATCCGGGATGCAGGTGGGCGGCGACGGCGAACCGCTGGGCGGCGTACGGCAGGAAGCCGCCGGCGTGGGGCAGGATGAGCTTCATCCGGGGGTACCGGCCCGGAACCCCGCTGACGGCCATGTGCAGGGCGGTTCGGGCGGTGTCGTACGGGAAGTCGACGAGCGGGCTGGGCAGGCCCGGAACCATCGTGCCCGGCGGCGCCGTGGGGTGGACGAGGACGACGGCGGCGCGGGCGTCCAGTTCGGCCCACAGCGGCTCGAAGGCCGGGTCGCCGAGGTAGCGGCCGTTGGCGTTGGACAGCACCATCACACCGTCGGCGTGCAGGACGTCCAGTGCGTACGCGGCCTCGGTGAGCGCCCCGTCCACGTCGGGCAGGGGCAGGGCGGCGAAGTGGCCGAAGCGGTCGGGCCGGTCCTTGACCAGTTCGGCGGTGAACTCGTTCACGCTCCGGGCCGACTTCCGGGCGCCGGCGGGGTCGTCGGGGGCCGCGAGCGGAGCCGCGTACGACAGGACACCGGTGGCGATCGACCGCCGGTCCATCATGGCGAGCGCGCTCTGCTCGTCCCATGCGGGCGCGGGCCAGCCGAGGGCCGCGGCGCGGTCGGCGAGGGCGCGGCTGCGGTCCGGCGGGATCACGTGCTGGTGGACGTCGATGCGTGCGGGGGGCGTCATGCCTGACTGAGCCTCCTCGGATGTGGCGAACGGGCTGCGGCGGGTCGGCCCGTTCCATGAGAAGGGACGGCGCGGGCGGCGTGGCGTGCCGGGCAGGGGACACGGGCGCGTCCGCGCCGGAGATCACCCGAACGGCCGCCGCACGGTACCCGGCACGACGCGTCCCGGGCCGGTCAACCGACTCGGTAGCGTGCCTCGATGCCTGCGATCACCAGGGCCAGGCCCTCCTCGAAGCCGTCGTCGTAGTTCTGGAAGAGGTCGGCGCCGGCTGCCGCCGCGAGCGGGAAGTCGGCCATGCGGGTGGCTCGTTCGTCGACGTCGTAGCCCTCCCTGCGGTCGCCCGGGAGCGGTTCGACCCCCTGCTCCTCGGTGACGAAGCCGAGGGTGAAGAGGTACGCGGTGGACGTGGCCCGCACCGCCTGCGGCAGCGTGAGTCCGGCCTCGACGAACGACCGGAGGCTCGCCTCCATCTGCACGGCGTGCTCGGTGCCCGTGAAGCGGGAGCCGCTGAAGACCTTCGCACCGTCGCGGTAGCCGAGCAGCGCCCGGCGCAGACCGCGGTTGCCGACCGTGAGCCGCTCCTGCCAGGTGGCGCCCGCCGCGAGGTCCGTGTCCGCGACCATCCGCCGGTACATCTCGGTGGCCATCTCGTCGAGCAGCTCCTGCTTGCCCTGGAAATGCCAGTACAGGGCCGGTGCCTGGACCTCCAGCTCCTTCGCGATCGCCCGGAGGGTCAGGCCTTCGAGGCCGACCTCGTTGAGCAGCCGCAGCGCGGTGTCCACGACCTGCTTCTTGTCGAGTCCGGGAGATCTACGAGCCATCACACTTGACAGTTTAACACCGTTAAGGAGACCCTCTGGGAGGCGGCAACTTAACAACGTTAAGGAGAAGCGGATGTACACGGACGACCTTGATGAACGGGACGTACTGATCGTCGGCGCAGGCCCCACCGGCCTCACGCTCGCCGTGGACCTGGCCCGGCGCGGGGTGCGCGCCCTCGCCGTGGAGCGGGCCGACGGGCTCTTCCCCGGCTCGCGCGGCAAGGGCATCCAGCCCCGCACCCAGGAAGTCTTCGACGACCTCGGCGTCGGCGAGGCGATCCGGGCGGCCGGAAGCCCGTACCCGGTCGGGATGATCTGGCAGGGCGGCGAGCGTCTGGGCGAGCACCGGATGTTCGACGAGAGCGAGGCGGGCAGCGAGGACTCCCCGTACCGCGAGCCCTGGATGGTGCCGCAGTGGCGCACGCAGGAGATCCTCGCCGCCCGCCTCGCGGAACTGGGTGGTGAGATCGCCTTCGGCCGCGAGCTGGTGGGGCTGGAGCAGGACGCGGACGGGGTCACGGCCGCCTTCGCGGCGGGCCCGCCGGTCCGCGCGCGGTACGCCGTCGCGGCCGATGGCGGCCGCTCGGCCGTACGGCGCGCGCTCGGCATCGCCATGACGGGCGAGACCGTGGACCCGCACCCCATGCTCGTCGCCGACGTCCGCATCAGCGGGCTCGACCGCGAGAACTGGCACATCTTCCCGCCCTCCGAGAACGCGGGCTTCCTCGCGGTCTGCCCGCTGGCCGGGACGGAGGACTTCCAGGTCGTGGCCCGGTTCCCGGAGGGTACGGACGTGGACCTGTCCCTCGAGGGGATCCGCGCGGTCGTCGCGGCCCGCTCGCACCTGGCTCCCGACGACGTGACCGCGGTGAGCTGGTCCTCGGACTTCCGCCCGCGGGCCGCCTTGGCCGACCGCTTCCGCGCGGGACGCGTCTTCCTCGCCGGGGACGCCGCGCACCTCCACTCGCCCGCCGGTGGCCAGGGGCTCAACACCAGCGTGCAGGACGCGTACAACCTGGGCTGGAAGCTCGGCGCGGTACTGGGCGGCCTGGCACCCGAATCCCTCCTCGACACCTACGAGGAGGAGCGCCGGCCCATCGCCGCCGAGATGCTCGGCCTCTCCACCCGGGTCCACCGGGGCGAGGTCCGGCGCGGCGAGGCCACCCAGCAGCTGGGCCTCGGCTACCGGGGCTCCTCGCTCGCGGTGGAAACCCGCACGGGCCTGCCCGACGCCGCCCTGCGGGCCGGCGACCGGGCCCCCGACGGGCTGCGCGGCGTACGACTCTTCGACGAGTTCCGGGGCCCGCACTGGACCCTGCTGGCCGTCGGCCCGGCCGCGTCGGCACAGCTCCCGCCGCTCCCGGCGGTCCACACGGTACGCGTCCCGTCGTACGAGGCGTACGGAGACGGCCTCTTCCTCGTCCGCCCCGACGGCTACATAGGCTGGGCGGGCGACACCCCGACGGACATGGCCCCGTACCTGTCCCGCACCGGCGCCTGAACCCGGCGCCCTGGACCACTGGAGGCAGGATGACGGCGGAGCAGATCGTGCCCTGGGCCCACGTCATTCCGGAGCGGGGCGCCCTGCCGGCACGCCCTCTTCGACTGCCTGCGTGATCTGCACTGGCTGCCCGCGGACCAGTACGTACTGATCGTCGAGGCCGCGGATGAGGCGCTGTCGGGGGATGCCGCCGGACGGCGGCTGCTCTTCGGGACCCTCCTGCGGGCAGGACGGCGGTGGTCCTCCATGAAGCGGCCCCAGGGCGTTGACCTCAGCAGGCTCGTGGTCGTCCTGTCCTGCGACGCGGCATCGGTCTCCGGCCTGCAGGCGCAGCTGCGAGCGTGCTGGGAAGAGGTGCTCTCGTCATAGGGTCCGTTTCCCGCTCGCGGACCCTCTGTGGTCAGTCCGCGGTGGGAGCGGCCGGGGTCGTACTCGCCGGCCGGGGGCGGGAGCCGTCCAGGGTGAGGTCGACCAGGCGTGGGGCGACGGTTTCGTCGAGTGGTTCGCCGGTCAGGAGGACCCTGGCGAGGAGCGGGCCCGTGATGGCTTCCACGAGCAGGTGCGGGTCGGTGTCCGCGGCCAGTTCGCCGCGGTTGATGCCGCGCCGGACGAGCGTTTCGGCACGCTCGAGGCGGGCCCGCCAGTACGCGCGCCGTCCCTCCTCCAGGGCGCCTTCCTCGCGGACCGTCCCCAGCAGGAGCAGCGCGGTGCCGACGGGAGTGTCGAAGAACCGGGTCAGCGCCGTGAACAGCTCGTACAGGTCCTCCCGGACGCTGCCGCTGTCGGGGGTGGGCAGGGCCTGCTCGGTGTGCGTGGCGAGCGCCTCGAAGATCAGGTTCTCGCGGGTCTTCCAGCGCCGGTACACGGAGGTCTCGTGGACGCCTGCCGCGCGCGCGACGGAGGCGACGGTGGTGGCGGCCAGCCCCTGAGAGGTGAGCAGGTCCACCGTGGCGGCCATGACGGCCTGCCGCATCCGTTCCCCGCGCCGTCTCAGCGGCGGCGCTTGGCGCGCGCCCGTCTCCTTGCCCTCGATCTCGCCCTCGCTGCTCGTCACCCGGTCACCCTATCGCAAGGGGCCTTGCGATAGGAGGCGGCCCGGCGTACGTTGGAAAGCAAGACGACTTGCGTTAGCTCGCGGATCGCTCACCCGCACGGGCCGGCCGGACCCCGCCCCGTCGGCCCGCCCCAGGCCCGCCGTGCCACAGACCGGAATGGATCACCCCGCAATGGAACTCATGCGTGCCGCGCGCCTGCACATCCCCTCGCGCACCCTGACCCTCGAGGAGGTGCCCGTTCCCACCCCCGGCCCCGGACAGGTGCTGGTCAAGGTGGAGGCGGCAGGCGTGTGCCTGTCCGACGTACACCTCATCGACGGCACCCTCACCCCCGCCCACCTGCAGGGCGACACCGTCACCCTCGGACACGAGGTCGTCGGCACCATCGCCGAGTGCGGACCGGAAGTGACCGGCTGGACGGCGGGACGGCGGGTCGTCCTCCAGGCGGGTGAGGCGCGCGACGGCCGGGTCCTGACGCGTGGCGTCGACTACGACGGCGGCTGGGCCGGGTACGCACTCGCCTCCGCCCCGACCCTCGTAGCCCTGCCCGACTCGATTCCCTTCGAGCAGGCCGCGATCATCCCGGACGCCGTCTCCACCCCCTGGGGAGCCATCACCACGACCGCCGGCGTACGCCCGGGCCAGGCGGTCGGGGTGTGGGGCATCGGCGGACTCGGCGCCCACGCCGTCCAGCTGCTGCGTGCCATCGGCGCCCACCCGATCGTCGCCGTGGACCCGGCCCCGGCCGCCCGGGACCGCGCACTCGACTTCGGCGCCGACCTGGCCCTGGACCCGGCCGACCCGAGCCTGAGCGAGCGGGTCCTGGCCGCCACCGCAGGCCGTGCGCTGGAGGCCGCGTTCGACTTCGCCGGCGTCGCGACCGTACGGGAACAGGCCCTGACCGTCCTCGGCCCGAAGGGGCGTCTGGTCCTCGTCGGCATGACCGACCACCCGCTGACCGTCACCGACGGCACCCTCTTCAGCTACCTCCAGCACCAGATCCTCGGCCACTACGGATCCGCGGAGGACGCCGTACCGCAGCTGATAGGCCTGGCCCAAGGCGGCCGACTGGACTTCTCCCGCTCCATCACCGCGTACTCCTGCTAGCCGACGCGGCCAAGGCCGTCGAGCGCCTGCGGACCAAGGAAGGCGACCCCATCCGCCTCGTCCTACGCCCCTGATCCCGCGACCGGAGCACCTCGACCCGCCCCCTCGCCCCACCCCACCCGACGACACGCAAGCGGGCGTGGACGTCTTCGCCCGCACGTACGACGGGCTGATCCACGCCTTCCTCAACCTCACCCGCATCTCTCCGCAGGCGGAAGCGGCCGTCACCGAACTGCACACCCAGTTCCGCAACCGGCTCACCTGAAGGAATACGCGGTCAGACCGGCTGCCACAGCTCGATCCGATTGCCCTCGGGGTCGGTGACCCGGCCGAATCGGCCGACACCCTCCATGTCCTGCGTTTCCTCCGCCACGTCCGCTCCCTTGGCACGCAGCTGGGCGAGCATCGCATCCAGGTCGCGAACCCGGAAGTTGAGCATCGTCTGCCGGTCGCGGGACCCGAAGTAGTCGGTCTCGGACTCGAACGCCGCGAACACCGTCACCCCGGCTCCCTGATGCCACAGGCCGTTCTCATCGGCGTCCAGGCCCAGGCAATCGCGGTACCACGCGTCCAGGGCCGCCGGGTCGGCGGCGCGCATGAAGTAGCCGCCGATTCCAAGCACACGTTCCATGCCGCCATATTGCCAGGACGGCGTCAGCCGCTCAGCGCGGCATCGTGGCCGCGGCATACGGACAGCAGCGGATGATCGGGCGACACGGCCCCCTCCAGAACACCCAGAGCCCGGTGTACGAGCCAGCGGGCCTCCGCCCGCATGCCGAGGTCCTCCCGGACCAAGGCCAGGCCGTTCAGCGTCACGGCCAGCTCCGGATGGTCCCGCCCGAGTACCGTCTCCTTGATGGCCAGCGCCCGACGGAACAGCGCCTCGGCCTCCTCCAGCCCACCACGCCGGTAGGCGAGGCACGCCAGGTTGTGGCAGGTGACGGCCGTCTCGTGGTGCATGGGACCGTACACGCGGCTGAACACCCCCAGCGCCGCCCGCAACAGGCTCTCCGCCTCCCGGCGCTCACCCAGGCCGTCCAGGATCGCCGCGAGGGCGGCGCGGTCGGCGGCCACGGTGGGGTGGTCGCACCCCAGGACGTGCTCGCGCAGGGCCACCGAGCGGCGGGCCAACGGTTCGGCGGTGGCGAAGTCACCGCGGGCGTGCGCCAGACCCGCGAGGTTGTGCCAGACGGTGGCCAGCTCCGGATGGTCGGGACCCCCGGTCCGCACCAGCACCGCCCACACCCGGCGGTAGAGCCGCTCGGCCTCGTCGAAGTCGCCGGTGTACTTGCAGGTGACGGCCAATTCGTTCAGCAGGTTCGCCCACTCGGGCAGGTCACACGGAGGTGCGGCGTCATCGGTCCCGCGGAGGGCCGCACGCAGCAACTCCTGTGCCCGCCGATAGTCACCGCGCATCCGGTACACGGCGGCGAGGAGCCGGTCGGGGCTGTCACTCTGTTCGGCGTCCATGTGACCCGGTACCTCAGTCGCGGGTCAGGACGGTCTCGTTGTGGTTTCTGCTCAGCGCTCCAGGGACGGGCCTGACGAGACCGAGCGTGGTCGGATGATCGCTGTGGGCCATGGCGGGCGCCTTTGTATTTGCAGGCGAGGCCAGTGCCGACGCCGCGCCGGAGGCCAGCGCCAGAGCCGTGAGCGCTGCGGCGAGCACACGCCTCGCGTCGGCCGTGGAGTGCTTGTCGTGCGGGGAACCGTTCTCCCTTCGCTCTTCCTCCCGGTACATCCGGGGGTGGCTTTCAGGGAACGGCGGGGTGCTCGACGGACCCAGTCACGTGTTCTCGTGGCTTGACGGAGCGGACCGCATGCGGTGGGAGGCTCCGCAGTGCCTGCGGCGCCTCTAGCGTGCATGTCCACCCTCGTCAAGACACGTGTTTTCACGACATGACCGAAGTCGTCCACTCGGGCCTACTGAACAGGTGCCCGCTGCCAGTCGAGGGCACATCGCGAGGCGGATTCCACTCGCCTTGCCCCCACATCCGCAGGGTCGAACGTGGCCCTGCCCGCACTGCGAAGGAACGCTCCCATGGCTCGCAACTTCGGCAACCCGGCAGATGCCCAGCACCGGCGCGGCTGGAAGAACGGGATCAGGGCGGGTCTGCTCCTGACCGTCCTGGCGTCCGCGCCCGTACTCGTGACCTCTGCTTCCGCTGCCGTAGCCGCCCCCTCGTCGGCGGCCACTGTGGTCGCAGACGGGGATTCCGACAGCACTCCGCGCAAGTCCTTGCAGAATTCGAAGGGGAACCTCACCTACTACATACCGCACACGATCGCGACGCCGAAGTATCCGGCCCCTCCGGTGTGCGAGAAGAAGCCCTTCCTCCCCAACTGCGGACCCCAGTGGTAGCTCCGAGTCGCGGGCGGGCCGATATTCGGTCCGCCCGCTAGGCGTGCGCCGCCGGACGCCTCGCCGGTAGGGACGGGGGTACCGGCGGGCCACGTCGAAGACAGCCCCAATCGCATGATTCCATTCGATTCAGTCATAAATCGGACATCGGACTGGGCCCCTCGAAGGCATACAACCGATCACGTTCAGTGAGATTCGGGCGCCCCGGGGGTGACCCGCCCCATAGGACCCACGTCACATACGAACCGGGCTAGTAGCTCCCCGCGGCCCGATATCGCTGTCTGGCACGGGCTCCCACCTGCGCAGATCCTCCCACCCACGCCGAAGGGCCACCGGTCCCCACCTGCGAGGGCTCCTAGTAAGAGGGTTCGTTGCCAGGCCGTCGGGGCGTCTGTAGAACTGGATGAGTCGCCGAGCGGCCCGGGTGCTTCACCCGCCGCGGACGAACCCCTCTCCTCCGCGTGAGTGGCTCACGCATGCTCCGGCATGCGGTGCGACCGCCCCTGTTCCCTTCGGAAGGTCAATCCGTGTCCAACGCCGTCATCCGCCGCATCGCCGCTTCCAAGAAGACCCTCGCGGGTACCGTCCTCGCCCTGGGCGTCGCCGGTTCCATGCTTGCCGCGGTTCCCGCGCAGGCCGCCCCGATGGGTGCGAAGGCGATCGCCCAGCAGATGATCAAGGACCCGGCGCAGTTCGCGGCCTTCAACAACATCGTTTCCCGCGAGAGCGGCTGGGACCACACCGCCACGAACTCTTCCTCGGGCGCCTACGGTCTGGTCCAGGCCCTGCCGGCCTCGAAGATGGCCTCGGCGGGTTCGGACTGGAAGACCAACCCGGCCACCCAGATCAAGTGGGGCCTGAACTACATGAACGAGCGCTACGGCAGCCCCGTGGGTGCCTGGAACTTCTGGCAGACCCACCACTGGTACTAAGCCACCAGCGGGCAGCAGACACACGAAGACGCTCGGCCGGGATCTCTCCCCGGCCGAGCGTCTTCGCGTATGCGGAGCGGCGCTACACGAGGGCCTCGAAGGAGGCGACGAGGTCGGTGGGGGAGGGGAGCGCGTCGATCTCGGCCTGGGTGGTGGCGGCGGCCTTGCGGAGGTCGTCGTCGGTGAGGAGACGGCTCAGCAGGGCGGCGTCCACGCCGTCGCCACTCGCGCGGAGGGCGAAGCCCAGCTCCGTCGCGGCATCGACGTTGATGAAGTGGTCGGCGCCCTGCGGGAGGATCAGCTGGGGGACGCCCCGGGCGGCGGCGGTGAGCATGGTGCCGGCGCCGCCGTGGTGCACGATCGCGTCGGCGGTGTCCAGCAGCTGGGCCAGCGGCACCCACGGCAGGGCGCGGACATTGGCGGGAAGGGTGCCGAGCGGGCCCAGGTCGGTGTCGCCGACGGCGAGCAGGAAATCGGCGTCGACCGAGGCGGCCTCGGTGATCACCCGGGAGACCGGGTCGACACCCGCGTACGCGGTCACCACCGTCCCGAGGGTGACGGCGATCCGGGGCCTGGAGCCACGGGCCATGAGATCGCGGGGCACCGTGCCGCCGCCGTTGTACGGCACGTAGCGGACCCGCCAGCCGGTGCCGTCCCCGCCGAGGGATGCGGGTACGACGTCGAGGACGGTGTGGGTGGCCGGGCCTTCGACCTCCCGGGCCCGGTACTCGTCCGCCAGGAATTCGGCGAGAACGCCGACCATCTTGAAGCCGGACATCACGCCGAAGTTGTGCACCACGGCGGGTATGCCGAGAGCCGCCGAGACCAGCGGTGCGGCGGCCTGGAAGGCTGCGTGGACGATGACGTCCGGCCGCCAGGCGGTGGCGACCGCGAGCAGGTCGTCGATGGTGACCCGGCTGTGTTCGGCGAAACCGGCTGCGGCCAGCCGCTCCATGTCCTGCGGGCTCTTGCCGTCTGTGATGAACTGCGGCTGGGCGCCGTCCGAGGCGCGCCGGAAGGCCTCCATCAGCGTTGAGCCGTCGCCTATTTCGACGGTGGGCAGGCCGGCCTGCCGCATCTGATCGAGCGGGGCCGAGCCGGCGAACAGCACTTGGTGCCCGGCGGCTTGGAGCGCCTGGGCGGTCGACACCATGGGGAACAGGTGGCCCGCCGCGGCGGGGCCGGTGAACAGTACGCGCACTGCGCTACTCCTCGGGTGGAACTCCATGATTCTTCTGACAGACAGTCGAACGAATCTGCGACTCTGTCAGTTTCCACCGAGAAGAAAGAATTTCGGCCGACCCCCACGGCCGCCTCAGACCCGTGCCTCTGCCAACAGGGTGTCGGCCTGCTCTACGAACGCCGCGACTTCCGGAAGGCCCCGGTACGGCTCGAACTGCTTGCGCAGTCGGGCGATCCGGCGGAACGCCCGTGGAGAGTGGAGCTGCCGGGTGAGCCGGACCGCCTCCAGCCCGTGCCGGGCGGCCGCTTCGGGCTCGTTCTTCGCCAGGTCGGCGTGGGCGAGGATGCCGGTGTTGATCGAGCGGCGGCGCATGTGCGTCGCGGGCAGGTCCAGCAGGGCGGCCTGCGCGTACTGGCAGGCCTTGGCGGGCTCGTTCAGGTCCCTGAAGCAGTGGGCGAACGCGTCCGCCAAGTAGGCCTCCTTGAAGTAGCGCAGGTAGGCCGCCGAATCGTCCGATGGGCTCGACCGGTCGAAATGCTGCTCGGCTTCCGACAGGGCGCGGGCGCAGGCCCGTCCGTCCCCCATTCGGGCATGTCCCCGCGCCTCGACGACCCAGGCCACCGCAAGGGCGAGGTGCCCGCCCCGTTGCCGCCCTCCCAACCTGGCCGCTTCGGCGAGTTGCACAGCCTCGGCCGGATGCTGAGCGTAGAGCGCGAGGTGCCCCATGTGGGTGGCCATGACCTGGGCGCCGTAGTCCCGCGAATCGGCGGCATGGGCGAGCCCCAGGGCCAGGATGTAGTAGCGCTCCGCCAGATTGAGATCGTTGCAGTCGATGGCCATATAGCCGGCGGCAGCGGTGAACTCCGCCGCGGTTTGCAGGAGGGCGCGGCCCACCTCGTCGGTCCGGGACTTCTTCAGCAATGGCGCGACATCGAAATGCAGATAGTTGATCATGTGTCGACGGATGCGCTGCGCTCCGAACTCGTGGCTGAGCCGCTCGAATTCATTGCCCAGCGCGCGTACGTGGCGCACGTCGGCCATGGTGACGCGACCATCGGTGCCCGTATAACTCACGTCCTCGCGAGGACCGCCGATCAGCCAGTCGCGACTGGCGGCCGAGACGGCCCCTGCCACAAAGACGGAGTCCATGAGAAACCCACGACTCTCCACGTCGTACCTCCACAAAAGCCTCGCCGTATCGACAGCGCGTTCTGTATTCCTGGGATAGCGGAGGCCGATCGTGTGGTCTTCCGAGACGATGTCCATGCCGAGGTCCTGAGGTGTCAGCATCCGGCCGAGACGCTGGGAGAACACCTGCGCCAGGAGCCGCGGGGTGGGATCCCTCGGAACCGAACCGGCCAGCCAGCGGGCAACCGCCGTGTGGTCGCAGCCCATGCTGAGGCCCTGCGTGGAGGCGAGTTCGCTGACACGGCGCGCCAGCCCCTTGCGAGAAAACCGTGCTTCAGTGATCAGGTCCTGCAGGTTTCGGTTCGGTTCTCGACGAATACTCATCAGACCCCCGATGCGATTGGTCCGCTTGACCACCCACGCTAGTGATCCAGCCTCGGCTTGACTAAGTCTTTGCCGTCAACGCGCCCTTTTCGAGCCCCCTACTGCACCCCCTGCCCGATGGCGCGCACCTGTGCCCACCCCACTCCTGCCGCCAACAGTAGGGCCAGGACATCTGGCTGATGGGCCGAAAGTCCCATCTCTGGAGTGGAGGAGGCCGAAATGAACGGCGAGAAGCGAAACGGCTGGGGCGTGACGGAGTGGATTCGCCTGATGGTGCTCGTCGGCTTATTCGCGCTCATCGCGGCCGGTCCCCCGCCCGGTGACGGCTGGTCGGTCGCGGCGGCGGCAGCGGGGGAGGCGCTCGTACAGCTGCTGGCGCAGTCGTACACCGACCGACGGCACGACGACACCCGATGACGTGGGGTCCGCGGGCCCGGAGCCCTGGGTAGCCCTCGGGATCAGTGCCCGGCCCATCGCGCCGCCATTTCGGTCCGGTTGGCGTAGCCGAGCTTGGCGAGGATGTTGCGGACGTGGCTCTCCACCGTGCGTTCGGAGATGACGAGATCTTCGGCGATCTGACGGTTCGTACGGGTCCGGGCCACGAACTCGGCGATCTGGCGTTCGCGCGGAGTGAGCGGGTCGGCGCCTTCCCGCCGGGCGGCGATCTCGTCGACGAGTCGCTTCGCGGCGGCGGCCGGGCCCGGCAGGTCGAGCCGGCCCGCGATCGCCCGTGCCTCCTCGGCGAGGGCGGCCGCCTCCGCGAGCGCTCCCTTGTCGCGTTGGACGGAGGCGAGGTCCAGGCAGGTCAGGGCCACGTACGGCCGCGCGCCGAGCGCCCGGTTGCGGACCAGCGCCTCGCGCAGCAGCTCCTCCGCGAGTTCCCGGCGGCCGGCGGTCAGGGCGAGGCGGCCGAGGGCGCGGCTGACCGAACCGGAAAAGTACGCGGAACAGCGCACGTGCCCGAACGGACTGGAGCAGCGGGAGCCTCGGCGCCCGGGCGACCTCGGCGAGCAGGGCGGGCCGGCCGCTCGCCCGCGCCGCGTCGGACGCTTCGTCGCAGTGGCGCAGGCTGGCGGCGTAGCGCCCGGCGAGGTACTCGGCGCGGGCCAGTTCGATGAGCGCCGGGGCGCGCTGCGGGTCCGCCGGATCCAGGACGGCGGCGGCGTCCGCCAGGTGCCGTACGGCATCCGCGTAGGCGTGCCGTTCGCGGGCCAGGTCCGCAGCGATCCGCGACCAGCGCGCGGCGGCGGCACGGTACGCGGGCTCCGGGCCGGACCGGCGCCAGTGCGCCGCGATACGGGCCGCATCGGCCGGGTTCCCGGTCTGCTCCAGCGCCCGCGCGGCGGCCCGGTGCAGGGCACGGGCGGTGGCGGACGCGGTCCCGCCGAGGACCTCGTCGCGTACCAGGTCGTGGGCGAAGCGGTAGGTCCGTCCGGCATCCGGCGTCCTCTCCGCGGCGAGGATCCCGGCCTGCCAGGCCGCTTCCAGCGCCCGTGCGACGCCGGTCTCGCCCGGCTCCGGCGGGACCGCGGCGAGCCGATCGGTGTCCAGCCGCTCGCCGAGCACCGCCGCGGCCCGCACGACGTCGCGCTGCTCGGCCGTCAGCCCGGCCAGCAGGCCGGACACGATGGTGCCGAGGCTGCTCGCGTGCGTGCGCAGTGCGATGACGTGCAGCGGCAGGCCGCCTGTCCGCCGGTACGACTCCGCCGCGTCCGCCTCGCCGACGCACCGTGCGACTTCGTCCCGGGTGAAGGGCGCCAGGCGCAGCGTGATCGCCCCGTAGCGCCCCAGGTCCGCGAGCGCTCCGGCGGCCGCCGCGGGCGCCGGGTCGCGGACGGTGCCGAGGACGAGTAGCCCGGACTCGGCTACCTCACCGGTCAGTTGCCGCAGCAGGTCGAGGCTGGCGGTATCGGCCCACTCAGATCCTCCAGCAGGACGACCAGGGCTCGCTCGACGGCCGCCGCGGCCAGGGCATCGCCCATCCGGGCCAGCTCCAGGAACCGCACCGCCGCCGCGTCGGCCGGATTCATGGCACTCCACGGCTGCTGCGGCCCCGCCGCGGCCGCCGGGCCCTCGGGGCCGGCTCCCGCAAGGCGCAGCGCGCGCTGCCAGGGCCACAGCGGAGGCGCCACCCCGTCCCGCGGGCAATGGCCCCGTACGACGGTGCACCGTGCGGAACCGGCATGCCGGCGCAGCGCCTCGGCCGCGAGCGTGCTCTTGCCGATGCCCGCCGGTCCCGCGAGCAGCACCACGGATCCGGAGCCCCGCGCCGCGGCCTCGATCCGCTGGGCAAGAGCCGCCAACTCGGCTTCCCGACCCACGAATTCGTCTCCCACGTGGGCAGTATGCCGCAGGCGCACGCGTCGGTGGCCGGCTGCGGATGCGTACCAGGGATCAGTGGCAGTACTGATGCCGCGCGGGGCCTGCGAGGGCCACCTTTGTCGCACGCGATACCCACTGCGGCTCCCGAGGAGAGAACGCGATGCGAACAACGACGAGGATGCGGCGGGCGTGGGCGGCCATGACGGTGGCGGTCGTCGTCGCGCTGACCGCGGCGGCGTGCACGCCGCCGGACTCCCGGCCGGAGCAGGGCGGCGGAGTCCCGAAGCCTGCGTCTACGCGGCCGAGGACATGGACGTGAAGCATCTGCCGTCCATGCGGGGGCTGTACAAGGTCAACAACGGCGCCACGGCCCTCATCGAAGCCTCGCTGAAGTCCCTGGACGACCTGGGCCACATCTGGGAGGAGTACGGCGAGCACAGTTTCCTCCAGATCGTGGTGACGGACGGCGAGGAGAACGCCTCGGGCGGCGACAGGCGGCACGACGGCGACATGACCATCCTCGGCCCCTGGCTCGACAAGATCGCGGCGAAGATGGGCGCGCTGCCGGGCCACTGGACTTCCGCGATCCTGGTGCCGAATTCCCTGGCGAAGCGAACCGCCCAGAACTACGGCTTCCCGGCCGGAAACATCGCCATCTGGGACGCGGATTCCCAGAAGGGCGTCGAGGAGGCGATCGGCACCGTACGCGCTGCCGCCACCAGCTTCCTCCGCGGCCGCGAGCAGGGCGTGCGCGGTACGAAGAACCTGTTCGCGGTCGGCCAGGACATCTCGGTCGACGACGTGCGGGCGAACCTCGAACCGATCCCGGCCGACAAGTACCGGCTCCTGAAGGTCGACACGGAGGTCGAGATCCGATCCTTCGTCGATTCGCACCCGGGCGTGACGTATGAACGCGGGTCCTGCTACTACCAGTTGGGCACCCGGGTTCAGGTTCAGCCGGACAAGGAAGTCATCGTGGTCGAGAAGGACACCGACCGCGCGTACACGGGCGACGCGGCACGCAGTCTGCTGTTCGGCACGGGTATCCAGGGGACCGTCTCGGTGAAGGCCGGGCGCAACCCCAAGCTGGAGGTATACGTGCAGAGCCGTTCGGTGAACAGGAAGCTCAAGCCGAAGACGCGGCTGCTCATCATGCTCTGACCCGTCCGCGCGGACTTCGCCGGTTGCCCCTCGCCGCCGGCCCATGGGCCGGTCGGTTGCTCCCAGGGGGAAAGGACTCACTCCCTGTGGTCGAAGTCGGCAGGCCCCCCACGCCCCTGTTCGTTGGACAGGAACTCGCGGAAGACTTCTGCGGAGCGCGGGTTCTGGCTGCACTGCCACACGCCGTGCGGGCAGTAGTCGGTAATGCTGTGGTAGAGCGGCCTGTGGTCGGCGATCCATCCCAGCATGTCCCGCATGTACTCCGGGTTGTCGCCGTTGCGGAACAGCCCCCATTCGGGGTACGAGATCAGCTTGCCGTGCGCCCTCGCGAAATCGACCTGCTGCTGGAGTCCGTAGGGCTGGGTGACCTGCTCGTCGAAGGAATCGCCGGGCGGCTGGTCGTAGGAGTCCATGCCGACGATGTCGACCACGTCGTCACCGGGGTAGCACTTGGTCCAGGGGATCGCGTCAATGCCGCGGTTGGGGGCGAAGTCGAAAAGGAACCGCTGTCCCTCCACGGAGCGCATGGCAGCCACGATGCTCCGCCAGTACTTCTTCCAGTTCTCGGCATCGGGCCGGCATCGGTGGGTGTAGTTGAAGCCGTTCATCTCCCAGCCGAGCACGATCACCGTGTCCGGCACCCCGAGGGAGACCAGACGCCTGGCGAGCCGCTCGAAGTGGTGGTCGTTCTCACCCCGCGCGCCGGCTCGGATCAGCTTGGCGACCTGGCCGTCGGGGACGTCGGCCTCGTTGCGCGCCTGCATGGGCACGTTCAGCACGAACAGCCGATCGGCTCTCGCGTTGCGCCACCGTGCCCAGCTCCCCAAGGAATCGGGCGCCCCCTCGATGTTCGACCAGGTGTCGCCGGGCAGGTAGGTGTGCCCGGCGCGCAGCTCGGCACCCCCGAGCCAGTGCGAGAGTTCCTGCATCCTGTCGACGCCGGGCGAGCCGTAGTGGAGATAGGCGCCCACGGCGACCTCGGGCCTGGCACTACTGCCGGAACCTTCTCGCGGCGGCGGGCCGAGCGCGGCTCCGGTGACGAGCAGGCCGACAGCGAGCGTGCTTATGCAGGCACCCGCCAGCCAACGACCCCGATGGGACATGACGCCCTCCACAATCTTCGCGAACCGATGTGTCCGGAAGTGACGTTAGGCATCCCATCCGACTCTTGGCCTGTCTGGTGTCCCGATTCTGGGCCATTCGCGGCAGCCGATCGCTGTTGCTTGGCCCGACAGGGTGAATCAGTCGGCTGCGCGGCAGCCGGTCATCTATGGGGTGCCGGCGCCGGGCCAGGCGGGGGAAACGTCTGCGGGTGCCCCGGGTCACGGGTGGTCGATGTTCCACTGTGTGGGGAGGTCCGCGTCGCAGAAGACACGGACGAAGTGGCTTTCTCGCACGATGTTGTGTTCTTGGCAGGCGGGACACCGGCGGAACACCACCTCGTGCGTGAAACGGCCTGGGTGGGCGAGCTGAGCATGCTCCAGTGCCTGTGCCACGGCCGGCCACGACACGACGTCCGGACCACGGGCTTCCCTCCGGCGCAGGCGATGTGCCTGCTGCGGCGCGGGGCCAGCCGGAGGACACCATTCGTATCGACGACGAAAGTGAGGGGCTCGGGGAGTTCGTCCAATCCGATCGGTGTGCGAGAGACCGAGGTCAGGCTCTTGACCTCGGTGGTTTCAGCCGCTACTTTGCGGTACACGTTGACCCGTGACGACCGAAAGGAGGCGACAGCAGATGTACACCAGCTCTGATCTGGGTCGCCTCGCCCAGTGCACCGTCTGGGTTCCGGGGCGGATCGCGCACGGCTGCTGATCACGCCGTTTGACATGCCCATCCGTGCACATTCCGGAACGGCTGCCGAGCACGACGTTTTGATCTGCCCGTCCGTGGCATGTTTCCGGAACGGCTGCTGAGCACATCCTCCTGATATGCCCGTCCGTGGCACATTCCGGGTTTTCCCGTCACCTTTTCCCGGCACGTCGCTGTTGCGTGCCATTTTGCGCCCGCTCCTCTCACGTGGCGCGTCTGAACACAGAAAGTGCCTGAAATTGGCGAACACAATGAATCACCCGATCGCGCACCGGAACGAGGGCCTGTCATGGTAGCGGCGCGGATCACGGTCAACGGGAAAGAAACTCCGATTTCACCGGCTGCGCCCCACACAACGACGCTGGATTTTCTGCGCGAGCGTGGCCTGACCGGCACCAAGGAGGGCTGCGCCGAGGGTGAATGCGGCGCCTGTTCGGTCCTGGTGGCCCGCCCCGGGGTGAGCAAGCCCACCGACTGGGTGGCGGTCAACGCCTGCCTGGTGCCGGCCGCGGCGCTCGACGGTCAGGAGATCATCACCTCCGAGGGTCTCGCCACCGCCGGCGAAGCCGGCACGGCGCCCACCCTGCACCCGGTGCAGGAGGAGATGGCGGTCCGCGGCGGCTCCCAATGCGGTTACTGCACCCCGGGATTCATCTGCAGCATGGCCGCCGAGTACTACCGGCCCGACCGCTGCGCGCACGCGGACTCCGCCTCCGACTCCGACTCGGACTCGGCCGACAGCGCCGACGCCGAGCACGGTCCGAACGGCTTCGACCTGCACGCACTGAGCGGAAACCTCTGCCGCTGTACCGGCTATCGCCCGATCCGCGATGCCGCGTTCGCCGTCGGTGAGCCCACCGATGAGGACCCGCTGGCCCAGCGTCGCGAGCAGTCTCCGCCGGAACCGGCCGTCACCGAATACACCCAGGGCGACAGCACGTTCCTGCGGAAGAGCACCCTGGCCGAGACGCTGCGGCTGCTGCGCGAGCGGCCCGACGCGGTGGTGGTCGCCGGCTCCACAGACTGGGGCGTGGAGGTCAACATCCGCTCCCGCCGGGCGGATTGCGTCGTCGCCGTCGACCGGCTGCACGAACTGCGCGAGCTGCGCGTCGAGTCCGACCACATCGAGATCGGTGCGGCACTGACGCTCACCGAGATCGAACGTCGCCTCGACGGCGACGTCCCGCTGCTGGCCGAGCTATTCCCGCAGTTCGCGTCCCGGCTCATCCGCAACGGCGCGACCCTCGGCGGCAACCTCGGTACCGGATCCCCCATCAGTGACAGCCCGCCGGTGCTGCTCGCACTGGAGGCGTCGGTGGTGCTCACCGACGCCGCCGGTGAGCGCGAGGTCCCCCTGTCCGACTACTTCACCGGCTACCGGCAGAGCGTGCGCCGTCCCGGCGAGCTGATCCGCGCCGTGCGCATCCCGCTGCCGCTGTCACCGGTCACCGCGTTCCACAAGATCGCCAAGCGGCGCTTCGACGACATCTCCAGCGTGGCGGTCGCCTTCGCGCTCGACATCGAGGACGGGATCGTCCGCAAGGCCCGCATCGGCCTGGGCGGCGTGGCCGCCACCCCGATCCGCGCCCTCGCCACCGAGGCGGCCCTGGAGGGCGAGGCGTGGTCGGCGCAGACCGTCGAGGCAGCGGCCCTGCTGCTGCAGGCCGAGGGCACGCCGATGAGCGACCACCGTGCCAGTGCCGACTACCGATCCGCGATGCTCGGCCAGAGCCTGCTGAAGCTGCACGCGCAAACCACCGAGGCGGTGTCGTCATGAGCCATCTGTCCGAACGTCCCGAAAAGCCGGTCGTCGGCGTTTCCCTGCCGCACGAGAGTGCCACCCTGCACGTCACCGGCACCGCGCTCTACACCGACGACCTGGTCCATCGCACCAAGGACGTGCTGCACGCCTACCCGGTCCAGGTCATGAAGGCCCGCGGCAGGATCACCGCCCTGCGCACCGAGCCCGCGCTCGCCGTGCCCGGTGTGGTCCGCGTACTGACCGGTGCCGACGTGCCCGGCGTCAACGACGCCGGGATGAAGCACGACGAGCCGCTGTTCCCCGAAGAGGTCATGTTCTACGGCCACGCCGTCGCCTGGGTGATCGGCGAGACCCTGGAGGCGGCCCGGCTCGGTGCGGCGGCCGTCGAGGTGGAACTCGAGGAACAGCCCTCCCTGATCACGCTGCGCGAGGCGATCGAGGCCGAGAGCTTCCACGGCGCCCGGCCCGTGATGGTGACCGGCGACATCGACGCCGGCTTCGCCGACTCCGCGCACGTGTTCACCGGCGAGTTCCAGTTCGCCGATCAGGAGCACTTCTACCTCGAGACGCACGCAGCGCTGGCCTACATCGACGAGGCCGAGCAGGTGTTCATCCAGAGCAGCACCCAGCACCCCTCGGAGACCCAGGAGATCGTCGCGCACGTCCTCGGTCTGCACAGCCACGAGGTGACCGTGCAGTGCCTGCGCATGGGCGGCGGCTTCGGCGGCAAGGAGATGCAGCCGCACGGCTTCGCGGCCATCGCCGCGCTCGGCGCCAAGCTGACCGGCCGGCCGGTGCGCGTACGCCTCAACCGGACCCAGGACCTGACCATGTCCGGCAAGCGGCACGGGTTCCACGCCGAGTGGAAGATCGGCTTCGACGCCGACGGCCGCATCCAGGCCCTGGACGCCACCCTGACCTCGGACGGCGGCTGGAGTCTGGACCTGTCCGAGCCGGTGACGGCCCGCGCGCTGTGCCACATCGACAACACCTACTGGATCCCCAACGCGCGCGTCGCCGGCCGCATCGCCCAGACCAACAAGGTCTCCAACACGGCCTTCCGCGGCTTCGGCGGACCCCAGGGCATGCTGGTGATCGAGGACATCCTGGGCCGGTGCGCGCCGCAGCTCGGCCTGGATCCGATGGAGTTGCGGGAGCGCAACTTCTACCAGCCGGGGCTTGGCCAGTCGACGCCGTACGGCCAGCCGGTCACCCAGCCCGAACGGATCTCCGCCATCTGGCAGCAGGTCAAGGAGAACGGCGGCATCGCCGACCGCAAGCGCGAGATCGCCGCCTTCAACGCCGCGCACCCGAACACCAAGCGGGCGCTCGCGATCACCGGCATCAAGTTCGGCATCTCGTTCAACCTCACGGCCTTCAACCAGGCCGGCGCGCTGGTGCTGATCTACAAGGACGGCTCCGTCCTGATCAACCACGGCGGCACCGAGATGGGCCAGGGCCTGCACACCAAGATGCTGCAGGTGGCGGCGACCACGCTGGGCATCCCCCTGCACAAGGTGCGGCTGGCGCCGACGCGAACCGACAAGGTGCCCAACACCTCGGCCACCGCCGCCAGTTCTGGGGCGGACCTCAACGGTGCGGCGGTGAAGAACGCCTGCGAGCAGCTGCGCGCGCGGCTGCTGCAGGTGGCCGCCGGCCAGCTGGGTTCGAATGCCGCGGACGTGCGCATCGTCGAGGGCGTCGCACGCACCCTGGGCAGCGACAAGGAGCTGGCCTGGGACGACCTGGTGCGCACCGCGTACTTCCAGCGGGTTCAGCTGTCCGCGGCCGGCTTCTACCGGACCGAGGGGCTGCACTGGGACGCGAAGGCGTTCCGGGGCTCGCCGTTCAAGTACTTCTCCTACGGCGCCGCCGCGGCCGAGGTGGAGGTGGACGGCTTCACCGGCGCCTACCGCATCCGCCGGGTGGACATCGTGCACGATGTCGGCGACAGCCTCTCCCCGATGATCGACATCGGTCAGGTCGAGGGCGGTTTCGTACAGGGCGCGGGCTGGCTGACGCTCGAGGACCTGCGCTGGGACACCAGCGACGGGCCGAAACGCGGCCGGCTGCTGACCCAGGCCGCGAGCACGTACAAGCTGCCGAGCTTCTCGGAGATGCCCGAGGAGTTCAACGTCACGCTCATGGAGAACGCCACCGAGGAAGGCGCGGTGTACGGGTCCAAGGCGGTGGGTGAGCCTCCGCTGATGCTGGCGTTCTGCGTACGCGAAGCGCTGCGGCAGGCCGCGGCCGCGTTCGGGCCGAGCGGGGTCAGCGTCGAGCTGGCCTCGCCCGCGACGCCGGAGGCGGTGTACTGGGCGATCCAAGCGGCTCGCCAGGGCGATGTCCAGGGCAACGGCCACGCCGGAAACGGGCACGCCGCCGAGGACAGCCCCCGAACCGACGCAGAAGCGCTGACCGGTGCCTGACATGACGTGGGTCGCCGCGGTCGCGCGGTTGCGAGCACGCCGGGAGTCCGGCGTGCTGGTGACCGTCGCGACCGTGCGCGGCCACGCCCCGCGCGGCGCCGGTGCGAAACTCGTCGTGGCGCAGAACGAGACGTGGGGTTCGATCGGCGGCGGCAACGTCGAGGCCGTCGCGATCGACCGGGCCCGACAGATGATCTCCGTATCAACGCCGGAGCCGGAGCCGGAGCTGATCGATTTCGCCCTGAACGACAAGGTGACCAACCGGCACGGCGTGCAGTGCTGCGGCGGCACGGTCTCGGTGCTGCTCGAACCACTGCCGGTGGTACGGGCGGTGGCGATCTTCGGCGTCGGGCACGTCGGGCTGGAACTGGCGCGCATCCTGGCACGTCAGGACCTCGACCTCCACCTGATCGACACGCGCTCCGACATCCTCACCGAGGAACGGCTCGACGTGCTGGCAGACGCGGTCGCGCAGGTACACGTGCACCACACCCCCCTGTTGCCCGAGGAGGTGCTGGAGGAGTTGCCGCGCGGCACCCACGTCCTGATCATGACCCATGATCACGCCGAGGACGCCGCTCTGTGCGACGCCGCACTGCGCACCACCCACCTCGGCTCTATCGGGCTGATCGGGTCGGCGGCCAAGTGGGTGCGGTTCCGCAAGCGCCTCGCCACCGAGGGCGGCCACGACGAGGCCACCATCGACCGGATCAAGACCCCGATCGGGCTGGCCGACATCACCGGCAAAGAACCCGCGACCATTGCGGTGAGCGTCGCTGCCGACTTGCTGCGCACCTTCGAAACCGAGGGCTGCTGACGCTCCGCCGGCTCGACAGGGTGTCCCGCACGTGCGAACGCACATATGCGGGGCACCCTTTCGGCGTGCTCGTTCGAGGTCAGTCCATGTGGATGTCGACGGCCATCTCGTCGTCGTCGGGGTTGCCCTCGACCTCGATGGTGACGCCGGACCATCTCCCGTCAGGCAGGTTGAGTGCCGGACTCGTCGATTCGCCGATGGTCCTGTTCCCGAGGGAGGGGTACAGGTCGGTCGAGTCGCCCCGGTTGCCCCGGCCGAAGATCGCGCCCAGGTCGCGTCTGCCGTCGGCCTGCAGGAGCTCGATCGCGAGACGGTCCTCCTCGTCCACGTTCGGAATCGCTTCGTCGACCGTGTAGACCGAGATGCCGGCGTCCGGCAGGAACGCGTCCTGTCCTCGGCGGCGCCGGTACTCGACGAGGAGGTACTGCGTCTCCTCCATCGTGTCCGCGTTCTGGATGAAGAGCATGTCACCGCCCTCCGCGGCCGGCTGCAGCACCACGTCCTTGGTGGTCCTCGTAATGCGCTTGGGGTTGGCCCAGCCGTGGAACATGCGCAGCATGCCGTTGGGGAATACCGGTGTGAGACCGGAGTTGCCCCAATTGCCCGCCGCCATGAGGCAGTAGTTGCCCAGACCGTTGGACTTGGTCGCCTGCAGCCGACCCGTGTCGTAGTAGTCGGCCCAACGCGCCGCCAGGTGGCCCCACTCGTGGGCGCACAGGCCCATCGCGCAGTCCTCCGGCACCGTGAGGAACGTTTCCACGGTCAGGCCCGAGCCGACGGAGATACCGCCTGGGATGCCCCACTTGAGGCTCCAGATGTCGTCGCGGCTCCGGGTCCTCTCGGTTCCGAACCCCGCGTGTACGACGAACACCGCGGTGACCGTGTTCTCGCCCAGCACGTCGAAAGGTCTGAAGTCGATGCCTTCGGCCTTGGCCAGCTTCACCGCGTCCAGGGCCATGCCTTGGGAGTTGCGGGGGAAACGGCCCTGCCCCGAGTTGCCGTCCGCGTAGAAGGAAAGCGGTTGTGGCAGTCGGAACCAGCCGTGGACCTCGCCCTGGATGTCGATGCCGTTGTTGCCGAACGGGTCGAAGCTGCTGATGGTGCGGTAGAACTCCCGCATGCTGCCGGTCGGCAGGGAGTTCGTGCTGAACAGGAGCTGCTCGTAGTGGCCCGGGCGGTGGTTCGCCTCGTGTGGCCTGTCGGGGAAGTCGACCAGGAGCACGAGGGTGTTGACGACGCCCTTGAGCTGTTGGTCGGGCCGTGTGATCAATTGCCGCTCCGCACTCGGCTCGACTCGCACGGCGCCGTCGTCGAGGCCGACGAGCTTCTCGGCTCGACGGGTGGAGCGCCAGGTGTAGTAGTAGTCCTCGAAGGTGGTGTAGTCCGGCAGCCGACCCGATGCCATCAGATCCAGATAGTCGGAATAGAGCTGGGCCAGCGCGTCGGGGGACAGCGGGGCCAAGCAGGGGCGGGTGCGGGAACAGGAATGTGTCGTGGGGGACGTACTCGTGTGTCGCATGGCGACCACTCACTTGCTTGGACGATCACATAGCGCGGTGTGCAGAGACCGCGCTTAGGGCGTATACGGACGCCATCCGTTTATGCTGTACGTATACAGGCTCCACCCGTGCGATGCCGTCGTCAAGGCGGGGACGGAGCCGGAATCTCGGAGGTACGGCCATGACTCCCCGTAGTCGGCTGAGCCGCCAGCGCGTCCTTGAGGCGGCCCTCCGCGTGGTGGACGACGAGGGGCTGGAAGGCCTGAGCATGCGCCGCGTGGCCGGCGAACTCGGAGTGGAGACGATGGCCCTCTACCGGTACACGCCCAGCAAGGACGATCTGCTGGACGGCCTCGTCGAGCACCTCTTCATCGAGCTGGAGGAGACGCTGGACGGCGCCGCGCCCGCGGTCTCCGTCGTACGGGAGGAGGTTGCGCTCCCTTGGCGCGAGGCGCTCCTGGGCATCGCGCGGGCGATGTACAGGGTGGCCCTCGCCCACCCCCATGTCATTCCGCTGGTGGCGGTGCGACCCTTCACGGTCCCCCTGGCCCGCAGGCCCCCCGCAGTGCTGCGCGCCCACGAACGGGTGCTCGCCCTCCTGCATGCGGCGGGGCTGGACGAGGAGACCACGCTCAAGATGTACCGGGCGTTCATCTCCTGGGTGCTGGGCTACGTCGTCATCGAATTGCGCGAGGTCGTGGACAATCCCGATGAACCGGATCCGGCCTTCCGGCTCGGCCTGCACCGTCTCCCGGTCAAGGACTTCCCCCTCCTCCGGTCGCTGGGCCCGGCCCTGGCCGTCCGCGGCGGGGAGGAACAATTGGCGGCCGGCCTGGACGCGCTCCTCGGCCGCTACTTGCCCGCGCCTTGACGCCGCTGGGGTCAGCCGCTGCAGCTCCGGCGGCGTCCGTACCAATTGTGATTTCGCAAATTGGCTTCCGTGATAAATCGCCCGTCACCAAAGATACACGCTATTTGGGCAACGTTCGGCACGTAACAGCGAGAACCAGATCACAGTCTTTGTGTGGCGGTTGTGCGCCGTTCTGAGCCATGCCAAGAGCAGGCAAAGTCGGACAGAAAGTCGGCGAAATCGGAATTTCAAATTCCGGATATTCCCTCCTTCGGTACTTCTCGTGAGAAGCTCACCCGGACCGATCATTACAACCGTTCGCGCGAACCACGCCTGGGGAGCGCGGATCGACTACGAGGGAACATCCGTGAGAGCACCCCTGGCGCGGTTCCGCGCCACCGGCCGCCCCCGCATAAGGGCATCCGCACTGGTCACAACCCTGGCACTGACCGCGGGCCTGGTGGGGGCCGGCTCCGCCGCCGGTGCGGCCGGGCGAAGTGACACCACCGCCGGGAAGGAAACGGCAGCCGCCCGGAACGAGGCGGAGAAGGCCACCTCGGAGGCGAAGCGGACCGGTAAGCCGGTCGAGATCGTCGGGCAGCGCACCGAGACGAATGACGTGTGGGTCAATCCTGACGGAACCATGACGGCTAACCGCGCCCTCGTGCCGGTGCGGGTGCGTCAAGGCGGAAAGCTCATACCGGTCGATGCCACGCTCCAGCGGACCGGGGACGGCCGACTGACCCCCAAGGCGACGCGGATAGGCCTGACCTTTTCGGGGGGTGGCGACGCCCCCCTCGTCGTGATGTCGGAGAACGGCCGGGACGTTTCCCTCTCCTGGCCGAAGCCGCTTCCCAAGCCCAAGCTGGAAGGCGACAGCGCGGTCTACCCCGAGGTCCTCCCCGGCGTGGACCTGCGCGTCAGCGCGAGCGTCGACAGCTTCTCGCACGCGCTGATCGTCAAGACCCGCGAGGCCGCCGCCAACCCGGACCTGGCCTCCCTGAACTTCGGGCTGAAGGGCAAGGGGCTCACCGTGCGTGCCGAGGCCGACGGCCAGCTGCGTGCCCTCGACCCGTCCGGTCAAACCGTCTTCGGCTCCGCGAAGCCGCAGATGTGGGACGCCGGCGGGCAGAAGGCGCAGCAGCCCGCGTCCGCCCCGGCGGCGAAGACCCTGCGGTCCGCAGACGCCTCCGCAGCCGGCGCGCCCGCCGCCGACGCCGCCGTACCGGCCCCCGCGGCGCCGGTCGAAGGCATCACCAGCGGAGCCAAGCAGGCCGACCTGGGCGTCAGGCTCTCCGGCTCCACGCTCACGCTGACCCCGGACCAGAACCTGCTCAAGGCCCCCGGGACCACGTACCCCGTCGTCATCGACCCCACCTGGGACGCCTGGAAGCAGGCGTGGACCATCGCGTACAAGCACAACGCGTTCCCGTCCTCGCCGAACACCAACTACTGGAACGGCGGCACGCTCAGCAAGGACGCCCGCGTCGGCTGCGCCAAGGACGCCGCCAACGGCAACCAGGTGATCTGCGCGAAGACCTTCTTCCAGGTCGGCATGACCGACTACTGGGACAAGCAGATCATCGCGTCCACGCTGCGCATCAAGCAGAAGTCGGCGGGATCCTGGAGCTGCAAGTCCGGTGACATCCAGGTCTGGGACACCGGCACCATCTCCAAGTCCACCACCTGGAACAACCAGCCGGAGTGGCAGCGGCTGGTCGACGCCACCGGCCAGTCCTTCGGCGGCCGCAACTGCCCCGGTGACGGGGACCTGATCGAGCTGAACGTGAAGTCGGCCGTCGCCGCCGCCGCGCAGAAGCACTGGGGCAACTGGACCTTCGGCCTCAAGGCCGCCAAGGACACCGTCGACGTGTCCTGGCGCAAGCTCGACCCCAACAGCGCCGTCATCTCGACCACCTTCAACACCACGCCCGACAAGCCCTCGGACCGGTCCAGCGACCCGTCCGTGGCCTGCACCGGCGGTGTGATCGGGACCACCGACCAGGTGGTGCTCCGTGCCCGGGTCAAGGACAAGGACAAGACGGACGTCCACCTCAGCGCCGAGTTCCACTACTGGAAGGAGGGCGCCGCGGCGCCCACCAAGGCCATCGTCAAGGCCAGCAACGGGAGCGTCGCCCAGCTGCCCATTCCCGCCGGCGGCCTGGACGGCACATACCGGTGGGACGTCCGCACCCTCGACAACGTCGGTCCCCCGGGGCCGTGGGCCGGCCAGTGCGTGTTCACCATGGACCGCACCCGGCCCGACAAGACGCCGGTCGTGAAGTCCGTCCAGTTCCCCGAGAACGAGGACGACCCGGCCAAGACGAGCTTCGCGCGCACCGACGGCACGTTCAACCTGAGCGCCAACGGGGTGAAGGACGTCACCGCCTTCGAGTGGTGGACCGACTCCAACCCCAAGGTCAACAAGGTCGCGCCCACCACCACGGGCGGATCCGTCGACATCGTCTACAAGCCGACCACGGCCGGGCCGCAGCGCCTGTTCGTGCACAGCCTCGACGCCTCCGGCAACCGGTCGAACCTCAAGGAATACCTCTTCTACGCCAAGCGCCTCGCGACCCGTGACAAGCACGGCGACCTCAACGGCGACGGCAGCGTGGACATCTGGAGCGTCGACCCGGGCGCCGGAACGCTGTGGATGCACCCGGGCAAGGGCGACGGAACCTTCGACCTGTCCAAGCAGCTCGACCAGGGCTCCTTCGCCGACGCCGCGGCGCTCACGCACCGGGGCAGCTGGAACGAGGACTACTACGAGGACCTCGTCGTCCTGCGGCCCAGCCCCGACAACTCCCGCAAGAACCTGTACGTCTACCCGAACAAGGGCGACGGCGACCTGGAGAGCGCGGACGCCAACCGGATCGAACTCCAGGTGACCAACATCGGCACCGGCGAGGGCGAGGACCACGGCGACGACCACTGGTTCAATGCCGACCAGGTCGTGGCCATCTCCAGCGTCAACGACGACAACGCCGACGGCAGGACCGACGACAACGACCAGCCGGATCTGCTGGTCAAGGCCGGCGACCAGCTGTGGCTCTACCTCGGCTCGCCCGTCGGCTTCCTCGACGTGGTCAACGAACCCGTCCTGCTCGGCAACGCCGACTGGAAGAACATGACGGTCATGGCGCCGGGCGACCTCAACGGTGACCAGCTGCCCGAAATCTGGGCCCGTGACACGGTGAGCGGCAAGATCCACCAGTACACGAGCCGCAAGACGACGGACACCGGCGCGGCGACCACCGCCGACCTGTCCGTCTTCGGCGACCCCGCCGTCCGCCTCACTTCCATCGGGAGCGGCTTCACCGGCGCGGCGTACCCGCACCTGACCAGCAACGGCGACTTCGAGGCCAACGGCTACGCGGACCTGTGGTCCCGCAACGGCGACGGCCGCATCACCGAGTTCCCCGGCCAGGCCCTGGCGGGCGGCTCGGCGTTCGGCGCCGGCCGCCAGCTCGTGCTCGGCGGCACCTCGTGGTCCGAGTGCCAGACCTTCACCTCGACCGCCACCGGGAAGCACACGCTCTGCGGCCCGATCCTGGCCAAGTACCTGGCCAAGGGCGGCACCGCGATCGGCTACCCGAGCACCGACGTCCTCGTGGCGAGCGACGGCGTGGGCCGGTACGTCCACCTGCGCGGCCCCGGGCAGACCAGCGACAACGGTTCCATCTACTGGCACCCGAGCAGCGGCGCCTGGTTCGTGTGGGGCGCCATCCGCGCCAAGTGGAACGCCCTCGGCGCCGAGAAGGGCATCATCGGATACCCGACCTCGGACGAGACGGCCACCTTCGACGGCACGGGCCGCTTCTCCACCTTCTACTCGCCCAGCGGAGGCAAGGGCGGAATCTACTGGTCGTCGGACACCGGCGCCTGGTCGGTCCACGGCTCCGTCTACAACAAGTACGCCTCCCTCGGCGGTCCGGCCAGCCCCCTCGGCTACCCGATCACGGACGAGACGAACGTCGGCGACGGCAGCGTCGCCCGCTTCAACCACTTCCGCAAGCGCTCCGACACCGCCGACACCGCCTCCATCTACTGGACGAAGGCCAACGGCTCCTGGTCCGTGTTCGGTGCGATCCGCAAGAAGTGGATCGCCCTCGGCGCCGACAAGAGCGCCCTGGGCTACCCGACCTCCGACGAGTACGACGTCGCCGGCGGCCCGCGCGAGGACTTCCAGAAGGGATACATCCGCTACAACAGCACGACGGGAGCCACCGTCGAGCACCAGCCGGCCGACCGCACCGCGCACCTGCGCACCGATCTGTCCGGCGACTTCAACGGCGACGGCCGCACCGACATGGCCACCGTCTACGACTACGGCGACAACACCACGGCCCTGTACGTCCTCAACGCCCTGCCGGGCGGAGGATACGAGGAGCCGACGGTGCGCTGGACCAGCTCGAAGGGCGGCTTCTCCTACGCCCGCGCCAAGTGGGTCGCGGGTGACTTCAACGGAGACGGCCGCACCGACATCGGCGCGATGTACGGCTACGCCGACGGCAGCAACGCCCTCTGGAGCTTCCTCTCCAACGCCACCGGTACCTTCACCCCGGTGAAGGGCCTCACCGCCGCGGCCGGCAACTTCGACTGGGCGAAGGCGAAGCCGCTCGCCGGCGACTTCAACGGCGACAAGCGCGACGACATCGCCATGGTCTACGACTACGGCAACGGCGACGCGGGCGCCCACACCTGGACCGCCAAGGGCGACGGCCTCTTCAACTCGGCCATCGCCAGCTGGCGTACGGGCCCGGGCAACTGGTGGATCGACCACGCCACCTTCCGGGTGGGCGACATGAACGGCGACAAGCGGGACGACTTCCTCGCCCTCTACGGCTACACCGCGGGCGGCGTGGCCGTGTTCACCGGCCTGTCGCAGCCGAACGGCGGCTTCGCCGCACCGGTGAAGTCCTGGACCCAGCCCGCCGGCGGCGCCTGGGAGTACGCCCGCATCAAGTTCACCGTGGGCGACTACAACGGCGACGGCCGCGACGACGCCGCGCTGATGTACGACCACGGCGACGGGCACGCCTCGCTGTCCACCCTCCTCGCCAAGCCGGACGGCACGGTCGGCGACGCGGTGCGCAGCTGGGACACTCCCGAGGGCTACTGGTACGCCTCCAACGCCGGTATGCCGGTTTCGGGCGACTCGGACGGCGACGGCCGGGACGACATCTCGAGCATGTACAACTACGCCAACGGCGCGTCGGGCGCCTTCACCTTCAAGGGACGCCCCGACGGCGGCTTCGAGAACGGCTTCCTGAGCTGGCAGACCCTGCCCGGCACCTGGTGACGGGCCCGGCGACCCACCGCCGCTGACCCGAGGCCCCGCACCTTCCCGAAGGTGCGGGGCCTCTGCGGTTACGGGCGGACGGCGGTGGGCGAGGGAGTCCGGTAGAGCTGGTCGCACTGCGGCCAGTGCCGGAAGTCGCGGTTCTGGGCCCACAGGCGTCGCGCCGCCTGGATGTTCCATTCGGGGTCGAAGGCGAGCAGGGGAGTGCCGCCCAGTTCGGCGAGCCGGCCGTCGGAGATCTGGAAGAGGCCCCAATTCCGGGAGCCGTTGGTGTTGGGGAGGATGTGCAGAGGGTCCAGCAGGGACTGGCAGCGGGCGATGCCGGCCGCCCGGTCCGGTTCCTCGGGGAACACCTCGCGGATGCGGCGTTCGATCTGCTCGGAGGGCACCTGCGGCATCGACACGGGGCGTTCGTAAAGGGCGTGTTTGGTCTCGTCGTCCACCACGCCCTTGGGCGGCAAGCCCGCCAGTACCTGGAAGGCCGTGACCCTGCGCAGCGTCTGCGGGCCGAAGTCGCCGTCGACGCCGATCTTCGCGCCCTTCCGTTCCAGCAGGGACTGCACCTCGCGCACGCACTCGTCGTGCTGGCCCATGCTCACCGGCTCCCGGCAGGCACGGGAGAACAGCAGCCGGCGGTCCTCCGCGCCGGAGGGCTTCGCGGCATCGCCGGAGACGGTCCACGCGAGCGCGGCGGCGGCCACGGCGAGGGTCGCGACCGCCGCGAGCGCCGGTCCTTTCCTACGCGCCCACGGTCGCGGCGGCGCCGGTTCCTGGTCGTCGGCGCCGGGCGGGGCGGAAGCAGGGGCTGGTTCAGCGGCCGGTGCGCGGGTGAGGTCCGCCAGTACCCACAGCCGGTGCAGCGCGGAGAGCTCCTCCGCGGTGGCCCCGCACACCCGGGCCAGGCTCTCCACGGTGTCGAACCTGGCCGGGATCTTCGTGCCGTTGCAGTAGCGGTGCAGGCTGGAGCCGCTGATCCCGCTGCGCCGGGCGAGGGCCTCGTAACTGAGACCGGATCTCGCCTTCAACGCCCGCAGGGAGGCGGCGAATCGCGCCGCTCCCACCTCGTCGTCCACCATCGGGCATCCCCCTCGCGCCGGGGACCGGCATCCCAATCCCGTCCCAGCGGGCCCGGAGATTACCAGGCCGCAGACGTTGCCGACATCCCCTCGTCCCACTGGCTCCGCGGTGCTTGCGGGGCGCCCGGCGGCACGCCCAATCTCTGTGCAGGGGAAGGCGGTTCGCCTCCCCGCGCATCCAGCAGGAGGACTGATCATGATCTCTGCGAGGAAGGGCACCCTGCTCCTGGCGAGCATGGTGCTCGGGGGCGGCCTCGCCCTCGGACCCGCCGCGACCAGCCAGGCCGCGGCGGCCGGGTACAGCTGCAACGAGCGCGTCTCCAACGGCTATCTCTACATGGGCAACAGCAACACGATGACCACCAACACCGAGCGCGGCCAGACCGGCCCGCGCGTGGCCGAGGTCCAATGCCTGCTCGAGTTCTGGGCGTGGTACTTCCAGGCGCCGGAATTCGATCCGCACGGCCACGACGGCAGCTTCGGCCCCAACACAGAGCGGGCGGTGATCAACGCCCAGAAGGCCCTGTTCCCGGACCAGCCCGCGGAGTGGGACGGCGAGGTCGGCCCGAAGACCTGGCCGGCGATCCGCTCGATCTCCTGACATCGGCTCCGGAGGGCCGCATTCCACGGAGGTGGGTGCGGCCCTGCGCCGCGTGCGCGGCACAATGATCCGGTGAGCGCCCCGATCAACATCTTCAGACTCTTCAACTACCGGCCTTGCGGACACGAGTTGCTGGTGCGCGTCGTCCGGCCCGCTGCCTCGAACGCCGATCAAGGGGCGTTGAATGCGGCCGACGACTCCGCCGACGCGGCGACGGAGGTCCTCCGCACAACGTGGGAGCGATCGCGCATGCGGCACGAGTGTCCTCACGAGCACACGTCAAGCCTGGTCGCCGAGATGCAGGCGGATCCGGTCGGGGAGGAGCTGTTCGGCTCGGGCCGCCGACAGCTCGGCGTATGGGCAGCGAGGACGAAGTACGGCGCACCGTGGATGGTCCTCGGCACCGCATCGACGGAAGCGGACTTCTGGGAACAGGTACACGACGACCCCGACCTCCTGACCCTCGGCCCCCAGGCCCCCGCCGAACTCCACCACGTCTGCTTCCTCACCGACGAGGACGGCCCATCGGGCCTCTCGCAGCCAGTCCCGACGGGCACCCGGCAGACCTAGACCATGGTCAGGAGGTGGTCGGTGGGGGCGTGGTCGATCTTCCAGTCGGGATAGACCCCGCAGGCCCCGTCCTTGATGCACCGCAGTCCCACGGTCACCCAGCTCGTCCTCCCAGGAATCCTCGGAGCACTCCCGCTCCGCTCCGCGGTCAGGGCGCCGGAGTCGGTGGTGTTCGGCTCGGCTACGCTCGGCGCAACTGACGTTCATTCTGCGATCCGGGCCACCTGCAGCCGAATCGTCACTCGGGAGACGCAACGCATGAGTACGCCACCATCGCAGCCTGGAGCGGAGCCGACCGACGGTTCAGCCGTTCGGATCGGCGCCCTGGTTCCGCTGTCCCCGCCCGGCTGGGTCGAGGCAGGGCGACACGTGCTCGCCGGACTCGAGCTGGCGGTTGACGAGGTCAACGCGGCCGGCGGGATCGGCGGACGGCCGCTGGAGCTGGTGGTCCGAGACAGCGCGGCTGATCCGCACAGGGCCGCGGCGGCCGTGGACGAACTGGCTCGCCTGGGCGTGGCCGCCCTGGCGGGGGAGTACCACAGCGTCGTCGCCCGCGCCGCTGCCGCCAGGGCCGATGCCCTCGGACTGCCGTTCCTCTGCTCGTCGGCGGTGCTCGACGCGCTCACCGACCAGCCGACGCGATGGGTCGCGCGCCTCGCCCCGGCGCAGTCCCACGGCTGGCAGATCTACGCGGACTTCCTCCTCAAGGCGGGCCACAGCCGGATCGCCGTAGCGGCCCAGCCGAGTGTCTACTGGGCCTCAGGGACCCGTATTCTGCGGGACCACCTCGCTCCACGCGGCGGCACCGTCATCGAGCTCGACATGAGCACGCTCGCCCCCGCGGCCGTGTGCGACGAGCTCGTCGACCATCGCGCGACCGCTCTCCTCCTTCTGGTCGGCCACCCGCAGCCGGCCGTGCCGATCGTCAAGTCCGTCCGCCGTGACCCGCGCCTCGCCGAGCTCATGATGGGCGCTCCGGCCGGGCAACCGGAGTTCGCCGAATGGGCGACGCTGCTGGGCGACGACGGCGCCGGCATCCCGTTCCTGCGCTACCTGCCCGAGCGGCTGAGCCCACTCGGTACACGAGTCGAGACGGTCCTCCGCGAGCGGCTGGCCGAAGCGCCCTCCTTCGTCGCCTTCGAGGGCTACGACACGGTCGCCGTCCTCGCCGACGTACTGCGTTCCCACGGCGCGGACCGGGCGCGCACCGCCGAATCCTGGCCGCGCGTCGCGGTCGAAGGCACCCGCGGGCGGATCCGGTTCTCCCGCACGCCGGGCATCAACGTCTGGCAGTGGGCCTGGCCGCCGGTCCAAGTCGTCGATCGGGATCCGGCGCAGCCCGATCGCCTTCGGGTCCTCCACTCCGGCTGAGAGCACGGACGGCGCCCTTCGTCTGCAGCACCAGACAGCTCCACCGGACGCTGTCACGGCCGTGAAGGTCGGGACGCTCGCTGCGGTGGACCGTCCGGAGGCCGTATGCGCCACCCAGCTCGACCGTCTCAGCGGCGGACACGTCGAACATGTGGCGGCCATCGGGCACAGGGCCGTGGCGCAGATTGACGAAGAACCTGCCGCCGGGCACCAGCAATGTGGCGATCCTGGCCATGGCCTGGAGGCGTTCGACGGCGTCCAGGTGCATCCACACCCCGGTGGCGAAGACCGCGTCGAACCGGCCTGGGTGCCGGCTCAGCGCCAGGTCAGGAAGAACGGCGTCGGCCCAATCGATCCCGCTGTCCGCATGGATGCGCTGTCCGTGCGCCCGCAGCTCCGCGGTCGGCTCGACAGCCACGACGCGGTGCCCACGCGCCGCCAACGCTGCGGCATCGCGCCCGGTCCCGGCGCCCACGTCCAGGATGCGGCAGGGCTCGGCGGGAACCAGCCGCAGCACATCGCGGTGGACTTCGTCGAAGGTGACCTCCTCGTACTGGACGGCCAGCGCGTCCGCCGTCTCGGCATACCCGGCGGTTCCCCTGGCCGGGCTGACGTCATCCCCCGCGGGGTCCGAATGATCACTCATGGCCGGAGGCTACCGGCCCGGTTGGACTCCCGCTCTACAGTTGGTCATGTGCCTGACAGCGAGTGGGCATTGCGCGCCGCTCGCGTGAACGGCACCACACCCCGAAGGGAGCGATCAGCACATGACCAAGCCTGAGAGCGCGGGAGACGACTACGACGTCGTCATCAGCGGAGCCGGCCTCGCCGGCAGCGCCGCGGCCGTCCTCCTCGCTCGACGCGGCGTCCGCGTCGCACTGCTGGAACGCCGCTCGGACCCCGAAGCGTACAAGGTGCTGTGCACCCACTCCCTCCAGGCCTGCGCCTACCCGGTGTTGGAGGAACTCGGCCTCATCCCCGCTCTGGAGGAAGCGGGAGCCGTCCGCAACGTGTCCCGCTGGTACACCCGTTGGGGATGGATCGAGCCGAAGGCCGCGTCGGCGGGCCCCGAGCTGCCGTACGGGTACAACATTCGGCGCAGCACCCTCGACCCGTTGATCAGGTCCCACGCGGCCAAGACCCCTGGCGTCGATCTGCTCCTCGGCCATCATGTGACCGGGCTGGTACGGGAAGCCGGGCGGACCGTGGGGGTGCGCGCGTCGACACCGGAGGGCGAGCGTGAGATCCGGGCCCGCCTGGTGGTCGGCGCCGACGGCAAGGACTCGGCCGTGGCGAAGTTCGCCGGAGTGCCTGCCCGGCTGTACGAGAACGGGCGGTTCGGCTATCTCGCGCACTTCCGCAACCTTCCGCTGCCCGGCGGGATCAGTCACACCTGGTTCCTCGAACCCGACATGGCGTACGCGTTCGTCAACGACGACGGGGTGACGGTCGTCGCGGTCCTCCCGGACAAGAAGCGGCTGTCGGCCTTCCGGGAGGACCTGGAGGGCAGCTTCCTCGCATTCGTCCGCGCCCTGCCCGAGGCACCGCCCATCGACTCCGCCGAGCGCATCACGAAGACCATCGGTACGGTCAACTACCCGCTCCACAGCCGCAAACCGACCGCGCCGGGCGTCGCGCTCATCGGCGACGCGGCCCTGACCGGCGATCCCCTGTGGGGGGTGGGCTGCGGGTGGGCCCTGCAGTCCGCGCAGTGGTTGGCGGAGGAGGCCGGCTCGGCCGCCACCGGGAGGGGCGACCTCGACAGGGCGCTCGTGGCGTACGCGCGCACACACCGGCGCCGGCTGCACGGTCACCAGTACCTGGCCGCCGACTTCGCCAAGTCCCGCCCGTTCAATCCCGGGGAGCGGCTGATGTTCTCGGCGGCGGCGCGCGATGAATCGGTGGCGCGGCACCTGCATCTGTTCGGTTCCCGCCTGATCGGTCCGCGGCGGTTCTTGAGCCCCGTGGCCCTGGCCAAGGCCGCGGCCGTCAACATCAAGCACCGCGGGGCGGCCGGCGCAGCCGATCCCATGGAGTCGATCACCTAGGGTAGGAGCGGTCGAGCGCGGGGCGCGGGGTCGGGGATTGCGGGGGCGGGCGTGGGCGGGCGTGGGACGAATCGCAGCAAGCAGTCGGCCGAGCGCCGCGAGGCCATCTTGAACGTCGCCCTGGAGGTGTTCGCCGAGCGCGGCTACCACCGCGCCTCACTGGCCGTCATCGCCGACCGCGTGGGGCTGACACAGCAGGGCGTGCTGCACTACTTCGGCTCCAAGGAGGGGCTCCTGCAGGCGGTGCTCGACCGGCGCGACGAGCTCGACCACGCGACCCTCGGCCCCCGCTCGGGCGGGACGGCCGCCGCCCGGGACGCGATCGTCCGGCTCCTGGAGCGGGACGGAGAACGCCGCGGCATCGTCCAGTGCTTCGCCGTGCTGGCCGCCGACAGCGTCACCGAGGACCATCCGGCCCAGGGCTACTTCCGGGACCGGTACGCCCGCATCCGCGCGCTCTACACCGAGATCGTGCGCGCCGACTACGGTGACCTGTTGCCCAGCGGGGTCACCCCGGAGCAGGCCGCCACGCTCCTGATCGCCGTCGTGGACGGGATGCGTTCGCAGTGGCTGCTCGACCCCGACGAGGTCGACATGCCGGCTCTGTTCCGCACGCTCGCGGAGCTCCTCGGGTCGAAGACGCTGGGGGCCGCCGCCTGCCCGCCGCCCTCGGACGCCTGAGGTCGCCTCGGTCCAACGCCTGCCTCAACCCGCCTACCCAGCACGCCAGTTGCGGCTCCCTTCTTGGGGAAACCGTTATCTACCCATCGGTTGTACCCGCTGGTAACTCCCTCCATGCTGTCGCTCACCTACCGAGCACTCGGTAACCGTACGAGCCGCCCCACACAGCCAGGAGGAGCAGTGACCTCAGCACGATCCCTCACGCTCGCCGCCGCCTGCGCCGCCTGCGCCGCCGCGCTCGCTGCCACATCCGTCCCGGCCTCCGCCGCCGGTACGGCCGGGACCACCGGTTCCGCCACACCGCCCAGCCGCTACGTCGCGCTCGGGGACTCGTACGCCGCCGGATCCGGCGTCCCCGACCAGTCGGCGGGACTGTGCCTGCGCTCGAACCACAACTACCCGAGCCTGCTCGCCGCGAGGCTCCGGGCCGCCACCACCGTCGACGTCACCTGTGGAGGCGCCAAGACCAAGCACATGGCCGAGCCGCACGTGTACCCCGTGATCGGCAAGGTCAACGATCCCCAGCTGGGCGCCGTCACCGCCGACACCAAGCTGGTCACCCTCACCATCGGCGGCAACGACCTCGGTTCCACCGACGCCGGCGTCGCCGGGCCCATCCTCACGTGCGTGGCGCTCGCCCAGGTCGCGCCGTGGGGGTCACCCTGCGCGTGGCACTACAAGGACACCCTCGGCAACCGGGTCAACGACGCCTCGGGCAGGGTCGCCTCGACCCTGAGGGAGATCCGCAAGCGCGCTCCGCAGGCGCAGATCATGGTGGTCGGCTACCCGGCCGTCCTCCCCGAGAACGAATGGGACTGCCTGGGCAAGCAGCCGATCACCGTCTTCGACGCGGCCTTCCTGCGCGACACGGTCAAGGAGCTCAACCGCATGCTCGCGCGTGAGGCGAAGGCCGGGGGCGCCGTCTACGTGGACACCTACAAGCCCACCCTCGGCCACGACATCTGCTCCTCCGACCGCTGGATCGCGGGCATCATCCCGACGGAGCCCTCGCTCCCCGTCCACCCCACCGCCCGTGGCCAGCAGGCCCTGGCGGACGCGGTGGCGGCGGCCATCGGCTGACCCCGCAGCCCCGCGCCACGGCGCTAACCGTTCCCCCTCCCCGCACGCCAGCGGTTGTACGCCGGGCTGAGCGTGCTCGTGGTCAGGTAGCCGTCGGTGACGCGGCGGGCGAGTTCCGGGCCATGGGCGGCGAGGGGAGTGTCGTGGCGCCAGGCCAGCACGTGGCGGTACCACAAGGGGCTCCCGGTCAGGGGGGCGGACCGTGGTGCCCGGGGCTTCGATGAAGTTGGCCTGGCAGAGGCTGACGGCCAGACCGGCGCGGACGAGTTCGATCAGCTGGCGGCCGTCGGCCTCGTACGGGGTGTACGGGCGACGGCCCGTCAGGGCGCATACGGAGGACCAGTACTCGGGGGTCCGGTCGCTGTCGGGCTGGGGGACCGCCCAGTCCTCGTCAAGGAGGTCGGACAGGGAGACCTCGTCCCGCAGGGCAAGGGGGTGGGCGGCCGGGAGGAGGGCGAAGACCGGCTCGGTGGCCACGGGGTGGAGTACGACGCCATCGGGCGCCGGCAGCTCCTGGTCCGGATGGTCGCCGAGCACCGCCGCTTCCAGCCGGCCCGCCACGAGGTCGTCGAGCAGGGGCACGGGGGCGTACGCGCAGCGCGTCGTCACCTCTGCCCCGGGGAGCAGGGACTTGACCGCCAGGACCAGATGGCCGAGGAGCGGGGCGCCGACCGAGCCGATGCGGATCTGGTCGGCGGCACGCAGCCGGCGGGTGGCCCGGGCGGTGTCGGCCAGGAGCCCGTCGATGCCCGGGAGGATCGCACGGGCCCGGCCCAGGACCAGTTCGCCGAAGGGAGTGGGGACCGTGCCGTCCTGTCGGCGGTCGAAAAGGGTCCCGCCCAGCAGGGTCTCGATGCGGCGCAGTTGGGCGCTGAGCCCCGGTTGGGTCAGGCCCAGTGCCGAGGCGGCGCGGGTGAGACTGCCCGCCTCGGCGATCGCGCACACCACCCTCAGGTGCCGTACCTCCAGATCCATCGTCAGCTGCCACTGCCACTGCTGCTGTTCGCCGGGTCCTTCAGGCCGATCGTCGCGTAGTCGATCTGCCCGCCGAACGACGTGTGGCCGAAGGCGCCCGCGATGTTCGTGCCGACGAGAAGGGGCATGCGCTCGATGACGGCTGGGGCCGTCGGGGCCTTGGCGAGGATCTGTCCGTCCAGCTCCTGCCAGGCCGCGTTTGCCTGCCGGACATCGGTCATGGCGGCGATCTGGTCCATGAGTTCCATGGTCGTCGCGTCGCGGAAGAGCGAGTGGTTCCCGGAGTTCCCCTTCTCCTTGATGTAGCGGCCGTCGAAGAGGAAGGGCAGGAAGGTCGAGCCCGAAGGGTAGTCCGGGCACCAGCCGGTGTAGACGAGGTCGGTGCGGTTCTTGGTGTCTCCGATGGTGTCGTAGAAGGCGGACGGGTCGACGGTCTCGATGGTGACCTTGATCCCCGCGCGGCCGAGGGACTGCTGGACGGCCTCAGCGATCCCCTTGTCGCCGGTCGGGACCGTGATGGTCGTCGCGAAGCCGTCGGGCTTTCCGGCCTCCCGCAGGAGCTGCTTCGCCTTCTCCACGTCGCCCGTGGCGGCAATGCCGAGGGTGTCGGGCTGCTTGCCGCCGAAGAGCGGGGCGGGCATGAGGGCTGTGGCCACGTCGCCGAGGGCGGGGCCCCCGGCGGCGGTCAGGAGGGCCTCGCGGTCGAGTGCGTACTGGACGGCCCGGCGGAGCCTGATGTCGTCGAAGGGCGGTCGACCGGTGTGCATCTGCACCATGCCCGTGCAGTTGGAGGATTCGGCCAGCAGCCGTGCCTTGACCTCGGCCTTGGTGAGGACCTTGGGGGTGCTCTCGGGGCGCAGCTTGCCCCAGGAGACGGCGGAGGCGTCGGCGCCCGCACTGGCGATCAGCCGGTCGTCGATCTGGTTGGCCCGCAGGCCCATCGTCACGACCACCCTGTCCGGGTAGGCCTTGCGCACCGGGTCCGTGCCCGGGTCCCAGTGCGGGTTGCGGACCAGGACGAGCTGCTTGTCGCGGTCGTACGTCTCGATCTTGTACGGGCCCGAGGAGAAGGGGCGGTTGTCGTACTGGGGGCCCTTCTCCTGGGACTTGGGGACGGGAGTGAAGGTGGGCAGTACGGTCGCATACGGGAACTCCGCGAAGGGCTTGCGCAGTTCGAAGACGATCGTGCGCTCGTCGGGCGTCTTGACGGAGTCGAGCTGCCTGCCCTCGGCCGGGCCTCGGTAGTCCTCGGCGCCCGCGAGGTAGCGGGCCGCGTAGTCGGGGCCGCCGGGCAGGTCGGGGGAGAAGGAGCGTTCCACGTTGTACTTGACGTCCTGGGCGGTGATGGGCGATCCGTCCTCGTACTTCAGGCCCGCCTTGAGTCTGAACGTCCAGGTCCGGGCCCCGTTGGACGGAGTGCCGAGGTCCTCGGCGAGGTCGGGGGCCAGCTCGCCGCCCGCTGTGCCGGGCTCGGACTTGTACGTCACGAGGGTGCGGTAGAGCAGGCGCGTGGCGAAGTCCATGTCGCCGATGACCCAGTTGCGGGCCGGGTCGAGGTGGGTGAAGTCCTGGTTGGACAGCACGGTCAGGGTGCCGCCCTTGTGTGGCGTGCCGCCTATCGCCCTGCCTGTGTTCGCGGTTGCGGGGTTGCCGCGGTCGTCGGCCTTCCTGTCGTCGGAACAGCCGGCGGCACCGAGGGCGAGGGTCGCCGCCAGTGCGGCGGCGAGGGCGGTGCGGGTGCGTGGGTCCATGAGGGGTCCTTCCAGGAGCGGTGCCCGCACCATAGTTATGTGACATTGCACTGACAAGATCCCGGGCAGCGGTCGGCTCGCCCTAACACGGCGTTATGGCCATGCGGGAGCTCCCGGGCGCAGGAGTGGTCGGACCATGCTGATCGGGCACCGCCCACCCCTCGCCCTACGGCCGCCCGCGCCGGCCGTGAAAGGGATCAATGAACCCCGCCTACGCCACCGTCGACCACGTCTTCCGCGTCCCCCTCGACCACCATGCCCCCGAGGGCCCGGCCATCGAGGTCTTCGCCCGCGAGGTCGCCGATCCGACCCGCAGCGGCGAACAACTGCCCTGGCTGCTCTACCTCCAGGGCGGCCCCGGCGGGAAATCCCCCCGCCCGTCGTCCGGTTCACCGGGCTGGCTGCCCCACGCGCTGAGGACACACCGCGTGCTGCTCCTCGACCAGCGCGGCACCGGCCGCTCCACCCCGGTCACCGCGCGCTCCGCAGCCCGCTTCGCCTCGCCGGACCAACTCGCCGCGCACCTCTCCCACTTCCGGGCCGACGCGATCGTGGCCGACGCCGAACTGATCCGCCGCAGACTATGCGGCGACGACACCCCCTGGGAGACGCTGGGGCAGAGCTACGGCGGCTTCATCACCCTCACCTACCTCTCCCGAGCCCCCGAAGGACTGCGAGCGTGCTACGTGACCGGTGGCCTGCCGGGCCTCACCGCCACCGCCGACGACGTGTACGCCCGTACGTACCCGCGCGTCCGCGAGCGGGTCCTCGACTTCTACGACCGCTACCCGGACGACGCCTCCCGCCTCCGCAAGATCGCCGACCTCCTCGCGGCCGGGGACGTCACCCTGCCCGACGGGGACCGCCTCACCCCCCACCGTCTGCGCACCCTCGGCCTCCTCCTCGGCATGGGCGACGGCTTCGAGCGGCTCCACTGGCTGCTGGACGAAGCCATCGGCCCCGACGGCGAGTTGACCGACACCTTCCGCCACCAGACGCTGGCCATGACCGGTTTCACCGACAACCCGCTGTTCGCCGTCATGCAGGAGACCCTGTACGGCGGCCAGGGCGCTGGGCCGACGGGCTGGGCCGCCTCCCGCGCCCTGGCCGGCTTCCCCGAGTTCGCGGAGGACGCCCATCTCCTGCTGCTCACCGGAGAGATGATCTACCCCTGGATGTTCCGGGAGATCGCGTCCCTGCGCCCCTTCGCGGAGGCCGCCGACCTCCTGGCCCACCGCACCGACTGGCCCCCGCTCTACGACCCCCACCGCCTCGCCGCCAACGAAGTCCCCCTTGCGGCGGCCGTCTACCACGGCGACATGTACGTGGACGCCGACCTCTCCCTGCGCACGGCACGCGAGATCGGCGCGACGCGCGTGTGGGTCACCAACGAGTGGGAGCACGACGGCGTCACCGCCTCGGGCGGCCGCGTCCTGTCCCGCCTGATGGACCTGGCCGCGGGCCGCGCGTAGCCGCTCATCACCCCCACTGACGACGGGAGTCCCCATGCCCACAACGCCGCACCGCCCGCGCCTCGCCGTCGCCGCGGCAGCCGCCGCCGTCCTCTCCTGCCTGGCGACACCGACCACGGCCACCGCGGCCTCGGGTGTTGCCCCGGCCTCCGACTGCGCGCTCCCCGGCAGGACCGGCTGGACCGACGAGGGCCACGACACCGACCGCACCCTCTTCCAGCCGTCCACCGGCACCCGCCGCGTGCTCACGCTCTTCGTGGACTTCCCCGACGCGCCGGACACCGACTCCACGCAGCCCTATGCCGCCCATCTCGCCCCCGCCGCAGACTGGTTGGGCACGGCGAGCCACGGCCGGGTCCGCCTCGACGTGAGCGTGCTGCCCCGCTGGATCCGTATGCCGGCGGCCTCCGACTCGTACGGATTCGCGCGCGGCCTGACCTTCGAGGCCCACGAGAAGTACGTACGGGACGCGATCGCGGCCGCCGACCCGTACGCCGACTTCTCCCGCTACGACATGGTCTACGTCGTCCCCACCAAGGCCGCGACGGCCATCTCCTTCTCCCCGACCTACATCCACGACCCCGCCACCCCGGGCGTGACCGCCGACGGCACCCGGCTGAAGTGGGCCGTGACCTTCGGCCAGGACATGTGGCACTGGGGCTTCAAGGTCGCCGCCCACGAGACCGGCCACACCTTCGGCCTGCCGGACCTGTACGCCTTCACCGGCGCGCCCCACCGTTACGTCGGAGGCTGGGACGTCATGGGCGACATCGCCGGACACGCCCCGCAGTTCCTCGGCTGGCACTCCTGGAAGCTCGGCTGGACCCGCGACCGCCAGGTCGCCTGCCTCGCGGGACCGGGACGCCGCACGGTGACGCTGACCCCGGTGGAACGCCCCGGAGGCACGAAGATCGCCGTAGTGCGGACCGGCGAGACCGCGGCGTACGTGGCCGAGTCCCGCCAGGGCCAGGGCGTCCTCGTCTACAAGGTCGACTCCGCGGTGCGGACCGGCGAAGGGCCGGTCCGCGTCATGAACGACCACGCGGCGTACGCGCCCGGCGAGACCTTCGCCGATCCGGAGGCGGGCGTGCGGATCGACGTCCTGTCGGGGAACGCGGTGCGGATCGTGCGGGCCCGCTGAACGCGGACCACGCCTCGCGACCTCGCCGTACCAGGAGGGCGGACCGCCCACCCCCGCACGACCGGGGCGGGTGGTCCGCTCATCGACGCCGGCTCGCCGGGATCAAGGGGACGGGCTCACCTGGACCGTGGTGAGTGCACCGCCCGCGGCCTCCTTCACCACCGCGATACGGGTCCCCGTGTCCGGCACCTTGACCCCCACCTGCGGCAGCTCCGCGTTCCAGTACGAGCCCCGGTGGTCGTCGAAGACGGAGACCCCCGGACGTGACGGGACCACCGTCGGCGTGCCCGCCTTGTGCAGCACGATCCGGTCGCTCGCCCGCAGCGAGAACGGCGCGTCGAACGTCTGCGCACGGGCGTTGAGCAGCGAGCCGTCGGCGTTCCGCAGCGGATCGGGCCGGGCGTCGACCGGCAGGAGCATGCCGCCGCCCGGATGGGCCTTGGTGGTGTTGTCGCTGTACGCCGTGTCCCACAGCCAGATCAGCACGCCCTGCTGGTACGGGTAGAACTCCACCTGGTCACCGGTGAATCCGAAGTTGTAGGGCCCCGTCTTGAGCCGGCTGCCGTAGCCGGTGTAGCGCCGGTTCTCGAGCAGGTACGCGCGCGGGTGCGATGCGATGCCCGTGCGCCCCTGCGTGCCCGACCACTTGACCGCGACCCAGCCGTTCGCGCCCTGCTCGGCACCGTCGCGCAGCAACTCCCGCCCGTCCGCGGTGATCCGGATGTCGTCGAACGTGACGCCCTTGCCGTGGGTGTTGCCGTCGGAGGTGACGCGCAGCCGCAGTTGGAAGCTCCGGCCCGCGAACCCGTCCAGAGGGACCGCGAGTTCCTTCCATCCGCCCGACATCCCGGACACGCCCTTGGCCGGAATTTCGCTCCCGCCGACCGTACCGGGGAGCGCCGTCCAGGTCGTGCCGCCGTCCGCGGAGGCCTCCACCGTCAGGAAGTCGAAGTCCTGCTCGATGTCGTACCAGACCCTCGCGTCCAGCCGGGCGGGCCCGGCCGACCCCGTGAGGTCGACCGTCCGCCCCAGGGTGTTGTCCATGAAGTCCCCGGTGCCGCTCCACCACTGGCTGGTGCCCTCGTACGGGTCGGTCAGCTCGGTCCGGGTCTGCGAGGGCGGCAGGTGGACCAGCAGCGCCTGCGGATCCTCGGTGTTGTACCCCGAAACCCCCAGCACCGCACGCGTCTTGCGGCCCGCGTCGGCCTCCGTGTACTCCAGCCAGCCGAGCTGGAGCTTGCTCCACGGGTCGAGGTCGCCCGGCCATGCGCCGGTGGTGTTGCGGCCCTTGGCGAGGTACGAGCCCGAGGACATCAGGGACCAGAAGTTGACGCTGTTGTCGCCGTCCGAGCTGTACAGGTCCGGGAGCCCGAGGTCATGGCCGAACTCGTGGGCGAAGAGCCCCGCGCCACTGTTCTCGCCACCGGTCAGGTAGTCACCGGCCCAGATGCCGGAGTCGCCGATCGGCGTGCCGCCCGCCTTGTTGCCCTCGGGGCCCGCGCTGCCGGCCTGGTTCCAGTACGCGAACCAGCGGTGCGCCCAGACGGCGTCCTTGCCCTGGGCTCCGCCGCCCCACGTCTGGTCCTTGCCGGCGTGCACGACGACGAGGTGGTCGAGGTAGCCGTCCGGCTCGTCGAAGTTCCCGTCGTGGTCCGCGTCGTAGCGGTCCCATACGTCGTACTCGGCGAGCTGTGCCTTGATCTGCTCGGCCGTCCGGCCCTTCGCGCGCTCGGCGTCGTACCACGCGGTGGTGGCGTCCCGGATCAGATCCCAGTTGGTGCGGCACTGGCCGGGCTCGGAGCAGTTGTCGGTGCCGTAACGGGCCTCGTTCCAGGGCAGCTTGACCCAGTCGGAGACGGAGCCGTCCATGTCGTAGCGGCCGGATGACTGGAGCCGGTAGTAGGCCCGCATGGACGCCGACTCGGGGTCGGTGGAGAAGAACTGCTTCTCGTAGAAGGCCCGGTCGAAGTCCTTGCGCCACAGGGTGTGGTTGTCGCTCGCGGCCGGCTTGCCGATGGTGTTGTGGCGGGGGCCGGGGGTGCCGCCGAAGCGGGGCTTGCCCTCGAACTCGGTGGTGTTGTCGACCTGGTCGCCGAACTCGGCGAGGATCACGAAGACCTTGTCCTTGCGCTCCTGGGCGAGTTCGACGTACCGCTTGCCGACCTTGGCCTGGCGCGGGAGCGTGCCGTCGGCCCCGGCCTTGAGAGCGGCGGGGCCACCTGCGGCGACGCTTTCGAGCGCCTGGCGACGCAGGGCCTGGCGCTGGAGCTCCAGGGGCGCGGGCGGCGGCTCGACGGTCTGCTCGGTCTGCTGCTGTGCGCCGGGTGGAGGGGGCGGTGGCGCGGTGGCGGCGAGCGCGGGGGTGGTGAGGAGGGCGAGGGATATCGCCGCTCCCACCACAGCGAGTCTGCGCAACGTGGCGTGCCTTTCGCTGAGTTGGGACGGGAGATGGAGCGCAGGTAATATTTCACATGTCACAGGTGATTGATAGAGTGCGCTCCCACGGCGAGTCCCCGCCTCCGATGCCCGCCGCCGGCTCCGGCGAACAGTCCCGGGGCCAGGGCTAAGGCTTGGGGGAGTCCTCCGCGCGCAGGGCCCGCGCCTCCGACTTCAGAATGCGCATCGACTTTCCCAGCGAGCGGGCCATGTCGGGCAGCTTCCTGGAACCGAACACCAGCAGGCAGACGACCAGAAGGATGAGCAGGTGCCAGGGCTGGACGGCGTTCCGGAACACGGGCGTTCCACCTTTCGGAAGATTCCGCTTCTTTCGAGCGACCGGCTCATGGAACAGGCAAGGCCACGCCGGGGACAAATCTGAAGAAGTCCTGAAAGCGGCAGGACGGGCGTTCTCGCTGCCCCGCAACAGGGCGCGAAGGATGTCGGATCTGCTGGCACGCGGAGCCCGGGAGTGCCACGACTTCGACTGGTTCGGTGAGCACCCGCCGCATCGTGCTGGAGGCCGCCCTGACCGCGGCCGTGCGCCGGGAACGACGGTTGATGTGCGGCGAGGCTGCCGGGTACGCGCCCTCGGCATCCGGGAGGGCCACCCTGGCCGCGTCAGCGGTGTCCAGGTGGGCGCGGAAACGCACCGGGCGGGCCTCGTCGTCGATGCGTCCGGTCGCCGCTCGCCGGTTCCCGCCCGCCTGCCGCCCTCCCGTGGTCGACAGCCACCGCACCGGGATCGCCCATTTCTGCCGCTGGTACCGGCTTCGTACCGACGGCCCGAGTGACCCCGGGTGGGTGCAGACCGGCTCGGCCGCACCGTTCGCGCTGGTCGGCGTCTTCCCGTCCGGCAACGACACCTTCGCGGTGCACCTGGTGCTGTCCACGGGTGAACCCACCCGCGGCGCGATCACCGAGACCGCCGCCCCGCCACTTCCCAGCCAGCGCCGCCTGGCTCGACCTGGCCCCCGAACCAACGTCCGCCGTCCTGGCGATGGCCGGCCTGGACAACCGCCGGACCACCCTCGCCGGCGAGATCGCCGCGGAGCCGATCGGCTTCCACGCCTGGACGGCACAGGCCCTCCGTCCGCGGTTCGACGCACAGGTGACCGCCCACCGCCGCAACGAGCAGCGCTTGGCCGAGAGTTCACCACCGTCGGATCTGCGGGCCGCCGCCCTGGCAGCGAGCGCCTTTGACGATCATCCCGTCGCCATGTCCAGCCAACGAGGCCTACGGCACCGACGAAGTGGACCGACGCGTCACCGCCTGGCTGGCTGCCCGCCCGGAGTCCTCACCACAGCACGACGGCCCGACCCGAGAGCCCACACGCCGCGGACGCCACCCGCCCCCTGTGGCTGCAAGAGAAGAGCCAGGTAACCCTGTGCCCCACCTTCTCGGCGACGGAGCCCCGGAGCTCCGGCATACACCGACGGACGCGACCGCCGCGTTGGGCTGCCCCTGCGGCATGTGCCTGGGGCGACCTCCCCATGGGACCGTTCGGCTTCCCCCGCCCCGCCTACGAGAACGCGCTCACTCACGTCGTCCACCTCGCCGAAGACCCAGGAGCGGTCCCGCGGCGCCAAGACGGGCGGGCCGGAAGCTAACACGCGGGGGAGGAGCCCTTCTGGCCGGTGAGGTCGCGGTTGTACAGCCACCCCGTGGTGTTCGTGCCGTCCACGCGGACGTACGTCCACTGGTTGCCGTACGAGTTGACGATGTAGCAGTGGTACCAGAGCTTCGTGCCGTCCTTGACCAGGGCGCCGGCGGTGCACTGCTGGTACGGCGCGGCCAGCAGGTGGTGGTCGCCGGAGATGTAGCCGTAGGTGCCCGGCTTCGGGTCCTTGTGGGTCCAGCCGGCGCAGCCCGTCGGTACAGCGCTCGGCTGGGTCGGAGTGGGCGAGGACGCTGCCGAGGAGGGCGGTGCCGTCTCCGGCTTCTTCGAGGTGGAGGCGGAAGGCTTGGGCTGGGGCCCGGAGCCGGTGGGAGAAGGCTCCGGGGTGCCCGTGCTCGGCTGGCCGCCTGCCGCCGGGGATCCGCTGGTGGGCACCGACGTCGGCGTCGGCGCCACCGCCCGCTCCCGGTCGCCGCCGCCTCCCGAGGTCACGGCGTAGGTGATACCGCCGGCGGCGAGTACCGCGACGACCGCCACGGCTATCGCGACACGGCTGCGGCGGCGCGCCCGGTCCAAGGACTCGGGGCTCCGTGCGGCGGTCGGCGGCTGGCCCTGCTGCTGGGGGAACCCGCCGTAGGGAGCCGGGACATGGGGTTGCGGAAACGATCCGGCGCCTCCGACACCACCACCGACCCCACCACCGAAGACCGGCGGCGATCCGAAGCCGACAGGCGGCGCCACGACGGACGGCGCCGTCGGGGTCGGCACCACGGCGGCGGGACCCGGCTGCGCGGGCCGCGCTCCGGCCCCGCCCGCCGCCACCTGCTCCAGCATCGCGCGGGCCTGGTCGGCGGTGGGCCGGCTCTCCGGCTCCTTCGCCATCAGCGCCAGCAGCACCGGCGCGAGCGGCCCCGCCCGCCGCGGTTCGGGCAGCGGTTCGGCGACGATCGCGGCCAGCGTGGACCACACCGACGTGCGGCGGAACGGCGAGACGCCCTCCACCGCCGAGTACAGGGTCATCCCGAGCGACCAGATGTCCGAGGCCGGGCCGGGCTCCCTGCCCTGCGCGCGCTCCGGCGGCAGGTAGTCGAGCGAGCCGACCAGCTCACCGCTGCGGGTCAGTTTCGCCATGGCCTCGTCGCCGGAGGCCTCCATGGTGGCGATGCCGAAGTCGGTGAGCACGACCCGGCCGCCGCGCTCCAGCAGTACGTTGCCGGGCTTCACGTCCCGGTGCAGGACGCCCGCCCGGTGTGCGGCGTCGAGCGCGTCCATCAGCTTGGCGCCGATCGCGGCCGCCTCGTACGGGTCGAGCGCGCCGTACCGGGTCACCGAGTCGTCGAGCGAGGGGCCGTCGACGAGTTCCATGACGATGACGGGCAGGCCCTGCTCGTGGGTCACGTCGTGGACGGTGACCACGCCGGGGTGCCGGATGCGGGCGGCGGCCTGCGCCTCGCGCTCCATCCGGGTGCGCAGGTCGGCCAGTTCGGACTGGCTCGCGTCGGTGTAGGCCCGTAGGACCTTGACGGCGACCTCGCGGGCGAGCAGTTCGTCGACGGCCCGCGCGACCACTCCCATGCCGCCGCGGCCCACCACGGAGGTCACCCGATAGCGCCCTCCGAGTACCTTTCCGATCAGGTCTCCGTCGTTCTCTTGCCCTGCTTGGCCCGCTGGCACCACATGCTCCGTTCCGCGACCGGTCATTCGTCTCGACGACCTGACGGGGCACAAGCGTAGATGCATGATCGGCGGGCAGGCCGAGCGGGCTGTCGCCCGCGCGACCCGGCTCCCGCGCACCTCTAGGCATGGGGCGACGGTGCGGGTTCCCGACGAGGCAGCGGTTGCGGGGCCCCCACGGTGATCTGGGCGTCCCAGGTGTGCGTTGCGATCTCTTGGAGCTGGTGCCGGGCGACGGCACCGCAAGTCTGCGGCGACTGGGAACTACCCCACCACGTCCAGCGACCGCGATCCGGGTCGGCCTCCCGCAGCGCGTCCAGCAGCTCCTGCGTCGACGCGGCCAACCAGGAGGACAAGGCCTCCCGCTCCCAAGGCGCAGCCGGGGCGCCCTGCGCGGCGGACTTGGCCGTCGCGGCAGGCCCTGCGGCGATGGTGGCGGCCCGGGAGCGGCGCCCATCACCCAGGTGCAGGTCGGCACCTGGACGTCGAGGCCGGGCGCGGAGGCCACCGCGACGGGCACGCCGAACGTGCTGGCGAACCTGGCCACCCCGATCGGACCCGGCCCCGCCGATTGCGGCGGGGCGCGAACGTCGGATGCCTGGCAGCCGCTGGAACGGCACACGCCCGATATTCATTCGCGTCCGCGGGCGGCGGCGTCTTACGGTGGAGGTCGCCGGGTGGAGCAGGTCGGCAGCTCGCTGGGCTCATAACCCAGAGGTCGCGGGTTCAAATCCCGCCCCGGCCACTGCAAGAGACGGGCCCGTCGCACATCACGTGCGACGGGCCCGCCCGCTGACAGCCGCAGCCCGCCTCGATACGGGAAACGATCACCGCCCGACCGGCGACTGCCTGGACGGCACGGCACGGCACCGCGGCAACGCACGACTGGGCGCCTACGGGCGCCAAGATCGCCAGCTCTGAGATCAAAGGAGTCCTGCATGAGTCTTCTGGTGCACACGTTCATAAGGAACGCCGACGGAAGCTGGGACCTGCTGGAGGACCCGCCCAACGGACGAGACCTCGCTGGAGGGGAACGCTGGCGCACGGTCGTGTGGGGGTCGGAATCCGCGCGTGCTTTGGGGGCTCGTTTCCTGCCCCGGCTGGCGAGTGGGGACCTCTACGTCGAGGCGGATGAAGTCGCCGACTTCCTTGAGGAATGCATGACGCTTCGGAACAAGAGCGAAACCTTCGTCGCCGGCCTCCAAGAACCCGCTGGCCCCGCGCTCCTCGACAATGTGGAGAGCAAACTGGACAACTTCATCGCGGCCGGCCGCCGGGCCATGGGAGCTGTGGGCGGGGGCGTCCTCATCTGGTGAGCCCAGGTTCCCGGCGAGCGGCAGGTCATGACGGTCGTGCGCACGCGCGGCTCTTTGGCTGTCCATCTCACAACACGAGACGTTGCGGGCGGCCGGTCAAGCCGGGGGCCAGGGCGCGCTGTCCGTTCCGTTCGTCGAAGGCTTGGACGCCGCCGGTTGGCCAGACCAGTACACACCCTGGTGCAACGGGACCGCGAGGACGTCGAGAAGGGCGACGAGGAGCCGGGCTCGGACTGGTCCGGCCCCAGTCGGCGGGGGAATGGGCGGGTGGTGTGGCGGCAGGAGGCGGGTTGCCGGTACGACGTGATGTGCTGGTCGGACAGCCGCAGCCGGTGGAGGAGGCATCGCTCGGCCGGGTCCTGCTGTCGGAGCTGTGGGCTGATCTCCGGCCGTGGATCTGCCCTACAACACAGGCCCTCAACGGAGGAGATCGTCGCGGCTGTGCCCGGACTCGCACCGTACGCACGCCCAGCCGTGGTACTGGCCCCCGAACCGGGGGAGCCGACGGTCCACCAGAGTTCCGTGGGCGGACCGTTGCTGTGGCCGGCCGAGGAGCCCTGGCCGCACTGCGACGTCCCGGACGAGAAGTCCGGTTCCGGGGCGCCGGCGACCGCCATGGTGGCAGTGGCGCAGGTGTACCGGCGGGACGCACCGGGTGACTGGTGGCCCGAGGGCAAGGATGTGTTTCAGCTCCTGTGGTGCCCCAACGTGCACTGGGATCCGCCGGCTCCGCAGGCCGACGTCAGCCCGGTCGCCGCGATCCGCTGGCGGAACAGCGCCGACGTCACGCGCACAGTCGGGTCGCCCCCGCTGCCCGTACGACAGGAGGACCCGGGTTACGGCTACACCCCGGTGCGGTGCACGCTCACCCCGGTACCCCTCGTAGATTTCCCCTACCCGCAGGCCCTACCGGACGGGGAACTCATCGAGTCCGTACACAGGGGTATGCCGAGGCGACGGGGGAGGGAAGCGATGTCATCACCGGGCGACTTCCGGGTCTTCGCCTGTCCAGCCGACGACGGGCACCGCTACGTCTTCGACCAACACTGATCCGCCCCACTGGTCCCGTGCCACTGAGCGGCGGCCAGCCGCCTTGTCGGCACACCGCGTCGCCGCCGACGTGCCTTGCGGTAACGGCTCGTCGGCGGCCTGCCGAACGGTCTTTGCGAGGTCAGGAACGCTCGTGCTGGGTGAGCCGGGCGTACAGCAGCACGCTGCCGTCCCCGCGGCCGGCGGCCAGGAGTGACCCGTCAGGCGAGAACGCCAGGGCAAAGGCCGTCCCGTCGTGGCCGGGCAGCTCGCCGACCGGGCGCCGGGTGATCGGGTCCCACAGCCGCACGACACCGTCGGCCCCGACGGCGGCCAGCAAGGATCCGTCCGGGGAGAAGGCCACAACCTCGATGGCCGAGGCGTTGTCGGCCATCGGCTCGCCGACCGGGTTCCGAGTGATCGGGTCCCACAGCCGCACGACACCGTCGGCTCCGCCGGTGGCGAGTAGGGACCCGTCCGGCGAGAACGCCATCGTCATCGTTCGGGTCCTGGGGGGTGAGATCCATGAGCGGAGCACCCGGCCCAGCGATGGCGACCGTGGCGCCGCCGACTCGTTGACGATGGGCTCGCCGACCGGGTGCCGCGTGATCGGGTCCCACAGCCACACCCCGTCGTCCTCGCGGCCGCAGGTGGCCAGGAGAGACCCGTCAGGCGAGAACGCCACCGTGTTGATCACGGTCGTGTATGTGGACAACGGGTCGCGGACCGGCCGCCGGGTCGTCGGATCCCACAGCCACACGTCCCCGTCGTTGAGACCGGCGGCCAGGAGGGAGCCGTCCGGCGAGAATGCCAGCGAGACGACCATGTCGGAGTGGCCGACGAGCTTGCCGACCGCTTGTACGGTGTTCGGGTCCCACAGCCTCACCGCATCGGCGTCGCTGCCACCGGTGGCCAGCAGGGAGTTGTCCGGAGAGAACGCCATCGCGAAGACCATGTCCGAGCGCGTGTCGAGGGGCTCGCCGACCGGGCGGCGCGTGTGCGGATTCCACAGCCACACCGTCCCGTCCTCGGAGCCACCGGTGGCCAGCAGGGAGCCGTCCGGAGAGAACGCGACTGCGAGGACCTCCTCGGTGTGACCTGTCAGCGGGGCGCCGACCCGGGCGTAGCGGGCCGGGAGTCGGGAGCCGGGTGCCGCGGGCGACGGGGCGAGGGCGGACCGGACCCCCGGTATGGGAGAACCGGAGGCGACACCCACGGGGTCGGGCAGGTTCTTCGCAGGTCCGGCCAGCCGGCTCGGGTCATACGGCTCCGCGACGGGTTGCCTGGACAGAGCGCGGTGGACGACGCGGAGCCGGTCGTGAACCTCCGCGGCGGCGGCAGGCCGGTCGTCGGGCCGCTTGGCGAGGAGTGCCGCGACGAGGTCGTCGAGCTCGGCGGGTACACCGGGGCGGGTCTGGCTGGGTGGCATCGGAGCGCGGCCCACATGGGCGTTCATGAAGCCAACCGGTCCGGTGGCGTCGAACGGCGGGTGGCCGGTGAGGAGTTCGCTCAGGACACAGCCGAAGGAGTACAGGTCGGACCGGGCGTCGCCGCTCTGCCCGTCGAAGCGCTCCGGCGCCATGTACGCCAGGGTGCCCATGACCGCGCTCGACCTGGTCGTGGACTCCATGAACCTGGCGATGCCAAAGTCGAGGATCTTCACCTGGCCGCCGGTGGTGAGCATGAGGTTCGACGGTTTCAGGTCACGGTGCACCACGCCCGCCTCGTGCGCGCGGGCCAGCGCGGCTGCGGCCTGCACCCCCCAGCCGACTGCGGCCTCGATCTGTGGCAGGCCCTGCTCGCGCAGCACCGTGGCCAGGTCCCGGCCCTCCAGTAACTCCATGACCAGGAAGAGGGAGCCGTCCGCCTCGTCCTGTCCCAGGTCGAAGACCGTGACCACCCCTGGATCGTTCAACGCCCCCGCGGTGCGTGCCTCGCGCAGGAACAGGTCCGCGCCTGAGGCGTCGCCTGTCGCGTGCGGGAGCAGCTTGACCGCCACCCGACGCTCGATGACCCGGTCACGGCCCTCCCAGACCTCCCCCATTCCGCCCCGGCCCACGAACCGGACCAGCTCGTACCGCCCCGCCAGCACCCGCACTGCCATCACACCCCCGCTGCGACCGTGGTTCACCCGACCCTGTTCCAGACCAGAAGGTGTCACAGGGACACCCGCCGTTCCCTGCGAAGTCCAAAACCGATAATGGCCGGGAGAGTTCCTCGCTGCCACGTTGATGTGATGTGGCTCACGCTCTGGCTGCTTCGGGTCGGGCGTGCGCGAACATGATCGGTATGGACGCTCGTTTCGTTGGCATCGCCGAGCTGGTCGAGGCCCCGTCCGTGGCGGTCGTAGTCGACGTCATGCGCGCTTTCACCGTGGCTGCCTGGGCCTTTGCCCAGGGGGCGGAAAAGATCGTTCTTGCTGAGTCGCTGGACGGCGCTCTGGCCCTCAAGGCTCGCCACCCGGATTGGGTGGCGCTCAAGGACGGGGCGCCCGCGCCCGGGTTCGACCTGGTCAACTCGCCGGGCCTGCTGCGGTCTGTTGACCTTGGCGGACGGACCGTCGTGCAGAAGACCAGGGCCGGGACGGTCGGCGCCCTGGCGGTCAAGGAGGCGTCGCTGGTGTTGTGCGCCGGCTTCGTGGTGGCGGAGGCAACGGCTCGGCTCTTGGGGACGCGCAAGAGCGACAGTGTCACGTTCGTGGTCACTGGCGAGGACGGTCAGGCCGATGAGGATCTGGCGTGCGCTCAATACATCGCTCGGAGAGTCACCGGGGCAGGGACGGATCCTGCTTGGTTCCTTCGCCGCGCTGCCGAGTCGCGCGCCGCCGCCGAGCTGGCGGAGGGTGTGCGTCAAGGAGCGCATCCTGATGATGTCGCGCTCTGTCTTGAGCTCGACCGCTTTTCCTTTGCCATGGTGGCGACCTTGGAGGACTCGCTCATGGTCTTGCGTCCCTGCCCTGTGCCTGTGCCCGTGCACACCCGCCGCACCGCTGCCTGAGCCCGCGTCCCGCCCGAGCCGAGCCGTAGTCGGCGGCGCGGGCGGGGTCGGTCGGGGTCCGGCAGCCTTACGTCGCCCCCACTTGCTGCTTTCAGCGCCAGATCGTCTGGACCGAATCGAACTGGACCCAGGTGATCGGGTTTCCGCTGTTGGCGCCGTAGATCGTCACGGACCCGGCGGTGTTGGCCTCGAAACGGCAGGCGTTGATGCCCTGGCTGTTGTTGCGCGGGGCGGTGGCGCGGACCAGGGCGGTGGGGCGAAGTCCGGCCGGGAGGGTCGCGATCTTCGTGTCGGCGGCGAGGTTGCAGGTCACTGAGCCGCGCGCCTGGAGGAAGACCGTACCGGCGATGGTGATCAGGCGGACCTGCGGAGTCGCTCCCGTTTGGGCGGTGACACCCGGTTCGAGGAGGAGGTCGGTCCACGGCTGGGCATCGACACCGCCCGCGGCGACGGCGGGGCCGGCGGCCACCAGGCTCGTCGTGGCCAGCGTGGCGGGCAGGGCGAGCGCGGCACCGAGGATACGGCGGCGGTTGTGGGACATGGGGGGTCGGTCTCCTTGGCGGGAAATAGGGAGCGGATGAGAGGGGTCGTCAGCGCCAGACGGCGCTGAAGTTGTCCAACTGGGCCCATGTGATGGGGTTCGTGGAGCGTCCGCCGTAGAGCCAGAGCTCCCGTACGGAGTCCGCCTCCGCCCGCGCGGTGCACACGCCGGCGCTGTTGTTGCGCGGCACACTGCCCTGGACGGCCATGCTCGGGGCCAGCGCGTCGGGCAGCGTCCCGATCCGGGTGTCCGCCTCGAAGGTGCCCTTGACCCCGCCACTGAGCTGCAGCATCGTCGTCCCCGCGATGCTGATGAGCCGCCCCTGCGGAGCCCGGACATCCGCCGTCACGCCGCTCGCCAGTGGGATCGGCTGCCAGTCGGCCAGCACCTTCACCCCGTCGACCTCCGGCGCCCCGGACAGCGACAGAAGGGTGCAGGTCCGCGGGCCGGGCTCCTCGCCGGCGAAGCCGAAGTGCACGTACTGCACGCCGTTTTGCACCGATACGGCCATCCCCTCGGGTTCGCGCAGCTCCAGGCCGGGCGCGGCGGTGACGAACTGCTGGTCCAGGATGGCGCCGGTGGCCCAGTCCACCGCGGTCAGGTACGTGTTGCCGGGCGGCTTGACCGTGTCCGAGTAGCCCTGGCCGGCCAGCATGTACAGCACGCCGCCGAGGGAGGCGTACCCCTGGAAGACCCCCTTCGCGTCCGGCTGGGTGATCCGGGTCAGCGGCGTCCAGTCACCGGCCCTGGCCTTGTCCAGGTCGTAGGCCTCGAACATCGTGCTGCCGCTCTTGAAGCGGACGATCACCCGGTTCGTCGTCGGGTCGATGGTGCAGGTCACGTTGGTGGCGCCGACCACCGGCTGGTACGGCTCGGCGAGTTGAGAGGAGCCGGAGTCGACGACCGTGCCGCTGCGGAACTCGAAGTGGGTGACGGCGGTGCCGTAGCCCTCCTTTTCCTCTTCGGGGACGTTGGTGCCCATGGGGATCGACGCCGTCTCCGTCCACAGCCGCGAGACACCGTTGTGGTGCTCGACGCCCATGGACACGCCGTGACCGAAGCCCCGCAGGTACATGTACCCCGTGATGGTGCCCGCCTGGCTGAGCCGGGTCACGGCCAGGTCGCCGGCGTACGCCCGCTGCTTGCCGGTCCTGGGGCCGGACTCGCCGGCGAGGGTGAGACCGCCCTCGACGACCTGGAGGACGAAGATCTCGCCGGTGACGGGATCGATGCCGAAGGACTGCATCACCGTGGCGTTCTGCAGCCGCCGCCGGTGGAGCAGTTTGCCCACCGGACCCGATATGTCGATCTGCCCCTCGACGCTGATACTCAACTGCGCCTCCCGCCCTGTCCACTTGCGCGCCTTGCTCAGCCGGCTCGTCGCCGTCCTGGCGGGGGCCAGTCTTGCATCCGGGAGCTGGGACCGGTCGGCCCGGGTGGTCAGGCAGCGGGAAGGCTGTTGATCGGCGGTGGAGGGCGGTGCAGGCGTGTACTCCACGTCCGGCAGGGTGAACATCTTGGTGACCACGGCCGCCGCGGCTCGCGTGGCGATGCCCTGGCCGGTGGCGGCAGGGTGCAGCTGCCCGGCCAGCCCCTCATTCGTGAATTCGGCCCTGCGGCCCGGGCCTTCTGCGGCATCGTCCTATACGGGCGCCCGCCGAAGGAGCGCCGTGTACGGATTCCGTTGCCGGGAGGGGTGTACGCGTGATGGATGACAGGGAGAAGTGGACGACGGAGGAGTTCGGCACCTCGCACGAGGGCTGGGTCGGGGTGCTCCTGGAGGACGGCACCACCCCCGCACCGGCGTTCTTCGACACCGGCTCGGGTCCGTCGGTCCACGAGACGTCCCACTGGTACGTCTACGACGGCCGCTGGAGCCACGTCCCCCGCGCGGCCGCGCTGCGCGCGGTGTGTTCCTGCGGCTGGTCCGGGCCCGAGCACCGTCTGGACTGGACGGCGTTCGGCGACCGGAACCTGGCGGACGCGGGCGAAGCCGAGGCGGACACGTGCCTGCGGGACTGGGACGGCCACACGGTCCAGGTCGAGGCGACCACCGTCCCCCTCCCCGAGACGGTCACCACCCTGCTGGAGCGCCTGGAAGAGGAGATCGAGCAGCTCAGCAGGACCTCCCCGGTCGCGGCCGTTCGCGCCGCCCGCCGACTGGAGGTCACGGCCGAGCGGATCGGCTACTGGGCGGCCCACGGCACCCGCAACGACCTGACGACCACCCAGGCCGCGGCCGCACTCGGGCTGGACGAGGGCGCCACGCGCAGGCTGATGGCAGGCTTCGGCCGTTGGAGCCCCTACATGTGACCCCCGCGCCGCCGGGCCGGTCAGATGCGTCGCAGATGCCGGCTGAAGAGGGCGCGGGCGTGGTCGAGGTCCTCGGAGCCCGCCGCACCGCGCTTGGGCAGTACGAAGAAGAACTCCATGCTGCCGGTGAGGACGAACAGGTCGGGTGTCTCGAACCACCACGGGTATGAGCTCCACTCGGCGGTGACCGTCTGCCCGGATGCGCCGGTGGTGGTCAGCCCGTCCTCGCCGAGCGTGGTGAGGCAGGCGCCGTGCTCCGCGTGGATGGCGTACTGATCCCGTGTCCGGTGCCTGCGGAACCACTGGCGTACGACGAGCACGGCGATGGCGCAGATCGTGCCCGTGACGATGATCTCCGTCTGGTCGAAGTGCCACTTCCAGGCCCGGATGGCGAAGGCGGCGGCCCCGGCCGCGAAGAGCAGCGGCAGGTGTCTGGTGCGCCCGGGCCAGGAGCGGAGCGTGTAGTGCCACAGGGCCCTGTCGTAGTCCGCGGCGGCGGGGGTGTACTCGAACCGCGCAGTGCGGACCGGGGCCGTGTTTTCGGCCTCTCTGGCTTGATCCATATTCATGACAGCGGAGAGTACGACACCGTCGCTGCGGGTCGGCAGTCAGGTGAGGGAGGCGAAGGACGGGGGCTAAGGGCCCGGCGGCGCAGCTCGACCCGGGCGGCCGGAGAGCGGCCCGGGGCCGTCCAGAAGGGGTGGGCGGCGATGCGGCAGGAGAGGGCGATGAGCCTGCGGCGGAGCGCGGTGGTGCCGGCCTGGGAGGGCCGGCCGGCGAGATCGGTCTAGGTGCGGATCCATGCGGCCTGGAGGGCGATCAGGTCGTCGGGGAAGTGGATGGACGTCATCCGCTAATTCAATCAAGTGTTCGAATATTGGCGCCAGTGGGCGCCTAGTGCTCTGGCCGGAAGGGTTTGCCGGCTCGCGGCGTCCGGTGCGGTGCATCGCAAGGCGGAGGGCCGCAGCTCGTACTCGGCGTACTCGCGCGGTCCGACAACGCAGCGAGGTGCCGTGCCGGACGCCGTGAGGCGGTGAACCTTTCCGGTCAGAGCACTACGCGACCGGAGCGAGCCGTCGAGGGCGTCAGGAGGCCGTGGCGGCTTCCGCGAGGCAGGCTGTTCCCATGAGGTCACATCCCCGCTCGTCTGTTCGGCCGGGAGCGTCCTCTCGACCAGGAGCGGGCGGTCACGGCGAGGCCCTGTTCGTGCTCGCGCAGTGTGCGCCCTTCGCGATCGCGCTGGGCGTGCTGGGCATCGAGCTCTCGCCCGCGCACCACCTGGTCACCGGTCCCGTTCTCACCACGACGCCGGCCCTGGCCGCACTGACGATGGGGCCGACGGGCACGCTGTCCGCGGCAGTCCTCGCCGCCGGTGTGAACGTGACCACGGCGACCTACAACCACTCGTGGGGAACCCAGGCCCAGCTGATCATCGGCAACTTCCTGGGGCTGATCGTGGTGACCGTGGCCAGTGTCATCCTGAGTAACGCGGTACGCACGCGCAGGCAGATCGAGCTCGACCAGGTACGCCGGATCGCAGTGGCGGCTCAGGAGGTCGTCCTGCGGCCCGTCCCCGAGCTCCTGGGCCCGGTACGGGCGGCCAGCCTGTGCCTCGCGGCCGGGACAGGGGCACAGATAGGCGGAGATCTTTACGAGGCCGTGCAGACGCGCTACGGCGTCCGCCTGATCGTGGGGGACGTCCGGGGGAAAGGACTGTCCGCCATACGCGCGGTCGCGGTGGCACTGGGCGCGTTCCGGGAGGCCGTCCACTACGAGGACGACGTACAGGAGGTCATGAACCATTGCGGGGCCGCGCTGCGGCGGGAGGCCGCGGTACCGGGTACCTACTCCCAGGGGGAGCTTCCCGAATTCCTCCTGGAGGGGTTCACCACCGCGCTCATCGCCCAGGTGCCGGACGAACAGGTGGTGCACCTGGTCAACCGCGGCCATCCGCCTCCGCTGGTGCTGCACCAGGGCAAGGTTCAGGCCCTGATGCCCGCCACGCCGCTGCCGCCGCTCGGATTCGAAGACCTCGTCGACGGCCCTCCCGCCAAGCCCGAGAGCTACCCGTTCCTGACCGGCGACCGGCTGCTGCTGTACACCGACGGCGTGATCGAAGCCCGCAACCGCGACAACGAGTTCCTCCCCCTGCCGGAGACCATGGAGCGGATACCCGCCGACAGCTCCCCCCAGGAGTTCCTGGACGAACTGCACCAGGCCTTGATCCGCCACACCGAGGGCCACCTGGCGGACGACGTGGCGATGATCCTCATCGACCGGCTCCCGTGAAGAGGTCCTGACCTCCTACTCCGTGCGCAGGGCCGTGGCGGTTCGGGCCCTGGCGGCCCAGCCGGCGGGCAGGAGCGCACCCAGGGTGGCGATGAGCAGGCCGCCGAGTGCGAGCGGGAGCAGTTCGGCCCCGTCGTAGACGGCGATGACGGAGCCGGGGAGGCGGAGGCCGGCGCTGTCGCCCATCGCGGGGATGACCCAGCCGTGCAGGGCCACGCCGAGCGGTACGCCCAGAGCGCCGGCGACCAGTCCGGTCACGACGACCGAGGTGAGGACCATGGCGGTGGTCTGTCGGGGGGTCATGCCGAGCGCCTTGTGGACGCCGAGCTCCCGGACGCGGTCGCGGGTGTCGAGCAGTACACCGCCCAGCACGCCGAGCGCGGCGACGGCCACGAGCATCAGCGTGAGGATCGCGGACAGCGCGCCCAGCGTGACGACCATGTCGCCGCCGGAGTCGAGCCCGCCGGCCCGAGCGCCGACCCCCAGCGCTGCCAGGTTCTTGTTCAGCGCGTCGACGTAGCCGGTGACGTCGGTGCCTGACGTGACCGCGATGTGGTGGCTCGTCTCCGTCCGGTCGGGATGTGCGGCCGTGAGGGTCCTGGCGTCGGTGAAGACCTGCAAGCCGTCGTTGCGGGGGTCGAGGACCTCGCCGACGATCCGCACCGTGACCGGCTCGGCCAGGCCGTTCAGGGTGACGGTGCCGCCGATGCGGGTGCCGGTGGCGGCCAGGAAGGGGGTCGGGACCACGGCCTCGCCGGGCTGGTCGATCCAGCGGCCCGAGACCATCGTGTAGCCGCCCCAGGAGGCGTCGCCCGTGAAGGCGATCACGTCGGTGGTGCCGGTCACGCCGGAGACGGTCGCCCGTGTCGTCGCGGCCCGGTAGTACTTCCCGGTCCCGGCGGCGGCCTCGACGACCGCGGCGACCGCGGCGGGATCGGCCCTGGGCTGCTTCTCGGAGCCAGGGCCTTGGGGCCCGAACTCCGGCAAGGGCGCGGGTACGACGACATCGGCGGCGTCGTGCACCTTGGCCTTCACCACCTCGCCGAGCGAGGCGCTCATCCCCACGGTGAACGTGACGGCGGTGGCGCCGAACAGGACTGCCGTGCCCATGGCCAGCGCGCGGGCGGGCCCGCGCGAACGGCCGCGCCAGGCCCAGGGCGACCGGCTGCGGCCGCCCAGGGCGAGTTCACCCTCCCGATGCTGACCGGCGTACTGCGCGTCCGGCGGCGGACCCCCGGGCATCGACCAGACGACCCGCACCGGATCTAGCCGCCGGTCGTGCCGTCGGGCATCTCGCGCAGGATGTCCAGGCGCATTCGTCGAGTCGGGCCCGCCGGCGGGGAAGGTCAGCGCAGGCACCCCACGATCTGGACCGAGATCCTCGCGCTCCCGGTCAGCCCGGCGGCCGTGTCGGTGGCGGAGAAGACGAGCGGGTAGGTCCCGTCCGCCAGGAGCGGCACCAGGAACCGGCCGGACGCCCCGGCACCGATCGTGACCGGCCCGTTGGGGCCGATGATCTGCCAGGTGGTGGCCTGCGGATCGGTGATGGGCCGGTCGCCCGGGCGGGTCCTGGCCGTACCGGAGAACGTCTCCTCGCAACCGCGCCGGAGCCTGCCACCGCCGCCGGGCTGGTCGATGGTCACCGCCGGGGCCTGCGGCTGCGCGGACGGCGAGCGGCCGGGCTGCGTGGCGGGCGGGCGGCTCGGGCCGCCGGTCGTCTGGCCGGGAGTGGTCGGCGTACGGGGCGTCGGGGAGACGCCCGGGGACCCGCCGGCGCTCGGCGAGGGCGACGGTGAGGGCGAGGCGCCGGGGCTCGGGCTGGACGAGGGTACGGCGCCGCCCTTCGACGGTGCCAGGTCCAGGGAGGGCGGCAGCTCCGGCCGGGTCACGGTGGGCGGCGCGGCGCCCTTGTCCGCTGAGGTGGGCTCGGCGTCGATGGTGCCGCACACGGCGCTCGCGACCATCCGCTGGCTGTCCGGGAGGGTGGCGCCGCGCAGTTCCTGGTCGGCGGCGCCGTGCGCGTGGTTGTCGAAGTAGCCGTTGCCCGTCAGCGTCTCGGCATCGGAGTGCTCGATCCAGACGGAGTTGTGGTACTCGGTGCCGGCCCGCTGCTGGTTGTGACCGGTGACGTGCCAGTCCTTCACCGGCCGGCCCGACGACCCCGGCGTGGGCCCGTCGGCCGACGCGTACAGCCAACCGTCGCCGAGGAAGCGCTGCGGACCGCTGCTCCCCTCGTTGTCCGCCGGGAACAAGAAGCCGCCGCCGAGCACCAGCCGGCCCTTGGGGCACTTCACGGTCGCTTCCGCGGTGCCCCCCGCCCCGACCGCGACCGTGGCGGTGGCGATCGAGACGTTCTTCAGCCTGACGCAGATCGGCCGCAGGTCGACCGCGTAGTTCGCCTGCGGGGGCTGCGGGTCCAGGATGCGGGTCTTGCGCTCCACCGCCTCGGAGTCCCGCATCGGGAACGGGCCCGTGCTCAGTTCCGTACCAGGATTGACCGAGATGGTCCAGTGCCCGGGCGAGGACTTCCCGTCGACCGCCTCGTCCGTGGTCAGCTTGTCCAGCGGTACGGGTGCCACGGCCCGCCCGGGGACGGCGCGTGCCGCCCGGAATTCGGCCCCGACCATCGTGTAGCCGCCGAAGCACGCGGGCTGCGCCTGCGCCGTGCGGAAGGCCCCCGCGTAAGGGCCGTCGGTCGACAGGTCGTGGATGGGGCCATCGTCGCCACTGGTCACCTTCGCCCCCCGGTCCTTGAAGGCGTGCGCCGCCCGGACGGTGAACTCCTGGTGCGGTTCGAACTCCGGCCTGGCGTTCACGCACAGCGCGTACGAGGTGAGGGTGACGGGCGCGTCCCCCGGGTTGTACGCCGCCGCCAGCCACGCCGCGCCGATGAACTCGCTGGTCGTCGCGAAGCCGTTGCCGTCGATCGCGTACCCGCCGCTGAGTGCGGTCTCGTGCTTCTCGCACCCCGCCACGACCGCCTGTTCCCCGCCCGCGGGCACCTGTACGGACGCACTGCGCTGCACGACCACGAGGTGCGGCCCCTGTGCGGCCCACCACACGCCTGCCCCCGCGGCGCCGCCGACCACCAGAGCCCCGGCAGCCACCACGGCCGCCGTTTTCCCGCTGATCGCCACGCCGACCTTCGCGAAGACCCCAGAGCTCATGTCCCCTGCCCCCTACCGCTCCGCCCGCCTGCGCACACGCGGGGCCGTGGGCACTGTAGCGGCCGGAACTCGCCCATCACAGAGGTGCGGAGCCACCTGTTTCGGCGGGGGTAGCTGCCATAAATTACCGCCGAGTTATGCCCAAAATGTGACTGTTTGCAGTCGGGCTTGATCAGATAGCAATGACGCGGCGCCTGGCATGGCCCGCCGACGGTCGGCGGCGATCCCAGTGTGCCGAGAGGAACGTTTCGTGATCCGCACCCGATACGCCGCCGCTCTGGCCACCATGGCCGTCACCGCCCTCGCGATCACCGCGAGCCCGGCTTCAGCTGCACCCGGCGACACCCTCACCACGTGCTCCAGCACGCTCACCCCCGACGGCTGGGTGGACGTCCAGTGGTGGAACAGCGGCGGGTGCGGCTCCGGCTTCACACCCAACACCAAGCAGATCAAGGACCTCAGGGGCTACCCGGTCGGCACCCAGGTCAACGCCTGCGCCTCCACCTGGCCGCCCGCCGGCTGGACCATCACCAGCACCTACTACTCGAGCGGCTGCCGCTACTCGGCCGTCCCCAGCTTCAACCCCAACACCTGGACCCTGAAGCGCACCTCCTGACCCGGCGCCCGCCGCTGTGGCGGTGGTGCGAGACGGTGATGTTCACGGCCGGCAGGAGCAGCAGTACGGGCCATGCCGTGGGGAAGGCCTTGAGGCCCGGGGGAGAGGTGCAGGTGGCAGGGCCGCGGATCACGTGTGCCGTATGACAGGTGTCATGCGCCGAGGAACGACAGCCGTACGGTGCGCCGCGGGTTGTCCCCGTTGGTGTCCACCAGGACGACCGACTGCCAGGTACCCAGCGCGAGTTCGCCGCCGATGACCGGCAGCGTGGCGTGCGGCGGCACGAGGGCCGGGAGGACGTGATCGCGGCCGTGGCCGGGGGAGCCGTGCCGGTGGCGCCAGCGGTCGTCGGCGGGCAGCAGTGCACGCAGGGCGTCCAGCAGGTCGTCGTCGCTGCCCGCGCCCGTCTCCATGACGGCGAGCCCGGTCGTCGCGTGCGGGGTGAACACGTTGAGGAGCCCGTCGCGCCCCCGGGCGACGTCGCGGAGGAAGCGGGTGCAGGCGGCGGTCAGATCGTGGACGGTCTCGGCGGAGCCGGTGGTGACGTCGATGGTCCGGGTGGTGAAGGTGTCTGTCATCCCTCCATCCTCGCGCGGTCGGCCCGGGGACGGGCCCGGCAACCACCCCAACGGCGGCTCAGCGGTGCAGCAGCCGCGTCCAGTCCTGCGGAACCCGGTCGGCCGGTCCCGGCGCCGACTGGTCCGCCGGGTGGGCGCCCGGCGGTGTCAGCTCCGGCCCGGACTCGTACAACGCGTTGGTGTCGAAGTTCCAGAACCACTCCTCGCCCGGCTCGAAGCTCTGTACGAGGTGATGGCCGGTGGACCTCCAGTGGGCGGTGGCGTGTTGGGCCGGCGAGGAGTCGCAGCAGCCGATGTGGCCGCACTGGGCGCAGCGCCGCAGGTGGAACCACCAGCCGCCCACCGCGTCGCACTCGCCGCAGCCCGTGCCGCTGGGCGGGACGCTCGGGTCGATTCCTTCGATGTCGCTCATGCCGGCTCCTCGGCGCTCTCCGGTGCGGTGGGGGTCTCCGGTTGCGGGACGGTCAGCGGCAGCAGCACCCGGAAGCGGGTGTCGCCCGGCGCGGATTCGACCTCGAGGCTGCCGTGGTGCTTGTTGACGACGATCCGCCAGGAGATGTCGAGGCCGAGCCCGGTGCCTTCGCCGACCGGCTTGGTGGTGAAGAAGGGATCGAAGATACGGCTGCGGATGTCCGCCGGGACACCGGGCCCGGTGTCCCGGAATTCCACCAGCAGCCGGTCACCCTCCCGCGCCGTGCGGACCGTCAGCGTGCCGTCGCGGCCGGTGCCCGCGATGGCGGAGACGGCGTTGTCGATGAGGTTCGTCCACACCTGGTTGAGTTCCGCCGGGTAGGCGGGCACCTCGGGCACCGAGCGGTCGTAGTCCTTGACCACCCGCACCCGGGGCCCGATCTTGCCCGACAGCATCAGGAGGGTGCTGTCGAGGAGTTCGTGGACGTCGACGACCCGGTGCGGGGCGCGGTCGAGCTGCGAGTACTGCTTGGCGGCGTCGACGAGGTGGGAGATGCGGTTGGTGGAATCCTCGATCTCGTACATCAGCAGCTCGGTCTCGACCGTGTAGTTGAGCCAGCCGATGGCCGCCGGGAGGATGTCCTCGGCCACGGTCGCCGCCACGTGCTCCAGCCAGTCCGTGTCCAGACCCGCCTGTACGAAGGTCGGCGCGATCCGCCAGCCCTCCGGGATGCCGTGGTCGTCGAGCCAGTCGGCGAGCTCGTCCTCCCGGTCGGACGCCTCCAGAGGGCTGAGCGCCGTAGCCTTGGCGACGCGTTCGACGGTGCGCTCCTGGATCTCGATGAGGTCGGCGATCGCCTCGCGCGAGTACTGGCCCTGGGAGATGTGGGCCAGTTTGTGCCGCATCTTGCCCACCCGTTCGCGCAGGGTCGCGGTGGCCCGGACGGCGGCCGCGGCCGGGTTGTTGAGCTCGTGGGTGAGACCGGCCGACAACGATCCCAGGGCCAGCAGCCGTTCACGCTGGCCGATGGCCCGCTGGGTGTACTTCGAACCGAAGAAGAGCCCCTCCAGCAGGTGCGCGGCCATCGGGAACCATTCCCGCATGATGTCCGCGAACGATTCGGCGGGCAGCACGAAGAACCGCGTCGGCTCGGTCACCCGCATCGAGTTGTTGTACGTCTGCGGCACCCGGTCGCCCAGGTAGGCCTGCATGGCTCCCGCGTACACGCCGCGCTGAGAGGTACGGCTCACCTCCACGTCGTCGCCGCCGACCCGGCGGGACAGTACGACCGTGCCCTCGATCATCACGTAGAAACAGGTCGCCGGGTCACCCTCCGTGTACACCGGCCCGGGTTCGAACCGCTCCACCCGCCCCTCGGTGCACAGCCGCCCCAACTGCTCCGGCGAGAGCTTCTCGAACAGGAACAGCGAGGCGATCTCCTGCGGCCCGCAGGGCATGACCTGCCCGCTCATGACTGCTCCAGGTAGCGGTGGACGAGCATCACGGCCATGGCGCCCTCTCCGACGGCGGACGCGACGCGCTTCGCGGACTGGGCGCGCGCGTCGCCCGCCACGAACACGCCGGGAATGTTGGTCTCCAGGTGGTAGGGGGGCCGGTCCAGTTCCCACTCGGCCGGCGGCCGCCCGTCCGGCGTGAGGTCCGGTCCGGCAAGGATGAAACCGTGCTCGTCGCGCAGCACCGTACCCTCCAGCCAGTCGGTCAGCGGGGCCGCGCCGATGAACACGAACATCCACTGCGCGTCGACCAGTTCGGTCGCACCGCTGTCCACGTCCCGCAGCGTCAGCTGCTCCAGGTGACCGTCGCCGTGCGCCGCCTCGACAACCGTACGGGTCCGCACCGTGATGTTCGGCGCCTCCTCGATCTGCTGGATCAGGTAGTACGACATCGACGCCGTCAGGGACTCCCCGCGCACCAGCAGCGTCACCGACTTCGCGCCCCGCGCCAGGTACATCGCCGCCTGCCCCGCCGAGTTGGCGCCGCCCACGATGTACACGTCATGGCCGGTACAGGAGGACGCCTCGGTGAGCGAGGAGCCGTAGTACACCCCGCGGCCGGTCAAGTCGTCGCAGCCCGGAGCCCGGAGCTGCCGGTACGACACACCGGTCGCCAGGATCACGCTGTGCGCGGCGACCGCCGAGCCGTCGGAGAAGCGGACGACGCGCGCCGCGCCGTTGACCTCCAGCCCCGTCACCTCGCGCGCCGTGAGTATCTCGGCACCGAACCTGCCGGCCTGGCGGCGGGCGCGTTCGGTCAGTTGCGCGCCCGACACCCCGTCCGGGAAGCCGAGGTAGTTCTCGATGCGGGAACTCTGCCCGGCCTGCCCGCCGGTCGCCGACCGCTCGACCAGTACGGTCCGCAGCCCCTCGGAGGCTCCGTACACCGCCGCGCCGAGCCCGGCCGGGCCCCCGCCGATGACGACGAGGTCGTAGAAATCGGCGGTCGGCGTCGTCGCGAGCCCCACGTGGGCGGCCAGTTCCGCCGCCTCCGGCTCGATCAGCGCGGTGCCCTCCGGTGTGATGACCAGCGGCAGCCGCTGCCCGTCGGCCCCGGCGGCCTCCAGCAGCCGCCGTCCCTCGGGCTCGTCGGAGGAGTACCAGCGGTACGGCACCTGGTTGCGGGCCAGGAACTCCCGCACGTGCGACGAGTGCGCCGACCACCGGTGCCCCACCACCTTCGTCGCCGGTACGGGCCGGTAGTCGCTGGAGCGCCAGGCCGTGAGCAGATCGTCCACGACCGGGTAGAGCTTCTCCTCCGGCGGGTCCCACGGCTTGAGCAGGTAGTGGTCGAGGTCGACGACGTTGATCGCGTCGATGGCCGCGTTGGTGTCCGCGTAGGCGGTCAGCAGGACGCGCCGTGCGCCCGGGTACACGTTCAGTGCCTGTTCGAGGAACTCGATGCCGTTCATCTGCGGCATGCGGTAGTCGGCCAGGATCACGGCCACCAGGTCGCCCCGCAGCTTCAGCTCGCGCAACGCCTCCAGCGCGGACTCGCCGGACTCGGCGCGCACGATCCGGTACCCGGCGCCGTAGCGGCGTCGCAGGTCACGGGCGATGGCACGGGAGACTCCCGGGTCGTCGTCCACCGTCAGGATGACGGTGCGCGCTGAATCGGCGGCCTGTGTCATACGTCTCCACCCCGAGTGCTCTGGGCGGACGGCAGGGACGAGCCGCCCGCGCCGGTTCCCGCCCATCGTATGTTCGATCGTCCGACGACGCTCCGGGACCGTGCGTCCCGGGCGCATGCGCGTCCGGCTCCGGGGCATGCGCGTGATCAGTCGGGCGCCGTAGGGGTCGCCCGTTCCGCCTGCAGAACCGGGAGACCGTCCATCATGACCACCGCACGGGAGATCGTGACCCCCGACGCCACTCGCCTCGGTGCCCTGGACACCGCCGGCCGACGTGGGGGGACCGGTGGGAAGGCGCCGGGACCGGAGCGGGTGGACGATGTGCACATGCTGCTCACCCACCGCCTGACGGACGACGACACCCTGCTCGTACGTCTGCTCCCGGGGCTCTCGATCCGCAGCCGGGCCGCGGCCACGCTCGCGCTCGATGAGCTCCTGGCCGCGTACTCTCCCCGGCACGTGGTCCTGGAGGTTCCGGGCGTGCCGACCGCGGCGGTCCTGAGCGCCGTTCTGCGCGGTTCGCGGTCCTGTCAGGTACGGGGCACCGTGCTCTCCGTCGTCGCGCCGGCGGCGCCGACCCTCGCCCTCCTGCGGGACTCCCTCCGGGCGACCGGCCGCGTGTACGGCTCCACCGGTGAGGCGCTCGCGGCCGCCCGGAGGACCGACCGGGCTTCCTGATCCGGGGGGCCGGGGGGCCGGGGCAAGGCTGCTGCCCGCGCTGCGGGACCTGTGAAAGCCGCGATTCCGGAGACCCCTTGTGTCACCTCCCCGGCTCGGGGCAGAGGCGTGGAAGTCCCTGCCACCTACATCCGCTGAGGAGTCATGAACAGCGCTCTTCGCCTGCTGACCGTCCTGGGGGGGCTCGGCCCTGCTCACCGTCGCGGCCTGGTGGGCCGTCGACCGGCTGCTGCGCCGAGCCGCCGTGCGACACCCCGAGACGCCGTTGTGGCACCTGCTGCGCCGCTGCCGCCCGGCCCTGCAGATCGTGCTCCTCGCCGCGCTGCTCAGGGGGGCCTACCGGCAGACCGCGTGGCGGCCGCTGCAGGACAACGCGGCCGTCGTCGGCCGGATCCTCTCGCTCGCCCTGATCGGCGCCGGGGCCTGGCTCATCGTCGGGGCGGCCTCCGCCGTCGTCGAGTCCGGCTACGCCCGCTACGCGACCGGCACCCGCGACCCGGCCCGGGTCCGCCGGGTCCGCACCCAGGTCACCCTGATCACGCGGGTCGTGACCGTCGTCGTCGCCCCCCTCGACCATCGTGGTGCGGGTCATCGTCACGGCCAAGGACGCCGACGACCTCTGGACGGTGCGCTGCGCGGTACGGGAGGAACTGATCACCTGGCTCGCCCGGAAGCCCCCGGACGCCCTGCCGCGCGTCAGCTCCTGGTGTGGTGGTCGAGCAAGCGGGTGAGCAGGTCCATGAGCCGGTCGCGATCGGCCGGACTCAGCGGAGCGAGCAGTTCGTCGTGGAGCTCGTCCAGGAGCTTGTCGAGGCGGGGCAGGCGACGGCGACCCCGGGCGGAGAGGGTGATGACGTTGCGGCGCCGGTCGTCGGGATCCGGCACCCGCTCGACGAGGCCACGCTCGACCAGTTCGTTGAGCACGCCGACCATGTCGCTGCGGTAGATGCCGGTGCGCCGGCTCAGCGTGGCCTGGCTGCCCGGCCCGTACTCCTGCAGGGAGGCGAGCACGGCGTAGTGCCACTTGTGGGCGTCGACCCGGGCCAGCCCCTCGTTGATCAGCCGGTCCGACCGGGCCGTCAGCTGCGACAACTGTCGGCTCGTCAGTCGACGCAGCCTGTCCGGCATCCGGCGTTCGCCGTCGTCGGCCGTGTGCGCGGCTTCGGCTCTGGTCATGGCGTCCATCCTACTCGTTGCGTTAGATCGACTAACGATGTACGGTCACTCGCAGCAAATCGTTAGTGTAATAAACGTTAGTTGGGTGAACACCAAGGAAGGAAGATCCGCCATTCCCGCCGAGATGCTGCAGATTCCCACCGCGGACGGCCAGGCCGACGCCTTCGCCGCCTTTCCCGACCGCGGCGAACGGCACCCGGGGGTGCTGATGTACCCGGACGCCTTCGGGATCCGGCCCGTGCTGCGGGAGATGGCCCGCGAACTGGCCGGGCACGGGTACTACGTGCTCGTCCCCAACCTCTTCTACCGGCACGGCCCGGCGCCGGTGATCGAACTTCCCGAGCACGTCGGAGAAGAAGTCCGCCCCGGGCTCGTCGCCCGGCTGATGCCCCTGATCGAGGCGCACACCCCCGAACGCGTCCTGAGCGACGCCGACGGCTACCTCGGATTCCTCGCCACCCGGCCCGAGGTCGGTGCCGGACCGGTCGCGGTGACCGGCTACTGCATAGGCGGCCTCCTGGCGATGCGCACCGCCGTTGCCCACCCCGGCCGGGTGGCCGCAGTCGCCGCATTCCACGGTCCCGTGGGCGCCGACGGGCCCGACGGCCTCGCCAAGCTCACCGCCCAGGTGCACCTCGGCCACGCCGAAACCGACATCACTCCTGAGGCCCTCGGTGAAGTCAACCAGGCCCTGGATTCCGCAGGTGTCGACTACACCTCCGAGATCTACCCCGGCACCGTCCACGGCTTCACCATGGCCGACACCGACGCCTTCAACCCCGCCGCGCTGCGGCGCCACTGGGACCGCCTGCTGCCCCTCCTCGACCGCACCCTGGCGAACGGCTGAGGGTCCGGCGTCAAGGAATTCTTGACACCGCGATCATGTCAAGGTTTCCTTGACGCATGCCGATCTTGAAGTCGAAGGCGTCCCACGAGAGCGCCTCCTCCCTGCTGCCGGTGATCGCGGGCCTGCCCGCGATCACCGCGATGTTCGCCGACCGGTTGAGCACGACCGGCTGGGCTGTCCTGGTCGTGACGGAACTCGTGCTCATCGCCGCCACGGGCGCACTGGCCGCCCGCACCGCCGCCGACCGGGCGCGCCGCGACGCGGAGGTGCTCGACATGCCGGAGCCCCTCTCCGGCGCACGGCGATGAGCGGCGAGCCGCTGCTCGGCCCCCGGGAAACCGTCCGCGTCCGGGAGGGGATCGCGGCCGCGGTCCTCGGTGCCCGCGAGGGGCTGGCCGCATCGCTGGAGCACGACGCCGACGGGTATCTGCGTCTGGTGGACGCCTCGCGGGTCGGTGCCGAGGAGGCGAGCCGGCTGCTGCGCGAGGCCGTTCAGGGCGCCAGGGCGGCCGGGCACAGCTGGGACACCGTCGGCCGCGTCCTGGGAGTGAGCCGCCAGGCCGCCCAGCAGCGCTTCGGGGGCAAGGCCGAGGACGCCGTGGCCTCCGACCCGCCCGCAGGGGGGCCGGGCGCCGCGGAGCGCCGCATCCTCAGCCCGTTGTCCGCGTTCAACGAGATGGCCGCCCTGGCGGAGGCCGGGCGCGAAGGCTGGCACCTGGTCGGGTACGGTGCGCTGTTCCACGAGGTGGAGGCGTCCGACCGCCCGTGGGAGCACTGCCGGGTGACGCTGGCCTCGAGCGGCCGGCACCGGCGGATGGAGGCGGAGGGCTGGATCCCCGTTGGCGCGGGCTGGTTCCCCTGGCGGTACTACAAGCGGCCCCTCGGCGCGACCGAGAAGCCCTGAGGCCCACGGGTTCAGGGGCTCTGGTCGTCGACGGGGACGTCCAGTCGGTGGGCCAGGGAGGTGAGGGTCGTGCCCAGGGGGAGCGCGACCCGGGTGACCGCGTGCCGATCGCCGCGGGTCACGTCCCGGTTGATGATCAGTACAGGCTTTCCGGCCTGGGCTGCCTGGCGGATGAACCGGAGCCCGGACATCACGGTCAGTGATGAGCCCAGGACCAGCAGCGAAGCCGCCTCACCGACCAGTTCTCGGCAGTGGGTGACCCGCCGCGGCGGAACGGCTTCGCCGAAGAACACCACGTCCGGCTTGAGGATGCCGCCGCACTCCGCACAGGGCACCACGCGGAAATCGGCGACCTGTTCGTCGGTGAGGTCGGCGTCACCGTCCGGGTTCAGCGTGGCGGCCACCGGCTCGAAGCCCGCATTGGCCTCCTCCAGCCGCCGGGCGAGTTCACGGCGGGAGCCGAAGGCGCCGCAGGACAGGCAGACGACCCGGCCCAGGCTCCCGTGGAGTTCCACCACGTCCTCACTGCCGGCGGCCTGATGCAGCCCGTCGACGTTCTGGGTGATCACACCCGAGAGCAGGCCGTGCCGCCCGAACGCCGCCACGGCCCGGTGCCCGGCGTTGGGCCGGGCACGGCCGAACGTACGCCAGCCGAGGTGACTGCGCGCCCAGTACCGGCGCCGGGCCTGGGTACTGGCGGTGAATTCCTGGTAGGTCATCGGGGTATGCCGTCTCAGGCTCCCGCCCTCGCCCCGGTAGTCGGGGATGCCCGACTCCGTGGACATGCCCGCCCCACTGAGCACCAGCACACCACCGGCGCTCAGGGCATCGGCGACCGGCTCCGGATCCGTGCTGCCGGGCCGCAGGTCCTCGGTGGGCGTCCAGCTCAGGGTGGGGCGCATGCGCATGCCACCAAGCCTACGCGCGGGGGACGAGTCGGCGGCGAGGGCTTCGAGACGGGCCAGGGGCGGTGCGATACCGGTCATCCTGAACGGTGGTGGGACTGGGCGTTGTTCCGGACGGGCAGGCACTGGGGGTGCTGAACCCACCGGACGCCCTGCCCCGAACGATCTCCGACGGCTACGTCGACGCCTTGGTCGAGCTCGATCCGATCGTCGGCACCTTCCTGGGGGTGCCCGGCGCTTCGGGCGCACTCCCCGACTTCTCGCCGGACGGTCGGCAGGCCCTGGCCGAGCTCGCGCACTCGACTCTCGCACAGCTCACGGCCGCCGAGCAGGCGCCGGGCGCGGACAGCGAGGTGGAGCGGCGGTGCGCGGCCCTGCTGAAGGAGAGGCTCGGGGCGGAGCTGGCGCAGTTCGAGGCCGGTGAGCACCTGTGTGCGGTCGACAACCTCTCCTCGCCGCTCCACCAGGTACGGAAGGTCTTCTCGCTGATGCCGGTGGCGACCGAAGAGGACTGGCGGGCCGTCGCACGGCGCCTGAACGCGGTGCCCGCCGCCCTGACCGGCTACCGGGCGTCGCTCGGCGCGGGCGCACGGCAAGGCCTGCTGGCGGCTCCCCGTCAAGTGGCCGAGAACATCGCGCAGATGGACGAGTGGCTGGGGACGGGCGGCTTCGGTCGGCTGGCCGCCGGCGCCCCCGAGGAGGCCCCGCGCACCGAGGTCGAGACGGCGGCGCGGCTGGCCACGGGGGCGGTCGCCGAGCTGCGCGACTGGTTCGCCCAGGTGTACGCCGGACTGGCCGACGGCCGGCCGGATGCGGTGGGCGGCGAACGGTACGCCCGCTTCGCCCGTATGTACACCGGCGCCGAGGTGGATCCGCACGAGGCGTACGGGTACGGCTGGTCGGAGTTCCACCGGCTGCTCGCCGAGATGCGCGCCGAGGCCGGGCGGATCCGGCCCGGGGCGGACGACCCGTGGGAGGTGCTGGCCTGGCTGGACCGCCACGGTCACGCCGTCGAGGGCGTGGAGGAGACGCGGCTGTGGTTGCAGACGTTCATGGAGGAGGCCGTCGAGGCCCTTGACGGCACGTACTTCGACCTGGCCGATCCGGTCCGGCGGGTGGAGTCCCGGATCGCGCCGCCCGGCGGCGCGGCCGCCCCGTACTACACCCAGCCCTCGTTGGACTTCTCCCGCCCGGGCCGCACCTGGCTGCCGGCGCTCGGGCGGACCCGCTTCCCGACCCACCATCTGGTCTCCACCTGGTACCACGAGGGGGTGCCGGGCCACCACCTCCAGCTGGCGCACTGGACGGTCGTGGCCGGGTCCCTCTCCCGCTACCAGACGAAGGTCGGCAAGATCAGCGCCACGACCGAGGGCTGGGCGCTGTACGCAGAACGCCTCATGGACGAACTCGGCTTCTACACCGAGCCGCAGGACCGCCTCGGCCATCTCGACGCCCAGATGATGCGGGCGCTGCGGGTCATGGTCGACCTCGGCATGCACCTGCGGCTCGAAATCCCGGCGCACTCGCCCTTCGCCGCCGGTCAGCGCTGGACACCGGCGCTGGCCCGGGAGTTCCTCGGCCGCCACTCCGGCCGCCCGCCCGCGTACCTGGACAGCGAGATCGTCCGCTATCTGGGCCGGCCGGCGCAGGCGATCACGTACAAGCTGGGCGAACGGGCCTGGTTGCAGGGCCGGGAGACGGCCCGGGCGAAGCAGGGCTCGCACTTCCGACTCAAGCGGTGGCACATGGCCGCACTCTCGCTCGGCTCCCTGGGACTGGACGACCTGAGGGAGGAACTGGGCCGACTCTGATCCTGGCGCTGGAGGCCCTGTGGCCCTACGGCCCGACGATCCAGGACGTTCTGCCCTGCTTTTTAGCTGATACCCATCGATTATATTTGACATATGACCGAAATGACCGGTGGTGACCGAGTCCACCGAGCCCTCGCCGCCCCTTCGCGTCGGCGTCTGATTGCCCTGCTGCGGGAATCGGGCGGCGCACGGGGCGCGGCGGAACTGGCAGCTGCCACCGGTCTTTCGGTCGCCACCGTGCGCCACCACCTCGCTGCGCTCGCCGAGGCGGGCCTGGTACGGGCCACCACTCGCGCGGGGCCCGGGCGCGGCCGCCCCCGGCTGACATGGACGGCGGTCGGTGCCGCCTCAGGCGTCGGCACCCCGGACGCTCCGTACCGGGAGCTGGCCGACGCGCTCGCCGGGGCACTGGCCGGGAACGCGGATGCCTCTCGCGCGGCAGGCCGTGACTGGGGGCGGCGGCTCGCCGCCGCCGGCGGCGGGCACCCCGCCGAACGGGTCGTGGAGCTCGCCTCCCGCATGGGGTTCCGTCCCGAGGAGACGCCCGCCCCGGGACGCGATCGGCGCGTGCTGCTGCACGGCTGCCCCTACCGCGAAACGGCGCGGGCACGTCCCGAGGTCATCTGCTCGGTCCACCAAGGCGTGCTCGACGGCCTTCTGGAGGGCACCGGGATGGGCGCGCGCCTTCGCCCGTTCGTCGCGCCCGAACTCTGCGCCGTCGAACTCGGCTCCGATCGACCGAACCGAACCAAACCCCCGGTTTCACAGGCTCCTTGAGGAGGCTTCCTTGATTCCCATCTCCATAGGCAGGAAGTACGTCCGCCGCGACATGCCCGTAGTCCGGATCGACCCGGACGGGGCGCCGTTCCGGGAGCTCGTCCCCGCCCGGATCCAACTGATCGCCGATTCCGGCATGGAGGCGCACTCGTACGAGGACTCCGAGGTGCTGCTCACCGGAGTCGAGGGCGAGATCGAAGTGGGCAACCCCGGCAAGGGCTCCGTGACCGTCGGGCCCGGCATCTGCGTGATGGTCCCGCGCGGTGAGCTGTTCACGCTGGCCAACCGCACCGACAGCCCCGCCATGGTGCTCGCCGTCTTCTCGCACAGCGACCTCGTCGACAACCTGCCGCGGCCCTCCGGCCGCCGTCCGCGCCGCCGCACCGAACTCGGCGCCGCGGCCTGAGTCTCCTCCTGCACCATCCCGGCGCACAGCCACGGCGCCTCCGAACTCCTCCGTGCTCGCGGTGTTCGGCCAGAGCGAGTTCACGGAGGGCCTGCCCCGGGCCGCCGCGGAGGGCTGCGGCTGTCAGGGGCAGCCATTGAGCTCGGGCCCACCGCGCCTTCGGCGGCGCGGCCACGGACCGGCCCAGGCGCGGCCGCGTCCTCGCTGGACGGGCCCGACGTCCCCGTCACGGTGAGCGTCGGCAAGCAGTGCGCGTAGCGCATCACCGGCCGTCTCGGTGGTATTGGGCGCGTATCCTGCGGCCGCGGCGCCAGGAAAGTATGATCAAGCAATGTCTGACTTGACCGAGACCACGCCCGGCTGGCTGAGCACGGACGAGCTGGAGATGGCCAGGGCCCGAATGCCGGTCCTGTACGTGGAGGCCGTGCCCGTACGCGTGGACGACAGGGGTGAAGTCACCGACATCGGACTGCTGCTGCGCATCGGTCCGGACGGGACGGTCAGCCGAACCCTGGTATCCGGCCGCGTGCTGCACCACGAGCGGGTCCGTGACGCGCTCCTGCGCCACTTGGAGAAGGACCTCGGCCCGGTGGCCCTACCCCGTGTGCCCGCCTCCCTCCAGCCCTTCACCATCGCCGAGTACTTCCCCACGGCGGGCATCACCTCCTTCCACGACCCGCGCCAGCACGCCGTGTCCCTCGCCTACATCGTGCCGGTGGCCGGCGACTGCCGCCCCCGGCAGGACGCGCTGGACCTGGTCTGGCTCAGTCCGCAGGAGGCCGCCTCCCCAGCCGTGCAGAGCGAGATGCCGGGCGGCCACGGGGTGCTGCTGAAGCAGGCGCTCGCGCATGCGGGACACGCCTACTGACCGCTCCTGGTGGTCGACGGGGGGATGGGCTGTGGGGATGATCCAGGAGCTCTGGCAGGTGGGGGAGATGCCGCTCCGCGACGGGCTGTACCGTCCGGACGACACCGGCCTGGAATTGCATGTCGAAGGTCCCGGGGCCTACCGCCCGGATGCCGGACAGCCGATTCCCTTCCGTATCGGAGAGCCGTTCGACGTGGCCCAGGCCATTGACGAGCACGGCATCGACCAGGTGGACACCTGTTTCGAGAGCCCGCTACCGGACGGATCCGGGTGGATGTCCGGCGGGGGCGGCGGCATGGGCAACATCGGCTACCTCGCCCGTCTCGACGCCAACCGCTCCTTGCGGTGGATCGCCGTGATGTTCCATTCCAACCCGTTCGTCAGCGTCCGCTACGAAGGCATGAGTGCCGTCGTGACCAACGACTGGGGGAACCGGCTGACTCTGGAGCCAATCCTCTAGCGGAAGATGGCCATCGCCTGGACCTCCAGCACCCCTTCATCCGGGTTCCATTCCTGGACTTTGCCCAGCCAGCGGGCCGAGAAGGTGCCCTGCGGGACTTGGGCGCGGAGGCCTTCCGTGGCGCAGGTGACCCGGACGCGGGGACCCCGGGAGGGATCCGCCGGGTCCCCGTACGGGGCGAGGAAGACCGTGGAGTCGGCTCCCGCCGGGCCTTCCCCGGTGGTACGGAACCGGCCCCGGATCAGCACGAAGCCCTCGATGTCGCGCAGTCGGACGGCGCCCTGCGCGCCGGAGGCCGTCCGCAGCAGCGCGGGGCTGCGCGTGACGGACTGGCTCGGGAGGTCGACGTGCACGATGACGCGCTTCTCCTCGAGGACCTTCATGATCAGGCCGATCACCGAGATCGGTTCCGCCACCTCCAGATAGCGGCTGACGACCTGGGTGTTCTCCCTGCGGCCCCCGTCCGCGCCCACGCCGAAGACCTTCGCGCGGACGGTGCCGTCCTTGCTGTCGCTGGTGCGCTGTTCGACTTCCTTGCGCAGGGCGGCCGTGTACCCGCGCATCTGGTAGTGGTCCATGACCGTCTTGTCGTGCAGGTAGAAGCAGATGCCGTCCGTGATGTCCTGCGCGGCGGCCCGCCGGACCCCGACCAGCCGCAGTACCGCTACCGCCAGGAGCACCACGAGGCCCGCCCCGGTGGCCGCCCACAGCAGCATCCAGGGCCACCACACGGCCCGCCACGCTTCACTCGTGACACCCACGGATCTCCTTGAAGGCTTCGAGAAGGGACTGCCCGGTGGCATCGACCATGTGCCCGCCGGTGGCTCTGGCGGCCCGGTCGAGCTCCCGCTGGTCGGCCTCGCCGTACCGGACGGTGTACGTGTGGACCGCGCGGGCGGCCGGCGGCAGGGCGGCGTACCGGCCGAGGAACTCGTCGAGGCTCATCCCGGCGTTGTTCTCCCCGTCCGTCATGAGCACGATGGAGACAGGCTGCCGGGAGTCCTTCGCCACCGCGTCGGCCGCCGTCCGGTAGCCGTGGTCGAGGGCCGACCATATGGCCGTGCTCGCGTCGAAGCCGTCGTCGGCGAGCATGCCGCGCAGCCGCTCCAGGTCGGATGCCCCCGTGTACGTCACGCTCTGCTCGTCCAGGACGCGGCCGCCGAAGCGCACCACCGTGAGGGTCTCGCCCCGGTGGAACCGGGTGAACTTGCCGGAGCTGGAGTCGTCCGCGCCGCTGAGCCCGTCCATCGTTGCGCGGAGGTCCGCGATCCGCTTGCCGCGCATGGATCCGGAGAAGTCGAGCAGGAAGATCACCCGGGCCGGGCGGCCGTCGCGCGCGCTGTCGTAGTCGGCCAGCAGCCGGTCGACGACCGCCTGGCTGTCCGGGAAGTACAGGGCGTTGCCGAGCGGAGCGCGCAGGCTGGGTATGCGGGTGATGCCGGGGTCGACCGGGCGGCGCAGCGTTCGTTCCATGATCCTCTGCTGTACCGGTTCGCTCCGGAGCCAGGCCGTCAGCCGGTCGTACGCGGCCCGCTTGGCCGGGTCGAGCAGCATCAGCGGATAGTCGGACAGCACGATGCCGTCCTTCGGGTAGACGATCTCCAGGGGAGTGCGCAGGGTGCCCGCGCGGTTGAGGGCGAGCAGCTCGGACTCGTAGGTGATCAGACCGTCGACACCGTCCTCGCCGTGTACGTACGACTCGGTGAGGTTGCCGGAGGAGTCCTCGGTCAGCGCCTGCCCGGCGAAGAAGCCGCGCAGCCGGTCGCAGGAGACGTCCTCTGGGCGGAGCGCGCCGCCGGTACCCGCGGCGGCGGTCGCGACGCCCACCAGTGCGGCGAGTCCGCTGTTCGAAATGCGGGGGTCGGCCATCGCGTACTTCAGCGTGCCGGCCGCCGCGGCATCGGCCAGGTCCGCCCAGGACAGTTGCCCGTCGGGGGTCGCCTGCCGCAGTCGCTGCGCCGTCCCGGGCTTCAGGCCGACGACGACGGGGGAGAGCATGGTGCTCGTCGAAAGCGGGCTGTCCGCCTGACGTCCGTTCTGCTTCAGCAGGAGCTGGAAGGGGCGGGAGGAGGAGAGCCAGGCGAGGTCGTGTCGGTAGCGGCCGGTGGCCAGGGAGGCGGCGGCCTCGACCGTGCCCTGGTACTCCATCGTCAGCGTGATGCCGGTATCGCGGCGCAGCTCGTCGAACAGGGGCCGCATGTCGGCGAGTTCGGAACTGGCGAGCACACGCAGGTTCACCGGCTCGGCCCTGTCCCCGGAGCAGGCGGTGAGCGTGGCCAGGACGCACAGGAAGGCCAGGGCGAGCGCGGCCGGGGACCTGCGGCGGCGTCGGCCGGGCGTGCCGCGGGCCGTCACTGCGCCCCGTCCGGGAGCTGGGCGGGCGGGCAGTCGCCGACGAGGGAGATCATCTGCTCCAGATAGCGGATGCGCGGCATGGGCGAGCGGGTGTCGTCACCACGCAGGTCCGGCACCGGCACCCTCCGCCCGGTCAGGAACCGCGCCAGCTGGTCGCCGGCGACCTCACCGGTGCCGTCGAGGATCCGGAAGCCCAGCTCCATCGCACGCTGGCGCAACTGCGGGTCTGTGACCATGAGTTCCCCCAGCCGCTCGCCCTTGTCGTTCAGGGAGATGAACTGGGGCTGCGTGACGAACTGGCTGGAGGGGTAGAGCAGCACCCGCTCCGAGTCGAGCCGCTCGGACTCGGCCCGATGCCGGACCTGATAGGTGAGGTACTGGTGCTCGTACGCCACGACAACCGGGGCGATCCCCTTGCCCTCCGGCGAGATGTACGTCCGGAACACGTCGGCGGCGGGCAGGCCCTGCTCCATGAGGTGCCTGATGGACTGTGCGCGGCTGCTCGCCTCCTGCGCGGTACCGGGCACATCGGGACCGTTGCCGCGCCAGGTGAAGGAGACCAACGCCAGGTAGGTCCCGGCGGAGTTGGAGCTGCACACGTCGGGGCTCTGGGCGACGATCCGGTTGGCGTTGGAGATCCCGTGCCGGCTGATGCCGAGGTCGTTCCAGCGCTGTTCCCTGTTGATGCTGTCGAGGAACTTCTGCATGTCCAGCGAGTAGTAGAGCGTCGGGTCCGTGCCCCCGGAGGACAGCGGGGTGGCGATGCCGGCGTCGCGCAGTGTCTCGGCGTACTCCCGGTAGGTCGCCAGCACGATGGGGCTCACGAACGGGCGGTGCACCTTGGCGTACTGGCCGGCCGCCGCGCGCACGCCGGTGATGAGATCACCGGCCGGCTGGCCGGACGGGAAGACGAAGTCGAAGGACGCGATGTCCCTCAGGGCGACCTCGCGGGAGCCCGAGCTGGTGATGTGGACCTTGATGCGGTGCTTCAGCAGGATCCGCTGCACCTCCTCGTCCTCGAAGAAGTCCCGCTTGGATGCCATCTTGCCTTCGAGGACGACGACGCTCTCGAACGGCAGGAGCAGATTGCCCGATACGGCCAGCGTGGTGAAACCCGTCATCACGGTGGCCAGTACGGGCAGCAGGAACAGCAGGAGGCTCCGCCGCGACCAGGAGCCGGACGACCGGCGTCGGACGGCCAGGCGGGGCTCCTCGACGACCGGTCTCTCCCCGACAACCACCCATGCCCCCCGTCGTCCACGTCACCTCTCACGTGGCAGTGTGCACCGCCCGGTAGTCCATTCGGGCGCGGTCCTGCCAACTTGGCGTTAACAACGGCCATAAAAGCGTGGGTAGTTGTCACGGAGTGGGGCGAGCGTGATCGGCAGGTGGCGCTCGCCGTTCAGGTCCTCGCGGAGTGCATGGCACTGGTGGTGATCCTCGGCTACGCGTGAGAACGGTGACGGCCGGCGTGGAAGCCACCGTCCGCCGGGAGCGCCGGCCGGGGGCGTTCCCGGCGGGTGGGAACCGCCTGGAACACCCCCTCCGCCGGATCCTGCTGCTACCTGGCGAGTTCTGCCATGTCATCCAGCCGGGTCAGTTTCCGCGGGTTCCTGACCACGTAGATCCGGGTGATCCGCCCGTCCTCCACTTCGAGGCTGACCGCGGCCGGCCGGCCGTCGATCTCGATCCGGCCGGCGGGCGCGCCGTTCAGCCAGACCGCCTTCGCGTCGAACGCGGTCACCACCCGGCTTGCGCGTGCGAGCAGCGGCACCACCACATCGGCGCCGCGGACCGGAACGAGTGCGGCGGCCACGTGCCCCCCGCCGTCGGCGATCATGACCACGTCGGGTGCCATGACCTCCATCAGTTCCTGTAGCCGGCCCGTGCGCAAGGCTGCCAGGAAGCGTTCCACCACGCTCTGCTGCTGTGCCCGGTCCACTGCCACCCGGGGCCGCCGGGCGGACACGTGCTCGCGCGCCCGCCGTGCGATCTGGCGCACAGCGGCAGGGGACTTGCCGACGGCCCGGGCAATCTCCCCGTACGGCATCTCGAACACCTCGCGGAGGACGAACACCGCCCGCTCGGGGGGCCCGAGGGTTTCGAGGACGGTCAGCACGGCCATGGAGACGCTCTCCGCGAGTTCGACGTCCTCTGCCACGTCCGGGCTGGTCAGCAGCGGTTCCGGCAGCCACTCGCCGACATACTCCTCCCGGCTGCGCGACAGCGTGCGCAGCCGGTTGAGCGCCTGCCGCGTCACCACACGCACGAGATAGGCCCGCGCATCGCCCACACGGGAGCGGTCGACACCGGCCCACCGCAGCCAGGACTCCTGCAGCACGTCCTCCGCGTCGGCCGCCGCTCCGAGCATCTCGTAGGCGACCGTGAACAGCAGCCTGCGATGGGCGACGAAAGGGTCCTCGTTCATGCCGTCGACGCTGTCCGGGACGTACCGGGACGGGCGGCAAGCGGTGTCTCGCACGCGTCGGAGAAACCCTGCGAAGTGACCCCGTTGGCCGTGTTGTTCCTGGTCGCCATGTTCACGAAGGCGACGTACGCGGTCAGTTCCACCATCGCCGCCGCGCCCATCCGGTCGAGCAGCCCCGCGTACAACTCGTCGGTGACGGTCGGCGGCGTGTTCGTCATGGCTTCCGCGTACTCAAGGACGTCCCGCTCCAGCGGTGTGAACACCTCCGACTCCCGCCAGCGGGGCACCTGGCTCGCCTTGACCAGGTCGAGGTCCTGGTTCTGCGCCTGGAAGTAGCCGATATCCAGGCACCAGCTGCATCCGACCTGCGCCGCGACGGCCATGTGCGCGAACGACTCCAGGCCGGCATCGGCGGCGTCCCATGCGGCGAGCTTGGCCGAGAACTCCAGGTTGGCGGTGGCGACGTTCGGGTTGTGCCACACCACCTCCACGGGCTCGGCCACCGAGCCGAGCTGCTTGATCACGCTCTGGGCGAGCTCGGTGGGGAGCTCGGCCTTCGAAACGCGTGGTGTCACGGTGTTCTCCTCGTCGGTGTTGGCTTGGTCGCCATGAAGACACCGCCGAGGCCCCGGATGTGACATCCACCCGAACGGTCTCAGGAGGCGGATCGCAGAGGGTCCTCGCCCTCGGTCCACCAGACGCCCAGCCTCTGGCGCACCACGACCCAGCCCCTGCCCTCCCGGTGGAACTCCCAGTCGTACGGCCCGCCCATGGCGTAGGGGGAGACGGCCGTCCCGGGCGCGGGATCGGTCACGAACCACATGTAGCCGATTCCGGTGGCCTGGTCGCCCGCCACGTCGAAGTGCGTGTTGAGGATGTGGTGCTGCATGCTCGGGCAGCGCGCCTCCGCGTCCTCCACCTTTGCCCTGATCGCCTGCCGCCCGCGGATCGTTCCCCACGGTCCGAACTCCAGCACCGCGTCCTCGGCCCAGCAGCCGGACCAGGTCTGCCGGTCCTTGTGGTCCAGCGCCCGCCAGCCGCGGATGACGAGTGCGCGCAACGCTTCCTTGTCCTCCAAGGCCCGCAGCCTGCGGGACAGATCGTCGTCGGCGTCGGCCAAACGCCCTCGCCGAAGCCCTGTACTCGCCCTTCGAGCCTGCGGACGACCTCGCCCGCTTGGTTTTCCTCGACCCGGCGGGAGGCCGGTTCCACGCCCGGTGGGCCGACACGGCGCAAGCCGTCGTGGGCCACCTCCGCCAGGCGACCGGCGTCGAGCCCGACAACCCGCGGCTACAGAGCCTGGTCCGCGACCTCACCGAGCACAGCGCGGACTTCACCCGCCTGTGGAGCACGCACGCCGTGCAGGGCAAGACCTCGGACGTCAAACACTTCATCCACCCGGACGTCGGCTCCCTGACCCTCACCTACCAGGCCTTCGACGTACGCGGGACACCTGGCCGGCAACTCGTCGTCTACCAGGCCGAACCCGCAACGCCCAGTGCCCGTGCCCTGGCCCTCCTCGGCACCCGCCCGCGGTGCGCGAAGAATGAATTGAACGCGTTCAGCCCGGCTGGCAGAATGGATTCGCGCGGCCCAGCCCGGGCGGACGCGTTCATTTAGCCGTGCCGCGAGGGGGGGTGGCCGTGTATCAGAAACGGTCGTACGGCCGGATGCTGCTGGTTTCGGTGCTGGTGGGCTGCCTGGAGGTCGCGCTCGCCATCGTGGTGGTCCTCCTGTACGTCCGGACGCAGCCGCCGCCGGACACACCGGTCGACCACGCCGCCCTGGTGGCGGGCATGCTCTCCTTCGGTGTGATCGTGGGCGTGATCGCGTTCCTGCTGTCCCTGGTCTTCGTGCTGCCGGCGGTGGCGTTGGCCGACCTGCTCGCCCGCCGGATCGGCGGCCGCGAGGCGTGGTGGTTGGTGCCGCTGATGGTGGCGGCCCTGGTGGCACCACCGATCCTGGCCTTCGCGGCGTACAACCGCGTGGAGGTGCGGCCCGTGCTCGCCTTCTGGGCGGTGGCCACGGCCGCGCTCTCGGTGGGCGGCCTGGCCGCCCGACCCCGGCACCCGGGACTGGTTCGGCAAGTGGCGTTGTGGGGCACGGCGGTGGTGGCGGGGACGGGCTTGCTCGGCGCACTCGGGCTCACCCTCGGCCTGCTGCCCGCGTACGAGCCGCCGGCGATCGGTCCGGCGACCATGGCCGGCACCTGGGCCGACCACACCAGCGGAACTCTGGTCTTCACCTCGGACGGCCGGGTTACGGCCTCCGGCGTCGGCGAGCACGCCCCCGACGACCACCCCAGCGGCCCGTCGCGGCGGTGCTCGGGTTCCGGCACCTGGTCGTACGAGCCCGGGCGGGACGTCTGGACCCAGGAAGTCCGCGTACGCGTCCCGGGGTGTTCCTGGTCGGCATGGAGCGTCGGCGGCACCGACCAGGAGCCCCGGATCTACCGGCACGTCGGCGGCCCGGATTCCGGGAAGCTGTACCAGCTGCGGAAGGCCGCCGACGGCTCCTGACTCCGGAACGCCTCCGCGGCGTGGCTGTGGCCCTGTCAGGCGGCCTTGAGGGTGCCGCCGTCGATGATGTGGTCGGCGCCGTGGATGCTGGCGGCGCGGTCGGACAGCAGGAAGGCGACCAGGTCGGCCACCTCCTCGGGCTCGGTGATGCGCCCCGAGGCGATGCCGACCTGCTCGGGCAGACCGGAGAGCAGGTCGCTGTGGCCCACCCCGTACGCGGCGGCCACCTTGCCGCCGTAGCCGTCCGGGTCGGTCCACAGCGGACTGGAGACGACGCCGGGGGAGACGGTGTTCACGCGGACGCCGCGCGGCGCCAGCTCCTCGCTGAGCCGCTTCCCGAACTGGGTCAGCGCCGCCTTGGCCTCCGCGTAGCCGACCGGCGAGCCGCCGGGCACGTGGGCGCTGATCGAGGAGATGTTCACGATGGCGCCCTTGCGTTCCAGAATGCTCGGCAACGCCGCCTTGGTGGTCCACACGGCGCTGAAGAGGTTGAGATCGAATATGTTCTGCCACTGGTCGTCGTCGACGTCCAGGAACCCGGCGAGGGACAGCCCTTCCGGGTCGCCCGCGCCGACGTTGTTGACGAGGAAGTCGATCCCGCCGACCGCGGCCAGCGCCTGATCGACGACCGACCGCGCCCCGTCGCGTGTGCTCAGGTCCACGGACACGACCGCGGCGGCGACCTTTTCCAGCTCGGGGGTGACGGTCCGGGCCGCACCCACCACCCGGACGCCCTCCGCGGCCAGGGCCTGAGCGATCGCGAGGCCGATGCCGCGACTCGCGCCGGTGACCAGGGCGGTCTTCCCGCTGATACCGAGTTCCATGATGTCCCCTTCTTGAACGACAGGTTCTTGAACTGCAGGTCTAAAATCAGGGCGCAAAAAACTCCGCCGCCCGAGGCGTCGTGTCTCAGAGGCCTGCCAGGGCCGTGTCGATGATCTGAATCAGGGCCGGCCGGTCGAACGTCTTGACCATGACTCGCAGCCCCGCGAGGGTGGTCTGGAGGAACAGTCCATACGCCTTGGCGTCAACGCCCCGGTCGACGTCGCCATCCCGCTGCCCCTGCTCGATGCGGGCGGCGAACTGCTCGATACTGCGCTCCTCCATGCGGTGCGCCGCGCGGGTGGCCTCCTCGTCCCGCCCGCCGAGCTCCTCGACCGTTTTCTGAGCCAGACACCCGCGACGGGTCGGCCCGTCCAGGCTCATGTCCACGAGCAGCACGAAGTACGCGCGGATGCACTCCTTGGCGGTCCCCGGCCGCGAGAGACACTCCTCGGCGAACTCCGAACACATCCGGCCGTAGAGGTCCAACGCCTTGCCGAACAACTCACGCTTGGAACCGAAGGAGTGGTACAGGCTGCCCTTGGCCACTCCGGTCGCCGCGGCGAGGTCGGCGGGGGAAGTGCCGACGTAGCCCTTGGTCCAGAACGTCTCCATCGCCTGCGCGATGACCACGTCCGGTTCGAAGCCCTTCGGTCTGCCCATGCCGCCACTGTAGTGATCATTTGACCTACAGGTCAAATACTTGGGTCATCCGGAGAAGGCCTCCGCGAACGCGCCGGCGCTCTGCGGCACTCCGCTGCAGTTCGTCGCGGCGTCGTCCGACGAGGTGTCACCGTCCTCGCACTGCCGGTCGCGGAAGGTCGACCACATCGACACCCAGGCGATGCCAGTGCCTTCGGCGAAGGAACGGACCTCGGCCGCGTCGGACAGCGTGAACGTCTCGCCCGCGATGTCGTTGTCACCGATCATCGAAGTGACGGCGAGACCGTGCCAGGCGCCGTCGGAGGAGAGGTCGAAGACGTCCCGCAGTTGATCGTGGGCGGCCTGGGCGGAGGTGATCGCGTAGTCGCCCATGTCGCCGGTGTACGTGCCGCCGTAGTTCATCGTCATGATGTTGACGGTGGCCACCTTCACGCCGTTGTCGTTGGCGGACCGCAGCAGTGCGAGGCCGTCGTCGTCGAGCCCCGAGGGCATGACGGGCAGGGTGAAGGAGACCGCCAAGTCGGGGCGCTCCTTCTGGAGCACAGCGATGGCCTTGGAGCGCACCGCTATCGCGGCCGAGTCGCCGAGGTCGTCACCCTCGATGTCGAAGTCGGCCTGCGTCGCCCCGGCGGCGTCGAGCGCGCCCGCGTAGGCGGCGGCAAGCGCGGACGCGTCGGCGCAGACCGCGGCGAGCTCCGTTCCGGAAGCGCCGCCGAACGAGACGCGCACGCTGCTGCCGGACGATGTCAGCGCCGAGATACGGGACTTGACGGCCGGATCGTCGATGGCGTGGCTCCCGTCCCACATGGGCGTGCAGCCACTGCCGTCCGAGATGACGAAGGCCAGGTTGTACGCCGAAGGGGAGCCGGCGGAGTCGTTGGTGGAGGCTGTGGTGGCGCTGACGTAGGGCGCGTAGGACGTGCTCGGCGCCGCTGTCGCCGAGGGCGAGGCGCCGGACCCGGTCGGGCTCGACGAGCCTGCGCCGCCCGGCGGTTCGGTGCCGTCCGAGGAGCATCCGGTACAGGCGAAGGCCACCAGACAGGCGAGCAGTCCGGCGGCCGGCCTCAGGAAATTCCGCATTGCACACGCTCCCGCTCTCGTGATCACTGACTCAGGCTTGTGAATGTCTCATGTGTGGCTGAGTTTCCGCGGCGGCGAGAAATGTGCAGGCGGCTCATGAAATCACTCCAGAATGGGCATCACTGAGTGCCAATACTCGGACAATAGGGCCCATTTCGTCGTCCTGGCTTCTCTGGATGATCTCGGATCCGCTCAGGGAACGGACAGGTTGAGGCGTTATTCATAGGCACCTCATAGGGGAGCCAAGGTTTTGACTCAGGAAGCGTTCTTAACCTCCTGGAATGAATTCCGAGCCTCTTTCCGAAAACCACTCCGGCCCGCGCCGCCGCCGCAAGCCCCGCAATGGGCCCGCGGAAGGTCCCGTGTTCGTCGACAACTCCGGGCGCAGGGCCAGATTGCTCCGCCGGATCGGTCTCACCGGCGGTGTCGTCTGCGTCGGGTACGCGGTCGTGCTCGGCATGGCCTTCATGGGTTGGGGCACCTCGCTCGCCCCGTCCTCGCTCCTGCCCTTCGGGGGTGCCGGGCCGGCTCCCGGCGCCCCGGACCCGGGGCTCGGTTACGGCGGGCCGCAGGGTGGCGTCGGCACGCCGCCCGCGAAGCCCACCGGGGCTCCGCCTACGGCCACCTCCACCCCCACCCCGTCTCTGCCTGCCTCTACTCGCGCCAGCTCACCGGAGCCCGAAGAAACCCATGACGACGACCACATCCCCGCGCGGGCGCAGGCGCGCCCCCTCCCGGATGACCCGGGCCGCGGGCAAGGCCGCGGCCCTGCAGAAACCGCGTGTGATCCTCGCGCTGATTCTCCTCGCCGCCCTCACCGGCGTGATGCTGCTCGACGGCTATCTACGCGCCGAGGTGGGCGGTGACGAGCGCATCCGCACCGGGGCCGGTTCCGACGAGGTCCCCGACGAGGTCCTCGCCGGCGGGCCGATCCTGAGCTTCCGGGGCGGCCGGGTGCAGTCCGTGTCGGTGCCGGACAAGACCATCGCCCTGACCTTCGACGACGGCCCCGACCCCACTTGGACGCCCAAGGTCCTCAAGATCCTTGAGGAGAACGACGTCCCGGGCACCTTCTTCCTGGTCGGCTCGATGGTCGCGCGTCACCCGGGCATCGTGCAGGACATGGTGGACCAGGGCAGCGAGGTCGGCATCCACACCTTCACGCACGTCGACCTCTCGTACCAGAGCGGCGCCCGGGTCACCCGCGAGATGGAGCAGACCCAGCTGGCGCTCGCGGGTGCGGCGGGCATCACGACGACACTGTTCCGTGCGCCGTACTCCTCTCAGCCGGACGCCATCGACGACTACAGCTGGCCCGTCTACAAGCAGCTCGGCGAGCAGGGCTACACCAGCGTCTTCGTGGACACCGACAGCGACGACTGGAAGACCCCGGGCGTTTCCAAGATCGTCGAATGGGCCACGCCGTCCTCGGGCAAGGGCGCCTCGGTCCTCTTCCACGACGCCGGTGGTGACCGCAGTCAGACCATCAAGGCCCTTCCCTCGTACATCAAGAAGATGAAGGCGCTGGGCTACACGTTCACCACCGTCAGCGGCGCGAGTCAGCAGGCGGGGAGCGGCGCCCAGGAGGCGGGAGGCCGGCCACTGGATGACGCGCGGCGACCCGGTGGAGCAGGCGGTCTCCAGGCCGCCCACCGCACCGCCACGGGGGCGACGCTGTACGAGGGCAAGGCCCTGATCGCGGCCGTCGCCGTCGCGGAATGGACCGTGCCGGGGCTCGCGATCGGGCTCGCGGTGGTCGGTGTCGCCGTCATGGGTCGGTTCGGGCTGATGGTGATCCTCGCCCGACGCCACCACAGACAGCGCAACAGACGCCGGTTCAGCTGGGGGCCGACGGTCACCGGGCCGGTGAGCGTGATCGTGCCCGCCTACAACGAGAAGGAGTGCATGGCCAACACCCTCAAGTCGCTGGCCCAGAGCACCCATCCGATCGAGATCATCGTCGTCGACGACGGTTCGACGGACAACACGTCCGAGATCGCCGAGTCCCTCGGCATGCCGAACGTGCGCGTCATCCGGCAGGAGAACGCGGGCAAGCCCGCCGCGCTCAACAACGGTGTACGCAACGCACGTTACGACATCATCGTGATGATGGACGGCGACACCGTCTTCGAGCCGGACACCGTACGGCAGTTGGTGCAGCCCTTCGCGGATCCGCGGGTCGGCGCGGTCGCGGGCAATGCCAAGGTGGGCAATCGCGACACGATCACCGGCGCGTGGCAGCACATCGAGTACGTCATGGGCTTCAACCTCGACCGCCGAATGTACGACCTGCTGCGCTGCATGCCCACGATTCCGGGCGCGGTCGGCGCGTTCCGCCGCGACGCCGTGCTGGAGGCCGGCGGCATGAGCGAGGACACCCTCGCCGAGGACACCGACATCACCATCGCCATGCACCGCGCCGGATGGCGGGTCGTGTACCAGGAACACGCCAAGGCCTGGACCGAAGCGCCCGGTTCGCTGAAGCAGCTGTGGAGCCAGCGCTACCGCTGGAGCTACGGCACCATGCAGGCACTCTGGAAGCACCGCAAGTCCCTCACGGACAAGGGACCTTCGGGCCGCTTCGGCCGGGTCGGCATGCCGCTGGTCGTGATCTTCCAGATCATCACACCCGTGTTCGCCCCGCTCATCGACGTGTTCACCGCCTACTCGATGATCTTCATCGACTTCAAGGCGGCGCTGGTCGCCTGGCTGGCCGTCCTCGCCGTTCAACTCCTCTGTGCCGCCTACGCGTTCCGCCTCGACCGCGAGCGCTACCGGTACCTCCTGATGATGCCGCTGCAGCAGCTCGCGTACCGCCAGATGATGTACCTCGTCCTCATCCACTCCTGCGTCACCGCGCTCACCGGCGGCCGCCTGCGCTGGCAGAAGCTCAAGCGCACGGGCGAAGTCGGCACCCCCGCCGGGACCGGCCGATGAGCCGGGACGCCCGTGCGGAGCCCGGAAGCGACGTGCACACGCTCCGGCTGGGCTTGGTTCCGGCGGCGCCGACCGCCCCGGCCGGTGGTCGTGACCGCTACTTCGACGTGCTGCGCGCGGTCGCTCTCGTCCGCGTGGTGACGTACCACGCCTTCGGCTGGGCCTGGGCCGGGATGGCCTTCCCGTCCATGGGCGTCATGTTCGCACTCGCCGGCACACTGATGGCCAAGTCCCTGGAGCGTCCGGCACTCGATGTGATCAAGGGCCGGATGCGCAGGCTGCTGCTGCCGTTCTGGTTCTGGGGCTTCTTCGTCGTGGCCGCGATGGTGATCCACGGCTGGGTGCCGGGCGTGGACGTCCTCTACTGGGTGTTGCCCCTCGGCGACCCCCAGGGCGACGAGTGGGGCACCCAGGCGTGGGAGGTCCTCTGGTACTTGCGCGCGTACCTCTGGTTCGTTCTGCTCTCCCCGGTCCTGCTCCGGGTGTTCCGCAAGGCGCCGATCCCGGTGCTGCTGCTCTCCCTGGCTCCCGTCCTGCTCTTCCAGTTCCTCTGGGAGCCACCCGACAGCCGCTTCGGTGGCGGCCTCGTCGACCTCGCCACCTTCCTGTTCTGCTGGCTCGTCGGCTTCGCACACCACGACGACGTGCTGCGGAGGCTGAAGCCGGGCCTCGTGGTCACCGGTTCACTGGCGGCGCTGGCCTTCGGCGCCTGGTACGCGCTCACGCACCAGGCGGAGGTGGGAAGTTACGACCTTGACGACATCCCCCTCGCGCAGGCCTTCTACTCCGCCGGCTTCGTGCTGCTGCTGATGTACGTCAAGGCGCGCCGCAGGGTCGACCTCGCGGGTCTCGCACGCTTCAGACGCCTCGACCGGATCGTGACGATCTTCAACCGCCGCGCCGTGACGATCTACCTCTGGCACGAGATCGCGCTGATCCTCGGGGTCCTCCTGATCGACCGCTTCTGGGACGCCCCCGCCCTCGTGGCCTACCTGCCGCTGGAGAGCCAGTGGTTCCTGTTCGCCATCGGATGGCTCCTGCTCGCGGTGGCCGTCCTGCTCTGCGGCTGGGTCGAGGACCTGGCGGCGAGGAAGAGGCCGCGGCTCTTGCCGTAAGGACGGTCGGGGTTCAGAGCAGCGGCGGGTGCGTGGCGAGCCAGTGACGCGCGATCTGTTCGCGCGTGGCGACCCACGCCCCGCCACGCTGCGCGGCGTGCCTCAGGAAACCGTCGAGTGCGCGGATGCGGCCGGGCCGGCCGATGATCCGGCAGTGCATGCCGACGCTCATCATGCGCGGGCGTTCGGCTCCCTCGGCATGGAGCGCGTCGAACGTGTCGATGAGGTACGCGAGCATGTCGTCGGCGGTCGTGAAGCCGTGGACGATCAGGAACTTGAAGTCGTTCGCATCGAGGCTGTACGGCATCACGAGATGCGAGCGCCCGCCCTCCTGGACGTAGAACGGCAGGTCGTCCGAGTAGTCGTCGGAGTCGTAGAGGAAACCTCCCTCCTCGACGACGAGCCGCCGGGTGTTCGGGCTCGTCCGGCCGGTGTACCAGCCGACGGGCCGACGTCCGACAAGGCGCTCGATCGTCGCGATCGAGCGGGCGATGTCGCCGCGCTCGGCGTCCTCGGGCACGTGACGGTAGTCGACCCAGCGCCAACCGTGGCCGGCCACTTCCCACCCGGCGGCGCCCATCGCCCGCGCCGCCTCCGGGTTGCGCTCCAGTGCCTGCCCGACGGCGTAGACGGTGAGCGGTGCGCCGTGGGTTGCGAGCGTGCGATGGATGCGCCAGAACCCGGCGCGCGCTCCGTAGGCGAACATCGACTCGACGTTCAGCTCGCGCCCGCCCACCACGGGCGGCGCGCCGACGATCTCGTGGAGGAAGCCCTCGGAGGCGGGGTCGCCTTCGAGGACGTTCTGCTCGCCGCCCTCTTCGTAGTTGAGGACGAGGCTGACGGCGACGCGGGCGCCGCCGGGCCAGGCGGCATGCGGCGGCTCGGCGCCGTAGCCGACGAGGTCGCGCTGATGATCGGACACGGACGGCACCCTACCGACCGATGGGCCGCCGGCCGTTCAGACTCGCGTTCCGGGACGCGCGCCGCCGACGGGGTCGCCAACATGGAGACCCTCGGGTAGATGTGGCAGCAACGACAGCGGCGCCAGCAAGGACACCGACCGGGGGAGCGGATGACATCGAGTCGTGACAGCCGGGACAGCCGGGACAGCCGTGACGGACGCATCGTCACCTTCTACGCGTACAAGGGCGGTACGGGCCGCACCATGGCCCTGGCCAACATCGCCTGGATCCTCGCGGCCAACGGCAAGCGGGTGCTCGCCGTGGACTGGGACCTGGAGGCCCCGGGCCTGCACCGCTACTTCCACCCCTTCCTGCACCCCGCCACGCTCGGGGCCACCACCGGCGTCATCGACCTGATCACTGAGTACGCCCGGGCCGCGACCAGCCCGGTGCAGCGCAGCGACGACTGGCACAAGGACCACGCGCGGATCCACCCGCACGCCGTCTCCCTCACCCCGGAGACCCTCGGCTGGGAGTTCCCGGACGGCGGCACCCTCGACTTCGTCTCGGCCGGCCGGCAGAACCGCGAGTATCCCGCGACGGTCTCCGCCTTCGACTGGGACAACCTCTACGACCGGCTCGGCGGCGGCCAGTTCTTCGAGGCCTTGCGCGCGGACATGAAGCAGAACTACGACTACGTCCTCATCGACAGCCGCACCGGTCTCGCCGACACCGCGGACATCTGCACCGTGCACCTCCCCGACGTGCTCGTCGACTGCTTCACCCTCTCCGACCAGTCCATCGACGGCGCGGCCTCCGTGGCCCTGCAGATCGACGAGCGGTTCGAGGACCGCGGCATCAAGATCTACCCGGTCCCGATGCGCATCGACGAGGGGGAGAAGGAGAAGGCGGACGCGGGCCGGGTCCTGGCCCGGATGAAGTTCGACCGGTTCCCGCGCGGCCTCGCCGGGGACGAGCTCGCCTCCTACTGGGGCGCGGTGGAGATCCCGTACCGCCCCTCCTACGCCTACGAGGAGACCCTGGCCGCCTTCGGCGACGAGCCCGGGCTCGCCAACTCCCTGCTGTCCGCCTTCGAGCGCCTCACGACCGTGATCACCGAGGGCGACGTCACCTCCATGCCCGTCATCGCCGAGGACGTCCGGCTGCGCATCCGGGACGCCTTCCCCCGCCCCCGCCCCGCCCTGCCCACCGACCTGTTCCTCTGCTACGCCGCCGAGAACCGGATGTGGGCCGACTGGGTCGAGTGGGTGCTCACCCGGGCCGGCTTCCGGGTCATCCCCGAGGACGTCTCCGCGAAGCAGGCCCCGGGCCCGGCCGCCGCGGCGAGCACGGGCGTCGACACGGCCACCCGGACCGTGGTGCTGCTCTCCAGGGCCTTCCTGCTTTCGCCCGGGGCCATGGACAGGTGGAACCGGGCCGTCGCCGAGGCTGCGACCGGCGGCCGGAGCCCGCTGGTGCCGCTGACGGTGGAGGCCGTACGGGGGGCACCACCCCACAGCGACCGGAATCCGGTGGACCTCTTCCGGCTCGACGAGGCGAACGCCACCACGGCCCTGCTCCGCGCGGTGGAGCGGCCGATGCCCCCGCCCGAAAGCACCGGGACCGGCCCCCGGTTCCCCGGGACCGTCCCGAAGATCTGGAACGCGCCGCCCCGCAACCTCGGTTTCACCGGGCGCGGCATCCTGCTGGAGCGGATGCGCGACCAGCTCGGCGGCGGCATGGCCGTGGTGCTGCCGCAGCCCCAGACCCTGTACGGTCTCGGCGGTGTCGGCAAGACCCAGGTGGCGCTGGAGTACGTGCACCGGTTCATGGCCGACTACGACCTGGTGTGGTGGATCTCCTCGGAGCAGACCGACGACGTGGTCGCGGCCCTCGCGGAGCTGGCCGTACGCCTCGGCGCGCGGACCGGCGAGGACATGTCGGCCGCCTCGCAGGAGGCGATCGACCTGCTGCGGCGGGGCGTTCCCTCCTCGCGCTGGCTGCTGGTCTTCGACAACGCCGACGACCCGGAGGCCCTCATACGGTTCTTCCCGCCGGGCGGGCCGGGCCACGTGCTGGTGACCTCGCGCAACCAGTGCTGGTCGCAGTACGGTGACGCGCTGCCGGTGGACGTGTTCCTGCGGGAGGAGTCCATCGAGCACCTCCAGCGCCGGGCCGCCGGCCTCGGCAGGGAGGACGCCGAGCAGGTGGCCGAGGCGGTGGGCGACCTGCCGCTCGCGCTCGACCAGGCGGGCGCGTGGATCGCCGAGACCGCGACGCCGGTGTCCGCGTACATCGAACAGCTGGCCCGGCAGGCCGCGCGGGTGCCGGCACTGAACCAGCCGACCGACTACCCCGAGCCGGTGGCCGCCACCTGGAACGTGTCCCTGGAGCGGCTCCAGGCCCGTTCCCCGGCCGCCGTACGGCTGTTGCAGCTGTGCGCGTTCTTCGCACCCGAGCCGATCTCGGCGAACCTGTTCTACAGCGACGAGATGATCGACGAGCTGAAGCGGTGCGACGCCTCCTTGCAGGAGAAGCTGGTGCTGGGCAGGGTGATCCGGGAGATCGGCCGTTTCGCGCTGGCCAAGGTCGATCAGGTCGGCAACAGCATCCAGGTCCACCGGCTGGTCCAGGCGGTGATCCGGGCGCAGTTGTCCGAGGAGGAGCAGAGCCAGGCCAGGCACGCGGTGCACCGGATCCTGGCAGGTGCCCGGCCGGACGGCGACGAGCCGGTGGACAACCCGGAGACCTGGCCGTGGTTCAACGCCATCTGGCCGCACCTGACAGCGTCCGGGGCCCGGTACTGCGAGGAGCCGGAGACGCGCCGGCTGCTGATCGACCGGGTCCGCTACCTGTGGAAGCGCGGTGACTTCAAAGCCGCCCACGCACTCGGCGAGGAGCTGCGCGAGCTCTGGAGGGAGAACCTGGGCGACCACGACCCGCAGTACCTCTACCTGCGGTTCCACCTCTCCAACACCCTTCGCTCGCAAGGCCGTTTCGTGGAGGCGATGGAGCTGGACGAGGGCACACTGGAGCGCCAGCGGACCGCGCTCGGCCCCTCGCACCCGCACACGTACATGACCACCAGCGGCCTGGCGATGGACCTCGGCGCCCTCGGCCGGTACGGCGAGGCGATGGAGCTGGCCACGGCCGCGCACGAGGGCTTCGGGCAGATCTTCCACGAGGCACACCCGTGCACCCTCGCGGCCGCGAACAACCTGGCGCTGAACCTGCGCCTGATCGGGCAGTACGCGAGGGCCCGGGAGATCGACCAAGAGGTCTTCGACCGGCGCACGGAGATGCTGGGTCGGGACCACCCATCCACCCTGTCCTCCGCGCAGAACCTCGCCCGGGACCTGCGCGAGGTGGGCCGGTACGAAGACTCGGTGCGGCTGCTGAGCCGGACGTACGAGACCTACAAGCGGCAGCTGGGCCGCTCCTTCCCCGGCACGCTGTCGGCGGCGAAGAGCCTGGCGGTGTCGCTTCGGCGGGCCGGTGAGCCGGAGGACGCGCTGCGGCTGACGACGGCGACCCGCAACCGCTACCGGGCCGCGTACACCTCGGTCACCCCGGACCTGCTGGCCTGCGAACTGAACCTGGCCGCCGACCTGTTCGCGACCGGCGACCCGGGCGCGGCGCGGGACCTGGCGCGGGAGGTGGTGGGCGAGTGCGCGAAGGTACCGGGTGAGCGGCACCCGTACACTCTGGCGGCGCTGAACAACCTGGCGGTCTTCCACTGGGGTACGGGCGCGGCCGACACGGCGGATTCGATGCTTGGGCAGGTGATCCAGCTGATGCAGGACATGCTGGGCATCGACCACCCGCACACCGCCTTCGCGCACCTGAACCTGGCCAACGCCCGGGCCGACCTGGGCGACCCGGAGGGGGCGCTGGAGCTGGAGCGGGCGGCCGTGCGACGGCTGCGCGAGGCTCTGGGGGCGCACCACCCCGAGACCCTGGCCGGCTCGTCCAACATGGCGATCAGCCTGGACGTGCTGGGCCGCCGGGAGGAGGCGGCCCGGCTGCGGACGGAGGCGGTGTCGGAGCTGACGCGGCTGCTCGGCGCGGAGCACGGCCTGACCCGCTCCGCCCGCGACGAGCGGAGGTTCCACCGCGACTTGGAGCCCCTCGCCGTGTGACCGGACCGCGGGCGAAGTGACGGCGCGCGAGGGGGCTGCTGGTCATTCGGGTGTCGGTTCCCCGGCCCAGTACGCGGCCCGCACCTCCCCCTCCGCGAAGTCCCGGCGCGGCAGACGCAGGCCGAGGGACTCCTCCAAGGCGTGGAAGTACAGCTCGAACGTGCTGGTCATTTCGGGGTGGTCCAGCTCGGCACGGCGCACGGCACGGTTGAGGAAGTCCAGCTCGCCGCCCCGCAGATAGGGGGCACGGCCGCGCTCGTACCAGATCAGCTCCAACACGCCCCAGTCGTCGTCGACGCGGCGACCGTCCCTCATGTAGTCGAACGTGTAGATGGCCTTCGCGGAGGTTGCGGTCAGCCATACGCTCTCCTCGATCCCGAGCGCCGCGTACGCCTCCTTGTCGGCGGAGGACCCCGGCGGCGTGTCGTGGTACAGCAGGAACGTCCACCCGCCCGCCTGCCCGAAACAGCAGCTCTCCCACTGGCGGTCCCAGTGGGCCCGGCCGTTGTCCACGGCCTGCAGGTCCTTCAGGCGCGTACCGGCCGCGACCTGCGCGGGATCGGCCCCGTACAGCCGGGCCAGCCGCTCGGCGTCGACGGTTCGCCCGGGCGCCGCGCGGAAGAAGGCAAGGGTCGTGTACGGGTTCTGCTGACGCCAGGACCCGGCTATCCAGGCAAGCCCCTCCAGCGGGTCGCGCCCGCACGGCTCGACCGTCCCCGTGTCGTCCAGGCCGCCACTGCGGAACCGTCTGCCCCACACCGGATCGATCCGGTCCAGCGCCTCGGCCACCTCCTCCAGGCTGCCGCCGCGCTGCCGCATCGCGGCCTCGGCGATCAGGTACAGCACCTGTTCGATGTCGCGGGTGGCAAAGACCTCCCGGTAGGGGCCGTGATGGCCGTGCACCGTGCCGTCCTCGTCCAGCGACAGGCACAGGCCGCCCTCCTCCGCCTCCTCGGCGCGCTCGGCCCATTCCTCCAGCTCCTCGTCCGAGAGCGCCACGGGCGGCAGCCCGACCTCGTCGAGCAAGGCGTGTCCGGCGGCCGTCCGCTGCCAGGCCTCCGCGAGTTTCCGCTTGGTGATCTCCACGGCGTCAGCATAAGAAGGGGGCCCTGCGCGTGGGCCGGTCGGGGGGTCTGGGGCGGCACACGAGGTAGCTGCGTGATGAAGAGGTGAGCTGCTTTCTCGCTCCGGGTAGCGAGCGTGGCGACGCGTACTCGCCGATCGCAAGGAACCGCACCGATGAGCTCACCCGCTTCACATCTCCGCACCGCTGTCCGCATGGCCGCCCCCGCCGTGGCCGCACTCACACTGACGATGGCCTTCGCGAGCCCCGCAGCCGCGAACCCCGCCCTCGTGATGATCAGCAACGGCCGGCTCACTTTCACCGCCCTGCCCGGCGAGACCAACAACGTGTCCTTCAATGACGCCAGCGGAGGAGTCATCCAGGTCACCGACACGACGAGCAATCTCACCGCGGGCCAGGGCTGCTCCGGGAGCGGCCATACGGTGTACTGCGATGCGGACGGCGTGACCCGGATCGTCGCCAACCTCGGCGACCGGAACGACACGGCACAAAACGACACCGACCTTCCGAGCGACCTCGTGGGCGGTCAAGGCAACGACATCCTCATCGGCGGCGACGGCCCCGACCGGCTCTCCGACTTCGACGGCTGGAACGGCCCGACCCTGATCACCGTGACCATGATCGGCCGCGGCGGCAACGACACCATCTACAGCCGCAACGGCGGCTTCGACCAGATCGACTGCGGCCCCGGCTTGGACGTGCTGGTCGCCGATCGGGCCCCTCGCGACAGCCTCGTCGTGCCCAACACCTGCGAGTTCGTCCAGCGCTTCTAGCCACTCCGCCGTCCTTGGGGGCTCTACGAAGCGCCCTCCGCGGAGCGCTGGAAGGAGACCTCCACCCGGCGGTTCTTCTTCCGGCCCTCCTCGGTGCGTTGTCGGCGACGGGGTGCTGCTCGGCCCGGAACCTGGGCGAGCTGCGCGCACACATGACGGCCCAGCACCGGGGTTTCGCGGCCGCGGCGAGAGCTGACGGCGGCAACCTGACCTACTGGAAGGCCGAGGCTTTCCCGGCGATCCGGGCCATCGGATTCCACTTCCTCGACTACGTGGTCCACGCCTGGGACGTTGCCCGCGCCCACCGACTCCGACGCCCTGACCCAACTCCTCACGCACCTGGGCCGCCCCTCCTCCTGGGGCCCGTGGGGCTGACGGGAGGCCCCGGCGAAGGGCTCGGTTGAGGTGGCGGGACAATGACGGCATGGAGCCGACCGATCAGATCATCGTCGCTTTGGATTGCGACAACCGCGCGGCCGCTGACGCCATCGTCGAGCGACTGGGTGACGAGTGCCGTTTCTACAAGGTTGGTCTGGAACTGCTCACCGCGGTCGGCCCCGATGTCATCGAGCACCTCGTCGCGCAGGGCAAGGAGGTCTTCCTGGACCTCAAGCTCTTCGAGATTCCCAACTCTGTCGCCGGCGCGGTCCGTGCCGCAGGAGCCCTGGGTGTCTCCATGGTGACCGTGCACAGCATGGGTGGTGTGGGCATCATGGCTGCCGCCGTCGATGCCGCCCGTGACTTCCCCCACCTGCGCGTGCTGGCCCTGACCGTGGTCACGAGCATGAGCGACGGAGATCTTGCCGACATCGGCGTCGGTGGTTCGACGCAGGAGCAGGTCCGTCGGTTGGCGCAGTTGGCGGCGAAGGCCGGCTGCCACGGTGTGATCGCCTCGCCGCAGGACGCGGCGGCTGTGCGGAGCGCCCTGGGTGCCGATGCCCTGATCGTTACGCCCGGAGTCGCGCTGCCCGGTGAATCACCGGGCGAGCATGCCCGCTCCGGGACGCCGCGGGCCGCCATCACTGCGGGGGCCACCCACATCGTCGTGGGCCGATCGGTCACCCGCGCCCCGGACCCGGCGGCCGCACTGCGCCTCGTCCGTGCCGACCTCGGTTCGTAGGCCGACGCGACCGAACCGGCTCCGACGCCTTCGCGGGCCGGATACGAGGCCACGCTGAGCGCGGTACGGAGGACACCCGGTCTCAGTCGGGCAGGCCCCAGAAAGAGCCGTGCAGGCCGACCTCGGCGAAGTAGACCCCGGCGGAGGCGGGGTCGCGGCGGGTGTAGCCCGGGTCCAGGCGTCCGGTGTACCAATCGCTGGCGAAGCGCCACAGGGTGGCCAGGTCCATGACGTAGCCACGCTCGTGACCCGTCCGTCGCAGCCAGGTGTCGACGCAGTCCGTGGAGCAGAACAGGCGCTGGTTGCCGCAGGTGCGCACGACATCGTCCCAGGCCCGGCGCATGGGGATAAGGAAATGGGCCACCTGATCGCCCCTCGGGGGTGCCTCTCGGCCGACCACCCACGCGTGCGGGGTGTCACAGGCCGGACAGCGGGTGGCGACGAGGACGTCGGGCTCGTCCTTGAGCAGGTGAATCCGCGGTAGACGGCCAGGCGGACCCTCTCCGTCCCGTGCAGGCTCGTCGGTGCCGCTGGGATGTTCCCGGTCATTCTTGTCGTTCCTTCGCTGGTTGAGGCGATGGTGTCCAACTTGCGCCCTGCGGCGGTCCCGGAGCTTGAACGCTCGTGCGGGACAACGGCGACATGAGACGCCCGCTTCGAGCAGTACGCCTATCCCGACGCACGCGCACGACACGTACTCCTTCGGAGTTACTGACGACGGTGCGCAGTCGTTCGTATGCAGCGGCGAGCGGCACGTCAGCGCGGCCGGGCTGGTCATGGCGTTCAACCCGGACGAGCCCCACGACGCCGTCACGCTTCGACGAGGCACGGCCGGCCGACTGCAGCCGCTGCACGCTGTACCGGGGCTTCCGCGCGGCGTACGGTTTCGCCCCCAGCGAGTACCAACGGGATCTACGGCTGCGCCGGCACCCATGCCTCCAGGTCCACACCGGGGAACGGGAGCAGCCGCGCGGAGGTCACCCACGTTCCGTACCACTGGGTGAAGACGGGTTCCGGCGCGGCGATGAGTCTGCGGGCACCCACGGGTCTATCTCTTGACGGAGACAACCGACTCATCGGGAGTAAGCCATGGGCCTCATCCACATCGAGCTGTTCGCGACCCTCGACCTCGTCGGGCAGGCGCCCGGCGGCCCCGACGAGGATCCGGTGGGCTTCCCGTTCGGCGGCTGGCAGGCGCCCCTGCTGGACGAGGTCGCCGGGGCGCAGGTCGGTGCCGCGTACGAGGGCACGGACGCCCTCCTGCTCGGGCGCCGGACGTACGACATCTTCGCCGCCTACTGGCCTCACCAGGAGGGCGGCCAGGACAACGAGATCGCCACGCTCTTCAACCGCGTCCCGAAGTACGTGGCCTCGCGCGGCAGGCCCGACCTCTCGTGGGCCGGGTCCACCCAGCTCGGCCCGAACCTCGCCGACGCGGTGCGTGAGATCCGTGACCGGCACGAGCACGTGAAGGTCGTCGGGAGCCTGAACCTCGTGCAGACCCTCCTGCGCGAGAAGCTCTTCGACCGCCTCGACCTCTGGCTGCACCCGATCGTGCTCGGCGTCGGGAAGAAGGTGTTCGACGATGGCGCGGTACCCACCAACGTCAGGCTCCTCGCACCCCCGGCAGCCAGCCCGAAGGGCACCGTGTACCTGCGCTACGGGCTCGCCGACGGCATTCCCGCGACGGGCGACATGAGCGCCCCCGATCGCGGTGCCGGAAGCGACGCCTGACACCACCCCGCGACGCTACAAGATCACGTGACTCCGCAACGGGCCCTGCTCCGGAACCTGTCAAGCTGAGCAGGTTCGATTCCGTCCTCACACCGTGGAGGTTGTGATGCGTGCAGGCATCGTGGTGAGCGCGCAGCCCGGTGTGGAGGACCTCGCCGTGCGGGCCGAGGAGTTGGGCTTGCACAGCTTCTGGGTCAACGACACCCCGATGGTCCACGGCGACCCCTTCGTCGCCTTGAGCCTGTGCGCGAAGGCCACCAGCCGCATCAGGCTCGGCATCGGCGTGACCTCACCGGCGCTGCGCTCGGCCCCGGCGGCCGCGAGCGGGCTCGCCAGCCTCAACGCCCTGGCACCGGGCCGGATCATCTGCGGAGTCGGCACCGGAAACACCGCCCGGCGCACCCTGGGCATGGGGCCGACCACGGCGGCCAGGCTGGAGGACTTCACCGCCGCACTGCAGGACCTGTGCGCCGGACGCTCGACCCGGTACCGCGAAGGTGACCGGGTCCGCGACATCCGGTTCCTGCACGCCGGTGCGCACGTGAACACCGCCGACCCGATCGAGTTCGTCGTGGCCGCGCTGCTCGGACCGAAAGCGGCCGCCGTCGCCGGCCGCCGCGGCACCGGCCTCATCTCCTTCGGCCTGCTGGACCCCACCGCCTGGCACGCACTGCACGACACCCGCCGCCACGCCGCCCAGAGCACACCCCGCAACCCCGACTCCTACGTGGTCACCTCACTCCACATCCTCGACGAGGACGAGGACCCCCACGGCGACGCGGCCCGGGACGCGACGGGCCACCTCGTCCTGTCGCTGCTGGCCTTCGCCGCCGACACAGCCGCCGATACACCCGCCTTCGCCGAGCAACTCCGCCCCGATGAACGCGAGGCGGTGCGGCGGCTCCTCGACCGGCGCGGCACCACCGCCACCGCGCCGGACCGGCACACCAAGCTCTACCCCAACTACCTCGGTCGCATCGCACCGCAGGACCGGGACCTGGTTCTGCCCTCGCTGATGAACACCCTGGCCCTGGTCGGCACCCGCGACGACCTCCTCACCCGCATCACCACCCTGGAACAGGCCGGCGTCGACGAACTCCTCATCCAGCCGGTGATCGACCCGCCCACCGAAATGGCCCAGCTCGCGAAACTCCTCACCTGAGCGGACCCGCCCGCGGACAGGACCAGCGCGCGCAAAATTCCGGCATTGTCACGGTGCTTGTGACCCGTACTGCCCTCACGCCACAGGAGTGGCTCACCAGGCGAGCAGCACGCCTCAACCGCCCTTGCGCACCGAGCCGTTGCGCAGTTCCATGAGGCCTGGCAGGGCCATGCGTAAGGGAGGCACGCGATGAGTGGGCGCGCATTCGGGGATTTCCCGGCCGACGTTCGGCGGCAGGCGCTGCTGTTCCTCGGCGGGCAGGGCACGGAGGGGTTCAGCGAGGCGTCGAACACCGGGTCCGAGGGCAGTGAGGGAACCGAGGGCAGCGAGGGCAGTGAGAACAGCGAATCCACCGAGAGCAGCGAGAACAGTGAGAACACCGAACGAAGTGAGTACAAGGAAGTCGAGCGCGGCTGGGGCGTGGACTGGCTGCCGGGCGGTGGGCCGGGGACCGAGCTGACGTGGAAACCCCGCTAGGCGAGCCGACAGGCGGCGAGGAAGCACTGTTCATCCCGCTCGAGGCGCGGCCGGACGTGGTGAGCGAGGTCGGAGTGCGCGCTTGGCAGGTCGCCGAGGCCCTTAGTGCCTTCGAGGAGGGCGATGACGCTACTGGTGCTGGCGGAGAGCGCTGACGAGACCGCCGTACGATTCGCCCGCTTCGCTTCGGACAGGGGTGTCGAAGCCGTCGTGGCGGCCGGCTTCGACCGCCTCGCGGTCACCGTCACGGTGTCCCACGACCTGCGCCCTCGCAGCACGATCCTTGTGGACGGCCGTCCCCCGGTCGGCGTCTTCTGCCGGGGCCGGCTCGACTCCTCGCCGCCGTTGACGCCGGCCGCGCGGTTCGCCGCCGGCGAAGAGCAAGCCTCCGTCTGGGCCGCCATGGCGCTGTGGCCCGGTCCGGTGATCAACCGGCCCACCGTGCATGGATATCCGCCGAGGCTGGACCCCCTGGAACTCGCCGCGTCGACGCCGGACATCCGGCCGGCCGGCACCATCGCCAACGGCCGGGACGTACCCGGAAACCACGCCTACCGCATCAGCGACTACACGCAACTGGACCCCGCCACCCGTGGTTTGTACGACGTCGTCCACATCACGCAGATCGACGAGAGGCGAACCCACCAGCTCCTCATCGCCGGAACGAGCACCTTCGACGTCAGCGACCCCGACCACAGGCTGGACCTCGCCCGCCACGCCCCGCACGTCGCGCTGATCCGCCACTGGCTGCACGCCAAGCAGACGGACTTCGCGCTCGTCACCGTGGGCACGTCCGACACGCCCGACGGCGCACTCAGGCTCCTCGAAGCCTCACCATGGGCGAACCACCACCAGTTCGCCTCCGTCGAAGACGCCGCCTACACGGCACTGCTGACGTGGCTGGGTCTCCGGTGATCCTGTGCGTCGGCGTGGCCGCCGACCCGACGTTCCTGGCCGGACTTCGCGCCGTACGCGCCGCGGGCTCGGGTCATCTGGCGGTCGACCTCCCCTCCTTGGCCATGCGGGGATCGGTCCGCATTCCCCTCGACGACCTGGCGAACGCGACCATCCACACCGGCCGCCGGGTCATCCGACTGGACGAGGTCACCGCGGTCTGGTGCCGACTGCTGGATGTGTCCGCCCACGCCCCCGACCCCCGATACCAGCACGCCGCCGCCGGCCACTACCAGGCGTTCCTGCGCCTGTTCGAACACCTGCCCATCAGGGTCATGAACCACCCCCTGCGCGAGGCCACCGGCTTCACCAAGGTCCTGCACGCGGTGACGTTGGCCGCCGTCGGCGGCTGGCTGGTACCGAGGACCTGCCTGACCTCAAACCCCGACGAGGCGCGCGCTTTCATCGCCGACTGCCCGCGGGGCGCGGTCTTCAAAGGCGCGTCCGCCGCCAAGACCTTCGCCCAGGCCTACGAGGCGAGCCATGAGGGGCTGCTGGAACGGGTCAGCCGGGTACCGGTGCTGTTCCAGGAACGGATCGTCGGCCCGGACGTACGCGTCCACACGGTCGGCGACCAGGCGTTCGGGGAGGCGATCCATTCACCCGAGATCGACTACCGCACCGTCGCGGGCGTCAACGACTACCGCCCCATCACTCTCCCGGAGTCCGTAGTCCGTGGCTGTGCCCGCCTGACCGCGCATACGGGGATCCCCCTGCTGGGGGTGGACTTCAAAGTCGACCGGGCCACCGGCGAGTGGTACTTCCTCGAAGCCAACGCGATGCCCTGCTTCGAAGGCTACGACCGCCGCGCGGGAGGCGCGATCACTGCCGCGATGGCCCGCTGGCTGGCCGCCCCGGCCGGCTAGAGCCGCGCCCGGACCCGGCGCCGGGAGCTGTGGCCGGCCCCTCGGCGCCAGACGACCCACTCGCGCGTCGACAGCCCCCGCCGCGATCCTGCGTGGATCAGGATGTTGCCGCAGCCGCGCGCCGCGCCAGCGCGTCGGAGGTCCTGACCGTGATGTAGAGCGACGCCGCGAGGGCGAGCACGAGGACGGCGCCCATGGCGAAGACGCTCCCGCTCGATACGGCCGGGGGGCTGCCCGCCTCGGAGCGGGCGGAGCCGCTGAGGAAGGGGACGATGGCCAGGACGGCGATCCCGAGAACCACCTCGCCCCAGACCACCTTGGGGAAGTGCCGCAGGGTCAGGTGCAGGAGGGAGGACGTGGCATCGTCGCGGCGTGCCCGGGCGATCCGGGGCATCAGCCAGAACTGGTTGATACCGCCGGCGGTGACCATGCCGAGGACCAGCAGGATCTTGATGAGCAGGAAAAGTCCGTAGGTCGTCGTCCAGAGCTGGCTGATGGAGCCTACGTGCTTCCAGCTCATCCACAGCCCGGAGGTGAACACCGCGCCGACACAGACCAGGGCGATGAAGGCGAAGCGGCGCCAGACATCGGCCCACAGCGCGCCCGCGTCCTCGCTGAGGCGGCCGCGGGCTGCGGCAAGGGCGGCCAGGAAGACCAGACCGCCGACCCAGACCACGCCGCTGACGATGTGGGTCTGGCTGAACGCGAGGTCCAGCCACTTCTCCGCGTCCTTCGGCTTGGTGGCCGGAACTGCGGCGACGAGGGTCACTGCGAGTGCCAGGGGCAGGGCGGTCAGCGCGACCGCATTCAGGCGCCGGCGCGCCCGGGCAGAGAACAGCGAGATCAGGACGGCGGACGCAAGGACCAGTACGACGTTCTGGACCAGGTAGATCGTGCCCTGCGCGATCCAAGCCCCCTTCGCCGCCGGAGCCTGCAGGAAGTCCCAGATCCGTACTGGTGCGAGGGCGTCACCGAACGGCATGCCCTTGCCGGCCCGGGCCAGGCGGGCGGCGAGCTGGAAGTAGCCTGCGACCAGCAGCACCACCCCCGCCCAGGCGAGGTACTTGGTCGTTCTTCGCGCCATGACGTCGACGTCGTCGCTGTTGTTCTCCGGTGCGCGCAGCACAGGGCGAATGGAGGCCGCGTAGGTCACGGTCGTGCCGATGGCTCCGGACAGCCCCAGGAAGTAGCCGGACTTGGTGAGGACGCGCCACAGCGGAGGCATGGCGTAGCCGGCCTCGGCGGCCAGAGGTATGGAATGCATAAGGGCAGGCTAACCTAAGTACTCCGGTGTGCCTTCCTGAACGTCATGTACATGACCTAACTGTTATCCCAGGTCGCCGACAGCTCGATCATTCCGCCGGGCGCGCCGGGGATCACCTCTCCCGTCCTTGTGCGCGCCTTCGGACCACCCGGTAGCGTTGATTGCGCGCGTTCAGCCCACACCGCCACGGCATCACCCGGTGGGGCAGCCGTCGATCGGCAGAGGAACGGGATCACATGGCCGCCACGCCCACACGTACGACGGTCGAGTGCCAGGTCGGTAGCGAAAGAAGGTGGTGTCCGTGAATCGGATGGCGTCGTTGTGCACCGCCGGGGGCGCCGTGGTCGTGGTCGTACTGGGTGCTGTCGCAAGCCCGCAGGCATACGCCGCAGGCGATGACCGCGAGAAGCGCAGTGCAGAGGTTCTCCAGGAACTGGTGCCTTCCGCTGACAACCCCGGCTGTGCGGCAGCTGTCGGCGTACGGGGAAGCGTTGTCTGGGAGGCGGGGCGAGGGAAAGCGGATCTGGCGACCGGGCGCGCCATCACCTCGAAGACCGTCTTCGACATGGCATCCAACTCCAAGCAATTCACCGCTGACGCAGTCCTTCTGCTGGCCGGGCGGCACCAACTCGCGCTCAACGACCCCCTGTCCGATTTCCTGGACAACCCGCCCGCCTGGACGCGAAACGTCACACTGGGCGACCTGATGCGTCACACCAGTGGAATTGCCGACTACCAGGATCTGCTGGAGGCCAAGGGCGTCGAGCTGTCGGATCCGGCCGGCCAGAAGGAAGCGATCGCGGCCATCCTCTCGTCACGGCCGGAAGATCCACCCGGCAAGCGCTTCTCCTACTCCAACTCCAACTACGTCCTCCTGGCGCACGTCGTCGAGAGGGTCACCGGCAAGCCGTTCCCGGCCTTCCTCCAACAGGAGTTCTTCACCCCACTGCACCTGCGCATGATCCTGTCCCCGGCGGTGGACGTTCCCGGCAAGGCGAAGTCGTACGACGAGAAGGACGGCTCCTTCACTCCCAATTCCTCCCCCTGGAAACAGTACGGAGACGGGTCCGTCCAAACCACCCCTGGGGAGTTCGTCCGCTGGGCCGACAATTACCGCACTGGCCGCATCGGTGGACCGGAACTGCTCGCCGGGGTCACGGAGGGAGCCGTGAGTGTGGGCGATGTCCTGCGCCGACGTGGCATCGAAGAAGGGCGGTACGGGGCCGGAATCCTCCTTCTGCCCGACAAGAGCCTGGTGCATCGCGGCGACTGGGAGGGGTTCCACAGCACCTTCAAGGTGAGCCCGGACCGCGACACCGCCGTCACCGTCGTGTGCAACACGGATTCACCCGACAATTTCCGTGCGGCTAACCAACTGCTGGACATCTGGACCAAATGACGCGTCGCCCGGGGTGTGTCGGCGCCCGCCCTCACCGCCCATCGGCGGCTCCATGCGTCGAGCGGGGCGAGCACCTCGACGAGGTCGGCGCCCAGGGGGGTGAGGCGATGCGTGTCTTCGTGCTGCGCGAGCAGGTGGGCCTCGGTCAGTTCCCACAGGCGGGTGGCGAGCACGCTGGAGGACATGCGTTCGCAGCGGCGCTGCAGTTCGCGGAAGCCGGCGGGGGAGCGGCTCAGTTTCCGCACGAGCCGCTCGTGCTCTTCCGCCCGAACAGGACCGCTACGACGTCCACTTCATCTCGGACGAGTCGTCGCCCCAGGGGCTGTCCCAGAGGTTGTCGCATCGGGCTGCCGGGCTGCCCTCATGAGGAGCAGGGCGACGTCGTCCGTACGGGGCGCCGTGTGCCCGCCGTGCTGCAGCAGGGTGTCGGCCACATCATCCAGGTTCTCCTTTCCGGACCGGTCGAGGTGCCGGGCAAGGCTCAAGGTGGCCGCTTCGATGTCGACGCCGGGTGTTTCGACGAGCCCGTCGGTGTAGAGCACCATCAGTGCGCCCGGCGGGAAGGGGATCTCACGCGTGGGGTACTCGGCGGACGGCTCGATGCCGAGCAGCAGTCCGGGCGGTATGTCCAGTAGGCCGGTGGCTCCACCCGGGTACTGCAGCAGGGGTGGTGGATGGCCGGCGCTGGCGAGCCGGGCCTGCCCGTGCGCGAGGTCGATCTGGGCGATCAGGCAACTGGTGAACAGGCCCGGGTCGAGGTCGGTCAGCAGCCGGTTGGTCCGGGCGAGGAGTTCCGAGGGCGGTGTGCCGGCGGTGCCGTGGGCGTGGACAGCGGTGCGGACCTGTCCCATCAGCGCCGCGGCATTGACGTTGTGGCCCTGGACGTCGCCGATGGCGGCGAGGACCGTCGACGGGGTGGGTCGGATCAGGTCGTAGAAGTCGCCGCCGATGTCCATGCCGTGCCCGGCGGGCCGGTAGCGAGCGGTGACCTCCAGATTCGGGACGCGCGGCAGGGTGTGCGGGAGCAGACCGGTCTGCAGGGTGTGGGCCAGGGCGTGCGTGGCGTCGTAGAGGCGGGCCCGGTCCAGTGCCTGGGCGATCAGCCCGGCCAGCGAGGTCAACAGGGCCCTCTCGGCCGGCGGGAAGGGACGGGGCCGGTCGTACGAGAGGATCAGGGAGCCCACCGGGCGGCCGGAGGCGGTCAGCGGCAGGAACGCCCAGGCGTTGCGTTCCTTGTGGCGGGGCGCGGTGGGGTGGGCGCGGCGGAACTCCTCGTAGCTGGGGAAGAAGACCGGGGCCCCGGTGGTGAGCACCTGCGCGTTGGTGACGTCCGATGTCAGCGGCGCGCCGTCGAACCGTTCGATGAATTCGCTCGCGTAGCCGCGGTGGCCGACGATCCGCAGCCGTCCTTCCTCGACCGCCATGAGGACCAGGCCTTGCGGGCCGAGTGCCGGAACGATCTGATCGGTCAGCCGTTCCGTCACGTCGCGGACGCCGACGGCCTCGGCAAGGGCGGCGGCCAGGTGCGTCAGGTGGTACAGCCCGAGGGCTCCCACCGGTTCCCGTGCCCCGTGCGAAACCGGTGCCGTGGTCGGGGCGGGGGAGAAAGCGGCGTCGGCGGCGCCGGAGGCGGGCGTTTCGGCGGGGGAGATGTGCAGGCTGATGCCGCGATCGTCCGGATAGAGCCGGAAGAGCAGACGTACATCGGGTGGGCGCACCGCGGTGAAGGCGGTCGGCTGGCGGGCCACCACGGCGGCCCGGTAGCGATCCTCGACCAGGGGATCGCGCAGCCACGGAAGCACCTCCCAGGGGCGCCTGCCCAGGAGCTGCGACGCCTCGCAGGCGACGAGGTCGGCGCCTGCCGTGTTGATGAAGGTGATGTTGCCGTCGAGGTCCAGCGCGCAGCACCCCAGGGGCATCCGTTCGGCGAAGTCCAGGGCGGCCGCCGCCCGGGCGGGGTCCTCCTGCCGCCGCACCGGTGCGGGGACGAAGCGCGGCTCGCCTTCGGGCGGCCAGTCCTCGCCGCCCTCCGCCGCGGCCTGCCGCAGACGCTGCCCCGCCCGGCGGGCGAAGGCATCGATCGCCTCCCGCTCCCGGTCGCCGAGCCGCGGCGGATGCCGGACCGGCCACAGGAGGACGATGCCGCCCCGCACCTCTCCCTCACCGCAGGCGAGCGGAGCCGCGGCGAGGAGGAACTCGTACGGGAGCACCAGCCCCAGCCGCGGGTACCGGCGGGCGACCTCCTCCTGGCCGCCGCCCAGCCAGACGAGCCGCCGCTCGCGGACCGCGTCGGATACGGGGATGGCCTCGTCCAGGGAGACGCGTGCCCAGGGCGCGGTGATGGGCGGGGGCACCCCCGCCACGAGCTCGAGCCGCAGAACCCGCTCACCCCACCCCAGCAGGTACACCAGGCCCACGGAGGCGCCGGTCTCCTCCATGAGGTCGGCCAGAGGCCCGTCCAGCCGCTCCCGACCCCGGTCGGCCGTCCGGTCCGTCCCGCCCGGTTGTCGCACGGTCGCTCATCCGGCCTTGGGGTGCATGTCGCTCATAACAGGACGATAGGCCCGGGGATCGGCAGCGGCATTCACCTGGGCGGCCCGTGTCGGGTCCCCGGTGCGAACGCTCAGGCGGCTGGTTCCAGCCGGACGCAGCACCGGCCGGGTTCCGCTGCCAAACGCGCCTCGAAGTGCTCGTCGCCGAGTCCGGCGAGGACGCCGCGCAACAGATGGAGGTTCATGCCGCAGACGGTCCGGGTGTGCTGCCGGGCCAGGGCGTGGAAGGGGCAGTTGGCCAGCACGATGGCATCGCCCTCGCGCCGGGGCTCGAAGCCGTGATGCTCCAGCGCCTCGATGATCCCCTGCGAGGCGTCTCGGCCCAGCTGTTCGCCCAGTTCCTCGGCCTTGCGGTGCAGGGCGGCTCGTACCGGCTCCCCGCTCGCCTCCGATTCCTCCACCGCCTGCGCGAGCAGCCGTCCGGCCAGCTCGTAGCGCCGCTCGGGCAGGCTGACGGCGATCTCCCGTTCCGAACGCCGGTAGAGCTTGCTCGGCCTGCCCGCACCGGGCCCCGTACGCCCGGTGCGCCGCTCGTAGACGACGTCGAGCAGCGCTTCGTCGGCCAGGCGGTCCAGGTGGAAGGCGGCGGTCTGCCGTGCCAGCCCGAGTGCCGCTGCGGCTTCGTCCCGGCTGACGGGCTCCGCCTGACGCGCCACGTGCTCGTAGAGGCGTCTGCGGGTCGGCTCGCCCAGTGCGGCGACGGCGGCAGCGTTCGAGTCGGAGGTGCTCTTCGTCTGGTCCACGATTCCAGTCTAAAACCAATATTTCTTGACTAAAGAAGGAACCGGAGCTTCTATTGTTAATGAAGCTTGATTTTAGAAGGAGGGTGTCATGACGACCTCAACCCCCACACCCGTCACCCACCGACACGCCGATCCGGCACGCCAGGCGTTCTGGATCCTGCGCACCGGCTTCACGGTGGCCCCGATCCTCTTCGGACTCGACAAGTTCACCAACCTCCTCGTCGACTGGCCCACCTACCTCGCGCCCTGGATCGACGACATCGTCCCCGGCAGCGCACAGGCCGCCATGTACGCGGTCGGCGTGATCGAGATCGTCGCCGGCATCGTCGTGGCCATCGCTCCCCGCTTCGGCGGCTGGCTGGTGGCCGGCTGGCTCGCGGGCATCATCGTCAACCTGCTGACCATCCCCGGCTACTACGACATCGCGCTGCGCGACTTCGGCCTGCTCCTCGGCGCCGTCGCCCTGGCCCGCCTCGCCCAGCACTACCACCGCGAAGACCACTGAACCATCAGAGCTCGCCCGCGCGTGCCCGCACCAGTGCGGCGAGCACCGCAGCCGCGAGCACGGCGACGGCGGCGGCGAACACGGTCCCGGCCGTGACCAGACCGTACGCCTCCACCAGGACACCGCCGCCGACGGCGGGCGCGGCGAGCATCGCGTACAGAATCACGAAGAAGGCCGAGCACGCCTCGCCGCGCCGTTCGGGGGCCACTGACGTGGCGATACGCGTGACTCCGTCCCTGACGGCGACGCCGGTGGCCAGCCCGGTGAGCACGGAGGCGGCGACCAGCGGCACGAGGAGCCTTCCGAGCAGTGCGGCGGCGATGAGCGCCGCCGCCACGATGAGCCCGCAGCACGCCACCGGGGGCGCGGCACGCGCACCGAGGCCGCCCACCAGGAGCTGGCCGGCCCCGGTACTCAGGAAGGCGAGCCCCACGACCACCCCCGCAACGGCGAGGTCGCGCACCCGGACCTCGGCGAGGAAGAGACCGCTGACCGAGGCGAACACCCCGAGGACGGCGAAGCCGGAGCCCGAGGCCAGAGCGGAACGCAGGAAGGTGCCCCGGACGGCGGCGGGGACGCGCAGCCGCTGGATACCCAGGGACACCCGTCCAGTGCGCGCGACGGTCTCCGGGACGGCGACGAGACCGATCAGCCCGACCACGGCGAGGGCACCCTGCGCCCCCCACAGAATGCGCAGCGGCGCCGGCGCGTACTGGGCCGTCACACCGCCGAGCAGGGTGCCGCAGGCGAGGCCGCCCATGTTCGCGGCGAGCGCGAGGACCCCCGCCCGGGCCCGGCGCGCAGCCGGGGCGAGCTCGGTGAGTCCGGCCGTGGCCGCCCCCGTGATCAAAGCCGCGGACAGCCCCGACAGGACCCGGCCCACCAGGAGCGCCGTCAGGCCCCGGGCGAGGAGGAACACCACAGCGGCGGCAACGGACAGCAGCAGCGCCGCAGCCTGCACCGGACGCCGGCCGACCTGATCGGCGAGCCCGCCCAGGATGAGGAGCCCGCCGACGACGCCGCACGCGTAGACCGCGAACACGACCGTGGCCGCGAACGAGGAGAACCCGAAAGCGCGCTCGTACAGCGGATAGAGCGGGGTCGGCACGGTGGTGCCGACCATCGTGATCCAGAAGGCGAACGCGACGGCCGCGGTGGCCAGGCGCCTTCGGCGCCCCGGAAGCCGGACGGCCCGGGCACCGGCGTTGACGGAGGTCATCGCCGCCCATTGTGGTCGCACGGCCTCGTGCGATCCGGGAGTGTTCCCGGCACGACTCCCAAAAGATTCGCCGCACACCACCGCCCTCCGGCTCGTCGAGGTCTACGACGTCTCCTTCACCGGCTGGGGCGGCCAGCGCGTCGCCGCCTGGCTGCTGCTTCCCGCGAACACACAGGGCCCCCTGCCGTGCGTCGTCGAGTACGTGGGCTACAACGCGGGCCGTGGACTGCCCCACGAATGGCTGCTGTGGGCCACCGCCGGATACGCCCACTTCGTGATGGACAACCGGGGCCAGGGGTCCGGGTGGCGCACGGGGGACACCCCCGACAACGGCGCGGGCGGCGAACCCTCCCACCCCGGATTCATGACACAGGGCGTCCTCGACCCCGAGGACTACTACTACCGCCGCCTGTACGCCGACGCGGTCCGCGCCGTCACCGCGGCCCGACACGCTCCACAGGTCGACCCCCTCCAGGGTGATCGTCGCCGGGAGCAGCCAGGGCGGGGGACTGGCCCTCGTCGCGGGCGCCCTCGTCCCCGACGTCGCGGGGGTGATGGCGGACGTACCGTTCCTGTGCCATTTCAGCCGCGGCGCCGAGGTCACCGACGAAGCTCCGTTCCGCGAAATCGCCGCCTACTGCCGTGCGCACCGCGACAAGGTGGACCGGGTGTTCCGGACCCTGTCCTACTTCGACTGCGTCAACTTCGCGGCACGTTCCAGGGCACCGGGCCTGTTCTCGGTCGCCCTCATGGACCAGATCACCCCGCCCTCCACCGTGTACGCCGCCCACAACCACTACGCCGGGCACAAGGAGATCCACGTCTATCCCTACAACGCGCACGAGGGAGGAGGCCCCCACCACCAGGTGACCCAGCTCGCCTTCCTCGGGAGCGTGCTGGAGCCCCGAGCCCAGGGTCCCGCGACATCACCCTGATGACGGAACGTGCTCGATTGCTTCCACTTCGTGGAATACCTGTCGGTCGACCGGGGCAGGGAAAGGGGCCCGGGCACAACAGGGCCCGGCCGAGACGAAGGGAGCAGCATGCCCATGGAGACGGACGCCCGGCACGCGGTGGTGGTGGGGGCGGGAATGGCGGGCCTTGCCGCCGCCCGCGTACTGGCCGACAGCTTCGAGGCCGTCACCGTCATCGAACGCGACACCCTTTCACGCGCGTCCGCGCCCAGGGGCGGGGCGCCGCAGGGGCATCACGTCCATGGGCTTCTGGCCCTCGGTGCCGAGGTGTTCGAGGGATACTTCCCCGGGCTGCGGGCCGAGCTGGAACAGGCCGGCGCGCCGGTGTGGGACTGGGGCGAAAAGCTGTGCGCCGTCCTGCCCAAGGGCACCCCACCGCCCACCCCCATGGGCATGCCGATCCAGACCTTCTCCCGTCCCCTCCTGGAGCACGTCTTGCGCCAACGGGTGACGGCGCTGGGGTCCGTCACCCTACGGGACGGACTGACCGTCACCGGCCTGCGTACGGCCTCGCCCGGGAAGGTCACGGGGGTGCGGGTCAAGGACGGCGACGGCGAGGACGAGATCGCGGCGGACCTCGTGGTGGACGCCTCGGGCCGCTCCTCCCACCTGCCGCAATGGCTGACCGCCCTCGGCCTGCCCAGCCCCCGTACGACGACCGTCGACGCCCAGGTCGGCTACGCCTCACGCACCTTCTCCTACCCGGAAGGACAGGCCCCGCCCGCGTGGATGGGCCTGCTGCAACCCCTGCGGGCCCCCGACTTCCACAAGGGCTGCTACGCGATCCAGATCGAGAACAACGCACTCCACGTCACCCTGCACGGGGCCAAGGGAGCCCAACTTCCCCACGGCGACGACGATTTCCTCGCCTACGCCAAAACTCTGCGCGGTCCCATCGCCGAGACCATCGCCTCCCTCACCCCCACATCCTCCGTGCGGCGCTACGCCCGTACGGTCAACCGAAAGATCGCCTACCACCGACTCGCCCGCTGGCCCGACGGGCTGATCGCCCTGGGGGACGCGGTGTGCACCTTCAACCCCGCCTACGGCCAGGGCATGACCGTCGCCGCCCTCGAAGCCCGCCTCCTGGAGCAGATGCTCGGCAACAGGCGCGCCCGCACCCCCCTCGACGGGCAGGAGTTCCAGAAGCGGCTGGCCCGCGTCACCGCCTCCTCCTGGCTCATGGCGACCACCCCCGACCGGGCCTGGGAGGATGCGCGGCCCGCCTGGCCCGTCAAGGCCGGCAACTGGTTCATGAACCGTCTGATCGACACCGTCCCTCACGACCCGCGGCTCTACACCGCCTTCTCCGGCCTCTTCCACATGACCGCGGGTCCCCTGACGCTGGCCAACCCGCGCCTGCTGTCCAGCGTCCTCATCGGCCCCCGCCCGGCCTCAACTCGCTGATGCGTTCGGCGGTCTTCGGGGGTCATCTGCCGTACAGGAAGGAGCGGGCCGGGACGAAGATCTCGTGACCGGTCGGGAAGCGGACACGTACTCCGGTCTCCGTCCACGTGGTGGACTCGATCCCCTTCGCGCCCAGGGTGGGGTCGATGTCCAACCAGTGTCCGTAGGACACGCCGGCGTCCCTGCCGATCACCATCCTGTACGAGTGCCGCCCGGACATGGTGTGTTCGTGCACCAGTCCCAGGGAGTGCGGCGACTTGTCGTCATAGGCCACCGATGAGGGTGCGCTGCTGCGGTACGTGACCTCACGCTGCGGCCACCACAGAACGGTCAGGAGTACGACGGTCAGCAGGACACCCGCCACGCCGCCCAACAGCACCCTGCCGATTCCCGTCGCCCGACGGGGCCGTGCGGTCTGAGCGGACGGGTCGGGGGTGAACGTGGCGATGGTGGCCCTCCAGGGTTGGCGTTGCTCCGCACCGGGTGACCGGAGACGGCTCTGCGAGTAGGACGCTGAACCGGTCCGATTGGTTGTGGTGCGATGACAGGGGCGGTCTGTGGGGACGCGGTCGCCCCGCGGGGCATCGTTGCCGGGGACCGCTACTCGCCCGAACTGATGCAGACCCTGAACGGCTGAGGCCTTGCGCAGGTCGGCCACCGGAACCAGGAGGTGTTCACATCCGCCACTGCTGGCCGGTGTAGTTCCCGCAGGGGTTGAGTATCAGGTCGAGGTCGATCGCCGGGGGTCCGCTCGTGTCCAGGCACAGGCCGCTCGCCGGGTTGATGAACTGGCTACTGCCGGCGTCGTAGCGCCATTGCTGGCCGCTGTAGTAGCCGCATGGGTTGACCACGGCTCTGACGCCGGCGGCGGGCTTTCCGTTCGTGTCAAGACACAGGCCGCTGGGAGTGTTCGTCAGGTGCAGGCTCGTTTCGTCGTAGAGCCAGATCTGACCGCTGTAGTTCCCACACGCGCGGAGCACCACGTCGAGTCCGGGGCGTTGCGGGCCGTTGGTGTCGATGCACAGTGCGCTGTGGGTGTTGGTGATCGGGCCCGTCGACGCAGGTGGTTGGGTCGCCGCTGGTGTGGACGGCGTCGTCGTCTCAGGGGTGGGCCACCGGGGTGTCGTTGTACGAGGGGTGGGCGGCGCGGACGTCGTCGGAGACGAGGACGCGGCCGTGATCGCCGGTCGGCTCGGCGGGGCAGTCGTACTCGAGGCCGTCGGGTAGCCGTGACCGGGCAGTACCGTCCACAGGATCCCGGCGGTGGAGAGGAGGACCACCAGCGCTGCCGCGGCGGCGACCCGCGTGGTGCGCTGCTTCAGCACGGGAGCCGGCGGCGCGGCCGCTTCGGGCATCTGCCACGCGGTGGCGAGCAGCGCGGTGACGGCCTCGGCGTCGAGGACCGTCCCGGGATCCGTGCCGCCGGTCAGTTCGGAGAACAGCTGCCCGGGGGTGGGACGTCGCTCGGGTGATCTGGCCAGGGCCGACGTCAGCAGTGTTCTGAGGTGAGCGGGAACGCCGTCGAGATCGGGTTCCTCGTTCAGGACCCGGTAGAGCACCGCCTCGGCCGGTCCGGTGCCGAACGGGGGCCGTCCGGTGGTGGCGTAAGCGACGGTCAGCGCCCACGCGAACACGTCGGCCGGAGGTCCGGCCTGTCCGCGAATCTGTTCCGGTGCCATGTAGCCCACGGTCCCGACCGCGACGCCGCTTCGGGTCAGCGCCGTCGCGTCGGCGGCCTGCGCGATCCCGAAATCGATGACCTTCGGGCCCTGGTCCGACAGCAGAACGTTGCCCGGCTTGAGATCGCGATGCACGACGCCGGCCCGGTGGATCGCCACGAGCGCCTCGGCGAGCCCGACGGCGAAGCCGTGCGCCATGTCACCACGCAGCGGCCCGTGTTCGCCCACGTGCTCCGCCAGCGTCGGGCCTTGTACGTACTCCATGACGACGAACGGGCTGCTCGCCTCGACCTCGACCGCCAACACCCGTGCCGTGCACGTGCCCTGAACGCGCAGCAACGTCGCAGCCTCGCGCCGGAACCGTGACCGGAACTCGGAGTCCGAGGCGAGTTCTTCGCGTAACCGCTTGAGGGCGACCAGCCGGCCGTCGGAACCTTGTGCCAGGTAAACGACGCCCATGCCCCCCGCGCCCAGCCGACCGACAAGCGTCAACTCGCCGATCCGCTTCGGATCCCCCGCGCGCAGCCCGCTCAAACTCACCTAACGCCCCCCTCGATCCGGCTCAGGCTCAGAATGCAGCACACCAACACAGCTGGGTACACAGTTCGTTGAGGAGGGTCACTCACCTCGACAGGTGACGGGCGAAGAATGATCGGACCAGAGAGCGAACAGCGGGCACGGTGACGCGCGGATCAGCCCGGCCGACCATGGCGGAGCGCCCGGCGGTGGTCGTCAGGCCGGCGTTGTGGAGCTGGGGGACGAGGGTCGCGTAGTCGGTGAAGACCCAGTGCTGGGTGCCGTCGAGCTGCCGCCGGGCGACGGGACCCGCGTGAGCGAGGAGTACTGCCCAGGACCTGTCCAGCCGGACGTTGCGGAAGCCGTCGGTGCCGGCCAGGAGCAGCGGACGGTCGGTCCCCTGGCGCGCCACGGGCAGAGGTTCGCCGTCCATCTGGTCGAGGTAGCCCTCCAGGTTCACGGCGGCGGCGATCCGCCGGTCCTCGCACAGCGCCTGTGCGGCCGCCGTGCCGCCGGCGGAGTGCCCGTAGACCCCGACGCGCTCCAGGTCGAGCGCGTCGAGGACGAAGCGGAGGTCGGCGACCCGGGTGTCGACCATGGTGCGGAAGGCAGCAGCGTCGGGCGGGCCCGGCAGCGCGGTGGTCCGGACACGTTCGCGGCCCGGACGCTCGTGGGGGAACTCGACCTCGCTCGCGTCCCCGGGGTGGTCGACGGTGACGACCGCCCAGCCGTGTGAGGCGAGGTCCACCGCGAGGGAGCTCCCCATCGTGCGGGCGTCGCCGCCACCGGGGCTGTAGAGCAGCACGGGACGTCGGCCGGGCAGGGGTAGGGCGCCGACCCTGGAATGGGTGAGGGTTGCCGCCCAGTCGACTCCGGACGCGGGCAGTTCCGGGTGGATCAGCGGACCGTATTCGGTGAATTTCGCGGCGGCGCCCGGCGTCAGCTGGGGGGCGCGCGGGAAGCCGCGTCCGGGGAGGGCCGGTTGCAGGACGGTGAGCATGAGTTCGCGCACGCCGATTCGGGGTTCCCACGGGTCGTTGCGTGAGGAGTCGACGAGGTGGAGCGTCTCGGCGCCGACGGCGTAGGGCCCGCTGGGCGCCGGCAGGCGCAGACGCAGGGGCGGCTCGGCGTAGCGGGTGGCGGAGGAGGCCGGGGAGGCGCCGAGCAGCAGGGCCGCTGCCCCGCCGAGGGCGCCCTTGGCCAGGGAACGGCGACCGGGTGAGAACGAAGAGATCATGGAGGGCATCCTGGGGGCGGGGGCTGAGCCGAGGCGAAGCTTGCGGCCAGGTCCGAAAGGCTGGCGCGGAGCGGGGGGATGCGCGTGATCCGGATCCATTTCACGGCGGACGATCTCGCCCGGGTGCGGTTCGCTCCGCGGCCCTCGCCCGTACCCGAGCTGCATGCGGCGCTGATGATGCTGGCCGCCCCGCACGAGGAGCTGCTGTTCGCGCGCTGGCGCCACCGGCTGCTGCGGATGCTGCCAGGCGCGGTCGAGCCGCTCGCGGACCTGGTACCGGACAGGGCGGCCCCCGCCTTCCTCGACGTTCTCGGAGACACACCGGACGAGGGGTTCGCCCTGATCAGGGCGGCCCGCCCGGAGCTCGTACGGGCCGGGATCGAGCAGGTGTACGCGCGACGGCCGGTCCCGCCATGGATCCGCGCACTGCACGGCGGGGACGCCGACGCCTGGCGGATCCTGGGCCGGGCCCACCGAGCGGCCTACGAGACGGCACTGGCACCGGTGTGGTCCCAGGTCCAGGACCTGCATCGGGAGGAATTCACCCGCCACGCACTGGGGGTCGCGGAACGGGGCCTGGGGGCCGCTCTGACCCACTTGGCCCCGGGGTCACGGCTGCGCGACGGAGTCTGGGAGTGGCCCCAGCCGAGTGGGCCCGCGGTACGGGAGGTCCGGCTCGGCGGGCGCGGGCTGATCCTGCGGCCGACCTTCCACTGGCGGACCGGCCCGCTGATCCAGGACGTGCCCGAGCGTCCGGTGGCACTCGCCTACCCCGTTGCCCGTGGACTGCCCCTCGTCCCGGACCGGGCCGGCGTACGGGACGAGGCCCTGACGGGAGTCCTTGGGCGTACCCGACTCGCACTCCTGCGCTCCCTGGACGAAGCGCGGACGACCTCGGAGCTGGCACGACGTACCGGCATCAGCGACGCGACGGCCTCCGCCCACACCTCGGCCCTGCGCGCCGCCGGTCTCCTCACCACCACCCGCACGGGCCGCTCCGTGCACCACGCACGGACGGCCCTGGCGGAGCTGCTGCTGAACGGCGGCGCGGCTGAACCGCGAAACGGCGTGGTGGAGTCCACGACCTCCGCGACCAGCGCGGCGGATGACTGAGTGGCGAGATCGACGCCCGGGCTCAAGGGACGATGATGACCTTGCCTCGGATCCGTCCGGATTCGCTGATGTCGATCCGTATCGCGTCCGCGTCGACGAGTTCCACGAGCGCCGCAAGATGCGCGACATCGTTGCGGGCAACCATGTGCATCGCGCTCACCCCGGCGTCGGCGGGCTCAGCGGAACCAGATTGCGCAGGGTGTCCACCCGACCGCCGAGCGCGGCACCCACCGGCCCGGCGGTGTAGTCGATCACCTGGTCCGCGCCCTGCCGCCGGACCGCCTCGGTGCTCCGAGGACCGGACGTGGCGATCACCTCCGCCCCCGCGTGCTTGGCAAGCTGCGTCACGAACCCTCCGACACCGCCACCCGTGGTGGCGGATGACCACCGCAGCGCGCCTGCTCCGGACATCGGACGCGCCGTTGAGAACCATCGCCGCCCAGGTGGGCTATACGTCCGAGTTCGCCTTCGCCAACGCCTTCAAGTGCACACATGGCACCCCACCCGGCATGTACCGGCGGAAGCGGCACACCTGAGGACGTTCAGGTGTACGCCGACACGAGGGCATGTCATCCGGCTTCGGCGTCGTCGGCTTCCCAGCGCAGGAGGTCGCCCGGCTGGCATTGGAGTACCTCGCAGAGTGCGGCGAGCGTGGCGAAGCGTACGGCCTTGGCGCGGCCGTTCTTGAGTACCGCCAGGTTGGCGGGCGTGATCCCCACGCGGTCCGCGAGCTCGCCCACGGACATCTTCCGCCTGGCCAGCATCACGTCGATGTCGACGGCGATCGGCATCAGATGACCTCGTCCAACTCGGCCCGCATGTGCGCCGCTTCGACGTCGCGCGCGACGGCCTGGGCGAGCAGCGTCCGCAGTACGAGCACGATGAGCGCGACCCCGAGGATGGCCAGGCCGATCCCGCCCATGATGACGGTGACGCCCGGGTCCTCCCGCTGGCCCGGCGCGTTGATGACCGTGACCGCGAACCACAACAGGGCGGCCGCCACGATCGCGCCGATCACGCCGTCCACGTATCGGAACGCGGCATGGGAGAACACGGTCCCGCGTCGCACCATCGCCACCAGCCGCCACACGCACACCAGGGCCACCTGCGCCGACACCATGCCGAGGATCGTGATCACGCGCAGCGGTGTCAGCGGAAGCGACCCGTCCTCCGGGTCGGTGGCCAACGCCCACACCATCAACGCCTGCACGAACACCGTGCCGGCAAGCACCACCGCGAGCACAACGCGCAGCGCACGTACTGTCAGCTTCCCCACGACCCGTCCTTCCATCGACTTACGATGTGAATCTATCGAGTTTCGATAGGTTGGGCAAGGGTTGGGCGGCATCAGCTGCAGGCGTCCGAACAGCTGGCCCGTTCGGCGGCAATCACGCGTCGCGGGGACTGGGCCGTCTACGCCGCCGAAGTCAGCCGCCGCAACTCACTCAAGGAGGACGGCAGATGACCAGCCAGGAGTCGCGCGCGGAGGGTGAGGTCCGGGACCCCTTCGGCACCTTGCACCGCGCGTTGTGGATCGGAGGCGGTCAATGGGCCGGCAAGTCGACCGTCGCCCGGCTGCTGGCCGTTCAATACGGCGTCACGGTCTACCACTACGACTACCACGACGCCCGCGGTCACAACGATCGCAGGATCGCCCGCCGCGTCGCTCTTGGCGAGCCCGCCACCGAGCCTGACCTGGACAGGACTTGGGTCGACACCACCCCGGAGGAGATGGCCACCGAGACCCTGGCCGGCTTCCCGGACCGGTTCCAATGGGCTCTCGACGACCTGCGCGCGCTCGTGTCCGGCCACCCGATCATCGCCGAAGGCTGGGGACTTCGACCCGAACTCGTCGCACCCGTCATCGACTCACCACGCCGGATGATCGTGATGGTGCCCACGCCCGAGTTCCGCGACCGGCAGGTCCGTGAACTACCCCGAGCCACTACGCTCGGGCACCGCGTCAGCGACCCCACCCGGGCACAGGCCAACCGCCTCGCCCGCGACCGGCTCGTCGCCGAGGACGCCGTCAGCCAGGCCCGCCGGCTCGGCATCCGCGTGATCGCCATCGATGGCTCCCGCGACGCCACGGCGATCGCGGAGATTGTCGCTGATCACTTCGGACCCTATCTCCCAGAGCAAGATCGCAACTCTTGATCCCACTTGTGAGATGGATCTGGAAGACTCCTGCGCGGCACTATCTGACGTCAGCCTAGGGAAACCAGTGGGGCAGGGGGAGCCACCGTGCAGCCGATCATCCTCGTCCTGATCATTCTGGTGGTGTTGTTCTTCATAGTCTTGGTCAAGACGATCCATGTCATTCCCGAGGCCGGCACCGCAATCGTGGAGCGCTTCGGGCGCTACACCCGCACCCTCACCGCCGGCCTGAACATCGTCGTCCCGCTCATCGACACCATCCGCATCCGGCTCGACCTGCGTGAACAGGCCCTTACGATTCCGCCGCAACAGGTGATCACACAGGACCACCTGGTCGTCGACATCGACACCGTCATCTCCTACCAGGTGACCGACGCGAGAGCCGCCGCCTACGAAGTCACCAACCTCATCCAGGCGATCGAGGAACTCACCGTCACCACGGTGCGCGGCATCGTCGGCGCCATGGACCTGGAACGGACCCTGACCTCCCGCGGGGAGATCACCGCGAGCCTGCGCATGGTTCTCGAAGAGACCACCGCACGCTGGGGTGTCCACATCCGCCGCGTCGGGCTCAACGCGGTCGCACCGCCCACCTCGATTCAGAATTCGATGGAGAAGCAGAAGCGGGCCGACAGGGACAAGCGCGCCGGAACCCTCGTCGGCGGGAGGGGAGCGACCCGGAGCGCACCGCAGTCGCCCGTCCGGCCCGGCTCCGCCCCCAGGCACCAGCCGCTGCGGCCGGGCGATCCTCGCCGTATCGGCCGCTACCACCTGACGGCTCTGCTGGGCCAAGGGGGAATGGGCACGGTCTATCTCGGCCGGTCTCCAGGACACCGCCTGGTCGCGGTCAAAGTCATCCGGCCCGAATTCGCCGCGGACCCGACGTTCCGGGAACGATTCACCCGCGAGATCCAAGCCGCACGCCTTGTCGGCGGATTCCACACCGCGCCGGTGGTCGACGCCGACTCCCACGGCAACCCGCTCTGGCTGGCCACCGAGTACATCCCCGGCCCGTCACTGCACGACGTCCTCGGGCAGCAGGGTGCCCTGCCCACAAGAACCCTGCATACCCTCGCCGTCGGCGTCGCCGAGGCGCTCGAGCGCATCCATGCCTGCGGCATCATCCACCGTGACCTCAAACCCGGCAACATCATCATTTCCGGCTCAGGTCCCCGCATCATCGACTTCGGCATCGCCCGAGCCCTCGACAGCACCGCGCTCACCCGTACCAACCACGTCGTCGGCACACCTGGGTTTGTCGCTCCGGAACAACTCACCGGCGCACCGATCACGCACGCCACGGACATCTACGCCTTTGGCACGGTGCTGTGCCACGCTGCGGGAGCCATGCCGCTCAAGGACGGTGAATCCCTGGAGGCGGCCCTCGGCCTGTTGCCCTCTCGAATCGCCGGCACCATCACCCGGTGCCTCGACCATGACCCCAAGGGGCGCCCGACGTCCACCGAGGTACTCGAGCAGCTCTCCCGGAACGACTCATCGTCCGAGGATTGGCTGCCGCCTCCCGTACGCACGATGGTCGAGCTGTACAACACCCCCGATGCATCGGCACCTTGAGCCACGATGCGGCCCGAAAGGGCGCCCGACCCCTCCGAAGCACTGCTGATGTGCGCGTGACCGGGCCGGCCACCGGTCGTTTGATCATGATGTGAGCCAGACCTATGCGTTCCGCCACGACGTGGCGTTGGAGCCCGATCCGTTCATGACCTCCTTACGCCGGGAGGAACCCGTCGCGAGGGTCGAGATGCCCTACGGCAGCGGGCCCTGCTGGCTGGTGACCCGCTACGCGGACGTCCAGCTGGTCACTTCGGACCGGCGCTTCAGCCGGGCCGCCCTCATCGGCGCGGACTTCCCCCGCATCACCCCGGCGCCCATCGCCCAGCCCGAGGCGATCAACCTGATGGACCCGCCCGTCCTGGCCCGCGTCCGCCGCCTGGTCACCCACGCCTTCGGTCCCCGCCAGCTGGACCGGATGGGCCCCTGGGTGCGGTCCAGGGTGGACGCCCTGCTCTCGGCGATGGAGGCCGAGGGACCCGGTGCAGACCTGGCCGAGCACCTGGCGGGCAGGCTGCCGCTCGAGACCATCTGTGAACTCCTCGGGATCCCCGCCGAGGACCGCCCCCGGCTGCGCGGCCGGGCCATCGCGATGATGACGATGACCCCGGAGGCGCGCGACGCGGCCGTCGCGGCGAAGCAGGAGCTGCGCGGCTACTTCGACGCGCTCACCGCCGTGCGCCGTACCGCGCCCGGCGAGGACCTGCTCTCCGCCCTGGCCACCGCCCGGATCGGTGACGAGACCCTGACCGACGGCGAACTCGCCGTACTGGCCCAGCTACTGATGGTCAGCGGACACGACACCACCACGTACGACATCTCCAACATGGTGTTCACCCTCCTCACCCACCCCGCGCACCTTGCCCGGCTCCGGGCCCGCCCCGAGCTGCTGGAGCAGGCGGTCGAGGAGCTGCTGCGCCACATCCCCTTCCGCCAGGGCGTCGGCATCCCGCGCGTCGCGCTGGAGGACGTGGAGGTCGGCGGGGTGACCATCCGCGCCGGTGACGCCGTCCACGTCTCCTACCTCACCGCCAACCGCGACGAGGCCGCGTACGAGCGTCCCGACGAGCTGGACTTCGAACGGGCCTGCCCGGCCCCGCACATGGCGTTCGGCTGGGGCATGCACCACTGCCTGGGCTCGCACCTGGCCCGCCTGATGCTGCGTACGGCGGTCGGCACGCTCCTGTCGCGCTTCCCCGGGCTGCGCTTGGCGGTTCCCGCCGAGGAGATCCGCTGGAACACGCGGTCGATCTGGCGCTACCCGCTCGCCCTGCCGGTGGCGTGGTGAGCGTGGTGGCGACCCTGTGCCGTCCGCAGGTGGCGGTCCCCGAGTACGTGGTCACCGCCGAGGAGACCCTGGAAACCGCCCGTGACGTGCTCGCCGGACATCCGCAACTGGACCTCGTACTACGGCTGATCACCAACACCGGGGTACGGACCCGCCATCTGGTGCAGCCGCTGGAGGAGGCCCTGCGCCACCCGGGCTTCGAGGCGCGCAACCTGGTCTACGAGAAGGAGGCCAGGCGGCGGCTCCCGCAGGTGGTGGAGGGGGCGTTGGCACACGCCGGGCTCGGAGCGCCCGACATCGACATGCTCGTCTACGTGTCGTGCACGGGCTTCATGATGCCCTCGATGACGGCCCACCTGATCAACAGCATGGGTTTCCGTTCGGACACCCGGCAGCTGCCCGTCGCGCAGCTGGGGTGCGCCGCCGGCGGGGCGGCCGTCAACCGGGCCCACGACTTCGTGACGGCCTATCCCGGCCGCAATGTGCTGATCGTCGCGTGTGAGTTCTGCTCGCTGCTGTACCAGCCCACCGACCTGGACGTGGGCAGCCTGCTGTCCAACGGCCTCTTCGGCGACGCTATGGCTGCCGTCGTCGTGCGCGGGGACGGCGGGCACGGGATCCGGCTGGAGCACAACGGATCGCACCTGGTGCCCGGGACGGAGGAGTGGATCTCGTACGCGGTCCGGGACACCGGCTTCCACTTCCGGCTCGACAAGCGGGTGCCCGCCACGATGGGGGTACTGGCTCCCGCGCTGCGGGCGATGGCGGAGCCGTACGCATGGGACGTCGGGGAGCTGGACTTCTACCTGGTGCACGCCGGGGGGCCGCGGATCCTGGACGACCTGGGGGAGCACCTGGGGCTGCCCGCGCACGTCTTCCGACACAGCCGGGCCACGCTCACCGAGCGCGGCAACATCGCCAGCGCCGTCGTGTTCGACGCCCTGTCCCGGCTCTTCGCCGAGGGCGGCCCGCGGCCCGGAGGGCGCGGACTGCTGGCCGGGTTCGGTCCGGGGATCACGGCGGAGATCTCCCTGGGCCACTGGTCGCCACCCGAAGCGCTCATCGCCGGTGCCGGGCAGGTGCGGCTCCCCGCCCCCCGGCAGGAGGGCGGCCTGCTCTACCACGTGGTTCCGCTCGCGCAGTGGCTGGCACGTCCCGACCGACCGTACGAGCCGGCCTCCCTGTCACGCGACGGGACGGTGCACTGCGTGCCCAAGGAGGAGGCGGTGCTGGCCGCGGCCAGCCGATTCCACCGGGACACGGCAGGGACCCTGCTGGCCCTGGTCATCGACCAGAGCCGGCTCGACGCCCCGGTGGAGTGGACGGCCCCCGCGCCCGGCTCCCCCCTGGACGGGACCGGCGCCCTGTTCCCTCGGATCCGGGGGCCGGTCGCCCGCGCCGCGGTGGTCGGAGTGCGGGAGATCGTACGGGACGGGCAGGGCCGCGCCCTGGAACTGCTTCCCCGGTACTGAACCCCTGCGCGGACGCGGGCCTTCGCCCTCCCCGAGGGCCCGCTGCCGCGGCTCTCCGACCGGTCCTGACATCGGCGCGTTCCGGCCGATAATCGATGTCGAGAAACGGGGCAGGGGAGTGTGTGGGTTGTTGGAAGCGTCAACTGCGGCGGCTGCCAGAGAAGACAGGTTCGATTGGTTCTGCCAGACGGTGTCCAGTGAGGTGATGCCCGTCATGCTCAGCAGCCGTCACGCGGCAGACTTCCGGGCGAGCTTCACGTACCTCGATCTCGGAGACGTGCAGCTCTCCGCGTTGACCTGCTCACCGCTGCTCTCGCGCCGCACGCCGAGTCATGTACGGCGTGGCGATCCCGAGCACTTGCAGCTGGCGCTCGTCACGCAAGGCAGTGTCAGGATTTCCCAGCGGGGCAACGAATCGATGGTCGCCGGGGGTCTCGTGCTCACGGACACCTCACGGCCGAGCGAGGGGGCATGCACAGGCGGGCAGACCGAGACGCTGGTCATGCAGATCCCCCGTCAGGCCCTGGCGCTGAACTCGGACCGAGTCGACCGCCTCCTCGCACAGAGCATGGCCGCAGACGCGGCGTCAGGGGCGATCCTCGCCGATTTCCTGCAGACGCTGCTCACACGCGGCCCGCACTGTCGCCCGGAGGAGCTGCGCGCGATGGGATCCGTCACCCTCGACTTGACCACGGCATTCCTCGCGCAGCAGCTCGGCGACCCTGGCCAGGCGCCCGCCGAGGCCCGCGCACAGCAGGCATTGCAGCGGGTTTACCGCTTCATCGACAACAACCTCGGCGACCCGGACCTTACGCCACAGACGGTGGCCGACCGGCACGGCTTTTCCCTGCGCACCCTCTACAACCTCTTCGCCGACCAGCCGCTGAGCGTGGCGGCGCACATCCGTCAACGCAGGCTGGAACGCGCCGCCGCCGATCTCGCGCGCCCGGAGCTGGACAGGCAGCCCGTGCAGACGATCGCGCTCCGGTGGGGCTTCTCCAGCAACGCCGCGTTCGGCCGTGCGTTCCGCGAGGTGTACGGGATCACCCCGTCGGAGCACCGAAGGGCCGCCCTGGGTCATCCCGGAGGCGTCGGGCAGGAGCGACCCGGCCTGGGAGATCCGGGCATGCCGCGTTGAGACGGTTGCTCGGCCACCGGAGGTCGTCCCGGCCGGAGAAGTCGATGGCGGCAGAAACGAAGCAGGCTCGAATCCATCCGTGCTCCTACATTGCCGAATGTCGGGTCTCCACTCCTCGGCGCCCGGGAAAGAGCCATCGAGCGTCCCGGTGGGAAGCGACCACGGAGGCCGCGGTGAGCACGAGCTTCCGCACGTTGCGGAAGCGGCCGGATGAATGGCTGAACTGCGTGCTGGCCCGACCCGGCAGCGGCTCCTACGATTCCGCTGTCCGGCCCCGCGGACTGCCATGCTTGTCATGGCCATGTCGTCCATCGTCCGTCGCGGTCATGGAGAGCACCATGACTGCCCGACACAGCTTCCGCCGGCTGTTGCGCCCCCACCCCGCGTGACCCAGACCGCGGCCCAGTGCCGCCGGTTTCCGAAGCAGCGGATTGGAGAATCATGGCCGGAGGTTTTCTGGTGAGCGGCGCGATCGGCCTGCTGCTCGCAACGGCCCTGCCCACCCAGCACAGCCCCTCGGCGATCACGGACCCGCCGCCGGACCGGATCGTCATCGACGTCGCGACGGTCAACGGGTCCGGATGTCCGAAGGACACGGCAGCCGTCGCCGTGTCCCAGGACAACACCGCCTTCACGGTGACCTACAGCCAGTACGTCGCCCAGGTCGGCGGCGCACCGCCCACCGCCGCGCGCAGGAACTGCCAGCTCAACCTCATCGTGCACGTGCCCCACGGTTTCACCTACGCGATCGCCAGCGCGGACTACCGCGGTTACGCGTCTCTCGCGCCCGGCGCGAGCAGCACCACGAAGGCCTCGTACTACTTCCAGGGCTCACCGCAGACCGCTGCCCGGGAGCACACGTTCAACGGTCCGTACGACGACAACTGGCAGGCCACCGACGAGACCGACTGGGCGCAGTGGGTGTGGGCACCGTGCGGGGTGCAGCGAAACTTCAACATCAACACCGAACTCCGCGTACGCAAGGGCACGTCGGCTCCTGCGTCCAGCAGCTACATGACCATGGACTCCACCGACGGTGACATCAGCACCGTTTACCACCTGGCCTGGCGGGAGTGCCCCACGACCTGACGTCCATCGGGCGGGGGCGTGCCGAGCCCCCGCCCGTTCCGCGTGCGGGCGGGTCTGTCCCTGGTGACCCGAGTCGTTGTCGGTCAAGACGCAGCACCGTAGACAACGCTGGTGATCAATACGCCTAGTTGTCGAACCAGACGACGATCCGCACGTACTCGGGGCCGTGCACGTCGGCGAGAGCCTTCATGGTCGCCCAGACCGGAGCCCACTCGCCGTCCTCGCGCACCGCCTCCCGACGCGTCATGCGGCCCACCCGCATGATCTTGCCCTCCTGCGTCCACTCATCGCCTTCGGAGCGGCCGACGAGGTTCTGGAACGACTTCCCCGACTCGTACCAGCCGTGCTCGGCGCTGTACCGGTACTCGCGCACGCGCGCGTCGACGGTTCGTGCGGGCTCGTCCCAGTCGACGGCGGCCAGCTCCTCCCACCCAATCCAGGACGCGCTGTGAAAGAGGTCGGGCTGGTCCTCGTACTGGCGCCGGACCTCGGCGGTCACGTCGGGCGGCAGCCCCCGCCCTTCGGCGAGAGGCCGGAAGCCGGCGTAGTTGCGTACACCGAACAGACAACCGAAGGCGTCGTAGCTCCGTCCGCCGTACAGCAGATCCAGGTCGATGGCGGCGTGCCAGCTCGAATCCTCCTCGTCGATGCTGCCGTACGTGCACCGACACTCGATGAACCCGTGTATGTCCGCTCCCATAACGAGGGATTCTCGTGTGCGGAGGCGTGGCACTCCAAAGGAATTTCCCACCGCCCGGCCCACTCGGGAATCCAGCGGCTCACATCCACCGACGATCAGATGATCAGTAGGAATCGGACTGGCGGCGGCACGTACTACGGCAGGTCCGGCAGCCAGTTGCCGTGGAAGCCGTGCGGGACCCGGGCCGGCAAATGGATCGTGGCGACCGGTTCGGCCGCGACGTGCCGGTGCCGACGAGGCCGAAGTCGAAGACCACCGGCAGGTCCATGAAGACGACGTGCCCGGCGGTGAGGCCGAAGTCGTACGGGCCGAGGGTGTCCAGTGCGGGGGTGAGCTCGTACGGCAGGGCCGTCTCGGCGAGGGCGAGGGTGCGGCCGGCGTGCCGGACGACGTGGGTGTTGGCCGGTCCGGCGGTGAGGTCGCGCCGGCCCCGCTCGTCGTACATCCGGGCCCCGTCGGTCAGCTTGCTCGTGCGCACCCATCGGTTGCGGTAAGAGACGGCCCGGCCGCCCTCCAGTCGTACGCCGTGGACCATGCCGTCGCCGAAGAACCAGTGGCCGGAGGAGGCGTCGGCCGGGTTCGGCCCGTTGCGCAGGTACCAGCCGGTGAGCTCGTCGGGGATCCGCCCGGTGACGGGCAGGTCGTGCGCGGTCACCTCGTCCGTCACAGGGGCGTAGTTGCCGGAGAGGTGGCGGGGGGCGGTGGGGGAGCTCATCGGGCACCGGCCTTGGTCTGGAGGGAGGCGACGTAGCGGGAGGTGAACAGCATCGGGAGGGCGAAGCCGGCGACCTGAACGAGCGTCGCGGCCGTCGAGTGGCCCTGGCCGGCGTGGGCGAGGAGTGCGAGCGCACCGGCGGTCAGGGCGAAGGCCGCGGTCCAGCCGGAGGTGATGACGGTGTTGGCCTGCACGAAGGGGCGCAGCCCCCAGACCTCGCGGGGCGTGGTGCGCTTGGCGATGCCGAGGGTGAAGGGCTTGCGGATGAGCAGCGAGACCGCGGCGATCAGGGCCAGGGTGGCCGAGGACAGGGCCGCCGAGTAGCCGTGCACGGCCGACTGCGGGTCGGCGAAGGCGATGGCCGCCAGGGCCGCGAAGAACACCGCCGAGCCGATCTCGATGATCAGCGCGTCGAAGCCGGCCCCTTCGCGGCGCTGCTGGACGGCCACCACGACCGCGGCCACCAGCGCGGCGAGCGCGCCCCACTGCCACTGGGCGGACGGGATCACCGCGAAGACGATCCACGGAAGGAAGGTGCGCACGTACGACATCGAAGGCTCCCGGCTGCTCGCTGCTCTGACATTCCTATTCTGACATGTCGAAACTAGACCTTCCAAAACTGACATGTCAAGAAAGGAATGTAGAGTGAGGGTCATGAGCCTTCGACACGCCCTCCTCGGACTTCTCTCCGAGCGCCCGGCCAGCGGCTACGACCTGCTGAAGCGCTTCGAGACCTCGCTGGCCAACGTCTGGCCCGCCACGCAGAGCCAGATGTACGGCGAGCTGTCCAAGCTCGCCGCCGCCGGGCTGATCAGCGTCTCGGCGGAGGGTCCGCGCGGCCGCAAGGAGTACACCCTCACCGACGAGGGGCTGGCGGAGCTGCGTCACTGGCTGACGGAGCCCAAGCCGCAGCGCAATCCCCGCAGCGACACCCTGCTGAGGGTCTTCTTCCTCGGCGTGCTCACCCCGGAGCAGGCGCGCGGCTACCTGATCGAGCTGATGGAGCTGTCCGACCGGGAGTACGAGGAGCTGGGCCGGCTGGAGCAGTCCATCGACTGGGGCGACGACCGGCTGTCGGTCTACGGCCGGATCGTCCTGGAGTACGGGCTCCGCTTCAACGCCATGCGCCGTGAGTGGGCCGACTGGGCGGCGACCCAGCTCCGCTAGGTGTGCCCGCCGGACGAGCCCGCCCAGGCGTCGGCGGTCGCGGCGCGTACGTACAGGACCGCGGTGGCCACTGGGCATCTGCCTGGTTGGCTTCGGGACCGGTGAGCAGCCGGACGCGTCCGGTGTCAGGGGCCGCGCCGCCCGGCGTCATGGGGAAGTGCTGCGGCGGGCGTAGGCGCGGGCGGCGCGGGCGCGGTCGCCGCAGCGGGTGGAGCACCACTGACGGCGGCCGTAGCGGAGCAGGTAGCGGTTGCAGGGGGCAGAGCCGCAGGCGCTGAGGCGGTCCGCGTCGGGGCCCGTGAGCAGGTCGGAGGCGTCAGTGGCGAGGGTGGCCAGGGCGTGGTCCAGGATCGCGGTGGTGGGGTGGAGGGTGGCCCGGTAGGGGCCGGTCTTGTCGTCCCACTGGAGTAGTGGGGCGGTGGGGACGCGGGTCATCGCCTCGTTGATGGCTCTGACCGCAGTGGGGAGGGCGGGCAGACCTTCGGCGCGGGACGCGAAGAGCGACCTGATCTGTTCGCGCAGCGAGCGCAGCTGTGTCGCGCACATCTCCCGCATGCCGGCGTCGGCCGGAGCGAGACCGCGTTCCGTCAGCCAGTGGTTCGCCTGCGCGGGAGTGCCCAGAAGATCGACCGTGTGCCCGCCGACCAGCGCGATCGCGCTGTTGGCGAGCGCGAGGGACAGGTGTTCTTGCTCGCCCTGCGCGGGCGGCGGACAGGGTTGTTCGATGACGGGCTCCTCCATGTTCCTCATGGTACGGCTTGCGCCCATCCATGAGAGGCGGCTAGGTTCACATCACGGTTCGTTGACATTCATCCGTGAGGTGCACTGTGTCTTCTCTCCCCACAACGACCACTTCGTTCCCTGTACGCGTCTTCGGCGGCCCGACCGCGCTCTTCGAATACGGCGGCCTGCGCTTCCTGACCGACCCGACCTTCGACGCCCCGGGCGACTACGTCCGTCCCGACGGACGGTTTCTCACCAAGACCGCCCCCTCCAGCGGCACCCCGGCCGACCTCGGTCCCATCGACGTGGTCCTGCTCTCGCATGACGAGCACCCCGACAACCTCGACACCTCCGGCCGGGCCCTGCTCGCCGACGTCCCGCTCACCCTCACCACCCCCGGCGGCGGACAGCGCCTCAAGGGGAAGGCCAAGGGTCTGGCGGACTGGGAGTCCGTCCAACTGAACCGTCCGGACGGCGGCACGATCACCGTGACCGGCGTCCCCGCCGTCCACGGCCCCGGCCCGCGTGAGGAGGTCGAGCCGATCACCGGCCAGGTCGTCGGCTTCATCCTGACCGGAGAGGGTTTGCCGACCGTCTACGTCAGCGGCGACAACGCATCCCTCGACGCGATCAAGGACATCGCCGCGCACTTCGCCCCCATCGACACGGCCCTCCTCTTTGCCGGCGCCCCCCGCTTCCCCGTGCTTTTCGACAACCAGCTGATCGTCCTGAACAGCGCCCAAGCCGCCGAGGCCGCTCAGATACTCGGCGCCCCCCGCGTGGTCCCCGTCCACTACGACAGCTGGGCCCACTTCACCGAAGGCCGTGACGAGCTGGTAGCCGCCTTCACCGCCGCGGGTCTGGCCGACCGCCTGGACTGGGGCCGGCGGGATTGACCTCCGGCGCCTGAAGTCTCGGGAACCAAGCCACGGGACCAACTCTGGTCGTGCCAGTAACAGTTCTACGGACCGCCGCCGTGAGTACGGTGTGACGGTTGCCGGCTGCTCGCGGTGGCCTCACAGGCTGCAGCTGGGGGTTGTCGTCGTTACGGCTGCTCGGCATTCGTCCGCTGCTGGTACTGCCCGGCCGCGCGGCACGGGCAAGCCATAGGCCGGAACGCCCGGTGCACACACAGGGTGACGTCGTAGCCAGCCGTACCTGGGGAATTTCGACTTGGCCGCTGCAAGGCGTGGCGAAGGACGAGAACGCACTTCACGATGTCGGTGATTCAGCGGTGCTCTCCCAAGAGGCGCCAGCCTTGAGGGCGACCATGGCCTGCTGGCCGATGCACCAGGTCTCGGCGTGGCTGCCGTGGCGGACGAATCATGGCCAGCGGCCACGCCCGTCCGGAGACGACGAGCCGTTCCAGGGACACGCACCGGGGACGGGCCCTCGCCCGTTCGTTCAGGAAGCCCGGATCGCCCGGTCGATCTCCGCGCCGGTAACGGGCCACGACGAGGGGCCAGTCGTCCCTGAGGGAGGCGGGGAGAAGCTCGCGCAGCGCGTCGGGTAGCGGCTCGGCACCAGAGGTCTGTGTCACGCACTCCTGGCCCGTGTGCCCTCCCGACCCGTCGACTGGTCGGCGACGGGAGGCTGCGCCTTGGCGTCAGTCGAGCGCCACGGCAGTTTGCCCTGCGTCACCGCGAGAACGGCGCCCACCACCAGCACCAGGGCCCCGGTGCCCTGGAGCCCGCCGAGAGACTCGCCCAGGAGGACGGTGGCGCACAGCGTGTTGATGACGGGCACGTTGAACATCATGAGGGAGGCCTTGGCCGGTCCCACGCTTCCGACTCCCCGGTAGTAGAGGAGGTTCGCCACAGCCGTGGCGCCGATCGCCAGGTACGCGGTGTTCAGCCAGACACTGGCCGGCAGGTCGCTCCACGCCACGTCGGCCGCTTCAGGGGCCGCGAGGAAGCCGAGGAGAACAGCACCCGCGCAGGTCGCGTACGTGGTGGCTCTCAGCGGCTCGATGCCCGACAGGACACGCGGCCCCGCCAGCGTGTAGGACGCCCAACACACCGCGCTCAGGAGGAAGAGGGCGTCACCCAGGAGCCTGGACGAGCCGCCGGTCCCGCTGCCGCCGGCTCCGATGAAGAAGATTCCCGCGCCGGTGAGCCCGAGGGCCAGGCCGGTGACGCGTGCCCAGGACGCCTTCTCCTTGCCGGTCACCAGAAGGAAGGTACTCGTGAGGATCGGACTCAAGACCGGGATGAGGATGCCGGCATCCAAGGACGGGGCGAGCGACAGGCCCCAGAAGAAGAAGCCGTTGTAGGCGAAGACACCCAGCACACCGGCCCCCGCCGCAAGCCATCCGTTCCGGGCCGGTACGCGCGCCGTGCGGCTGCCGAACATGGCTACGGCGATCAGCAGGGCAAGCGCACCGCCGCCGAACCGCAGGAAGGCTCCCACCGAGTGCGGCAGGTGCTCCACGACCGACTTGGAGCCGGCGAATGAGCCCCCCCAGAGCACCATCGTCACCATCAAGAGCGCATACGGATTACTGACTCTGCTCATCGTTCCCATACGCCGATCCTGCCTGACGGGTCCCCCTCTGACTTGAACGCTCGTGCGCGGCCACAATGGGTCCATGCGGAACGGAGACGGCTGGGTGCGGTACTGGCGGGATGAAGCCCGTCCCCTGGAAGCCATGCACGCGCACTTCCTCCATCACGTGTACGCGCCGCACAGCCATGACACCTACTCCTTCGGCATCACCGACCTGGGCGCGCAGGCCTTCCGGTGCCGTGGGGCGCACCACACCAGCGGTGCCGGCATGGTGATGGTGTTCAATCCCGACGAGGTCCACGACGGCCAGGCTGCCGCAGAGCTGGGCTATCAGTACCGCATCGTGCACATCGGCCCGTCTGTGGTGCGAGAAACCCTCGGGGACGCGGCCGGCGACGGAACCGCGGGAGCGATGCCGCTGTTCGTACGCCCCGTACTGACGGATCCCCTGCTCACCGGGGCGCTGGCCCGTCTCCACGCGGCGCTGGTTGATGATGCCGGCGGCCTGGCGCGGGAAGAGCTCCTGACAGCCACCGTCCTCGCGCTCGCGGAGCGGGGCGCGACACGGGCGCCGCGCAGGAGGACGCTGGGGGGCGAGGCGCAGCGCCGGGCGGCCCGGCGGGCCCAGGCCCTGCTCAAGGAGGCGTTCCTCGAACCGATATCGGCGGACGACCTGGCAGCGGCGGCAGGCTGTAGCCGCTTCGCCCTGTATCGGGCCTTCCGCTCGGAGTTCGGCATGGCTCCGAGTGACTACCAGCGGCTTCTGCGGCTCCGTCGGGCACGGCATCTTCTCACCCGCGGGCTGTCATCGGCGGATGCCGCGGCCTCCGCCGGTTTCTCCGACCAGGCCCACTTCAACCGATGGTTCAAGCGGGCGTACGGCATCACTCCGGCGACCTACCAGCGCGCCGCTCACTGACCCCTTCGACGCCTGACAACGCGAGCGGCGGGGCCCCGGGGGCCTGCTCTGGGACAAGGGGTGACCGGAGTAGCGGCTCGCAGTGTTCGCCGGGCAGGCCGTGCAGCTCCGTGGTGGCCGGAGCCTCCGCGAGGACCGCACCCGCGGAGATCGAGTTCGCGCGGAACTGGCGGGACACGCCGAAGGTGGTGTTCTCCTCGACGATCGACAAGGTCGACTGGAACACCCGCCTGGTCACCGGCGACGCGATCGCCGAGATCAGCTGGCTCAAGGCCGAGGACGGCGGCCCAATGAACATCGGCGGCGCGACGCTCGCCGGTTCGGCCATGCGCGCCGGGCTGATCGACGAGTACGCGATCGCCACCCATCCGGTCCTGGTGGGCAGCGGCACGCCGTTCTTCACCGCGCTGGACAGCTGGGTGAACCTGAAGCTGGTGGAGACGCGGACGTTTCCCGGCGGCGTGGTACTGACCAGGTACGAGACGAGGCGCTGAGCAGCAACACCCGCGCACTGGTCTCACGGTGATCTCGCACACGTCCTGGCGGCGGTAACGAACGTCCTATGTGTGGCTGATCGCCCACTGTTTGGGCGGTCGGAACTGACGTACAAGTGAAGGCTGTGCAGCACATCCGGTGGGCCCGTGCCCGGGGAGGGCACTGCGGTTTGCCGAACCGTGCTCGTCTCGATCGATCATTTCAGGGGGGACATCATGCGCATACGTTTACGTGCCTGGAGTCTGGTCGCCGCGGGCCTGCTCGTCGTGGGCGCCGGTCCGGCGTATGGGGCCGATACGTCGTCAGCCGGGTCGGAGGCGGGGTCCGTGCAGTACACCGTGCAGGACCTCGGCACCCTGGGCGGTACCCGCAGCAAGGCCACCGCCATCGACGGCAACACGGTCGTAGGGAGCTCACTGACGAAAGGCGACGCCGCCGAACACGCCTTCGCGTACGACCTGCGCAGGCGCACCATGACCGATCTAGGCACGCTGGGGGCCTCCAGCCAGGCGACCGGCGTGGAGGGGGATTACATCGTCGGGGAGTCAAACCTCTCCGCTGACGGCCCGACTCATGGATTCGTCTACAACATCCGGGCCCGCCGGCTCGTCGACATCGGCACTCTCGGCGGCAGCACCACCAACATCACCGGCCTCGACGGTGACACCGTGGTGGGAACGTCGTCGCTGTCCGGCGACGTAGTCACCCACGCGTTCGCATACAGCCTGCGCACCCGTTCCATGACCGATCTCGGCAGCCTCGCCGGTCCGTCGGGCGACAGCACAGCGGCGGCGGTCAGCGGTGCGATCGTCGTGGGTAGCTCCTCCCTGCCGAACACGCCTGCCACCACAACGCACGGGTTCGCGTACAACCTGCGCACCCGGACGATGACCGATCTCGGCACCCTCGGCGGAAGCTCCAGCACAGCCAACGACATCAGCGGCTCAACCGTGGTCGGCCAGTCTCGAACGGCCGGCAACCGCCTCACCGGATACGCCTACGATCTCCGCACCGGCATCCCCACGGACCTGGGGTCCCACTTCCTGAAAGCCCAACTGATCAGCGGGAGCACTGTGGTCGGCGGCGACGGCCTACTCGCCAGCTCGTACGACCTCACCACGCACACGAGCGGCGTGATCGGCTCCGGGCGTGGTGTCACCGAGGTCAGGCAGATCTCCGGGAACCTCATGGTCGGTGACAACTTCGCCCCCAACTCGTTCGCCTTCGTCGCCCGCGTCGACAACGGCGACTTCACCTACCTGACTTCCCTCGGCGGCCTCAACTCCTTCGCGACGCAGGTCAATCGCCAGGGCGTCGTCGCAGGCAGCGCAGCACTTCGATCCCCTGACCCGTCCACCGCCAACGGCCCCTTCCACGCCGCCGTCTGGGTGCCGCACACGGCGGACTAAAGATCGTTTTCCGAGGGTTCCATCCCGAGCTTCGAATGTGTTGGGACCCTTCCGTGTTCTTTCAGAGCTGGTCGCGCCGGACGTGTGCGTACGTCCGCTACCTCGGCCGTCTGGTACACGGAGTTCGCCAGCAGGTCCGCTGTCACCCGTACGCCGGTGAGGCGTTCGGTCAGTGCGAGGACCGCAGCCTTCGTGTCGGTGCCGGGTACCGGGTCACCGTCCGGGTTGAGACCGAGCTCGCGCATCACGGCGTTCAGATCGTCGGGAGTGCTGCCCGTCCGGTGGGCCGCCCACTCGAAGGTGGTCCGCAGCACCCCGTCCTCGTACCAGTGGAAGAAGTCCATGGGCTTGCCGCCGTTGCTGGAGTGCGAGACGGCCCGCGTCCCGGAGGAGAGGGCCTCCATCAGGCTTTCCCGCATCCCCAGCTCACCGCCGAACTCGAGCGCGAGGGTCCACTGGCCGTCGCTGCCGGGGACGGTGAACGCTCCGGTGAGGAACGACTCGGGCCAGTCCCCGCTGTCGTCGAGGAGCTCCGAGTGCTGCTCGATCAGTTCCTCCAGTCCGTGGCATGGATCGCCGGGCTCGGCTCCCGCGATCCTGAACAGCTCGGCGGGGGAGACTCCCCGTACGAGGGTCAGGGTGTAGCCGGCCTCCAGCGCGTACCGGAACGGAGAGGTCGAGGAGCGTATCCAGCCGTAGTCGGCCGCGGTGGCTGAGGTCATGCCGTGGATCCTGTCACTGGCCGCTGACAGTGCGGCGTCCGGTTCGGGGTGGACGGAGTGGATGCCGACGCGGCCGTCGGAGGACTGGCACTGCCACAGGAAGGCGGCGTGGGAGCAGGGTTCGCACGCAAAGGCGTACCCGCTGCCGCAGCCGGCGAAGTTCATGGATGTGCTGTGATCGGGACCTTCCTCAAGCTGCACGATCAGAGGCATCGGGCAATCGCAGGAAGGGCATGACGGAGTCTCGTCCCACTGGACCCACGCGGGTACTCCGCCGAGTTGCCCGAGCACGTCGGACGCCGGCCGGCCCGACCTCGCAGCCCACACTTCGCGGGCTCGTTCGTAATCCGCCTCCTTCTCGGGCTCCCGGGTGACCGAGCGGACCGCACCGAGGACCACGACGTCCTCATCGAGCTCCTGGCCGAGTCGAGGCAGCGGCAGCGGTCGAAGCCCCTCGGGCGGGAGAGTGATGCCGATGCGCGGCCGACTTTTGTCCGCGGACAAGAGTCGGCCGCCAGGAGCCGTTCAGCTGGGGCGGGAAGCCGGTCAGGTGCCGAAGATCCGGGCTTCTCTTCCGGGCCAGGCGAGGACGACGCCTGCCCGGTGACAGATCCGTCGCCACGCCTTCCGCTCCAGTGGGTGCCGCTCGACCCACAGCACCAGCCGAACACCGCCCTCGCGCTCGCGGAAGGAGTCCGCGTAGTGGAGGAGCTGGGCCAAGCCGGCGCGCAGCTGCGCGGTCTCGGCGCCCTCGGGCAGGGACTTCACCTCGGCGAGGATGAGGTCGCCGCCGGCGGAGTCGGTGATCGCAAGGTCGTACTGGGGATCGCCGGTCGGCGAGTGCGCGATCAGACCGCGGGCCTCGGCCTCGCGGGCCAGCAGGTTCTGCAGCCGTGCGTGGGCGCGTACGGCGGCTGTGGTCAGAGCCGGGTCGGGTGCGGAGGGTCGGGCTGAGGTCAGCACCGCTTCCTCGTCCGCCTGACGGTAGGGGGCGCCGACCGGTATCGATGCCTGCGCAGGAGGGAAGGGCATGGTGTCGGCGCCGGGCAGGTGCGCGCGGATCGCCTTCTCGACCTCCGGCCGCCACTTCTTGATCGGCTGGATGGTGCCGACGGTGTGCCGCGCGTCCTTGGGTAGGGCGTCGAGGTCCAGATTCAGGAGCCAGTGCACCGGGCGTCGACGGGGGAAGGCGTCGCCGTGGAAGGTGTACGTGGGCAGGCCCTCAGCCACGACACCCAGGTGCAGGCGGCGCACCCCCGCGTCGGGGGTAACGACCCAGTCGCCGGGCTCCATCACCGTCAGGAACTGGCGCAGCTGGGTGACGTGCCGCTGCCTCGTGCCGTACGGGTCGCCCGCGTACGCGACATTGATCTCTCGCCAGATCTCGTCGGTTTCGGCTCCGGGCCGGATCTCCCCGGCCTCGCGGAAGGACAGCGCGCAGTAGTTGCCCTTCACCCAGTCGTCGGCGACGGTCTCGCCGGTTCTCCCGGGCATCAGCAGCCACATCGTGCGGGTCGCGTCCAGCAAGTGTTTCCCCTTCGTCTTCGTGTCGCGCCTCAAAAAGGATCACACGACCAAACGGGGTGCCGAGTCTTGTCCGCGGACAAAACTCGGGACCCACGGCACGGGTCTCTCGATCCGGCCCCCGGCGGGTTGCCTACCGCGCCCCGCGCCCTGCGCCGCCGCAGCAGGATCGTCAGCGTGGCCCGGGCGTCGCGTCGACGTTCCGGGCTGCGGGACAGCACCGACCACGCGGCGACCGTGACCACCGCTCCGGCGTAGGCCAGGCCGGTGACGGCGGTCAGGACGGCCGCGTCGTGGAGTACGGACGGCAGGATGGGCATGGGATCCCCCTCGGGCGGTTCGCCCCGGCGGCCTTGTCCGTGGGGCTTCGGTGCCACAGGTATCCCTTGACGGGCGGTTGTCCGGCGAAGTCTTCGCCGGACAGGGGACGGGGGCCGGTCGGTTGGCGGAGGGGGTCGAGGCGCCGAGCTTCGCGGCTGCGCTGCGGGAGCTGTACGAGGCCGCGGGCGGGCGCGAGGTCGGGTACAAGAAGCTCATCAGCCTCGGTGCGAAGCACGGGTTCGTGGTGCGCGACGACACCATCAGCGACTGGATGAGGGGACAGTCCGTCCCGTCCGTGGAGCACGAGGGCTATGTGCTGCGGGTGTTGGTACCGGAGCTGGAGAGACTCGCCGCGCAGCGCTCCCCGGGCCATCGGCCGGTCAGCGTCGACGGGTGGTGCTCGCGGCTGCGCGCCGCCCAGAAGCGGGGGAGGAGCCGACGGGGAGGCAGGGGACCTCGCGTCCGTGCCGACTCGCCCGGCCGCCGCTACGGTCATCCGGCCGAGGTCTGCCAGACCATCCTTCCCCGGGACTTCGTGGGCCGGGAGAAGGAACTGGACGAGCTGGCCGCCTTCGCGAGTCAAGCCCCGGGCCGCGGCCCCGACTACCTCTGACCCGCTGACCCACACGATCCGAGCCCTGGCGCTCGCCGCCTCCGCGCAGACCCCGGGCGACGAGCGGGCTGCGGCTGCGTTCGTACGGCAGACCCTGGAGGGCGACGGCTGGCACCACGCCCTGCCGGTCCTGGCCCGGATCGCGCCGGAGGCGGTCGTACGGGTCCGCGACATCGCCCTCGCGCACCTGCGCAGCGGCACACCTCCCGGGACCCTGACGACACAGACCGGCGCCGGGCCGGGCGCCCCCTGGGCTAGCGTGGAGGCCGGTACGGCACAGCTCCCGCGTGTGCGGGGCCCTACCCGGGCGATCGGGACCGGCACCGGTGGCCATCGGTGTGGGGGTGTCTTGTGGATCAGGCCGCGTATCCTCGGCTGCGTGCCTCGCCATTCGAAGAAGCCCCGCCGACTGGTCGTCGACGGGCGCGTGTACATGTGGAGGATGCGCCACAGCCACCGAAAGGACCACGATGGCCGGTCCGTGGACTGCCGCCAAGTGCTCACCCTGACCCCGCATCCGACCGGCACGGGCGGCCCACTACGCATTACCTTTGCCGACGGGCCCGGCCGGTACGTCCCAGGCGGGGCTCCCTTCGGCTCCGGGGACGTGGGCTTCACCCAGGGCGCAGGCCTGAACCTGCACGAGCCGGGAGCCGTCCGGGCCTTGCTCTACGTGGTGCTGGCCCGTGGGTGGGATCCCGGGGAACGGCGGCCGCTGGAGATCGACGGCTGGCCCCTGCTGGAGGCAGCGGCCGCCGCGCGCGCCGTTGCAGTCGGCCCCGAGGGCCAGTAAGGGGGGCCTCCCACCGCCCCGCGATCCAACTCCGTTGAGACGGCACGCTGCAAGAACGCACGGAATGGCGGACATACGCCCATGAGCACTTGACGCTGCTGCGCAGCGAGGGCCGGCAGGCGACCGGGAACGTGTCAGCGTGCGCGCGAATGCCATTCAGTCGGCCGACGGGGTCCCGCGTAGGCGGCGGCCGCCGTAGGGCGGCCCGCCGGTCGCTGGAACGAACAAGTCCCGAGTCTCCCCGCCCGCATGTGATACCGCGGTCCTCGAGGTCAGCATCCCCTGCTTCACCGCGCACTCGACCCGGACCGTCATCAGGCGGCAAACTCGGCACGGAGGAAGGGAACCCGCCGCATGAGTGCACAACCGGTACATCACCCGCAGGCCCAGCCGGCTCCGGCGGCCGGCGCCAAACTGCGCTCCCGTATCGCCGCGCACGAAGCCGCCGACCGCTGGCTTCCCGCGTTCGAGCGTGACTGGGGCGCTGCCCTGGAGGAGTCCAGGCAGACCTTCGACCTCACGGCGCTGCACAACGTCGTCCGTGAATGGCAGGGCCGGCTCGACACTGCGCCCGCCGTCGCCGCACTCATCGCCTCGGGGTTCGAGGACAAGGACAGCGTCGCCCTCGAGGACGTCATCGGGGCCCGTCAGTGAGCGATGTCTGGCCCGCCCGGCTGGCACCGCAGGCCTCCGCCTACCTCGCCGAGCTCGAGCCGACCGTCCAGGAAATGGTCCGCGACGTCCTCGACATCGCCTCCCGGTCCCCGTGGTCCTGGCCCCAGTGGGATCGCACCGACCCGGAGGGCGAGGACGTACGGCGGGCGTCGATCGGCCCGCTCACCGTCGTCTACTGGATCAACCGCAACCTCGGCCACCTCCGCGTCCTCTCCATCGTCTGGGCCGGCTGACGTAGTGTGCTGCCGCCCCACCACTAGGCAGTGTCTGACGGCTCTTGCCCGGGTGGTGGATCTACCGCCGTTCCGGGCAGGAGTCCGGCATGGTGCGTCGGCATGAACTGACGAATGCTCAGTGGAAGCGCATAGCCCCGCTGCTCCCGGAGACCGGTAGGCCGGGTGGGCGGTGGGCCGACCACCGCACCGTGGTCAACGCCGTGCTCTACCGGACACGAACCGGCATTCCCTGGCGTGACCTGCCGGAACGCTACGGATCCTGGCAGACCGTCTACGGACGCCACCGCCGCTGGTCGGCCGACGGCACCTGGTCGAAGAACCTGTCCGCCCTGCAGGCCGGCGCCGATGCCACCGCCCGTGACCCGGGCGGCGCGTGGGCGGTCAACGCCGACTCCACCACCTGCCGGGCCCACCAGCACGCGGCCGGCGCCCGCCACCGTCCTGCGGCCGACCACCCCGAAAAGGGGGCGGCGCACGTGTGGACCCAGAGGGCCGTGAGGCCCTGGGACGCTCCAGAGGGCGGGACGGAGGGCATCCGATCGGGGCCCGAGCCTCTCATCGGCCCTTGGCGGTGATCATGTCGATCAGGCCCTGGGCCGTGTTGTGCTCGGAGTCCATCCCCGGAACCTCGCCGCCTTCGAAAGTGGCGACCTCGGCGCTGCGAGGGAACATGGCCTGCTCGTACTCGGTGAGTGCGGCCTCGACATCGTCGGGGTGCGCGGCGAGGGCCTTGCCGAGTTCGGCGCCGTCGTACATGGCCAGGTTGGCGCCTTCGCCGTTCGGGGGCGCGAGATGGGCGGCGTCGCCGAGGAGGGTGACCCCCGGCAGCCGGTCCCACCGGTGCCCGGTCGGCAGACCGTAGTGGGGGCGCAGGACCGGCGCTGTGTCGCCGTCGGTGATGAGCGCGGTGAGTTCCGGTGCCCAGCCGTCGAACTCGCGCGCGATCCGCGCGGCGGTCGCGGCGGCATCGGTGAAGTCGATGGCGGCGAACCAGTCCTGCGGCCTGGTCAGTGCCACGTAGGCGTGCAGGGTGTCGCCGCTTTCCCGGTGGGCGAAGATCTCCCTGCCCGGCGAGGGCGCGATCAGCATCCCGCCGCCGACCGCCTTCGCGGCGGCCGGGTGGCGGGTGTCGGCGTCGAACAGGTACGTCTCGACGAACGACGTGCCGGCGTACTCTGGCGTGGCGGTGGACAGCAGTGGCCGTACCCGTGACCAGGCACCGTCCGCGCCCACCAGCAGGCTGGTGACGACGGTGCCGCCGTCGGCGAACGTCACCTCGTAGCGGCCCGAGCCGAGGGCGCGGGCGCCGCTGACCTTGTGCCCCCACCGGACGGTGCCGGCCGGGAGCGAGTCGAGCAGGATCTGTCGTAACTCGCCGCGCTGCACCTCGGGGCGTCCGCCCGTGCCGTCGTCGGCCTTGTCGAGCAGGACGGTCCCGTCCGGGTCGAGGACCCGCATCGCTTGGCGGCCCTCCAGGACGATGGCGTGGAACTCGTCCATCAGGCCGGCCGCCTTGAGGGCGAGCTGTCCGTTGTAGTCGTGGATGTCGAGCAGCCCGCCCTGCGTGCGCGCCGACGGGGAGGACTCCGCCTCGTAGACCGTGACGGGGATTCCGTGGACGTGCAGGACGCGGGCCAGAGTGAGTCCGCCGAGTCCGGCGCCGACGATCGTGACGGGCATGTGCATGGGGGCTCCTCGGATCGGGGCCGCCCGGTGAGCTCCGGCCGGCCGCCTCTGGAACGTTGCCGGACCTCGCCGACAAGCCACCGACATCGAACCGGCAGCCCGCCGATAGATGACAGACACCGCACGTCAGTCCCGACACCTCCCCGCGAAGACCATGCCGCGGCCGACATGGTCACCAGCGGCGAGATCGTCGGCATCGGTCACCCGCGCCGTCAAGCGGATCAGTGCCCGCGCCGGCATCCCGATCGGCTGGACCGGCCACAGCCTGCGCATCGGACTCTCCTCGGTCAGCCGTCGCAAGAAGAACTCCGACACCATTGCCATCGCCGCCCAGACTGCCCCCGCCTCGTTCGACGACTCAGCCGGTGGACCGTTCTACGACCGCGGGGCCATCCGGGGGATTTTCGCTGGAGAGTGGCAGTTGGCCCGGCTCGCCGGGGCACGAATCGGGCCGCATGCCCATGGTCCGGCAGAGGAGGCACTGGTGCTGCGCACGAGAAGGACATGGCGGGACCGTTTCGGACTGGCTGCGGTCCTGGCAGCTCTCGGGATACTGGCGGTAGTGCTGCCGGCGGCGGCGGTCAATGGGACGGTGTGGACGACGCTGACCGCGATGCCCACGCCGCGGTTTACCCTCGCGGCGACGGCAATTCACTGCCCGCCCGGAATGACTGGTACGTGTCTGTGCTGCACCCTTTTCTGACAGGACATCACCTCACCCCCGTGGAATCGGCCAGACCGAGACCGCGTGGCGCGAGGGGCGGCCGCAGCGGCCCGATGAGCGAGATCTCCCCCCTGCCGGGGGGAAGCGCCATGGACGTAGACGAGCTGGACGCGTGAGCGCGCCCACAAGTGCTCGCGACTTCTCGGGGTCGAGCGTGACGGACGGCAGGTTGGCCGCGGCGAGGGCTATCTCGGCGCGGGAAACGGTGCAGGTGCCGCTGCTGCCCTTGAACGGTCCCGGCCGTAGTCACGCTGCCGCTGGTGGCGCAGGTGACGGGGCCAGTGGTCACCTGCCCGTACACGTACGTGAACGATCAGGGCTGCGGCCAGGACCAACGCCCCGGCGGCTACGGGATGCAGCGGCGCCGCCGGATCGGCTTGTTCCCGGCGGCGCCGCGGCGTGTGCGGGTTCAGTTGGCGCCGGTCAGCAGCCGCCTGGTCTCGTACGCCAGGGCGCGGCGGGTCAGCTCGGCGGCGACGGCCGGGGCGTCAGGGGTGCGGCCGAGGTGGACGTGGACCTGCATGGTGGCGTTGTGGGTCTTGAACTCCACGGCCTGGTGGCCGTCGTAGTCCGCCGCGAGGCTCGCGGGAAGCCAGAGTTCCACGCGCGCCGACCCGAAGATCAGGTACACCACGGAATTGGCCTTGGGTAGAGACGGCAGGATCCGCACGTACTGCTCCGCTTGCGTGGCGGCCGGGTTCTCCTTTCGGCGCAGCACGCTGACCTTGTCGGAGTCGGCGACCTTGCCCAGGTACTCCCAGGACAGGGTCACGGCCTCAGGGTTGGCCTCGATCCGCTCGGCGAACAGGCACAGCAGTGTCGCGCGCTCAGCCAGGGGCATGTGATGCACAGGGGGTGTTCCATCTCGGTCGAGGGTGGGTGTGGGGTGGGATCGACGGGCTCGCCTGCGGAGTTCGAGTACGCGCTGTGGCGCGGCGGGGCGCAAAGGCTGGGGCTGCTGCCGCACCGGGGTCATGGAACGGAGGGCTTTGAGCGCGATCGGATAGTCGGGGGCGCCCGCAGTGCACGCGGCAGGGTGTGCCGGCGGAGCACCGAGGAGGGAGCGGCTACGCGGTGGTCATGGCACGCTTTGTTGCTGGGGCATATTGTGCCGGTCGTGCGACCGGGTCCCGCGACCGGCTGCCTGGGTGATCCGCTCGGGCGCCGGGGGACACGCCGCGCACTCCCGGGGCGGGTCCAAGCGCTCCTCCACCCGCAGACCCGCGTGGCGCGGTCGCATGTGACCGTACTCGCGACATCCCGTGAGTTCTCCTGAATCCAGCCGAGTCCCTGACCCCGTGGCCAGGCTCGACCGGGTCGCACCGTGAGGGGAATCATGGGCGAATGACGTCGACCGAAGCAGCAGCAATCGCTCTCCAGGACCATGCCGCCCTCTGGAGCACGGGGGAAGTCCGTGCGAGTGAAGTCGTCGATGCCGCCTGCGATGCGCTCGTCGCAGGACTCGACACCCCCGGCCTTCGAATCCTCGCCGCCTGCACACGCGCCGAGGCGGACTACGACGTCCACGACTTGCTGCCCTCAGCACTCGACGAACTCGGCCTCACCTTTCATCCGATCGCCAGCAGGGCCGGCCAAGAAGCCACCGCCCGAGCGCTCGCACGCCGCATGCTCGCCGGCGAGCTCACGCCTCGGGAGTTGACTTTCCGGATTCACCAGCGCTTCGGACATGAGCTGCCCCTCACTGAGCGGCTCGCCGAACTCGACGACGAGTACGACGTCCTCGAATACGGCGACAGAACAGCGGCACAGGTCGATGCCGAGGTCACGGCCGAAGCCCGCCGCCTCGCAGCCCACCCCAGGGTTCCAGCCGAACCCACGGATACGCCCAGTTGATGCACACGGGCCGACACGCGAGTCCCCGAGGAACAGGCTTCGTAGGAGCCGCAGCTCACCCTTCTGCCTGTGGAAGACCTTCCGGGCGACGTTGTGGCGGGACTCCTACCGAGGCCGGGACCATTTCGCCGGCGATCTCAGCCCGGCCGTCTCAAGTCGGGTTCTCTGCTCCCCAGTCCCACAGGGCTTGGAGGACCGGGCCGAGGCGGTGTCCACGCGGGGTGAGCGCGTAGCGCACTCGCGGCGGCCAGCCCGGGTGGCGGTCGCGTTCGACGACTCCGGCCTCGCCGAGCTGTGCCAGACGGTCGGACGGCACCTTGTCCGACAACGTGGGCAGGGCCGCGCGCAGCTCGCTGTAGGAGCGGTCGCCGCGCAGCAGCTCGCGAACCACCAGCGTCGTCCAGCGGCCGTGAAGGGCCGCCAGTGTGATTTCCACTGGGCAGGCGGGAGCAGGCGCCCCGTTGTTCGCGTGTGGCTCGTTGGGCAGCCCTGCCGGGTGACCAACCGTTCGGTGAGTCACGAGATCGCCTCCTAACGTGTTGAGCACCCCATTGTCCCCGTAACGGAAGGACGTCTGTCGATCATGCGAGAACTGGCCGATCGGCCCGAAGAGGTGCCCGCGGTGTTCGCCGAGCGGTTCAACAGCGGCGACGCCGCCGCGTTGGCGCAGGTCTACGAGGACGGGGCGGTGCTGGTCGAGCAGCCGGGAACGCCGGTGACCGGCCCCGACCTGCTCGCCGCCAACGGCCGCCTGCAGAGCCTCGGAGTTCCCATCGCCGTCCGACCGCGGCACGTCTACCGCAACGGAGACCTGGCGCTGCTGATCGTGGACTGGGTCATCGAGGGGACCGACCGTGACGGCGGGGCGGTGCACGTCGAGGGCACGGCCACCGACGTCGCCCGGCGGGGCTCGGACGGCCGCTGGCGGTACGTCATCGACAACCCCTTCGGTCCCCGTTCACAGCAGGTCGCCGCCGAGGCCGCCGCAGAACCAGCGTCCTGAATCCACTTCACCCAGGTCGGCACCGCCCGACCGGGGGGCTCGATCCCCTTCTCCGCCGCCGCGTCCCGGGTCACGCATACCCGCGTCTCCTTTCAGGGGTCGCTCTAGTACGACGCGCCGACATGCTCCCGTGGCCGCCCTCGGCGTCACCCGCACCGCGGCGGACCGTGACGGGCGAACCCCTGGCCATCGCGCCGGGCTTCGACTTCCGGGACTTCCGTGTACGCATCGCGGCGTACACGGCCCTGGAGTCGTAGCTTGGACACCAGGGAGCAAGTAGCCCGCCAATAGCCTTCAGAGCTTCATGCCGGCGGTCTCTTTGGGCTGGCGAGGCACGGTCTTCTCGCGGTTGAGGCGCCCGTACACGAGCTTGGGCCGGCGCCCGCCGAGCCGGCCGCGGGCTCGCGCGGAGGCGGACCCTGGCATTGGGCGGGCTGCGGGGCGGGCGTTGCCGGAGCGGGCGCGGCCTTGCGGGTCTCGCGCATTGTCCGCAGGCCGTTGACCACCATCAGTGTCGCGGTCAGGCCGTGGACGCCGAGTGTGGTGGCCACGGAGTCGCGGTGGGCCAGCACGGTGGCCATGTCGCCGTACGCGGCGAGGGCCTCCACCAGTAGCACCCAGCCCAGCGCCCGGCGGTGGCCCGTCACCAGGCCGCGCGGATGCGGCTGATCGAGGGGCGGGTGAGCCCGCGGGCTCAGGTGAGGGCGGCGACCAGCAGGGTGAAGGCGGCGATGATGACGGCGACGCGGGCGTAGTGGAAGCGATCCCAGCGGTTGTTCTGCTCCTTCCAGTCCTCGGGCAGGTTCCCGGGGGTCCATGTCTTGCTCCGGTTGTTGATCGGGACGAGCAGCAGAAGCGACATGACCACGCTGAGGATCAGCAGCGCGCCGGCGGTGACGACGAGGCCGGTTCCCCGGTGGTGCCATCCGGCGACGGCCCAGACGGCGACGAGGACGAGCGAGCCGATGTACCAGACCGGCATCAGGGCGCCGAGCATCCGGCCCCCGTGGGCGCGGCCGAGCACGCCGCTGTCCTCGGGGAGTGCGTTGAGGATCGGGTTGATGACGAAGGCGACGGAGAACTCCACCCCCACCATGAGGCCGACGACCACGGTGGTGAACACCTCGAGTGCGTTGTGCATGATGACCTCTCAGATATCTAGCGCCGCTAGCTGATGAGGCAACGCTAATGCTGCGGCCGCTCACTTGTCTAGCGGTGCTAGGATTCCAATCATGTCGGTACAGGAACGCAAGCAGCGCGAACGGGCGGAGCGCGAGCGCCTCATCGTGGCGACGGCCCGAGAACTCGCCGAGCAGCAGGGCTGGGACGCGGTCACCACCCGCCGGCTCGCCGAGCGCATCGAATACAGCCAGCCCGTCCTCTACAGCCACTTCCGCGGCAAGCGCGAGATCATCGGTGCCGTCGCCCTCGAGGGCGCCTCCGAGATGGCGGCGGCGCTGCGGGCCGCGGCCTCCGCCGCGGACGGCCCTCGCGCCCGGGTCACCGCCCTCGCCCGCACCTACCTCGAGTTCGCCGAGCGCAACCCGGCGGTCTACGACGCCCTGTTCCAGCTCGACGGGGGCCTGGCGTACGCGCAGGAGGACACCCCGGAGCCGCTGAAGGACGCCTTCGCCGCCCTGCTGGAGACTCTCGGCGAGGTCGCCGGCGACGGCGTCCATCCGGGGCTGTTCACCGAGGTGTTCTGGGCGGCCCTGCACGGGCTGGCGACCTTGACCCGGGCGGGACGGCAGCTGCCTGGGGACGCCGAGCGGAGGGTGGAGCTGCTGGTGGACCGGCTCGCCGTGCTCTGACACCCCGTCCCGGCGGAGGGGACCGGCCAGGGCTGCCCCCCCCCGAAACGGTGCGGACAAGGGTGAAGTGAGCCATGACCGCCCCGACGTCGTCCAGCCCACCCCGGGCCATGGTCCGCGGTCCCGGGCGGGACGGTTCTTTCGCCCGACTGGAGCCGTTGGTCAGCCGATCCGGGGGAGGGCAGGCCGAACCCTTCCGAGAGTGGCCGGCCGCGTGGCCCGGACCGTCAGCCGCCGGCGGTCGCGCAGACGGCGAAGAACTCAACCTCGATCTGGTTGCCCGAGGTGTGCAACGGCGAGATGCCAAGATGTCCCATCCGCAGAGGGGGCGGACTCGCGCACATCCAGCTCAGATCGGTCTCCGCTGGTCACCGTCGCTCCTTCGCCGAGAAGCTTCTTCCTCGCAGGGCAGTCAGTGTCGCGTGAGGGCACGAAGAAGCCGCCCTCTACGAGCCCACCGCTGACCACTTCGCAGCCGGGGATGCCGTTCCCGGCTGGGGAGCCGGGAGGCGGTCGAGGAACACGGCACGGACATGGACGTGGCCGCGCTGTGGGCGGTGGTGGAGGAAGTCGCCCGCGCGCCGACCGTGCTGACATTGGCCCTTGCCGGGGCGGTGCGCGAACTTCACGAGGGCGGCACGGCGGGTTTGCCGGGTCGCCGAGGCGGCGGGAGTGCGGCCGGACGTACAAGCCGTTGCGGTAGCGCCCACGGAGGTTTGCTACCCGAGGAACCCGGGGTTCCCCGCGGCTACCGGGGGGTGGGGTGTTCCTTGCAGTCGGGACAGTACATGTCCGAACCCCCGTCCGCTCGGCGCAGGCGTTTCACCTCCCAGTCCAGCCGGATCCGCCGGGTCCTTCCGCAGGAGCGGCAGTAGGCGGACCAGGGCCGGGTGAAACCCCGAAAGCGCTCGATGGGCGAGTATCCGAGATCGCGGGCCAACTGCGTCGCGCCCTGCTCCCGGAGCTCATCGGGGAAGGCCACGTGGGCGGCGGCGTTCGGCCCGTTGATCTCCCGGGCCCGGTCTTCCTGGAAGCGGGCATCCGCTCGGTGCCATGCCCGTACGAGGGGGCCGTGACGCTCCGGGGAGATATCGCATCCCACCAGGAACGCCCGCATTTGGTCCAGTGAGGGGCGGGTCCTTCTGGCACCGATGCGCTGTGCGGTGGAGTGGGGTAGCCGGCCGAACTGCTTGACGGTCGCCTCCGCTCGTCGCTCCATCGTCCGGTACGGCGGGTGGCCCTTTTGGGCGCGTAAGTCAGCCAGGAACACACCCAGGTCGGCGTAGTTGTAGATCTGTTCCACCCCGGGAACGTCCTGGGGGCCGCGCCGGCCGAGGTGCTCGGTGCGGGCAGCCTGCCAGAGGCCGTAGACCTTGTTCTGATCCAGGCCACAGCCCCGCGCGAATTCCTTGACCACCTCCCAGGACGGCCGCGGCCCGCTGCAGCGTGGTGGGGTGGTACTTGGTGGCCGTCGCCAGTTCCCGGTAGCCCTGGCCGCGGAGCGCCAGGCCGTTGCGCAGGTGTTGGGCAAGCCGTCCGGTCGCGCTGTTCGGCTTCGGGATGGGATTCGCGGATCGTCCCACGACCTGCTCCTCCCCTCACACCTGTCCGGCGAGGCGGGCGAGCGCCGCAACGGCCTCGCGCTCCGCCTCCCGGGCTGAGCGGACTGCGCCGGCAGCGGTCATGGCGGCGACCGTCACGACGGAGGCGCCCGCGGTGCCGGTGAGCAGGATGAGGGTCTGGTCGACGGGCAGGCCGAACGCGGCGAGCGTCACCGACGACGCGAAGAACACCGTGGTGACGACTAGAGAACTGGTTTCGCGCGGACCGATTCGGCTGGTCAGGGTGTGATGCATCGTCATTTCCTCCCTAAAGACGCCCTCCTCGCGGGCGGATTGCTGCGAGGAGGAGACCCCCGGGCGACGGGCGCACCGGGGGCCGGGCTTCAGCCTGAAGCGATGCCTTCGGGACGTTTGGCGCCGTCCGAGGCAGGTGGTGCGAACCGTATGGTGCCAGCAGCGTGGGCCGATCGGGGGGAGACTGATGCGTCCAGCCCCAGTACGGAAATCGCTGCGGGACGTCATGCTCAGGCGACCATCTGGACGCGGGACAGTGCGCATCAATACGCCATGCTGCATCGATGCACCCGACCAGGGCAGATGTGAGGCCGCCCCCTGGGATCCCGGCATGGAGCGGCTGCAGCCGTTCCGTAGACCCAAGGGGAATGCCGCAGGTCCGTCCCACGGTGTCTTGCTGCGGGTTCCGCTCTCTGTCACCATCCAGCCGACCCCTGAAACGGGCTTCAGCCGCCGCACAGGGTTTCCGCGGGATCGTGTTGGCGCGCGGTTCCGCAGATGAAGAGCCGGCCCTCTAGAAGGACCGGCTCTTTGGCGTGGCCTGGCGATACAACGGCTTTGTCCTCGTCGGTGACGCGGGGAGATTCCTCAACGCCGCCTTCTCCAGGGCCCCTGTCGGTCTCACCCTGGCCTACACCCACGAGGCGGCGCCCGCCCACTTTCAAGGTGGCCGGGAGCGGCGGCACGGCCGGCGGGGAGGAGGTCGCCGTCGTCCGTCAGCATCGAGGGCGCCGTCGACCGCATCAAGAAGATCAAGCGGCAGCTCTACGGCCGAGCCAGGTTCGAACGGCCGGGTAGTCGCTGAACTGCTCCCCGCACCCGCGGGGATGCCCCCAACCCGCCGCACCGCCGACGGTGGCCGCGCCCTCTGTTCCCCGCGCATGTGGGGATGGCCTCCGTAGTGGAGCTCCTCCCAGCCCGCGCGGGTACGCACCGAGCGCCCGGCAGCGGCTCGTACGGCCGCCGGCTACGCCCCGGCCTTCGGGCGGTAGGTGCACACGTGCACTCCGGTGCCGGTCGCCACCGTGGAGACCAGGTCGAACGTGCGGAGGTGGCCGTCGGTCGGGTAGATCGTCTTACCGCCGCCGACGAGCACCGGCAGGATCATGAGCCGGAGCTCGTCGACCAGGCCCTCGGCCAGCAGGGTCTGGGCGAGGGACGCGCTGCCCATGACCACCAGGTCGCGGCCTTCGGTCTCGCGCAGCTTCTTGATCTGGTCCAGCGCCTGGTCGCCGGGGATGCGCGTGGTGTTGTTCCACGTCAGCTCGTCCTCGCCGAGGGTGCTGGAGACGACGTACTTGGTGATGCTGTTCATGCCGTCGGCGAACGGGTCGCCGGCCCGGGCCGGCCACGCCGCGGCCATGACCTGCCAGGTGCGACGTCCGAACAGCAGGGCGTCGGCATTGGCCTGCCACTCGGCGAAGGCGCCGCCCATCACCTCCGGGTCGAAGAACGGGTGGGTCCAGCCGCCGTGGGCGAAGCCGCCGTCGGTGTCCTCGTCCTGACCCCCCGGGGCCTGAACGACGCCGTCCAAGCTGATGAACTCACCAATCGCAATGCGCATACGGATGTCTCGCTTCCTGATCCGTTGGGTTCAGATCCTTGCCGCTGGATTCCCTGTCGTTCGCGACAGGGGAGAAGCTATGTTGCGTTCAGAGGTCCAGCAACCTATTGATCGCTTCTCTTCTTTGTCGGTGCAGGTCAGTTGAGGGGAATCATTGCAATGGGCTTGTCGCTGAATGCAAGAGTGGCAGTCGGGTCATTGCAATGAGCAGAGCGTGAACGCCCAGTGGCGGCCCGGTGTGGACTACTTGGCCTTGTCCTCCGCGAGGGTGTGGGCGACCAGGGCGTTGGCGTGGCCGTGCCCCAGGCCGTGCTGAGTCCGTTATGGCGGCCATGCCTTTCCTTCGTTGCTCGGGAAGGTCTTTGGCGTGTGTCTGCTACGTGGTGGTCGCCCGGCGGGGCGGTCCGGTCAGCGGCGCGTCAGCCGGACGGTCACCGCCGTGAGTGCGGCGAGACCGAACGCCGCCCCCGCGGTGAAGGACAGTACGGAGGCCGCGGACCCGGCGAACCCGGCGAGGACGACCGCGGGGGTGAGGCGGCAGGCGATCGCCCAGCCCCGCTGCCGCCGGACGGCGAAGTGGCGGGCCAGGACGAGGAACGCGGCGCACAGGGCGAGGTAGCCGACCATGCCGGCAGCCATGTGGACCGCGCCGTGAACGCTCAGGGTGGGGGTCGCGGAGTCCGGGGTGCCGGCGGGGAAGCCGGCACCCGGATCGGCGACGAACACCCCGCTGACCAGGAACGAGGCGCCGAACACGCCGACCAGCCAGGGCGCCGCGCGGTGGCCGGGGCCCTCGCCCAGCGCGCGCCGCAGGCCGACCGCGCCGGCGATCACGAGGGTGCCCGCGGCGAAGAAGGCGGTCACCTGGATCCAGCCCAGGTCGCCGAGGCTGAGCTGGCTGATGGCGTTGCGGGTGAAGTCGAATCCCTCACGCGTGAGGCCCTGGATGAGGCCCACGCCCAGGAACAGCGGGCCCGCCGCGGCGCCACAGGCCAGCAGCATCCGCCCCGTCGGTCGGGCCGCGGCCGCGGCCGTCGTGGGTGTGGCAGGGGCGGAGGTGCTGATCGTGTGGGTCATGGCATGCCTTCCTCGCTGGAATTTCGTTGCTTGCCTGTATGACCGTGAGGGATGGACGAACTCATCGGGCCGGGTGAAGTGATCCGGGTCACATGTGTGTGCTCGTTCTTCGTCTGCGCTGTCCCGGTCAGGCGAACAGTTCGGCGAGCAGTTCGGGGCCGATGGCGATGGGGGCGGGGCGGTACGCCGTCGGCTGGGTGCCCGTCAGTTCGCGGACCAGGAAGTCCCAGCCGCGCGTGCGGACGTACGCCAGGTGGTCGATGAACGTGTGCTCGGCGCCGGGGACGATGAGCAGCTCGAAGTCCTTGCCGGCGGCGATGAAGCGGTCGGCAAGGCGGAGGGTCTGGTCCGGGTGGACCTGGTCGTCCATCTCGCCGTGGATCAGGAGCAGTTTGCCCGCCAGACGGTCGGCGAGGTCCACGTTGGAGGTACGGGCCCAGGCCTCGGGGTTGTCCGCGCCGTCGTAGGTCTCCACGAAACCGGCGTTGAAGTGGCGGGCGTCGTGCGAGCCGGAGAGTGCGACCCCGGCCTTGTACGTCTCGGGGAAGTCCAGCATCGCGCGGGCCGCGGCGAAGCCGCCGCCGGAGTGGCCGAAGACGCCCACCCGGTCCAGGTCCATCCACGGACGGGCCGCGGCCAGCTGTCGCAGCGTCGCGACGTGGTCGGCCAGGTTGCCCGCGTCGGCCAGGTTGCCGTAGGAGGCGTCGTGGAAGGCCTTGCTCCGGCCCGGGGTGCCGCGTCCGTCCAGTGCCACCACCACGAAGCCGAGCGCCGCGAGGGGTTCCGCGTCGAGGCCCATGCCGCCGGGGTCGAAGCACGGGGCCACCCGGTTGACCTGCGGGCCGGGGTAGACGTTGTCCACCACCGGGTAGCGGCGGGCGGGGTCGAACCCCCGCGGCCGGTACAGCACTCCGTAGATGTCCGTCACCCCGTCGGCCGCCTTGACGCGGAAGCGTTCCGGCGGCGTCCAGCCGGTGGCGGTGAGCTTGCCGATGTCCGCGCGCTCCAGCTCGACCAGGACGCGTCCGGTCCAGTCGCGGACCGTCGTCACCGGCGCGGTGTCGACGGTGGACGCGGAGTCGATGAAGTACCCCGCGTGGTCCGGCATGGTGACGGTGTGGTCCAGTTCGTCGTCCGTGAGCTGGGCGAAGCCGGAGCCGTCCAGGCCGATCCGGCAGACCGTGCGCCGGTACGGATCCTCGTCGACCAGCCCGGAGGCGGTGAAGTACACCACCCGCTCGGCCTCGTCGACGCGCAGGATCTGCCGTACCGCCCACTGCCCGGAGGTGACCTGTCCCAGCAGTGCGCCGGTGCTCAGGTCGTACCGGTACAAGTGGCCCCAGCCGTCCCGCTGCGAGTACCACAGCACCTCGTCGGCGAGCACCCGTACGATCGGCGGCTCGTACGCGTACTGGTTGGGCTCCACGCGGGTGGGTCCGGTCTCGCTGAGCACCGTGGTGACCTCGCCGGTGACCGGGTCCAGCCGGTACAGGGTGAGCGTGCGCAGGTCGCGGGGGCGGCCGAGGTAGTACACCGCCGAGCCGTCCGGAGCCCACCAGGCCCACTGGGCCGTGATCGGCGACAGCGTCGGCATGAGCAGCGGCTCGGCCTGCGCGCGGACCACCGTGCCCGCGGCGACGTCCAGTACGACCAGTTCGGCCAGCGGTACGTGCTCGTCCCCAGGGTAGGCGAACCGTTGGGTGTGCAGCACCGGGGCCGAGCCGTCGGCGGGCCTGGCCTCCAGCAGGTGGGTCTGCCGGACCTCGCGCTCATCGGTGCGGTGCGCCAGTACCTTCGTCGAGTCGGGTGACCAGGCCACCGCGGGCGGCAGGTACGGCAGGCCGATCTTGCGCAGCAGGGTGCCGTTGGCCGTGCAGTCCGGGCCGGTGCCGTACTGGTGGTCGGGCGCGCCGTCGGTGGTCAGTGGCCACTCGCGGCCGTCGGAGAGCGAGCGCGCCCACAGGTCGTGTCCCCGCCGGGACACCGCGGTCTTCTTGTCGGGTGACAGGACTTCGAGGGGGTTGCCCGGCGGCGTGAACTCGGCCCGCTCGCACGTGTAGTCGTCCAGGTGGCAGCGCCAGAACTCGCCGCCGAACGCGTCGAACTCGACCGTGTTCCCGGCCGGTGCTATCGCCGTTGTCGGCAAGAACTCGGGGTCGACCTGCTGCCCGGAGGCGGCGGCCAGTGCGGCGGCGAGGCGGGCGTGGTCGAAGGCCGGCTCGCGGGTGCCCGCCGCCGGGTCGACCAGCACGAACCGCCTGCCGAGGCCATTGCTCACCGCGTACCAGAAGCGGGCGCCGCCGTCGATCCACTGGGGCCGGACCTTGTCGCCGATGACGAGCTCGCCGGGGCGAGCGGGGCGACGCAGGAGTTGCTCTGCGGCCTGGTAATCCTGAGTGGTGCTCATACTTTTTGTCCGTCCTGGGTGTTGCCGGTTCTGGGCATGGTGGTGCCACGGTGGTGAAGGCGTGGCAGGGGTGATGAGGGGGGTGGGAGGGCTCAGGCCTCGTCGGACGGCTCGGCCTGCTCGTCGCTGAAGACTTCCTGGACGAGCCGCTGCGTCGCCTTCTGGAACGCCTCGGCCAGGGACATCGCGGCGTCGTCGACGTAGTTCACGGAGGCGGTCAGGGTCTTGGCGCCGTCGGGCGTGCTGTACATGAGCGCCGCGTGGCCGGCGATGCCGCCGTTGTGGGTGATGACGGTGCCGCCGCCGGCCGTCTCCTGCACCATCACGCCCAGGCCGTAGCCGATCTTGGGGTGCGGTGTGAGCATCTCGGTCAGCAGCGGGGGCGGCAGGAGCTGGCCGCCGAGGAGTGCGGAGATGAAGGTGTGGAGGTCCTGGGTGGTCGAGATCATGTCACCGCCGCTGGAGATCCAGGAGGGGTTCTGGCGGGTGACGTCGACCGTCTTCTCCTCGCCGGCGTCCTCGAAGCGGTAGTAGGCGTGGGCGTGCGGCTCGGGCAGTTCCTGCGCGGTTTCCGGCACCACCGTGTCCGACAGACCGAGCGGGCCCAGGATCCGGCACTGCATCACCTCGGCCAACGGGCGGCCGGTGACCTGCTGGATCAGCAGCTTGAGCAGCACGTAGTTGGTGTTGGCGTAGCTCCAGTCCGTCCCCGGCTCGAACCGCGCGGGCTTGGACACGGCCAGCCGTACGAGCTCCTCCGGCCGGTAGGTCTTGAAGCGGTTGTCCACCCACTCCTGGCCCTGCCAGGGGATCCCCGGGGCGACCGTTCCGTCCTCGTGGTACTCGCCGGTGAAGTTGAAGACCCCGCTGGTGTGCTGCAGCAGCATCCGTACCGTGATGCGGCGGTCCAGGTCGAACTCGGGCAGGTGGTCGGCCGCCGGGTCGTCCAGCCCGATCCTGCCTTCGGCCACCAGCTGCAGCACCAGGGTCGCGATGAAGGTCTTGGTGCTGCTGCCGATCCGGAACCGCCCGTCGGTCGGCGGCTTGGTGCTCTCGCCCAGCTTGCTCACTCCGGCGCTGCCGAGCCACTCGCCCCGCTCATCGTGCACGCGCAACTGCATCCCGACGAAGCCTGAATCGACGATTTCCTGGATGACCTTCTGCAGCTCGGGGCGCTCCTGCCCGGCGGCGTCGACGGCTTCGGTGGGCTTGTGGGTCGTGTTCGTCACGAGGGGGCTCCTTTGGAGACTGCGGGTCAGTTGCTGCGGACGGTGATGTCGCCGTAGGCGGTGGTCGCCTGGATGTTCAGGGCGGCAGCGGCGCCGTCGGCGTTCTGCAGCGCGTTGTTGATCCGGCCGTGGCCGGTGCCGGCGTCGAGGGTGGCGGAGACTCCGCGGGCGGCGCCGACCGAGATCTCGCCCGCCTCGGTGCGCAGGGTGACCGAGCCGCGCACGGCCTCGGCGACGCGGATGTCGCCCTTCTGGGTGCTGATCTCGGCGGGGCCGCCCAGGCGGCCGACCGAGATGTCACCGGCCATGAGGGTGAGGCGGGCGCCTTCGGTCTCCTCGAGCCCGACCGAGCCGGCCGCACCCTCGAAGACGACGTCGCCGAGCCGCCCGGCGCCCCGGAACTCGGCGGCGGCCGTCTTCGCCTCGACGCGGGAGCCGGCGGGCAGTTGGACGGTCACCCCTACGGATCCGGACTGGCCCAGGATCTGGTTCTTCGCCTCCGGGGCCGCGACGCGCAGGACGCCGTCGACGTAGGCGACCTCGATCTGCTGCGCCGCCTTCACGTCACGGCTCTTCGAGGCGTCCGCGGGCAGGACCTCGACCGTGGTGTCGGACCGGTCCGCAGCGATGAACCGGATGAGGCCCGCGGGGATGTCCAGGACGGCGGCGATCGGGGCGGGGGTGTCGAACTTCTGCATGATGCTCTCCTGTGATTCATTGTTTCCGATGAGGGAAAAGCTACGTTGCGTTCATAGATTCTTCAATGTAGCCGTTGCGTAAAATCAGCATACTTGCAGATCAGTGGCGGGAATTCGTTGCAATGATCTTGGAGGTTAACGCAATGGCGGGGCCTGAGTGTTGCAATGATATGAAGGTGAAGGCTAAGTGGGGGCACCCAGGGGAACGAAGGGGAGCGCTACGCGGGGCGGCAGGCTCACCGATCACCCGTGACGTGATGCGCAACGACGGCGCCACCGTCCACCTGGCCGTGCGCGGCGGTGACCGTACGTCAGGCCCCGGCATCCGACGCGAACTGGCCCTGTGGCCGGCCGGCTTCCTCCGCGGCGGCTGACCCATCGTGTTCGGGGGCGCCGGCCGGCGGCACCCATTCGGCGAGCCGCACCACGACACCATTGGGGTCGGTCAGCAGGAACTGCCGCTCACCCCAGGGCTCCTGGCGTATCGGGCCGACGACAACGGAACCCCGACCGCGCAGCCGTTCGTACTCGGCCGTGAGATCCGTGACGGTCAGGGTCACTGCCAGATCGGCCAGCCCCTGGCCCCGCCAGGCCCGCGGCGGCAGCTCGGGGTCGCGCTCGCACAGGGCGATCTCGGCGGTGCTGTCGTCCCGGCGGAGGCAGATGTACCCCTCCGTCGACTCGACCTCACGAAAGCCCAGGTAGGCGGTGAAGAACCGGCTGGAAGCGGCTATGTCCTCCACCGTCAGCGACACCTTGGTGGTCACGATGTTCATGCACTGAGCATCCGGTGTGGACAAGTTGATGATCAACGGTCGATCATGCAACGCCGGTTAAGCCAGGGGTTAACGAACAAGTGGGGGCGTGGGGGGCACGTGGAGCTGCGCGACATCGAGATATTCCTGACGTTGTCGGAGGAGCTGCACTTCGGACGGACGGCCGAGCGGCTGCACGTGTCGGCTGCGCGGGTCAGTCAGGCGATCAAGAAGCAGGAACGTTCGATCGGCGCGGAGCTCTTCGAGCGGAGCAGTCGCCAGGTGCGGCTCACGCCGGTTGGTGAACAGTTGTGCGGTGATCTGAAGCCGGTGTTCCAGAGCCTGAAGGCGAGCCTGGAGCGGGCGCGGCTCGCCGCCCAGGGCAAGACGGACGTGCTGCGCGTCGGCCTGATGGTCACCAACGGCCACGAACTGCGGCCCTTCTGGGACGCCTTCCGCTCGCAGCATCCGCAGTGGGGGCTGCGGCTGAGCCACAACGGTTACATCGACCCGTTCGCCCCGCTGCGCAACGGCGAGATCGACCTGCTTCTGTCATGGCTCCCGGTGGAAGAGCCCGATCTGACCGTGGGGCCCGTGCTCTTCGTGGAGCCCAGGGTCGCACTGATGGCCGCCGACCACCGGCTGGCCTCCCGCTCGTCGGTGACCTTGGAAGCGTTCGCGGACCACGGTGTCGCGGGACCGTCGGGGTTCCAGCCCGACTACTTCGAGGACGCATTCCTGCCGTACTCCGCGCCCAGCGGCCGTGCCATCGAACGGAAGTGCCTGGTCACGACGCTGGACCAACTGTACACGTACGCTGCCGACGGGGAAGTCCTCCACATGCTGGGCAATCAGGTCACCCGCTTCTACGTCCGCCCCGACGTCACGTACGTCCCCGTTCGCAACACACCCCTCCTGCGCTGGGGACTGGTCTGGCGGTCGGACAACGACAGCCCGATGGTCCGGTCCTTCGTACGCGTCGCCCGCGAGCTCGGCACGATGTCCTTGTGAGGGGCCTGCCGACGGACGTGCCTAACCGCGGCCCCGCAGGCCCTGCGCCTGCCACGTGTGCGCCGGGAGGTACTCCGCCAGGCTGCCGATCACGAACAGGCGGCCCTCGCGCGGCTCACCGCGACGTTGAGGAGGTTCGGGCGGGAGGCGGCCCAGGCGCGGGCGCCCGGGCGGCCCGGGTCGGTGCCCAGGATCAGGATGACGACGTCCGCCTCTTTGTCCTGGGTCGTGTGCACCGTACCGACCCGCTCGGCCGGCATCAGATCCCGCCACGCCCGCTTCGCGCCCTTACGACCTGCCGGAACGGGCTGATCACGAACACCTCCCGGGCCAGGTCCACCCCGCCCTCCTCCCGCACCCGCTCCCGCACCCGCTCCCGCACCCGCTCCCGCACCCGCTCCCGTACGCGCCGTTGCGCCCGCCCCGCCGCCGGGATCCAGTGCCCGTCCGCCTCCGCGCCGACGACGTTGACCCAACTGCTCGTCGGCCGGTAGACGTACGGATCACGCTCCGCCACGCCCTGGACCATCAGGCCGTAGTAGGCGATGGCGTTGCTGATGGAGAACATCGGGTCGTCACACCGTCGGTGCACGCGCAGCGGCGAGCCGACCCACACCACTGGCGTGACGAACTACCTGCCGACTTCAACTGGGCTGAGACCCAGGCCGATCTGGAGATCGAGCAGAACCAGGCGCACGTGCGGCAGATGCGCGAGAACCTGAAGCGCCTTCCGGTCCGCGCCGGGGCCACGCGTGAGCAGCTCGACGCCCGCGTGAACGGGGTGCTCGCGGCGCTCAACCGCGACCGCCTCCCCGTGGAGGATCCCGAGATCATGGCGGATCTGAAGGCGGCCATGGCCTTCGACGGACCTTCCGCGCGATCCCGCGCGGCGTGGATGCACGCGGCGCTGTGCCGTGTGGAGCAGTTGGCGCTGCGACAGGAGACGAACGGCGTGGAACGGTACGCGGCACTCATGGCACTTCAGGACGCGGAACTCCTCCACTTCCGGGAACTCGTACTCGAGTCGATCAACGCCATGTACGCATCCGCATCAGAGGCGCGGCTGCGGAGCCTTGCGATCCGATCCCTTCCTGACGCCCGGATGGCGGGCCGGCTTCTCGTGGAGTGGAACAGCATCCGGCAGGTGGTCGCCCCCGGCTCCCGCCCGGCGCAACTCGCGCTCGACGGCCTGCGCAGCCTCTGGGACGTCTGCTCACACGCGGGCGGGGGAGGCGAAGGCCGCGCGGCGTTCGTGGCACGCACCGGGAACAGTGCGTCCAACCGAATCGGGTGAGTGTTAACCCCCTTGTTCGAGACCTCTCGTGTAAACCTTCCCCTTGGTCTCCTCACTTCCCATTAATCTGGCATTTCAGAACATCCCTCCGCTTGGTGTGAGGCGGCGCACGGAGACACCACTATGTGCGCACCCGCAGTGCGCACATGACATCACAAGGCGCCGCCCCGTACGTTCCTCATCAACGGAACGTCCTCCGGGCACAGTTCAAGGGGAGCAGCATGGAGAGCAGCAAGGCGCCCTACGACGGCGACGACCCTCACATCACACGCAGTCAGATCGCGCGGCTGGCCGATGTCACACGGCCGACCGTCACGGCCTGGGAACGCCGTTCGACGGACTTCCCCTCGCCCAGGAAGGCGGGAGGAACGGGGTACTTCCTCCGGTCGGACATCCTGAATTGGCTCGACGACCGTCCGGTTCCGCTTCACCTGAGGCGACCGGGGGAGGGTGCGGAGGCCACGTACGGCGCCCGGGCCCGCGGTCGCGTGGCCGATGCGGAGGAGACGGCGAAGGCGAAGACGAAGACGAAGGAGCGGCAGTCCCGTTCCGCGGCTGTCCCCACCGCAGGCCTTCAGCCGGTCCGGTCCGCAGCCCCCGATCCGTCGGAGTGGCGCAACCGGCAGGTCGTGCGGGAGCTCATGGGGCCCCTCGCCGATCAGGTGCGCGGTTCGGGCTCGATGGTGAGCTTCGTCCAGCTGCTCGCCGCGCTCCACTTCCTGCAGGTCACCCGCCGCGACCGGTGGGAGGAGCTGCGGGGCAAGGCGCTGACGGTCGCCCGGGCCGGGGCAGCAAGAGCAGCCGGCGGCGATCTGCTCGACCACATCGGCCGTACGGTGGACGACGAGGTGCAGCGCCTGGGCATGCTGCGCAGCTTCACCGAGGCGCTGTCGCACCTGATGCCCCGGCGCGCGGCCGATCTGGCGCGGGTCGTGGAGCTGGTGGGCACGCTGGACGGCAACGCCTTCCAGCTGATCATCGACGAGTACGAGACGCACGCCCGGCTGCGCAGCCGTGAGTTCTTCACCCCCCAAGGCGTCGTGCGGCTCATGGGCGCACTCGCCCGCACCTCGCTCGGACGTGTCGCCCAGGTCGTCTACGACCCGTACGTCCGCGGCGGCGAGTTCCTCGCGGAGTCGGTCGCCGTCTCCGAACTGCTCCGGCACCATCCCCTCGCCGGGAAACCGGTCGCCGTCTTCGGAGAGACGACGGTCCGGGACGCGTCGCTCCTGGCGGGTCTCAACCTGGCGCTGTGCGGCGTACGGTCCGGGGTGCGCCTGAAGCGCGAGGCGCCGTGGGCCGGCGCGCGGGCCGGCGGCGGGTGGGCCGACCTGGTGCTCACCAACCCCCCGTTCAACATGAAGGACTCGGCGGGGGAGGCCTGCCGCTCGGGGACATGGGCGTACGGCGCGCCACCGCTGGACAACGACAACCTCGCCTACGCGCAGCACGCGCTCGCTTCGCTCCGCGAGGGCGGGCGGGCAGCCATCGTGATGCCCAACAAGGCCGGCAACTCGGGCAGCGCAGTGGAGACGGCGATCCGCCGCGCGATGGTGGAGGCGGGCGTCGTGGAGTGCGTCATCGCGCTGCCGGCCAAGCTGTTCAGCGGCACGGCGGTGCCGGTGTCCGTGTGGCTGCTGCGTCATCCCGGGGATCCGTGCGCCGGCGTGCTCTTCCTCGACGCACGCCACCTCGGAGCCAAGAAGGGGCCGCGACGGGTTCTGGGAGAGGAAGACCTCCATCTCGTCCTGGACACGTACCTGGAGGGGGTCGGCCGCCAGGACCCCTTCCGGTACGACGGTCCGGACGGGCTGCCGCGCGTGCCGTGGGCGCTGGTGGACCATCAGAAGTTCCTGGACCAGGGCTGTTCGCTCAATCCCCTTACGTACATCACCTCGAAGGAGCCGCGGGACGACCGGGAGGCTGGTCGTGCCGAGGCGGAGGCATCGCAGGCCTGGGCGGACGTCGAGTTCCTGAGGGAACACAGCGAGAGTGTGGGCGCGCACGCGGCCTCCTTGCGCAGCGCGCTCACGCCGGAGGCCCTGAACGAGGTCAAGTGGGCCGCCACGACGCTCGGCAAGCTCTGCGAGATCAAGGCCGGCCCTTCGTTCACGCGGGTGGGCAGCAAGGACCGTGGGCCCCATGGCCAGGTGCCGGTGGTGTTCCCGCGGCATCTGAAGGTGGGGCGCGTCACCGATACCGGAGAGGAGCGCGTCTCCGCGGAGTTGGCGGCCCGCTGCAAGGACTACCGGCTCCAGGGGGGAGACATCCTGTGCGTCCGCTCCGGCAAGGTCGGGCGGCCGGCTCTCGTGTCGGCGGCGCAGGAGGGGTGGCTGATGAGCCCGAACGTGATCCGGCTGCGCGTGAAACCGAACCTCGAGGTGGATCCGGGCTACCTGCTCGCGTGGCTCAGCCGCCCGGAGGCGATCGCCTGGGTCGAGGACCGCTCGGCCGCCACCGCGGCGTCGTCGATCAGTACCGCGTCCCTCGGCGGCATGGACGTACGGCTGCCTCCGTTGCCGGAGCAGCGCCGGATCGCCGAGCTGCTCGACAGCCTGGAGGAACAAGCCCGCGCCCACCAGGAGCTGGCGGCGGCCCTTACCCGGTCTCGCGTCCTGCTCACGGAGCAACTGATGACCCCCGCACCGCGGTCCGCCGACACCGGTGCAACGTGACCACCCGCGACCTGTCCCCCCGCCCGCCTGCTTTGCCCTGCCCTGCGTTACCCCTGCTTGCCCGATCGAAAGGGAACACCGCCGTGACCGCCTCCGACGACCTCACTGACCTCCATGCCGCTCCCGCTCTGCCCGTGTGGGCGCTCTGGCTGCTGATCATCACCTTGTTCTCCCTGTCCGTCGGCCTGTCCGCCGGCCTCGTGGAAAGCCTTGCGGGCGCGGGCCTCCCGGAGGTGATCCGCTCCGGCGGAACCGGCTTCGCGACCGCGGCGGGGCTGTGCCTGGCCGCCGTACCTGCCGTACTGCAACTCCGGAAGCGCCGCTAGCTGCGCACGTGTCCGTCCGGGGACGGGAACTTCGGCTTCCCGTGCCCGGACGACTGCTTCGAGTGAGCGCGGTCCGGGCAATCGGCCTGGTAGGAGAGGGGAGGGCGCCTTGCGCCCGATACGGGGATTTGCCGGACTTTACGAAAGTGCTCTGCAGCGGGGCTTGGTGCCCGTAGAGTCCCAGGCCATCAAGCCTGCTCCCCGCATGTGCGCGGGGGATGACCCCGTGATCCTCGGCGGGCCTGTGATCGTCCAGCTCTGCTCCCCGCCTCCGCGGGGTCCGAGACAGCCTGCGGCCGAAACCTCCCTCCGGGGCGGCACAGCGGAAAGGACGCGGTGGCAAGCCCCGCGCTGACCGCTGGAACATGAAGACCTCGCCCGCGGACTAGCGCAGTGAGACTTCGCCCATCCGGACTACGTTCAGGGCGCGCTCGACGGTCTGTTGGTTTTCGCCGACCGGGGCCACGTAGTCGAGGACGTCGTGCGCGGCGTCCTCGCCGAGGGTCCGGGTGATCACCCAGGTGGCGAGGTACTGGGAGGACAGGCAGCCGCCCGCGGTGGCGATGTTCCCCTCGGAGTGGAACGGCAGGTCCAGCACGGTGATGTCGCAGGCTTCGACGAAGGGCCGGCTCTTCTGGTCCGTGCAAGCGACGCCGTTCAGCAGCCCGAGCCGGGCGAGCACCAGTGCGCCGGAGCACTGCGAGCCGATCAGCTGTCGCGAAGGGTCGAGCGGGAGCCTGGAGAGCAGCCGTTCGTCGGCGACCGCCTCTCGCGTCTTGATCCCGCTGCCGATCAGTACGACGTCTGCCTCCGTCACGAACTCCATCGGGCGCTGCCCGGCCACCTCGACGCCGTTCATCGAGGTGACCTGCGGCGTCGGCGTCGTGATGAAGGCTTCCAGGCCGTCCTTGCGGCACCGGTTGATCAGGGCGGACGCGATGAAACTGTCGAGCTCGTTGAACCCATCGAAGGTGACGACGGCTACTTGCGGCATGGTTCCTCCACGTATCAACAGATTCTCGATTCTCTTTCGCACGCTTTTCGGCGGACCAGGGCCAATGTGCGGCAAGTGGCCTGCCGGCCTGCAAAGCCAGTCCGGTATGCGCCTCGGGCTGGAAGCACGTCCGCTCACACGGAGGAATCGGTCGTGAGGTCGGCCATTCCTGCGCTGCGTGAGGGCATGGGCCAGGACATGCGGTGGACCATGCGTGCGCCGGTGCGTTCGTTGAGTATCCACAGGTGGTCGCCGTCGGCCTTCAGGACACCGGTGGCGAGGTCGATGGGCTTCGGCCGTGACCAGGGCGGGCTGGGGACCGGTGACGTCGAGGGAAGCGGCAGTGATGCAGGGCCGTTCCGGTACGCCGGCGTAGCTGCCGCAGCCCATGCCGGTGCCGGTGTACGCGTAGCTTCCGACGCGGGGGAGCACGTAGCTGTTGCTGTCGGTCTGCCAGATGCGGTCGGTGTCGAAACGTCGAAGCCACTGCCTGTGCCGGCGACGTAGAGGAGGCTGCCGGACCAGACGACCGCGTTGGCGTGCCCCCGATGAGCGGGGTGTATCCAGTGCCGTCCGCCGCGACGCCGACGAGCTGGGCATGGCGGTAGCGAACGCGAACGCGATCGGAATCGGAATCGGAATCGGTGACGTCGGCGAAGGTGAGGCGCTCGGTTCCTCCCGGGCCGTACCAGCTCGTGACGACGGTCTTACGGGTGTCGACCGTGCCGGCTCGGCGATCCGCGGTGAGCAACCGTCCTGGAGAGGAAACAAAAGGCTCAAACGGGCCTTCTTCCTGTCGGCGTTCGCAGCCCTGGCCGACCCGGCCTCCAGGGCCTACTGCGACAAGAAGATCAACCAAGGCAAACACCGTGCCCAAGCCCTGCTCTGCCTCGTGAGACGACGGGCCGACGTGCTCTTCGCGATGCTCCGCGACGGCACCTTCTACGAACCGAGACCCGCTACGTCAGCCTGACCGCCCAGGGCCTGCCTCGCCCGAGCCCACACCTGCTCGAACTCCTCAACGGAGAGCTCATCGGCATCCAGTTCGTCCTCCCAGCCGTCAAAGACTCTGCCGTCCGCCAGAACTCCGTACTGCTGCTCGTACCGGCTCATTGCCGCCCGATCGCAGTGATCACGCAGATGCAGGACCTCCTTCAGAGACGCGGCCGTCACCGGCCGCGAATCCACCCCCCGAATCTCAACCTGACGGACCGCCCAGCCCTCACCATCCGCCTCGAAGTACTGCCACAGATCTTCATCCTCGTAATAGGCACGGAACCAGATCGTCATGGCACCATCCTCGCCCCACCGCCCTGACCAAACCCCCGGGACGTTCAGCGGCCGGCCGCAGCGACCCGGTTTCCCGCGACGCTGCTGGGGGTCGCGGTGCAGGAGCCGGCGATCCGTACCGACCGGAGTGACACGGACGCGGGGGCGGCGATGATCACGAGGGCTCAGGCGCTGGTGGGGCGGCGGGTTGCTGGTCTGCAAGGAGATGGGCCTCCCGGGCGACCGCTACGGACGTCGCCCGCTGTGCCTGGCTGGCCTGCGCCGCCTCGGCCCAGTGGATGTTCCCGCTGGTCGCGTTGCTGCGCACGGCCGATCCGCTGCTGTGACCATGGGTTTCGCGGGCGCGCTGCTGGCCATGGCGTCGATGTTCGCGGTGGTCGGGGCCTACCTGCCAGAGCTGTACGAGCCGCGCATCCGGGGCGCGGGGTCTCGGTTTGCTGCAACCTGGGCGGCCGGGGGTGCTGGGCGGGGCCCTGACCGGCATCGCCCCGCTCAGCCTGGGCCGCTTCGCGCTTCTGCCGGAGACGAACCGCACTTGGTCTGGGCGACGGCCAGGCATGCGGCTCGGCGGAGGCACCCGGGCGTCGGTATCACCTCGGTTGCCGGTCGTTGTGGTGGTTCGGTCACGTGTCGCGGAGGGTGTCGAGGTGCGTCCGTACGTCGTGGAGCAGGGTGAGGAGGGTGTCGAGGTCGCCGTCGCTGAGTGGCTCGAGGGCGGCGCCGGCCTCAGGGTGCATGGCGCTGATGGCCTGGTGGAGCAGGTCCTGCCCGGCGGTGGTGAGTTCCACGGTGCGTCGCCGGGCGTCTTCGGCGTCGGTGCCGACGCTCACGGCGCCGCGTTCGGCGAGGGTACGCAGGGTCTTGGAGACCGCAGGCTGGTTGACCTCCATCGCGGCGGCGATCTCGTTGACGGAGCAGGGGCGCGATGTGCCGGCGAGGTGGAACAGCAGACTGGTGTGGGTCATGGTGAGACCGAGGGGACGCAGCGCCCGGTTGAGCCTGGTGGTCAGCAGCTGGTGTACGACGGCCAGTTCGCGAACGGCCTGTCCTTGCTGCTGGGCTCGGGGCGGTCGGCCGGCTTGCCTGGGCATGCGCGCGTGTCCCTTCTCGTGCGTGTGGTCCGTATGGATCAGGCGGGATGCCCGATGTTGAGGATCTCGACGACATGGGGAGTGTCGACCAACGTGTGCGGGGCCAGTGCGTGGTAGGCCCACAGGTGCACCCAGGCGTTCCCTGTCCGCAGCGTCAGTACGGCCTTGACCATGCCGGGGCCAAAGTACTGCAGGAGCAGCAGGACCACCGAAAGCAGGGTGGCGGTCGGCGAGGTGAACACGGTCCAGGCCTCGAAGAAGTGAAGCAGTGCGTAGGTGAGGCCGCCGAGCACGATGGTGGCCGGTACGGACCGGGTCAGTTTGAGGTAGCGGGGCAGCAGGATGGCGTAGATGAAGATCATGGTGGGGAGCGCGGAGCCGAAGAGGTAGAGCACGAAGGTCACCGGCGCGCCGACCAGTAGTTGCCCGGGGCTCAGGCTGAGGATCGCGGAGCTGAGACCGCCGAGTTCATTGAGCGATTCAATGATCATGACCACGAGGATCACCAGGAAGTCGTTGCGGCGGTTCGACGAGCGCAGGTTCAGGTTCGTGGCGGAGTAGTGCCGCCTGAAGTAGAGGTACGGCAGAAGGGCGTAGCAGACGAAGTTGTAAACGGCCCAGGTGTAGGCCTCGTACGGCGTCACGTGCTGGTGGCCGTAGAGCGTGCCGGCGAGGTGGAAGCTGATCGGGTGCCCGCCGAGGAACCGGCCGAGGAGCGCGCCTCCGAGTTGGGCCGCTATGCCGTAGGCCAGGAGCCCGCCCACCTCGCGCGCGGCGACGCGCTGCTCAGGGGCGCGGGCGGCCAGGTCCGGGACGGTGCGTCTGCGGGTCAGTGCATAGGTGACCCCGATCAGTACGAAGACCGCCACGAGGTTGACGTTGGCTCCGATGGCGATGCCGGTCGCGGTGACGCCGGCCTGGTCGAGGGTGCCTCGGGGGAGAAGCGCGACGGCGATGTCGGCCAGCGCCCAGAGCGTCAGGGCGATCTGGACGCTTCGATGGGTCAGGAGTTTGCGGACGCGCGTCAACATGGGGGATCCGTTCTGGTGGGGCGGCGCAGGCCTTCGGCCAGCACATTGCATTCCTTGGAATGCATCATGTGGCACGTTTGCCCGCGAGGTCAATATTCCTTGGAATGTAACCAGGTGTCATCTCGGGCCCGGCGGGATCGGTCTACGGACGCTGACCGAAACCAGTGCTCAGCTGTGGCTCATGGGCACCAACCGATCCCTGAAGAAGCCGGTGGTGCCGTATGCCCGCGGCCGCAACAGAGCTGGTGGTTCGATGCGCGAGGGACTTGGTCGGTGGCGACGGCGCTACGCCGAACGGGTACACGGGATTCCTGGTCAGGCGGCTTCAGCGAAGTCGTCGCGGAGCGGGGTGAAGTCGACGTCGAGCTCCGGGTCGTACGCCTCGGGCTTGATGGCCGGCTCGTGGGTGCTGTAGTCGCCGAACCGGCTGATGTGCTCGGTCAGGCAGGGCGAGACGCGGTCCAGGCCCTCGGGGTTGATCTCCCAGCCCTCTTCCAGCAATTGACGCACGACCTCGGCGATGTGGCGTGCCGCCAACGAGGAGCGAGCGGGTTCCTCCTGGAGGAGGAACCCGGGCATCCCGTTCCCGGCCCGACCCCCGGTGAGCGTCCCGCGCTCAGAACAGTCGGTGCCCCTTGACCACGGCGCTCTCGGATCCGTTTCCCCTCACGAGCCTGAGCCTCTTCACCCCGTCGTGATGACCTGCGGCGAACAGGAAAGACGGGCCTACGATCAAGGCCAGGGCGACCAGCCCGAAGTAGACGCCCACGGTGTTGGTGGCACTCGTGTCGCCCTCTTCGACGGTCTGGCCGCCGAGGTGGAAGAGCGTGGGGACGGTGATGACGAGCGAGAGAAGGAGGAGCCAGCCCACCGCCCGGTAGACCAGCTGTTTGCGCCGCGCCTTGGCCGCTCTCTCCACGCGGACCGTGAACTCGCGCGAGCAGCGGGGGCAGGTGATGCCCACGGTCTGGTCCTCACCGGTGGGCCGCTGCGCGCCACCCGGCGGCAGGTGTGAGACGCTCCAGTTGACCGTGGTCACGGACGGCCCTGACTCAACGCTCACCCTGCAGCCGATGCCCACGACGTACCGCTCGTCGATCGACGAACTCCCCATCCCCGCCACCCCCCGGTGCCTGCCAGCCCCCGCACGCCGGCAGGCGGATTCTTGCCACCCGGCAGGGACGCGAAACCCGCGCCTGGATTCCCGGCGACGTCGCGGCCGGCACCCCCTCCTCCTCAACGCCCAGCCGGACCCGTACTCGAAGCAGCTGCCCGCCCACCAGATGGAGATCGGGCTCGCCGAGGACGCCGGGCGAGGCAGAACGCCTCCGGGGTCAAGCCACCACCGTGCACGCTGCACCCAGGGCCAGTCCCTACCGGGGTCCGTCAGGCGGGCTGGACGGTGACGGTGCGGAGGCGCTTGGTCGCCCGGGTCAGGGCTACGTACAAGTCCCTTTCCCCACCGGGGCGAGCCGTGATGATTTCCTCGGGGTTCATGACGACGACTCCGTCGAATTCCAGGCCGCGTGCTTCGGACGCCGGCACGATGCGTGCGTGGTGAGCGACGCCCTGGGCAGTCAGCTCGCTCACCCTGGTGTCCGCGCAGATCACTCCCAGGAGCTCGCCCGGGTGCGCCGTGCTCTGGGCGCGGAGTTCCTGAACGACGGCCGTGACCAGCCCGTCCGGAGGTGTGGTCACGGTGCGAGGGCTCTCACCGCTTCGCAGTGACCGTGTGGGCTTCTGGTCGGGAGCGATCCGCGTGAGCAGGTCCCGGACGCTCTCAAGGATCTCCTGCGTGGTGCGGTAGCTGACGGTCAGGTTGTGCAGTCTGAACCGCGGTCCGACGTGGGGGCTCAGTGCTTCCTTCCAGTCGCGTGCTGTCGCGACCGGGCCTGCCTGGGCGAAGTCACCCACCAGCGTCATTGACCTCGACGGGCAGCGGCGGACGATCATCCGCCACTGCATGGCGGTCAGTTCCTGCGCCTCGTCGACGACGACGTGCCCGTACGTCCGCTCGGGAGGGCCGTCGACCAGGCTCGCCGCCTCGTCCAGCAACGGCACATCGGCATCGGTCCACGGGTCGTCCGGACAGCGCAGCAGAAGGGACCGCTCCTGCGCGGTCAGGCGGGGCAGGTACTCGGCGAGAGCGCCGGCGTTCGTCAGGAGCGCCTTCACGAGGTCACCGGGTACCAGCCGCGGCCACAACACCTCGACCGCTCGGTCGACGCCGGCGTCGTCGAGGAGATCGGCTCGGATGACGTCCAGGTCCAGCTCGTGGACCGGACCCGGGTCGGCCGCACCTTCGGCACGGCGCTGGGCGGCCCCCGTGAACCGGTCGAGGTTGATGCCCGTCATCCTTTCGGCATCGGCGTCGATCTGCTCCAGGAGGTCGCCCATGTCTCGTTGCATCGCGTCGGTGACGGCGTCGACCAAGAGCTCTTTGAACACCTGGCGCGCGGGGTTGTGCCCCGGTACGGCTGCCACGGCGGCGTCGCGTGCCGTGGCGACTTCCTCACCGGAGAGGCGAACCAGTTCCTGTCCGACACGCACGGTGAAGTCACCGGCGGGGGCTTGGTGGACGCGCAGCAGGCCGGCCAAGGCGTCGGCGAGGTCGGAGCTGCCCTTGAGGCGCGCCGTATCGAACGGGTCCACCGCGTCCACCGTGTCCGAGGACACTCCGGCCAGTTCCCGGCAGGTCGCCAGAACGACGTCGTTCTCTCCGAGCGAGGGAAGGACCTGGGAGATGTAGTCGAGGAACCGGGCGTTCGGGCCCACCACCAGGACACCCTCCTCCGCGGCGCGCGGGAACGCGTACAGGACGTAGGCCGCCCGGTGCAGGGCGACCACCGTCTTGCCGGTGCCGGGCCCGCCCTGCACCACGGTCACCCCGCGGTGGGCGGAGCGGACGATCTCGTCCTGCTCGGCCTGCAGCGTCGCGACGGCCGCGTGCATCCTGCCCGTACGCCTTGCCGACAGAGCCTCGGCCAACGGGCCGTCCCCCACGACGTCCTCGTCGGTCGGGGCGGTCCCGTCCAGCAGTTCGTCGCTCACCGAGACGACCGTGCGCTCCTCGAGGCGCAGGTGCCGGCGCCGCCGCAGGTCCATCGGGTGGACCGGTGTCGCCTCGTAGAAGGGCCGCGCCGCGTTCGCCCGCCAGTCCACGAGCAGGGGCAGGTCATCCTCCTCCGTATGCAGTCCGATCCGCCCGATGCGCAGGGCCGTGCCATCCGTCCAGTCGATGCGCCCGAAGACCAGCCCCTTTTCTGCGCCCTCCAGCCGGCCGATTTCCTTTGCCAGACGCTCGGCGGCGATTTCTCTCTCGTATGCCTCACCGGCGTTTTCCGCCGGGGCCTTCAGCACACTCGCTCGGTGTACTCGCGCCTCGGAAAGCCGCTCGGTGAGCAACTCATATAGGGAGGACACATAATCGCGCTCCGAGTCAACTGCACGCACAGCGGGATCATTTATGTTCGACAACAGGGGGCTCCTTCGACTCGAGCCACACCATACGGTCAATGTCCCCTAAAGATCAGTCTTGACTTACTTGGTGAAGCTATGGCCCTACGGCTGCGTATCATGCATTCCGTCGTTCCGTATATCGCTGATTGCGCTCCCGATGCCCGCCTGCCTTATGGGCGAGCCCGTCCTTGGATGCCGGCGGTGTTCGGCCGCGCTCGGGAAGGGGGGAGAGATCCGGCGAGGCGACCGGCGCCATCGAGCTCACTGCCAGGGGGTATCCGGTCGCTTGGTCGGGCGACCCGACCGAGGGGACTCGCACAGAATGGGCCCAGATAACGGATCGGTGAACTCTCCCCGTTCGCCGCCGCGCCGCCCGGCGGGAGGCCCGTCCGTGTTCGGACCATCCGACCCGGCCCCGCCCAACCTGGATCCGCCGATCTTCGGCCTCCGCGTCCAATGAACTCGTGCAATCCGGGGGTTCGCGGCGGCTCGAATCCAATCAGATCCGATGGTGATTGATGACAGGGTTTGACGACAGATACGGTCCGATCCCCAGCACGGAAGGGGCCCTGATGGCGAACCTGGTCTACAAGCGGGTCCCGACCAACCAGCAGTCGACCGACCGTCAGAACCTCGTCCTGGACGAGGCCGGGATCGAGGCCCCGGTCGTCTTCGAGGAGGACCCGGGCGCCTCCAGCCGCCTCCACCCGCTCCAACGGCCGAAGTTCAGCGAGCTGCTCGCTCGGCAATCCCGCCCCAACGCAAGGCCCGCCGCTGGTACGAGAACCGCGTCAGCACCCTCGGGACCGAGACCCCGTGGCAAGCCGCCAGAACTTCAAGATCATCCCGTGGCCCCTTGGGCTTACCGCGGCGATGGCGGCGCGGGCGCGGGGGCGGCGGGTCCGCGCGGTCCGTTGCGCCGACGGGTCTTGCCGCGGGCGGCGGGTGTAGCGGTGCCCACAGATGCGGGCGACGGCGCTGCTGCGGCGGGGCGACCTCAGCGACACCGAGGTCTGCTTCGCGGTCGGCTGCCCATCGCTGGGAACGTTCACCACCCGCCTCACCGAGCTGATCGGCATGCCGCCCGGGGCCTTCCGGCGTCAGGCGGCGGATGCGGCGGCCGACCCTCCCGATGCTGCGGGTACGGCCCGCGATGCGGGGTCGGCGATCAAGGTGGAGTGGATGCCGACGTGCGTGGCGAAGCACGTCTCAAGCCGGTCAGGAATCGAGAAGCCCCGGCCGCCGCGCAGCCCCTAGCGTGATGGTCATGGCAACCACCACCTCCACCGCAGCCAACACGTCCCTCGCGTCCGTCACCCTTGAGGTGGCTGATCCCGAGGCCGCCCGCCGCTTCTACAGCGCCTTCGGCGTGGACACGTACGTACGCCTGCGGGCGTCCGAGGCGCCCTCCACCGGATTCCGCGGCTTCACCCTGGCGCTCACGGTGTCCGGGCCGGCCACCGTCGACGGCTTCGTCGGCGCCGCCGTGGACGCCGGCGCCACGGTCCTGAAGCCCGCCGCGAAGTCGCTGTGGGGCTACGGCGGCGTCGTCCAGGCCCCGGACGGGACGATCTGGAAGATCGCGACCTCGGCGAAGAAGGACACCGGCCCCGCCACCCGCGAGATCGACGAGGTCGTCCTGCTGATCGGCGTCGAGGACGTGAAGGCCACCAAGCAGTTCTATGCCGGCCAGGGCCTGACCGTGGCCAAGAGCTTCGGTGGCAAGTACGCCGAGTTCGCCCCCGGTCAGGCCAGCCCCGTCAAGCTGGCGCTGTACAAGCGCCGTGCCCTGGCCAAGGACCTCGGAGTCCCCGCCGCCGGCACCGGCTCGCACCGCATCGTCCTCGGCGGTACCGCCGACGCCTTCACCGACCCGGACGGGTTCGCCTGGGAGGCTGCCGCGTCGCTCGCCCCCACGCCGTCCTGACTCCCGGCCCCTGTCATACCGATTGACCGGCGGACACGCGCCGATGCGACATCCGGGCTTCGGCCCGGATGTCCGGCACACATACATCCACCATCCACAGAGCAAGGAGTAAGGCATGAAAGCGCACGTCAGCTCCATCCTCCTCGGTGTCCGGGACATGGACCGGGCCAAGCAGTTCTACACCGAGGGGCTCGGCTGGAAGATCAAGAACGACTACGGCATCTCGGTGTTCTTCGACTCGGACGGCGCCTCGCCGGTCGGCTTCTACGGTCGCGAGGGTCTGGCCGACCAGGTGGGCACGGACCCGGAAGGCAACGGCTTCAGCGGGCTTGTTCTGACCTACGTCGTCCGCAGTGAGGCACGGGTCGAGGAGATCATGGCGGAGGCCCGGAAGGCCGGTGCCACGATCCTCAAGCCTGCCGGGGCTCTGCCGTGGGGCGGGTACGGCGGCACCTTCGCCGACCCGGACGGCTATGTCTGGAGTCTCGGCTACAGCGCCCAGGGAACCGACCAGCCCTACGCCGAGTAGCCGCGATCTCTTGCCTCACAGCCGGCAGGACAACAGGAGGAAGATCATGAAGTTTCGGGCCCACGTCGAGCCACCCGAGCCCATGCGGGGCCTGGAAGTTCCGCCCGAGGTGGTAGCAGCGCTCGGCGGGGGCGCTCGGCCGCCGGTGACGATCACGGTCAACGGGCATTCCTGGAAGAGCCGGGTCGCCATCATGCGAGGCCGCCACCTGCTCGGCCTCAGCAACGCCAACCGGCAGGCCGCGGGTGTCGCGATCGGCGAGGAGGCCGAGGTCGAGCTGGAGCTCGACACCGAGCCGCGCGTCGTCGTCGAGCCCCCGGACTTCGCCCGAGCCCTGGACGACGACCCGGTCGCCCGCGCCGCGTACGACAACCTTGCCCATGGCCGCAAGCACGAGCATGTGCGCGCCATCGCGAGCGCGAAGAGGCCCGAAACGCGCCGACGGCGTATCGAGAAGGCCATCGCCACCCTGCGGGGCTGACCCCCGGGAGCGAAGACTCCGGCGGCACTGCAATCGCCGTGCGGCGGCCTGACCCTGCCCAATTCCCCCGAAGGGACAAGCATGTCGAAGCGACCCATGGCCGGTCTGTACTGGTTCTTGGCCTTCGAGTTCGCGCTGGGCGCCGTGACCAAGTACTGGCCGGGCGACACGGTATTCAGCTCGGCGTACTCCGCGAAGTTCGTCGATTGGGGTCACCCGTCGTGGATGCGCTTCGTGGTCGGTGCCCTGGAAGGCACAGCCGCCGTCCTGCTGGTGATCCCCGACAAGCGAACACGCTTCCTGGGTGCCACGACGCTGATGTTCGTGCTCACCGGCGCGGTCACCACCCACGTCGTCAACCACGACCCGGCGGCGGAGAGCTGGGCCGCGCCGACCCACCTTCTCATCATGGGCATCCTCGCGCTGGCCAATTGGCCCGCCGACTGGCGAGAACTCCTGCGGGCTCCTACCGCGCCGACGGCCCGAACACCACGTCCATCCAACGAAATGACAAGGGTGCACCACCTCAGAGGGAACCCCTGACCTGCACCGACCCGCGGCGGCCTCATCGCCCTGCCGCTGGCCCGGGCGCCGATCTCATGCGCACGCTGGGCCGCCCGGCGGGGGGCACGGCCCGTTCGTCGGCCTGCTCTGCCGCTGGACGCCGTCGCCGGCGACCTCGCCGAGAGTCTCCAGCAGGGCGTCGTAGACCGCCGGGTTGCGCTCGGCGAACTCGAGGTAGGTGCGGGCGAGGGCGGTGACCCGGGCGCGAGGGCCGTCCGCGGCGGAGGCCGCGGCCCGCAGCGCCGCAGAACGCTCGGCTGGGAAACCCCAGCCGAGCGTTCTGCCGAGCTCCTGGCCACAGCCAGTTGATCTCTTGTGCTTCAACGGCCCCTGGAATTTTGCCTGGTGGGCAGCCGGAGCCCTCGGCGGAGGGGAAATGGGAGCGGGGACCGGATGGTCAGGCGTGGCGGGCCGGGGGTCGGGGCGAGGTTCGGATGACCGCGATGCCGACCGCCAGGGCCCAGTAGACGACGAGGGCGGCGGTCAGGGCGGTGTTGCCCCAGCCGACTGCGCTGTAGAAGTCGGCGGCGTCGGTTCCGAAGAACAGGGACGGCACGAATGCGAGGTTGACCACGGCGACGGCCTGGGCGAGGCGCCCGGTCCAGCGCGGCAGTGCGCCGCTGCGCAGGATCGCGTATCCGGCGGTGGCGAGCAGGATGGCGGTGAGGAGCCGGGCGACGGAGCCGTGCAGGAGCATGTTCGCGTGGGCCAGGGTGCCGTCGACGGTCGGGTCGAGTGTGCCGCCGGGATGTTCGAGAACGGTGCCTGCCTCGATCGATGCGGCGGTCAGGGTGACGACGATGTAGGCCAGGCCGGAGCCGAACACCAGGCAGGCCGGCCACTCGTACCGCTCGCCGGCGCTGCGAATCAGGTGACGCAGTCCGGCCAGGAAGACCAGCAGCGCGCCGCACGTCAGGATGTTGAGCAGGATTCTGGTGAGGACGTTCGTCGCCGGTGGCGGGCCGGCGTGGACGAAGTAGAGGGGGACGCCGATTGCGGCGAGTAAGCCGGCGGTGATGCCGCAGGCGGCCGTCAGGCGGCGTATACGCAGGTCATCCATGGTTTGCTTCCTTCCGTCGGGTGGAGCTGGCGGGGTGGGCGGTGCGGGAGGTGTGCCGGGCGCCCTGCGCCTCCACACCGTCCAGCAGGCGTTGGAGACCGTGGCTGACGATCGGGGTGACGTCGCCGTCCTCCGTCTCGTCGAGTCCTTCCTCGCCCGCCAGCGAGCAGAGGAGGGGGAAGAGGTCCGGGTCCAGGCGCCGGGTCAGGACCTCGCCGTACACGGCAGCGGAGGTCGGGTCGAGTTCCGTGGCCACGCGTGCGAGATCGCGGACCGCGCTGGAGACGAACGTGGCGAGCGGGATCAGCTCGGCGCGATCCAGCCCGGCGCGCTGGAGGGGCGCCAGGAGGGCTTCGAACCAGGCCAGTTCGTTCGGCCCGACCGGGGCGCTCAGCGTGGGCGTCTGCAGCATCCACGGGTGGCGCAGGTAGCGGCGCCACAGCGCGTCTACCCATGACTCGATCTCGGCGCGCCACGGATCGCCGGGTGGGGAGGCTGCGGGCGGCCGACCGACGGCGCGGTCGGTCATCGCCGCGAGCAGGTGGTTCTTGCTCGGGACATGCCGGTAGAGCGCCATTGCCGTGCAACCGAGTTCGGCGCCGATCCGCTGCATCGAGAGCACGTCCAGTCCCTGGGTGTCAGCGAGGGCGATCGCGGTGTCCACGATCAGTGTGGCGTTGAGCCGGGGGCGGGACGCGCCCACCGCCTGCTCGGTGCTGGTGCGCCAGAGGAGATCGGCGACCGCGTGCAGGTCGGAGCGATCGGCATGGTCGGCGCGGTTCTTCTGAGTCACAGGGCTCCCCGCTAAGGTTTGCATACGAGATAAACTGAGTCTACGTCATATACCTTCCACCACACGAACCTTCGTGGCCTTGCGTCTCGATCCTATTCTTATTAGGATCTTGCCTAGAGGTCCTAGGAAAGGGGTTGTGGCATGGCTGCGCGTGCTGGACTGACGGCCGATCGGGTCACCCGGGCCGCGGCCGATCTCGCCGACGAGGTCGGCTTCGGCAAGGTCACCGTGTCCGCGCTCGCGCGGAGCTTCGGCGTGAAGGACGCGAGCCTCTACTCGCACGTCAGGAACGTCCAGGACCTGCGGGCGCGGGTGGCCGTACTCGCCACGGGGGAGCAGAGCGACCGCATCGCAATGGCCGTCGCCGGCCGCTCCGGCAAGGACGCGCTCGCCGCCTTCGCCAACGCCTACCGGCAGTTCGCACTGGAACACCCGGGGCGCTACGCCGCCACCCAGATCCAGCTGCCCCCGGACCGGGTCGCCGAATCGCCCGGTCACCTGCGGAACATCGAACTGACCTACGGGATGCTGCGCGCCTACGGGCTCGACGAGCCCGACCTGACCGACGCGGTCAGGCTCCTGCGCAGCACTTTCCACGGCTTCAGCAGCCTCGAATCCATCGGCGGATTCGGGCACACCCGGGACGTGACCGCTTCCTGGGAACGGACCATCGACGCGCTGCACGTGCTGCTCACCTGCTGGCCGTCCATCGTTGAGAAGGAGGACCGGTCGTGATCACCGGAATGCTGAAGGTGCCCGGAGCGAGCCTGTACCACGAGGTGCGCGGACGCGGCCCAACCCTGCTGCTGCTCCCGGGCGGCGGCGGTGACGCGGCCGTCTTCGACGGCATGGCAGACACCCTCGCCGAGCGGTTCACCGTCGTCACCATGGATCCCCGCGGATACTCCCGCAGCCACCTCGACGCCCCCTCGCCCGTGGACCAGCGAGTCGAAGTCCAGAGCGAGGACGCGCACCGTCTGCTCACCCGCCTCACGCCGCCCGGCGAGCGCGCCTACGTCTACGGCAGCAGCTCGGGCGCGATCGTCGCCCTCGACCTGCTCGCCCGGCACCCCGAGCGGCTCCACCTGGTGGTGGCGGACCAGCCGCCGTGCGCCGGCCTGCTCCCGGAGGCTCGGCAGGGGTTCTTCGAGGAGGTGTACGGGATCTTCCACGAGCAGGGTCTCGGCGCGGCGGCGGCGCACTTCGTGGCCGGCATCGGCGGCACCCTCAAGCCCTTGCCGGATCCGACCGAACTGCCGCCGCGCGCCGCCGCGATGGTCACCCGGCTCGGCGCCAACTTCCCGGTGTTCATGGAGCACGAACTGCGCCAGTTCACCGCGCACGTGCCCGACGTGGCGGCCCTTGCGGCCCTCGCCGACCGCCTGGTGCTGGCCGCCGGCCGCGAGACCCGGGGTCACCTGCCGTACCTGCCGGCCGCCGCCCTCGCCGAGCGGCTCGGCCTCACCGTGACCGAATTCCCCGGCGATCACAGCGGCTACACCGACTGCCCGGAGGAGTTCGGCCACCGCCTGTTGGAGGTCCTGAGCGGCGCGCCCGCGACGGTGCGATAAGCCCCCGGCCTGGCCTCAGCGGTCCTCCGCGGTGCAGCGCAGGCGGCGGAGATGGCCGCCGTGTGCCCGGTAGAGTCGGGCGGACCTCAGGGATTCACCCGTCCCTGACCGTGATCGTCTGCAGGATCCGGAAGGCGAGCTCCCGGCCGCCCGTGCGGGCGCGGGCGCGCACCCGCGTGAGGACCACCGCGGTCTCGCCCGTGGCGAGGAACTCCTGCTCCACCATGTCGAACGACTCCCAGGCGCGGCTCATCGCCAGGAACAACCGTTCCAGGTCCGTGAGCCCGCGCCAGATGCCGCCGCACGGCAGGGCCTCGGCCTGATGCAGCACCACATCGGGCGCGGAGTACGGGGCGATCGGAGCCCTCCGGCTCCGGCGGCGGCGCAACTCGAACCAGTCGAGCCGGAACGGCTCGTATCCCCAAGGAGGATGACCATGCGTGCGATCGGCCAGGACGACTTCGGCGGCCCCGAGGTGCTGAGGCTCGTCGAGGTGGCACGCCCGGAACCCGGACCGGCCGAGGTGCTGGTGCGGGTGCACGCGGCCGGGGTCAACCCGACCGACTCCTGGCACCGGGCCTCGGGCGGTCTGGCCGGCGCCGTGGTCCGGCTCGGCTGGGACGTCTCCGGCGTCGTCGACGCGGTTGGGCCGGGGGTGACCACGCTCGCGCCCGGCGACGAGGTGTTCGGGCTGCCACGCCACCCGCTTCCCGCCGGTACCTACGCCGAGTACGTGACCTCCCCGGCCCGCCACTTGGTCCGCAAGCCCGCCGGGCTGAGCCACGTGGAGGCCGCCGCGCTGCCGCTGGCCGGGCTCACCGCCTGGCAGGCCCTGGTCGACGTCGCCGACGTACAGCCCGGTCAGCGGGTGCTGGTCCACGCGGCGGCCGGCGGCGTCGGCCACCTCGCCGTACAGATGGCCAAGGCTCGCGGTGCCCGGGTGGTCGGCACCGCTCGCTCGGCCAAGCACGACTTCCTGCGCGGCCTCGGCGCCGACGAACTGGTCGACTACACCGAGACCGACTTCGAGACGGCCGTCGAACCGGTCGACGTGGTCATCGACGCGATCGGCGGCGCGTACGGGCCACGCTCGCTCCGCGCCCTGCGTCCGGGCGGTGTCCTGGTGTCGCTCGCTTCCCCGGCCGAGGCCTGGCTGGCCGACGAGGCCCGGCCCCTCGGGCTGCGCGCCGCCTTCATGATCGTCGAGGCCGACCAGGCCGGCATGCGCGAGATCGCCGCACTCGCCGGGGCGGGCCGGCTGCGACCCGAGATCGAGGCGGTGCTGCCGCTCGACCAGGCCGCCCGCGCTCACGAGCTCGCCGACGGACGCCGCACCACCGGCAAGATCGTCCTCTCCGTCGCCGACCGACCGTTCTTCATCCCTCGGATTCACGGCCCGGAAAGGCACTTCTGAGATGACCACCTTCGTTCTCGTCCCCGGGGCCTGGCACGGAGCCTGGACCTTCGAACCGCTGGCCCGCGGGCTGCGCGAGCACGGGCACCACGCCCACCCGCTGACCCTCACCGGCGTGGGCGACCGCCGGCACCTGCTCACCGCCACGGTCAACCTCGACACCCATATCGACGACGTGGTCAACCTCCTGACGGACCAGCGGATCACCGACGCCGTGCTGGTCGGGCACAGCTACGGCGGAATGGTGATCACCGGCGCCGCGGACCGCGTCCCGGAGCGGGTGGCCGGGCTGGTCTACGTCGACGCGATGGTGCCCGAGGACGGCGACTCGTGCTGGTCCCTGGTCACCGAGCAGGAGCGCGCCTGGTACCTCTCCGGCGTGGGTGACACCGGCTACACCAGCGCGCCCCTGCCGTTCTTCGACCCCAGGGCCACACCCCACCCGCTGGCTTCCTTGCTCCAGGCCGTCCGTTTGGAGGGCGGCGTGGACCGCTACCGCGGCCTGGACTACGTCTACGCCACCGGCTGGGACGGGCAGTCCCCCTTCACCACCCTCCACGACCGCCTACGCGAGGACTCCGCCTGGCGCACCCACGCCGTGGCCTCTGGTCACAACGTGATGCGGGACGCTCCGGACGAGCTGCTCAGTATCCTGCTGGCAGCCGCCGACCAGGTCGGCTGACCCACGCCCGGCCGGCGGGGATGCTGAACGGACAATCGAACCTCAGCCGGGCAGACGGGCCACGTCCGCTGTCCGAGGACCTGCGCCGCCCCTGGGAACGACCAGCGCAGCCCGGCCGGCTCACAGAACAAGCTGAGAGGTTGGGCCCATTGTGCCGCGGTCAACTCGGGACGCCGACCGGCCCTCGGGTTCTGAGCCAGGTAGATCTTCAGAACGGGGGATCTTCGCTCCAAGCGGTGGCCGAGGGCTGTGGCGGACGAGGCCTGTCCTGGTGAAGGACGGCCACGGCTTCTTCGATGCGGCCGAGTTCGATGAGGTACTCGGCCAGTTCGTGGCTGTTTGTGGGGGCATGGGGGCGCAGGACGGCGACGGCCCCCTCGACGCGTCCGGCGCCGGCGAGCAGCTCGGCAATGTGTGGTGCCGCGTACCATGTGCCGCCCTCGGGATGAGCCCGGGCCAGCTCAATCGCTTCGTCGACCCGGCCGCAGGCGGACATCAGCGGAAGTCGTATCCAGAAGAGGTCCCATTCCTCCTCACCGCCGCGGGCGGTGGCGAGGGCGTCGAGGTGCGCCAGGCCGTCCTCGGGTCGGCCCTGGTCGAGGTACAGCTCGGAGAGAGAATGGAGGAACCGGTCGTCCCCGTTGCGGGCATCGGCCTGGTCGCGCGCTACCTCGATCGCTTCGTTCCCCCGGCCGTGCCGGGCCAGCAGCTGCGCAAGCTCGACAGCCGATTTGGGGTCGTAGGCAGCAGGTTCGTCAGTCGGCCGGTATGCCGCGATCGCCCCCTCCACGTCACCCCGTTCCTCCAGCAGCTCCGCGAGGCGCTGCGCGGCGTACCTCAGCTCCTCGGCTGCCGCGTAGGCGCGCAATTCCCCGGTCCGGTCGTGACGGGCCAGCAGATCGGCCAACTGGTCCCGACCGTTGACCGCGTTGGTGTCCCGGGTGCGGAGCAGGGAGATGGCTTCGTCGATACGGCCCTGGCGTTCGCGGATCGTGGCGAGCAAGCCGATCGCCGTGTCGGGATCGAGGCCGCGGCAGCACCACGGAGTGGCACAACGATGCTCATCCGGGATCCGGGCGGCAAGCAGAGCTGCCGCCTCCTCGTCGCGGCCGGCGTCCGCCGCGACGTCAACCAGGGCCGCAGCGAGGAACCAGTCGTCGATGTGTGGCTGCAGCAGAGTGAACGCCTCGTCGCTCCGGCCATGCCGGGCGAGCAATCGCGCATAGAACTCCAGTGCCAGCGGATGCCCGACCTCCATACGAGCTCGGGTCAGTACGATGGCCTCGTCGGCCCGCCCCCAGCTCTCCAACAGTTCTGCCGTGGTCCTGATGGCCGTCCACCAGCCCGTAGCGAGATACGGGGCGAGTATCTCCAGCGCCTCACCCCGTCGGCCCTGTTCACCGAGCAGCCGGGTCCACTCCCGCGCGCAGAACCACTCCCCATGCACGGCCCAAAACCCCACCTCCTCGGAATGGCCGAGTTCGAGTAGCCGGGAGACCAGATGCGGTGGGACGCAGCCAGACTGCGTCCGGGCCCGATAGTCAAGATCAGCAGCGTCCACAGCGACACACCGTAGCCGCTCCCTCTGACATCACCACCAGCGCCGAATACCGCGTACTTGGAAGGACGCTCCGCACCAGCTGGCGCAAGGACCCTGCGGAGAAGCCCGACGAGGAGCATCCGGACCTGACCGTCACGCAGTCCGACCGGCAGGGGCAGCCGGTGCACCGTGTCACCTTGAACGGTGCCCGGGCCACACGCTGGGACGACCTGGCCCCGCAGCCGCAAAGGACCAGGGCACGACCGGGGCCGCGACGTCTCCCTCACGGGGCGCCGTGGCCCCCGCGCTCCGCGCTGCGCTCCGATTGGCGGGCCCACCGACCGGGGGTGACGATAAGAATATGAAGTTCCGTCGAAGGAGAGCGAGATGGGGCTCGATCAAGCGGTTGACAGCGCAACATTGACACCGAATATGTATGTCACCAACGCGGATGTCCGACAGAGCACCTGGCACGAGAGCGCATTCCTCGGCTCGCTGTTCGCGGAGTCCGCCCTGGATGACTCCCAGTTCCTCTACGGCAAAGCCCAGCGCACCACGTTCGCCGGCACCGTCCTGGACGGCAGCCGCCTCGTGGGCTGCTCGCTGCGCGACGTGGTCATCGAGAATTGCGACCTCAGAGGTCTGATCATCGACGGCGTGCGCATCGGGGACCTGATCGCACGGGGGGAAGGGGCTCACTGATGTCCACACCCACACCCATGATCTTCATCCACCCCGAGCTGCGTCCGGATCTCGCCAGTACCCACGACGTCGAACCGGTCGGCATCGAGGAGGCCATCCGCGCCGCGGTGGCCCGCGGGGAGCAGGTCGGGGACAAGCAGGACGGCGTGGAACGCCGCTTCCTGGCCGGCATCCTCGACGAGGCACAGGCACGCACCGGCAAGGAGCAGAGCGAAGGGACCGGCAAGGAGACCTCCGACACGGGCAAGGAAGCCTGCGACACCCAGGTCAGGGTGGTATACGGCTCCATGCCGCCCGTGCAGGCCTTCATCCGTCCGATCATGTAGCCCGACGCGGATGATCCTGCTACTGGGGGCCGACCCGGACGATCCCGCGGTGGACTCGTTCGACGGCTTTCTGGCACGCCGGTCGATCGCGCATGCGGTCTGCCGCGACCCCGGCCGACTCGCGTTCGCCGTGCGCATGGAGGCCGACGGCCGGACGCGGGTCCGACTGCGTCTGCCCGGGCATGGCACGCTGCACGGCGACGAGGTGGCGGTGTTCGTCCGGAACCCGTGGGCGCTCGTGCCGGCCGGCCGGGACGGCCCGGACGCCCGCTTCGCCGCCGACGAGTATCGCGCCGCACTGTGGTCTCTGTGCGCCTTCCTCCCGAACGTCGTCAACCGACCGGGCCCGCAGGCATGGCCCGACGACCCCGAGCTGCGTCGCCGTCTCGAACCGTCGACGGTGCTCCGGGAGTGCTGGACGACCGACTGCCGAAGGCTGCTCGACGGGTGGGCACGCCGCGCGTCACCCGAGCTCCACGTAGAGGACCTGCTGACCCACGAGCGGCGGGTCGTCACCGAAGCCGGCGCTCTCGACCCGGGAAGCACCGGGGGCCCGGGGACCACCGCACATCTCCGCGCCTTGTTCGCACCGTCCAGTGCGTACGTCATCGAGTTGTGCGTGGGGCACCGGTCCTTCACCGTCCTCAATGAGCCCTGTGTGGACGTGGGCGCCGAGTCGTACCGGAAGCTCGTAAGCGGCCTCGCCGCCGCCCTGTACGGACAGGGCATCCGCTTCTTCGCCGTCGCCCTGGTCGCCGACGAACGGCACCGGCTCTCCGTGAGCCGCATCCTGCCCGTCCCGCCGTTCGCGTGGTACCGGGACATCTCCGACGCAGTGCACGAACAGCTCTGCACCGAACTCGGCCACGGTCCGGAGGCGGAGACGGAGACGGAGGACGTCCGATGACCGTTCTCATCATCGGTTCACCCCATGACCGCACGATCGTGCACACCGTGCGCAGCGCACGGCACCAGGGCGTCCCCTGCCTCTTCTTCGACAGCGTGATGTTCATGCGCTCCGGCACGTACTGGTGGGACGCCCGGAGCCGATGCGGACGCTTGAGCACCGGAGCGCTGACGGTGGACCTGCCCGACGCCGGGATCACCGGGATCTACGCTCGGCTGATCGATGCCGTCGACAGTTTCGACGGCCCGGACCGCGCGCCCGCCGCAGCGCGCCTCAGGGCGCTCACGGAGGCCCTCGCGACCGTGGACACGCTCGTCGTCAATCGCCCCGGCTCCGACATGAGCAACTGGGCGAAGGCGTACCACCTCGGTCTGCTCAGCCGGTGCGGCTTCCGGGTGCCGGCGTCGCTGCTCACCAACGACGAGGGGGAGGCTCATGCATTCCTGGGTGCGCTGCCGGAGGCCGTTTACAAGGGCGCCAGCGGTGAGAAGACGGTGGCGTCGGCCTTCGAACCCGGCCAGGTCGCGGAGCTGGGGCTGCTGCCCCGTAGCCCGGTGCTGTTCCAGGAGCGCGTGCGTGGTGCGGATGTCCGTACCCACCTGGTCGGCACTGAGCACATATCCGAGCGGATCGAATGCGAGGGCGTCAACTACCAGTACTGCCAGGGCGTCAAGACGTTCGCCCCGGCCCGGGTGCCCGACGACATCGCCGAACACTGCCTGGCATACCGGGATTTGAGCGGTCTGGCCTTCGTCGGGTTCGACTTCATGGTGGGGGACGACGGCGTCTACACGGTCCTGGAAGCCAATCCGATGCCAGGCTACGACGGGTACGACCGACGCTTGGGGCTGCGCATCTCCCACGCACTGCTCGACCTGTTGCAGGGTCGGGACGGCGCTGAGGCCGCTGGCTGACGAAGCCCCGGCTGGGCTGGGGGCTTAGAGCACCTCGCAGAAAGCCTGGTCGCAGCCATATCCCCTTCCTGGCTGAGTCGGCAGTACTGCGGGAGGTGCTCGGGCCGAGCTGTACGAGGCCGTACTGGCCGTCCGCCGCGCGGAGGCGGAGTTGTTCAGCATTTTCACCGACGCCGACGTCATCGAGGCCGTCCGCTGGCGGGGTTGGCCGGCTATTCCTCGGGCTCCCAGGCGATCAGCTGCTCGAACACCTGCTGGTCGCCATCGATCTTCAGGTCGCTCAGCGTGAGGCGGCCCCAGACGAAGAGGAGCAGCTGCTCGGCCGTGCCCGTGGCCGAAGCGGAGGCGGGCGCGGCGTCGTCCGTGAGGGGTGCGGGCCAGGCGCCGGTGCCGTCCAGCGCGAGGAGCCAGGAGCGGCCCTCGGTGGCGTGGTAGTGGATGGTGGCGGCCTCGTGCGGCCAGGCCGCCGGGGTGGAGTTGCAGGTGTCGAGAAACTCGGCCACGCCGTCGATCGCGACGTCCGCCGGCATCGGCTGCACGGCGCCTGCGGCGAGCTGGGCGTCGTAGGTGTGCACCAGCACCTCGTGCACCCGGCGCCGGGCAACGCCCCAGGCATTCGCCGGCGACACGCCGGCGGCCCACCACGCCCAGCACTCGCGCTCCGGGCCAGCCTCGCGCAGCACACTCAGCAGCAGCTCGTGCGACTCGGCGTACCAGGCCAGCAGCGCCTCGAGCTCGCGCGGCACCTCCGCGGCATCCTTGGCCGGCGGAGCCTGGGCCGGGCCCGCGGCGACGATCGCGGCCCACCAGCGCTGGCCCGTACCCAGGTGGTGCACCAGATCGAACAACGTCCACTCGGGGCAGGACGGCACCGGCGCGTCAAGGCTGGGCGCGGCGGCGACCGCACTCCGGAACGCGGCCGACCGCTCGTCGATCAGTTGCAGCAGGGCGGAATACTCAAGACTCTCTGTCACATCGCTTACCTATCACCCCAGCTCAGCCGACCGCACCCCATTTTCCAGGCCGTCAGCTGGGGAACGGTCCACCGTGGATGGTGCCGGATGACCTGTGGGGGCGGATCGAGCCGGTGCTGCCTGTCGGGCAGCGGCGTCCGCGCCGTCCCGGCCGGCTGCCACTGGACGACCGTGGTTGCCTGCAGGGCATCCTGTTCGTGCTGCACACCGGGATCCAGTGGGAGTGGCTGCCGCAGGAGCTCGGCTTCGGGTCCGGGATGACGTGCTGGCGCCGGTTGCGGGACTGGCACGAGGCCGGGGTGTGGGACGGGCTGCACCAGGTGCTGCTGACCGAGCTGCACCGTGCCGGGAAGCTGGACCGGTCCCGGGCGGTGATCGACGGCTCCCACCACCAGGCCCGTCGGGGCGGCCCAAAACCGGGCCGAGCCCGGTCGACCGTGCCCGGCCCGGCTCGAAGCACCACGTCATCACCGACGCAGGCGGCACCCCGCTCGCCAGCGCGGCATCAAGCCGGTCATCGCCCGACGCGGAGTTCCGCACGGCTCCGGCCTGGGCTCGGTCCGCTGGGCAGTCGAGCGGACGAACGCGTGGATCCACGGCTTCCGACGGCTACGGATCCGCTGGGAGATCCGCGACGACATCCACGAGGCATTCCTGAAGCCAAGGGTCGTCCCGTAAGTGATCTTGCCGTGCCTGGTGTGCTCACGGCGTCTGAGCCGTCCTGTGTAGCCCCGTTCGCCGGACTGAGCCCGCGTGCCTTCGACAAGTTGATGAGGCAGCTACGCCGCGAGGGCGGCGACGCGCCGGGCTGTGGGGTCGGCCGTGGAAGCTGTCCCTGGAGGACCGGGTGCTACTGGTGGCCGCGTACTGGCACACCAACTTGACCCTGCGTCAACTCGCGCCGCTCTTCGGAGTGTCCACGTCCACCGCCGATCGCGTCATCGACCACCTCGGCCCCAGGCTCGCGCTGGCCCCGCGCAGGCGCTTTCCAAGGACACGGTGCTGAGCCGACACCCGCCTGGTCGTGGCGGTCGGCCGGCCACTGCCAGGGAACCGCAACGACTGCCTGGCCTGGGTCGAGTCCGGTGCCAAGCGCGCGGTCGGCGACACTACGACGATCGCGGACGGCGGCTACTTGGGCACCGGGCTGATCATGCCGCACCGCCGGCGCACGGGCGAGGAACTGCCCGACTGGATGGAGGCCCACAACAAGAGCCACAAACGGGTTCGCGCCCGCGTCGAGCACGCCTTCGCCCGTATGAAGACCTGGAAGATCCTGCGCGACTGCCGCTTGAGAGGCGACAGTGCGCGCCACGCGATGCACGGCGTTGCCCGCCTACACAACCTCGCCCTCACGGAACGACTCCCGCCGCATGCGAGACCTGAGGGGTCCACGGGAGACCGGCCTTGGGGAACATCGAGACAGCCGATTTCGGCTGCCCCGATGTTCCCCAAGGCCGGAGACGGCTCCCCACCTCGCAGTCTCGGAGGAGAATCAGTCGAGGCAGAACTCGTTCCCCTCGACGTCCTGCATCGTGATGCACGACTCGTTGACGCCATCGGCGCGCTGCGTCAGCACGTGTTTCGCGCCGAGTGCCATCAGCCGCGCGCATTCGGCCTCGAGTGTGGCCAGGCGCTCCTCACCCACGAGCCCGGCGCCGGCCCGCACATCGAGATGCACCCGGTTCTTGACGACCTTGCCTTCGGGAACTCGCTGGAAGAGCAAGCGCGGGGCCACACCCGAGGGATCAGTGCACGCGAAGTAGATCTCATCCTCGAGCGGCAGCGAGCGGTGGTACTCCTCCCACGTGGCAAAGCCCTCCGGGACCGTCGGTACGACGTACCCCAGCACCTCGCACCAGAAGGCAGCGAGGCGCGCAGGCTCCGCGCAGTCGAAGGTCACTTGGAACTGTTTGATCGTTGACATCGGCGCACGATAACAGGGGCCCTGCTCAACTCCCCAGGTCGGTAGGTCCGCACGTTGTCGGGAGGAGGCGCCTGCTACCCGCTGTTGTGTCGTGCGATCGCAGGGGTGAACCGAGGTCAGTGCCTCCCCAAAGGGAACCTGGGATGCGATCCCGGCCAGCCACTCTCGTGCTGCCAAAGATCAGCTACGGGACAACCCTTAGCCTGCTGTGCGATCACCTACAGGCGGCGAGTCCAGGCATTGTGTGGCAGGCTCGTGCCGCATGATCGCTGAATTCGCGAAGGACAACCTGCACGGGAGACTGCGGCGGGACCGCAAGGCGCTGCTCTGGAAACTCGACGGCTTGTCCGAATACGACGCCCGCCGGCCTTTGACAGCGACCGGGACCAACCTCCTCGGCCTGGTCAAACACGTGGCCACCGTCGAGGCCAGGTACTTCGGCGAGGTCTTCGACCGCCCTTCCCCGGAGCCGCTGCCCCGGTGGCAGGACTCCGACGGCAGCGATCTGTGGGCGACCGAGGAGGAGACCCGCGATCAGATCATCGGGTTCTACCGGCGCACGTGGGAACACTCGGACGCGACGATCAACGAGCTTCCCCTCGACGCCCCCGGCCACGTGCCGTGGTGGCCGGAGCCTCATGCCGACACGAACCTGTTCGCCATCATGGTCCATGTCCTCGGCGAGTCCATCCGGCATGCCGGGCACGCCGATATCCTGCGCGAGGGCCTCGACGGCCGGACCGGTTTGCGCGCCGAACACGAGCAGCAGATCGACGAGGAAGCCCGTGCAGCCTACTGCGCGAAGATCGAGCAGGCCGCCAGGTCGGCCGCACCAATCAAGGCTTACTGATCGTTTCATGCCCTGTGGGAGCGGGTGGCCCCGCTGTTGCCGCGCGCTCCCGAGCGGCGACGCCGCTACCCCGGGCGGCTGCGCGTCTCCGACCGAGTGGCCATCGCCGGCGTCCTGTACGTGCTGCGGACGGGTGTCGCGTGGCGGCCGAGCTTCGCCACGCTGACCTGCTGGATCTGAACGACCGCTCCGTAGGCGGGTCGCATGTCCGGGCCCTCAAAGGGGGGATCATGTCGGACCCTCGCCGGTCGACCGTGCCCGTCCCGGCTCCGAGCGTGATCGTCGACCGATACGGAACCCCACTCGCCGTCACGCTCACCCGTGGCAACCGGCACGACGTCACCCAGCTCCTGCCGCTACTGGACGCCATCCCATCGGTCCGGGGACGGCGGGGACGCCCCCGCCGCAAGCCCCGGCGTCTGTACGCCGACCGGGGCTACGACTTCGACAAGTACCGCTGCCTGCTGTGGAAACGCGGCATTGAAAACCCGCTACGGGCTGCTCGAACTGGCCTGCAGCGTCATATGTCCGCGCCAGCTCCAGCGGACGGCCAAACGCTGAGTCAGTAGCGGAGTCGAGCCTCAGACCCATCGATCCGCAGCATGCAGTTCTTGAAGAGCTGCAACGGAGGCTGCCGGCCGTCAACCGGAGCCAGGGTCAGCTCCAAATCGTGCAACGGCTTGACCAGGGCGACGAACCTGACCCCATCCGGATCCGGGCCGCTGAAGGCCGCCCATGCCTCGAACAACGCCCTCACGCTCTCCCAGCCCGGTCCCGGGGTGAAACGCGCCAGGAAGAACGGCTGATCACAGCCATACTCACTGAGCTCACCGACCAAGACATCTCCCCGTAAGAGCCGCCACTGCGTCATCTGGTGCCCCGTCCTCCACCGTCCGGTCGAGAGCGCATCTTCGCAGCGCATGACCATCTGACCAAGCGCGTCATTCTGAAACGACGAGGGTGTTCTCCACCTCCCATCGTTCGCCGTGGAGCGTTGATCGAGAGTGATCGTCACGAAATGTGGGCCACGGCCGGATTCAAAGAGCGCCGTCATCAGCGCATGCGGACGGTGATCTCGGGGAGCGGTATGTCGGACAGGTTGAGCTGGAGGCCGGTCATGGTCAGGTAGGTCTGCGAGTCGCTCAGGGTGTTGGACGGTGCCTGGGTCTTCCCGCGCGTGCTCACCAGCAGGTACCAGCCGCCGCGCTTGTAGCTGCGGGAGGCGTCGGCGCTGTCGCCGTTCGGGTTCAGCACCCAGCCCTGGCGCTCCAAGTCCGCACAGATCGCCTTCATTTCCGACTGTGCGGCGGCCTTCTCCCGGACGGCCATCCAGCCCGTCCTGTTCAGGCTGGATCCGGCCGGGACCGTCGGCTTGCCCTGCTCCGGGTCGAGGCCCGCCGCGCGGACCGCCGTCCGGATCACTTCGTCCACCTCGTGCCGCGTGAGCGGTGGGGACGTGGGTTCAGGTTCCGGCGCGGGCACCGCCGCGGATCCGGACGGCTTGGACAAGGGCGCGCCCAGGTGCACGCGCCCGTCGTCATCGATCTGTACCTGGTCCGGCAGGACCACGGCGGCCAGACTCACGATCAAAGACGCGGCCAGTCCGATCCACACCCTCTTCAAGAACGCGTTCAACGTGAAACTCCCCCCGAATGATCATTCGAGGGGAGTCTCACACATCCCGTTCGACGCCCGGCAGCCAAGCCCCCGGGAGCGGAGCCCGCCACCTCGCGTTCTCGGCCCTCAGCTTCTTGAACTCGTCCGGGGAGATCGGGTCGATGCCCTTGCCGGAGTTGACGGTCAGCGTCGTGCCGTTGATCGACAGGCTCCGGCAGGCGGGAGAGGACGCGCGGGTGGGGCGATGAGGCCGGGAGGCGGGCCCTGGGCGGCGGGTGTGGGAGCGTTCCCACGGTCTTGACATGGGCACGGCCTGGGGGTTCACTCGCCCCACGCTCAGGTCTGGACCAGTACTCGAATCGAGGACCCCATGCCCCCCACGCCGACCCCCGAGCCCACCCCCACGCCCACCCGGACATCCGCGTTCGGGCGCCATCGCGCCTTAGGTCTGGCGGCGCTGGCCACGGCCGCCCTCACCGCGGTGCTCGGCTGGGGGCCGGCGGCCGCCGCCCCGGCGCCCGGGCCGGCCCCGGTCGCCGCCCCCGCGGCCGTTACCTTCGAGGACACCTTCGACGGCCCGGCCGGAGCCGCCGTGAACCCCGGCAAGTGGCAGACGGAGACCGGCGACAACGTCAACAACCACGAGCGCCAGTGGTACACGGCCGGCGCCGCCAACGCCGCACTGGACGGCCAGGGCAACCTGGTGATCACCGCCCGGCGCGAGAACCCGGGCAACTTCCAGTGCTGGTACGGCCGTTGCGAATACACCTCGGCCCGACTGAACACCGCCGGCCGCTTCACCCAGACGCACGGGCACGTCGAGGCGCGGATGAAGGTGCCACGCGGGCAGGGCATGTGGCCGGCTTTCTGGATGCTCGGCGACGACATCGGCCAGGTCGGCTGGCCGAACAGTGGCGAGATCGACGTCATGGAGAACGTCGGCTACGAACCCTCCACCGTCCACGGGACGATCCACGGCCCCGGCTACTCGGGCGGCGGCGGCATCGGCGCCGCCTACACCCTCTCCGGCGGCCGCGCCTTCGCCGACGACTTCCACACCTTCGCCGTGGACTGGGCCCCCGGCTCGATCACCTGGTCCGTGGACGGCCAGGCCTACCAGCGCCGGACCCCGGCCGATCTCGGCGGCCGCCAGTGGGTGTTCGACAAGCCCTTCTTCCTCATCCTCAACCTCGCCGTGGGCGGCGACTGGCCCGGCAACCCCGACGGGTCCACGGCCTTCCCGAACCACCTCGTCGTCGACCACGTCCGCGTCACCGCCTGGGACGGCGGCGGAGGCGGCGGTAGCACCGGCACCTTCGTCGGCCTCGCCGGAAAATGCCTCGACGTGGCCGGAGCCCAGACCGCCAACGGCACCCAGGTCCAGCTCTACACCTGCAACGGCACACCCGCCCAGCGCTGGACCCTGCCCGGCGACGGCACGGTCCGCGCCCTCGGCAAGTGCCTGGACGTGAACAGCGGTTCCACGGAGCCGGGCGCCAAGGTCCAGCTGTGGGACTGCAACGGCACCGGCGCGCAGCGGTTCGACTACAACGCGGCCACCCGGGACCTGGTCAACGTCCAGGCCGACCAGTGCGTCGACGTACGGGACCACGACTCGACGGACGCCACCCCGGTCCTGCAGTGGTGGTGCACAGGCAACGCCAACCAGAAGTGGACCCTGACCGGCTGACCCGCTGCCAGGTTGTCCTGGTCGCCCCGGCGGGCCCCGCCGGCGGGGCGACCTCACACGCAGCCGATGCGCGAACCGTCCGTCGCCGCCTCGGCGCTCAGCGAGAACAAGGTCCGGCCGCCGGACCCGGTCGACTCGGGTCCGGGATCCACCCCGTGGATGTCGCGGAGCTGCTGCGCGGAGAGGAATTGAAGGGTGATGCTCGGACGGTCCTTCGATTCGAAGCAGAAGAGGACGGCCCGGCTGTCCGGGCCGAAGTCGAGTGAGCCGACCGGGCGCCACCCCGCCGCCGGCGCCGCCCGGCCGTAGTATTCCAGCACCTCCGCACGACTGCCGTCGTAGGAGTACAGCCGCTCCGCGGTCAGATAGGCGTCACCGCTGTCGGCGGTGCAGGAGGCCGTGGCCATGGCCCCCGGCGCGGCGCCGACGGGCCGGGCCCGCTCCGGGCGCAGCTCCAGCCCCGGCAGCTTCGCCAGCTCCGCGACCGCCGATTCGGTGCCCTCGCAGGTCGGGTACGGGCCGAAGAGGGCGCATCCGCCCAGTGCGGGGGAGACGAGCAGGACCGCGAACAGCAGCCGCAGGCTGGGCATGTGCATGGCGGCAGTATGCCCCGCGCCGCGCAACGGCCCGCACTCCGGGGCCTGAACCGCCGGTGACCGTTCTCCCGTAGGTGTACGTAATAACGCGTACGGCGCCGGGAGAGCCGGTCGCGGTTCCGACCGTGCCGTTCGGGAACGACCTCTGCGGTTGAGGGGTGCTGTGCGCCCCCAGAACAGCGCGCCGGGGGTACCGGAGAGGTAGCCTCGCGTGACGGGGGCAGATACGCCAGGCGAACGGCAGCCGGATTTCGTCGGAGTTCGGCCACCCGCCGGGGGCGGCGGCGCCCGGCCGTTGGGGGACCCGCGGGAAGCCCACGCCGCGCCGATGCCCTCCCCGGATGGCCTGCCTCGTCGCCAACAGGCCCAGGGCCGCGCCTCCCGGGCCGACGGGCGCGCAGCGTGGCGGATGGCTCAAACCGACCGCGAGCGGCGGGATTTGACGCCGTCAGATGGTGCACCGGACGCTTCGTTAGCATGTGTGTCGCATCGACTCCGGAAGAAGCGAGGGGCGCACGGTGGACGGTTCCATGGTTGACGCGGTGGTCGCATCGGTGGGCGCGGCGGTCGGTGCCTACGGCACGGCGGTACTCACCCGGGGGGAGGACGCCGCCGCGGATGCCACGGTGCGTCTCGGGCAGCGCCTGCTCACACGGCTGCGCCGCAGCCCGGAGTCAGGGGAGCAGATCGTCGAGGCGGTCGAGGATGTCGCGGCTCACCCCGGGGACGTCGACTACCTCGGACTGCTTCGCGCGAAGATCGTCAGAGTGGTCGAAGGCGACCGGGCCCTGGCTGGGGACCTGGCCGAACTCCTCGCGGCGGCCGGCCGACCGGTGGTCACGGTGAGCGGCGACCGCACGGCCGCGGTGCGAGAGAACACGGGCATCGTCTCGCTGGGCGACCATGCCAGCAACGTCGTCGGGGATCGTTGAGCGTCGGCGTGGACCCTTTCAGTCGGCGGGCCGAGGTCGAGGTCAACCACGGGATCATCTCCCTGGGCGACGGTGCGAAGAACACGATCAACAACTATCACCACCCCCTGCCCTCGGCGGCGTCGCTGAGCTGGCCGGGCGGTCCGGGCAGACTCTCACCGACCGCCCTGGCTCCCGGCCGCTTCGTAGGCCGGGAGCAGGAACTCCGCGATCTGCACACCGCCCTGCAGTCCGGAACGGGGCTGATCGCCCAGGCCGTTGCGGGCCTCGGCGGCGTCGGCAAATCGGCGCTTGCCTGCCGCTACGCCCAGATGCGGCAGGATGCGTTCAGCCCTGTCTGGTGGATCACCGCCGACAGTCCCGACCGGATCGAGGCCGGCTTGGCTGCGTTGGCCGTGCGGATGGTGCCCGAGCTGAACAGCGCACCCCTGCCGGACGCCGCCGCATGGGCACGCAGTTGGCTGGCCTGTCACGACGGGTGGCTGCTGGTCCTGGACGACGTCGCCGCACCGGCCGATGTGCAGGACCTGATCGGTTCACTGGGGGGCGCCGGGCGTTTCCTGATCACCAGCCGCCTCGCCGAGGGCTGGCAGGACTTGGTCGACCGGCCCGTGACACTCGGGGCCATGCCGGCCGAGGACGCCACGGAACTGCTGCGCCGCTCCTCGGGCCGCACAGACCTTGCCGACGCGGCCCGACTGAGTGGCCGGCTGGGCCATCTGCCCCTCGCCGTCGCGCAGGCGGGTGCCTATCTGTCCCAGACCGGCATCAGCGTGGGCGAGTACCTGGACCTCCTGGACCACAGCAGCGCCGAAACCTTTCGTCAAGCGGCTACTGGGACACCCGAAGACCGGACGATCGCCGCTGTCTGGACCGTGACCCTGGACAGGATCGCCGCGCAGGACGCGCTCGCCCTCGAAGCGTTCCGGACCCTGGCCTGGTTCGCCCCGGCCGGCATCCCGCGCAGCCTCCTGACGCCGATGGCCGATCAGGCAACGCTGGTCCACGCCCTGGGCCTGCTCCGCGCCTACCGCATGGTCGACGTCGTCGACGGCTCGCTGTCGGTGCACCGACTCGTACAAGAGGTGTTCCGCACACCTGACGCGGCGATCCGGCACCGCGAGGACGAGGCCGTCGCCCGGGGGCGCGCCCGCTCGGTGGACCTCCTCAACCGGGCCCGCCCCTCGCTCGACGCCGGACTCGAGGCCTGGCAGCGGTTTCTGCCGCACGCCGAAGCCCTGGTCGCGCACACGACCTCGGCGCAGGACGACTCCGCGACGACCGGCGTCTTCGATGCGGCCGCGTCCTTCCTCGGCAGCCAGAACCTGCAACACCGGGCGGTCCGGTACTGCTCCCGGATCGCCGACTTCCGCGCACGGACGCAGGGGCCGCACGATCCTGCCACCCTGCACGCCCGCGCCAATCTCGCGGCCGCGTACTTCGAGGCCGGGAACCGGGTCAGGGCTCGTGATCTGCTCACGGCGAACCTGTCCGACCAGCAGCGGATCCTGGGCCCCGACCACCGCCTGACCCTGGCGTCCCAGGCCTACTTGGCCGCCATCACCTACGCGGATGGCGACCGGGACCTCGGCATCGAATTGCTGGAGGCGAGCCTTGACCACCGGGAACGGGTGCTGGGGCCGGACCATCCCGACACCTTGGTCTCCCGCGGCAACCTCGCGGTCGCCCACCATGAGCGCGGCAACATGGGCCGCGCCGTCGGCCTGTTCGAGGCCCAACTCGCCGACTGCGTCAGAATCCTGGGCCCAGACCATTTCGACACCCTGCGCGCCAGTCACCACCTCGCCAGTGCCCACCACGCCGCCGGGAACGCGGCGGAGGCCGCCCGGCGACTCCGGGCGGTCCTCGCCGACTGCGAACGGTTCCTGGGGGAGAGCCACCCCCTCACCGCGGCCGTCCGTTCCGACGTCGCCACCGTCGAATCGGAGCTCACCCAGCAGCCGCGCGACGACATCGAGCAGATGCGGGCGGACCTCATCGCATGCGAACGGGAGCACGGACCGGAGCACCGGCAAACCCTGTCCGCCCGCGCCGTGCTCGGGAGCGCCTACCTCCGGGCCGGAGACGTCCGGTCGGCCACCGAGGTCCTGGAACCCGCTCTGGGGTACGCCCTGTGGGTGCTGGGGCCGGACCATCCGACAACCTTGAACATCAGTCACCAGCTCGGCGACGCCTACTCCGCGGCCGGCCGGCACGCGCTGGGATCCGAGATGGTCCGGGAGGCCCTGGCCGATTGCGAACGGCTGCTCGGCCCCGGCCACTGGGAGACCGAGAACGTCCGGGCCACCCTCGTCCACATTGCCGCGTCCTCCTTGGTCACCCGCATCCCGGGGGCCCGGGCGGCGAGCCGCCTGCTGAAACGAATGCGCCGCCGCCGCAGCCGGCCGGACGGGCACCAGGGGTGGATCCGCCCCGACCCCGACCCCGAGCGGGTCCGCATGGCGGCGGCCGAGGGCCTGCGGCGGTGCAGGAAGGGCGAACTGCGCGCGTCGGAAGGGCACCTGCGCGTCGCTGCCGACGGAGGGAACACCGCGGCGATGGCCAATCTGGGGATGGTGCTGGCCCGGACCGGCCGCCCGGCCGGAGCCGAGTTCTGGCTGCTGCGCGGGGTGGAGGCGGGCGAGGAAACCGCGAGCGGCCCCCTCGCGGGCCTACTGGTCGAGACGGGACGGTTCAAGGAGGCGCAACCCTGGCTCAGGCGCGCCGCGGCGACCGGCTCGGTCGACGCGATGATGGACCTCGGGCACGTACTCATCCGCACCCGCGGCGGGCGGAGCGAGGCTGAGCTGTGGTACCGGCGCGCGGCCGCCGCGGGCGACCCGGAGGCCGCCCGCTTCCTGGACCAGTGGGCGGCCCTGCACCACCGACGGCGGCAGGGACCCGGCTGAGCTGCTACCGAGCTCTCCGGGACTCATGATGTTCCGTGAGGCGTCCGCTGCCTGCTGGGTCGGGGACGCCCACACTGCGGGACTCCAGCCCCCAGTCGACCGTCCGGTCGGCCGCCGGCAGGTGCTGAGCATCGGAGTGCGTGATCGCATGGGACGCCAACGGCTCGGCACGGGCCGCACCCGCGTGTCCGGCCCCGCCCCTCCCTGATCCGGCGGCAACCGGACGGGTTGTCCGTCGCACCGAGGCACAGGAGGCCGACCTGCGATCCCGGTAGCCCGCCCGAGGGGTGGCTCGGCAGGAACTGAGTTCCTCCCGAGCCACCAAGCTTCACCGTGCCGGATGTACCTGAACGAGCGATGCCGAGCCCAAGAACTCAGAAAGGCAGCGCGGTCCGAGCGGTATGTCGCCGCCCGGCCGTCCGCTACTCCACACTCCGCGCGCTGAATGCCTGGTACACGCCGTAGAGCAGTTGTATGCCACCGACAGCGATCAGTACCATGCCCACCTTCGCGAGCGTAACGACGGGAATGTGCACGTCCTGGGTGAACAGGGCCAGGCCTATTCCGATGACGGCGCAGACTGCGCCCTCGACGATGTTCTTCGATGCGGGAGCCACGGTGGCTGATCTCCTTGAGGTCGCTTCGTCCCTGGCAGGGCTGTTGCTCGCCCGCAACCCAAACGGGGTACGCAGGGGCGCAACCTCACCCCCCGGATGAGATGTGCACTACGTACTTCGATGAACCGGATGTCGCGGTCTTGGTCATGGCACGGCCGCCCCGCGAGCGATCGTGGGGCCGCCCACAGGCCGGCCTGGTGAGGTGCCTTGCCCGTGCGCCTGGGTTACGAGCGGACGACGCCACTCTGGTGTACGGCAAGCGGCCTCAGGGCAGGTTCGATGGTTCCCCCGGATAGATCACCAATGATCCAACCTGCTCCGAACGGGGTATCGCGGTGGGAGCTCCCCATCTCCGGTATGCAGAAACCGGTATGACGGGCAATCGGGAGATGCCCCGGCGAACCGAGATCTGTTCGGTCAGTTCCAACAGCACCCCGCCCGCGCCCGCCGCGCCCAGCTCGCCAAGGAGATGGAGAAGACCGGCGAGCAGCGCGGCCGCGGCCTCGCCGCCCGGCGGCATCCAGGCCGACCTTCGGGTGTCCAAGGTCTGGCCGCGGGTGGTCCCGGTGCCGTACGGCTCGCGGCCTTCCATCTGCGGGGGCGGTTTCGGGGACCGGTCGTGCCGCCGTTGGTGCTACAGGGATTGACCGTCCATGAACACCACCAAGCGGATGGCCCTCCTGGCTGCGCTGGCCCCGACCTTGCCCACCGCCCCGGCCTGCAAGTGCCCGAGCAGCACCAAGGACATGACCGAGAGGGCTTCCCCATGCCGAACATCGAGGGGCTGCTCGCCCACGCGTACAAGCACGTGCTTTGGCGAGACGAGGCACAGGACGCCGAAAGCCCCAGCTCCAGCTCCAGCAGGTCTATGCCGACCGGCTCAAGACCTGGGCCGACGGGCGAGGTCTTTCCGCGGCGGCCCACGGCACCCTGGCGGAAGAGGTTCGGTGCCCCCGGACCGAGGGTGGCCCGTCCGTCGAAGGGGGCGGCAAGGGCGCTGCTCCCGGGGCACACGCGCACACGATGGCCGCCGCCGTCGACTTCGCGCACTTACGCCGGTGACTCACGTCACGTTCGCCGCCGTCACAACCCGACCGGGGTCGGTGTCCTAAGGGCAGCAGCGAACAACAACAAAGGAGCACACGATGAACGCCCGTCTGAACGTCTTCACCAGCCCGGTCGCAGCCAAGGCCTGGAAGCACATCATCGAGGCGGCCAACGCCCTCGGCGATTCGGGACTGCCAGTCGCGACCCGCGAACTGGTGATGCTCCGTGCCAGCCAGATCAACGGCTGCGCCGGATGCATCGACATGCACACCAAGGACGCCGCCGCCGCGGGGGAGAGCGCGGTACGCCTCCACCTGGTCGCGGCCTGGCGGGAGGCCACCGTCTTCACCGACGCCGAACGCGCCGCCCTGGACCTGGCGGAGGAAGCCACCCGCATCGCCGACGCCGCCGGCGGCGTCCCCGACGAGGTCTGGGCGAACGCAGCCAAGCACTACGACGAGGAGCAGCTCGCCGCCCTGGTGACCCAGATAGCCGTCATCAACGCCTTCAACCGCCTGAACGTCACCGTCCAGCAGCCCGCCGGCCACTACCAGCCAGGCCGGCACTGACAGCCGCCCGGACAACCACTGCGGCTGCCGAAGCTCCTTACCTTTCTGCAAGGAGAACCTCTCGCCGTTGCGTACCTGGCGGGTGGTGCGTTCAAGCTGGTCACACCGAAGGAGAGGATTGCCTCCAGCGGGCCCAGCGCGAGGTGGGTCGAAGACCTTAGAGGCAGGCCCGTCAAGGCGATCGGAGCACTTGAGGTCCTGGCCGCGGTCGGCCTGGTCCTGCCCGCCGTGCTCGACATCGCGCCGGTGCTGGTGCCGCTGGCCGCCCTCGGTCTGGTGCTGCTCATGCTGGGCGCGACCGTCACATCGAGATCGCCGAGCGGCAGGTGATCGCGGTGCCGCGGCAGAACGACAACCGGGCTCGCGCGAAGGCCGGCCGCACGCGGACGGTCCCCGCCGGCGCGGAGCTGATGCGTCTGTACTCCGACTACCTGCACCGCGAGTACGGCGCTCTCGACTCCGACTACGTCTTCGTGAACCTCTTCGCGGAACCGCACGGGCATCCTTGGGGCTACCCAGCTGTCTATGACCTGGTCAGACGGCTACGGAAGACCACGGCCATCGCTGTCGAACCGCACCAGTACCGTCACACCTACGCGAGCTGGCTGCTGCGACGCGGTGCCGGCATGGAGAACGTCAAGGAACTCCTGGGCCATGCCTCGATCAGCACCACGATCGACACGTATGGTCACCTGACCGTCGAGGATGCCCGCCGCACCCCGGACGATGCGGGCTGGTTCAGCGGGCGGGAGGTGCGACTGTGACCGTCCCCGTCATCATCCCTGGTCACGGACGTGCCTGGGTGCTGGAGAAGTTGCTGGCCGCAGTCCGGGCCGAGTTCCGCACCGAGATCTGCCATCCGAATCCCGCCGAACCGGTCTTCGCCTCTCGTCAGTGCGCGGTCACCGACTGCGACCGAGTGACCTGGCAGCGGGGGCTCTGCAACGGGCAGGTCATCCGGTGGCGCCACCATGGCCGACCGCGCACGGGACTTCCTTGCCGCCCCTGGCCGGCCGGCCGGTTCGTGGACGTGGTGAACTGGCTGCCTGCGCGGCTGATGGCTGCCGCTTCGGCGTCAACGGGCGGGAGTTGTGCATGCGGCACCACGACCGTTGGGTGCGGGCCGGACGGCCCGGTCCACATGAGTGCCGTCCGCCGTTCTGCACGCTGCCTCCCAGCCCGTCGAATGGGGCCTGAAGAAGACCCGTATTCAGGGCTGAACCGGTTCCTCCGGGCCATCCGGCAGAACCGCTGGGACGACACTCTTCCCGGCACCGCTGCCTACTACCCCCGGCGACACCCCGCAGCCTGCCCCTCAGGCCTCCCGGCGCCTGGCCGAGCACGGCATGACCCAGATCGAGTCCGAGGACATCCTCGACCGTTGGACGGACACATGCGGATATGGGTCGGGCGTGTCGGTCTGACGGGTCCCGGGGTTGGGAAACCTTTCGCTCCAGGTGATGTCCGGAGAGGAGAAGGGAGGGTGTCCGTCTCGCTGATCCTGCCGACTGGCTGTGGTTTCTGTGGGAGTCGTTTCGATGGAACTTCGGGAGCCGTTCTGCGGCGTTGGGCTTGATCAATGTCAGTGACTTGATGTCACTCAGGTGCTGCCGGGCCACCCGTTTGGGCCGGAGTCCTAGCTCAGACACCAGCTGCAAAGGGGTCCCGTAGCCCCGGGGACGCTGGATGTTGGCGACGAACCGGCTGCGGGGCTGAGGAATCCAGCTGGTCGGCCCGGCGTGACGTGCACGGGCCGACCCTGACGGCGTCGGCTCAGTCCGGGGCGGGCAGCTGGATCCAGGCGAGTTTGGCCGGGTCGATGACGATGTGGATGCCGGTGATCCGGCCTTCGGTGACGGTGAAGGCGATGACGGACAGAGGGGTTCCGTCGGGGCGCCAGGACATGTGGCCGGGAATCCCGTTGACCAGCACGGGCCGGTGGCGGGCTACCTCGCCGGAGAACCTGCGGGCGCCTGCGGCGACCTCGGTGGCGCCGAGGGTGACGACCACGCCGTCGGGGGTGTCGACGGTCAGCTTCACGTTCGGGTCGAGGACACGCAGGAGCGCTTCGAAGTCGCCGCCGAGGGCCGCGGCGCGGAATGCCTGGACGACCTCCCGGTGCTCGCGGCCGGGGCCCGCCGGCCGGTCCGTGGCTTGGACCTTGCGGCGGGCGCGGCTGGCGATCATCTTGGTGGCGTCGGCGGACTTGCCCAGGATCTGGCCGATTTCACGGAACGGGACCGCGAACATGTCGTGCAGGACGAACGCCAGGCGCTCGCTCGGGGTGAGTGAGTCGAGCACGACGAGCAGGGCGAGGCCGACTGACTCGGCCAGCGCCACCTGCTCGTCGGGCGCGGGGTCGTCGGCGGGCGTCACCACGAGGTCCGTGGACTCTTGTCCGTAGACGGTTTCGGGGTGGGCCTGGCGGGATCTCAGGAGGTCCAGGCTGATGCGGCCGACCACGGTGGTCAGCCAGCCCGCGAGGTTGCCGATGGTCGCCTCGTCCTGGCGGACGAGGCGCATCCAGGCTTCCTGGACGACGTCCTCGGCGTCGGCGTGCGAGCCCAGCACGCGGTACGCGACAGCGCGCAGCCGATCGCGCTGGGCTTCGAACGCCTCGGTCACGAGGCCGGACGGGTGAGCGGTCACGGCTTTCGCTGCTGACGGAGCGAGAGCCGGTTGCCGTCCGGGTCCACCGCCTCGATGCGGACCCCGAACGGATAGTCCTCGGGCTCGGACTGTTCGAAGACGACGCCGCGCCGGCGCAGGATCTCGAAATCCTTCCGCAAATCGTCGGACTCGAGGATCAGCGGACCGGGCGCGGCATGCCGGCCCTCGTCACCCGGCTGTCCCGCGGCCGCCGCATGCGACCACAGAATGATCTGCACCGGGCTGTCGGGAACACCGACGGTGAGGAAACGTCCGTCGGGCCCCGGGAAGTCGACCCGCTTCTCCAGGCCAAGTCCCTCGGTGTAGAACGCCAGCGCACGGTCCTGATCGGTGACATAGACTGTCACGTACATGATGTTGGTCAGCATCCTGCTCTCGATTCACTCGTTGATACGACGACCGTTCGTATGCGGTCGTCACACCTATGACGAGTGCCGACGGGAGAAGGTAACAGGGCCCGTCCGCCGGAGCAGTGACCGCCCGTGCGGTGTGGCTTGGAGAGGAAGCGGGGCCGTTCCGCTGCTCCGTACCCGGATTGCGGCTGGTGTCCTGAGCCAGTACTCCGGGTGAGTCCCTCACCCATCACCGCGAGGCCTGAGCCGCAACGGATCCAGCCTCGCGGTGATGGATGTTTTCAACAGGAACTGGCGAACCGCTGCCAACGCGGCGTCCGCCAGGTCACCGGCTGACGTACTCGAAAACCCCTCCGTCCGGGTGCCGCAAGACGTCCGACGTCCGTTCGGCGTGGCCGCAGGAGCGGCGATCACCTCAGCGCCCGCCGCCTCGCAGGCCACGACCGCGGAGTCCGAGTCCGGGACATCCAGCATCTCGTCCCGCTCACGCGGAGCCGACGCCGACCGGTGACGGCCGGACGGGGCGTCGACCCCGCAGGGGCGCGATTCGGGAGTACCCGCGCGCGTCCCGGCCCGGTCCGAGCTGGTCGCGCACGGTGCCGCCGTGCCGGCACCCAGCACCAGGAGCCCGACGCCGACGGCACGTATCCGGCGGACGGCAGCAGCGCGGGCACCGCCCGGCCGAATGAGCCCGAAGGGAGCCGCGCCGTTCCCGCTGCGCCGGCCGCTTTGTGTCGCGCGGAGAGACGAAGAGGCCGAAGCAGCGAGCGCTTCGGCCGTCCGCATCGGTCGCCTCCTCACGGGTCTTGCGACGGTACGGCCATGAGCAGGGGTGTCCCGCAGGGCGCGCCACCGGCGCCGGATTCCGGGCTGCGGTCAGAAGCGGCGGATGATGCGCAGGGCGTTGGTGTAATAGCCGCTGGACAGGCCGATGAGGGACTGGGCCGCGAGGTCGCCCATGGTGGGGCCGTCGGGGGTCTTGCGGCTGGAGATGAAGCGGTGGTGTCCGTTGTGGTCCGGGCCGACGTAGATGCCGACATGGTCGATGCCCCGAGGCTTATCGGCGGGGGCATCAGCCTTCTCAGGCTCGGCGTTGAAGTAGAGAGTGTCGCCGATCTGGAGGCCGGTGATCGGCGGCGGCGTCGCATCGTCCGCTGTGCTGTCCTGGCCCGGGCCCGGAGGGGTGGACTGGGCCACGATGACACCTGGTCCCTGCAAGGCCATGTTGTGGCTGGTCCGAGGCAGGTTCTCCCCGGTGAAGTCTTTCTTCACCACCATGGGCATGCCCAAGTGGTAACCGAATACCATGCGCACGAGGCCCGAACAGTCGAGGCTGCCGACCAAGCGGCTGCCCTGGCCGGGCTTGTCGCCGGGCTCCCCGTTGGGGAAGACCCATTCCCGGTCCATGTAGTGGTGGAAGTCGGCCCCGATGTCCAGCCTGCCGGAATCGGGGGCGCTGGCGTCTCTCGGCCCGTAGGTGGCCGTGCCCAGCACGCGTGCGCCGCCGAGGACTGTTGAGGTGATCTTGGGGGCGGACACCAGGAACATGGAGGCGTAGGAGAGCGCGTCGGGCGAGATGTCTGACGCCCAAGCCCGGATCTGCGCGTCCAGCTCCGGGGTCCAGGTCCCGCTGAAGGGCGCTGGCAGGATCCGGACCCAGGTCGAGTGGGTGACCGCAGGGGGCTTGGCCCAACTGCATGACGTCACCTTGAACTCGTCGACGATCGCGTCCACGGGCAAGTTGACGGACCCGACGGAGGCGAGTGCCCGCACCCCGATGTGACCCTTGGTGAAGCGAGCGTCCGTCGCCTCGCCGACCGACTTCGCCGTGGATGGGGCGGCACCGTCACGCCAGGCGGAGGCACGCAGCTTCTGTCCGTCCCGCTCCAGGCGGATCCGCCAACGGTCGGCGGCGGTGAAGCTGGTGGCGAGCAGGACGGAGTCGGACTGCGGGGTGCCGCCCAGTACGGTCACGACACCGTTGTCCTCTTTTTCCAGGATCAGCCGTACTTCGACCTTCGGCGCGGGCGAGACGATGATCCTGGCACGGTAGTGGTTGTTCATGTCCGCGAACCCGCACGTCAGGCCGATCGACAAAGGTGCGCCACTTGGCAGCCCGCTGAAGCCGACGACGGCTGTGACGTCGACGTCCGTGACGTCGTTGTCCACGAGGTAGGCGTAGCGGGTGCGATTGTCGCGCGCCAGCGAGATGCGGCCGGACTGGCCGTCCACCCGGTAGTCGGAATGGAGCGCCGCGTACCCGTCGATGTCCCAGTTGCCGCCGCCGAGGGACGGGCCCCACCCCTTGGGGTCCCCGGATGCGGGCTGCTCTCCGCCCGTGTTGTTCACCTTGCGGTCGAACAGGTCAGTGAACGGCCGCTTCTGCTCGGTGAAGTGCCGCTGCGGTCCGCGTACCGTGACGGTCCGCGCCCCGGTCGTCAGCGTGGCGAGCACCCCGTGCGGGTCCGAGACCTGGAGTCGTGCCGGTTCACCGGGGAGGACCTTGGTGGTGAGGACGGCTTCCTTGAACTGCGGATACCAGACCTGCTCGGTCAGGGAGGCCATGCCGGGTATGCGGGCGTCGGAGGCCGCTGCTTCTTGTACGGTCTGCGCGACTCCCCGGGCCGCCGCCGGCTGCGTGGCGGTCGCCGCCCGCGCGGAGCCGGTGGAGGAGAACAGCGGAGCGGCGACGGTGGCCGAGGCCATGGCGGCCAGGGCAGAACGGCGGCTGAGAGATGACACGAGTGGGAACTCCTTATGGTGACAGGCACGTCACCTTAAGCCTGCAAGCCGTCGCATCGTCACCTCCGCTCGGGGCACTCACAGGGCACGCCAAGGCGTCGTCTCGCATCAACGGTCTTCTTCGCGTAGTTGATGATGATTGCGGACAGGCGTCGCACGTGGTTGGGGGCCTGCGGATTCCGGGAGCCGGCAGGTGGTTCCCTCGGTGAACGCCACCTGGTGGCACCGCCGCCGGACAACTTCATGCACCGCGTTCCCGGCGGCTGCCGGGAACGCGGAGGCGGGTCGGGAACCACCGCTGCGCTGTCAGTGGGTCAGTGCGTCTTTGTAATAGAGGTCGAACCGGCGCGTGCCGTCTGCAGCGTTGTCCGTGATGCCGAAGCACAGACGGAGCCCCGCGGGACCGGTGTAGACGGCCATTCCCTCCGGCTCGCGTGGGTCGGCGTTGCCGTCGGCAGCGGAGTAGGTGCGTTGCACGTAGCCCGTCGTGGGGTCGTTTTCGGTGCCGTTCAGGTCGATCGACGTGGTGTGGATGGCGTAAAGGTCTTCGCCGGCGAGTGGTGCCGAGGCACTGCCGGTGCGGCGTGAGCCGTCGAGCATGTAGACGTACTGTCCGTAGGACGTGAAACCCTGGAACGTTGCAGGCTTACTGGTGTCCTTGCCGTCGGCGTCTGCCTGGTAGACAAGCGGCTGCCGGATCTTGGCCAGAGGTGTTGCGGGCAAGTCCTTCCCGTGGATGGCGGCCTCCCGTGCAGTGGCCAGCTTGTAGGCGGCGAACCAGAAGGAGCCGCCGGCCAGATAGCGCAGGACGAGGTTGCCGAAAGCGGTGTCAACACACGGGGAGATCTGCACGGCACCGGTCTCCGGGGGCGCGAGCCGCTGGACCAGGGGGTGGCTGGTCCACAGCACGGTGCCGGCGGCGAACGGGAACCGGGCGATTTCTCGCCCGTAGCCCTGGGTGTCGGCGCTTGCCTCGGTCCAGACGTAGGCGGGCGTGTCCGCGTTCGCCGGCTCGATGCCGAGTGACACGCCGTGCCCGAAGCCGAGCAGGTACATGGAGCCGAGTACCTCGCCGTTGGCGATGTCGTGCTGGGTCAGGCACAGGTCGCCGGCGGCGTCGTGCTGCGGGCCGCTGATCTGAGGGGTGCGCGCGACTTCGTTGCCACCGCGCTGGTAGGTGATGCTGCTCGCGCCCGCCACCTGGAGCGTGTACAGGTGGCCGTTGACCGAGTCGAACGCAATGCTCTGCAGTGTGGTGCTGGCGTCCTGGTTGACGACGTCGCCGAGGCCGGGCCAGCCCTTGGAGGCGCCGCCCATGGCGAACGCCCGCGCCCCGGTCGGGGCATTGGCCGGATTGGTGGTGGTGCTGTCTGCCGTGGCAGAGCCAGGGACGGCCAGGTGGCTGGCTGCGGCAACGGCCACACCCGCACCTGCGGTCATGAGCCGACGGCGCGAGAGATGAGACGGGGATGTCATGTCGTTCCTCATGGATGGGGCCGTCAGGCGCCGGTGGGGGGCGCGGGCTTCGCCAGCCCGAGCTCGTGCACGTCAATGGCCTCGCGGACGGCGTTCGTAAAGCCGTTCCAGAAGTGGGCCTCATTCTTGGTTGTGACCCCATTGCCGGTACCCGCGGTGGCCCGCCGGTTCTCCCCGCCGTCGAACGTGCCGAACATCGCCCGTCGGAGTTCGGTGGATATCTCCAGCTGGGCGCCGGCTCCGGTGCGGGTGCGGTTCACGAAGTTTCGGTCGTCATCGCCGTTGAGCTTGGAGTCGCCCGCCGCCATGGTCACTTGGACGGACAGATCGCCGTTGTCGGTGCGGAGCTTGAGCCCGTACTTGTCGAAGGCCCAGGCCAGGTTGGCCATCAGCCGTCGGTCACGGCCGCCGATGAGGATCTGGTTCTTCGGTCCCTCCTTGGGGCTGAACCCGTGGAGGGAGACGGCGTACAGGTTGTTGGCGCAAACGGCCAAGGCCGCCGGGTCGTCACAGTGGGTGGAGGTGACGTGGAGCGCGTCATCGTTGATGAGCGACTCGAACATCCAGTAGTCCCGCTGTACGAGGCCGGCCACGGCAGCGGGCATGGCGGAGCCCGGGCCCTCCCTGTGAGAGTAGCCGGCGATGGCCAGGCACAGTTCACTCGTGCCCGCTTCGATGCCACCACCGTGCGGGGCGAGGATCGCCGTGCTGCGGACGGCAATGCTGGACGGCCTCAGATTGTCACCGAAGTCGGGCCGGGGACTGCACCGGAAGCGACGCATCCAGGCAGTCCCCTCCTGGAAGTCACTGCTGGTGTAGAGGTCGGTGTTTGAGGCGAAACGCTCTATGACGGGAGAGGCGGTGGTGCCCTCGTCCGCTGCGGCGGTACTGCCGTTTCCGGCCAGGTCATTGAGGAGGGGCAGGCTGGCGATGGTGGCCGCCGCTGAAGTCAGCACACTACGCCGACTGGTGAATGTCATGCAGTGATCATCACCGATGAAGCAGCCATGGGAAAACGAGCGGGGCTGGCGGTCCGAAGGCCTTGTGGTCACCACCCGCAGGCACCGGGTATCGGATTCCTCCACAAACACGCAGATGGGAGGTGTGGCTCGCAGGATCTGCGTGCTACTGCGGGAATCTCACGCAACGAGGTGAAGCCCCGAACAAGCGTGGCTGACCTGCTGACCTGGTACGACGAGGCTCAGGTGGCGCTGAGTCGAACCGCGTGACCCTCCACTGGCAAGACCCCGGCGCAGGCGCGGCGGGCGACCGTGCTGGGCTGGCCCATCGAGCGCGACCGCTCGCCCAAGACCGCAAGGCCAAGGAGCGTACGCCCTTGCCGGCCTTCGACCTGGCGTTCCGGGGCCCCCGCCGACGGCACACATCGCGTGGGCGCTCATGAGCGATGAGACACGACTGGTGCTGGAGTTACGCCAGGACAACGCCCGGGACAAGACGCTCGCGTGGCTCGAGGAGGCGGTCGTACGGTTCCGCTGGGGGAGCGGCGGCAAGCACCGCAAGCCGATCCGGAACGGGTTGATCGTCGCGGTGTTCCGGCACTATGAGTCTCACGCCGTAGATGCGAGGCCGCTGCTTCACGATCACGCGGTGGTGGCCATCCGTGCACGGCGGCCGGACGGGACGTGGGGGAACCTGTGGGCGGACTCCCTTCTGGCGAACATCGTCGCGGCTGACACCCTCTACACCCTGCTCTTCATGGAGGAGGTGTCGGGGCGGCTCGGGTGGGCGTGGGAGCCGCGAGAGGTGACGCCCGGCCGCAGGCCGGTCATGGAGACCGCCGGGATCGACCAGCGGCGCATCCAGCCCGCGCCGGGCAGGACCACACCCACCGGAGGAGGCGCATGACCGCCACGCCGCGCGCGGACCCGAGGAGGGAAGCCGTCGCCGCCCGGTTGAGGGAAGCTGCCCAGGAGCGCGCCGAGGCGTACGGGCCGCCGCCGGCCTGGCAGCGGCCCCCGGAAGCCGAAGTCCATCCGGGCGAGGAAGGCGGAGCTGGCCAAGCAGCGCAAGCGGCTCAGGGCGGCCGGGATACGCCGGTTCTACGGCGGGCAGTCGCGTCGGCCCCGGCCCCGGCAGAACCACATCGGCCGCGCCGCCGCGCGCTGCGACGCGCGCGCTCTGTCCCGGATGCGGCACTCGAACGCTTGGCTGTGGTGACGATATCGGGCATCGTCCATTCGACCCCGTGATCGTCACCGGCTGCACCGCCAGCCGCACCCACAAGCTCATCCCAGGCGAGAAGGACGCCAACCGGGTCCTCGCCGTGGGACGTGCACCGGTCGAACAAAATTTCGCCTACCTCAAGAACTGGCGGACCCTCACCAAGCTCCGCACCGATCCCGCCCGCGCCACCCAACTCCTCCGCGCTCTGCTCGTCCTGACGAACCTCGAAGTCAACCGCTGACGGACGGTCTTCTCCGCAGACTCCCGCCCACGACCAGCGCGAGCGCCCGGAGGTCCGGTCACACCAGCCCTTTGACCTCCAACTTCAAGTTGGCGGAGGCTCACTGCACCGTGATGCCCGGTGAGGTACACCGTCCGGCGGTGGTGCCCACCCGATGCGAGCGGTGCGCACTACACGATGGAAGGGTGCAGCGGGTGTGCACCGGCCGGTGTGGGGTGGGCATCGAGGGCCTGCCCCACGCCAGCCGCCTCCAGCTGGCGCAGGGCATCGGCGACGTCCTCGTGGTCCTCGGTGAGGAACTGCGCGGCGAAGTCGATGACGGCACGGGCGATACCCTCCGCCGAGTCCGGACCGGCCGCGCCCAGTACCGCAGGGAGGTCACCAGGACCCGCCCGAGGGCCTCCAGGGCGAAGGTCTCTGCGCACGGCTCGCCAGCCTCCGGGCCGGGCAGGGCGGTGATGGGGACGACGATCCGCTTGAGGATGTCGACGAGCAGCTGGGGCATCCGCGGTGGGGCGTCGGCGAATGCGCGGGCGGCTTCGATGTACGCCCGCCTTCAACCAGGCGGTCAAGGAGCTCACGTACACGCCATGGGTCGAAGAGGTCGGCCAGGCCTTTTACGACCAGAACAGCAGGGGCACCCCCGACGTGGCGGTCAACGGTACAAAGCTCTCCGTCAACTCCGGCGAGGGCATCGACCGATCACCCCGGACGAGTTCAAGAAGCTGAGGGCCGAGAACGCGAAGTGGCGGGCTCCGCTCCCGGGGGTTCGGCTGCCGGGCACCGAACGGGATGTGTGAGACTTCCCTCGAATGATCATTCGGGGGGAGTTTCACGTTGAACGCGTTCTTGAAGAGGGTGTGGATCGGACTGGCCGCGTCTTTGATCGTGAGTCTGGCCGCCGTGGTCCTGCCGGACCAGGTACAGATCGATGACGACGGGCGCGTGCACCTGGGCGCGCCCTTGTCCAAGCCGTCCGGATCCGCGTCGGTGCCCGCGCCGGAGCCTGAACCCACGTCGCCGCCCCTCACCCGGGACGAGGTGGACGCCGTGATCCGGACGGCGGTCCGCGCGGCGGGCCTCGACCCGGAGCAGGGCAAGCCGACGGTCCCGGCCGGATCCAACCTGAACAGGACGGGCTGGATGGCCGTGCGGGAGAAGGCCGCCGCACAGTCCGAAATGAAGGCGATCTGTGCGGACTTGGAGCGCCAGGGCTGGGTGCTGAACCCGAACGGCGACAGCGCCGACGCCTCCCGCAGCTACAAGCGCGGCGGCTGGTACCTGCTGGTGAGCACGCGCGGGAAGACCCAGGCACCGTCCAACACCCTGAGCGACTCGCAGACCTACCTGACTATGACCGGCCTCCAGCTCAACCTGTCCGACATACCGCTCCCCGAGATCACCGTCCACATGCGCTGACGACTCACAGCAGAGCCCACGCCGTTTACCGTCGTGCGATCTCTCGGTTTGGCTCCGGTACGGCGGCCGCCCGGTGGCACTGGGTGCAGCGCATCCGTCAACAAGCCCCTGCCTTCTGCCCTGCCGTAGCCAGCAGGTCCCCTTCCCCAGGGATGCCCACCCGGCTCGAACCACCAAACGAGCAGCGCGTTCACGAAGAGAGCGCGGAGAGCGCACGGCGCACACGTCGGTCTCATCCGTGCCACCGCCCAATAGCGAGCGCCCCGAGCGCGCTTCGATGCCACTACGCGCCCACTTGCCATGCCTGCAAACTGCGATCTCTCGGTTTCGTGTCAGTGCGGCACCTGCACGAAGACCGCCCCGTGACAGTGGAATCACTCCGATCTCTCACATCCATGACAGTGAGCCCTGCCCCGAAACCAGACACTGACCAGCACCAACGCACAAACCCTCGCTGTCTCTCAGAAGGCTTCCGCTTTCCGAACGTAGTCGCTGAGCTTCTGCTGGTCAGGCATGGTTCTGGCTGCTCGGTGGCAGAGACGGCGCATCGTGTGGTCTGTCTGGTGGAGATGCCTGGGTGCCGTCGGTGTTGGGACTGCTGGAAGCCCGGGAGAAGAGTGTCCGGGAAGAGGTGGCGTGGTTGCGGGAGGAGGCCGAGCGGGTGCAAGCCGCGCTCGGCGTGGCGGAACGTGCTCTGTGGCGGTTGGAGCTGGCGCGGGTGACGGTCGCCGAAGTGCCGGCCGAGGAGTCGTCGGCCGGGGCGGCGGGGACGGTGCGGGCCGCGGTGGCGGGCTCGGTCGTGCCGCAGCGGGCCGAGGGCGTGGGTGTGGAAGTACTCGCGCCGGAATACCAGCAGATCCTGGCGGTGCTCGCCGCACCGGAAGCCGTCGGCGGGATCCGGGCGAAGCAGATCGCGGTGCAGTTGGGGTGGCAGACGACTCCGGCGAGGGTGGAGGGATTGCGCCCGCGAGTGAAACGGCTGATGGCCCTTCCTGAGCTGTAGCCGCTCGCTGAAGGACGCGCCCCTTGCCCACGGTGCCGAGCAGACCGTGCTATTCGCGGAACCCAGGCCCGGCCTCGTCCAGCCAGCCCTCTTCGCATAGCCTGCGGCCATGACGACAGGCCAGTTACCGGACCACTGTTGCGACCACTGCGGACACCAGCGCGGGCACCACTCGGCTATCCCCGGTGGCAAATGCAAGGGCAGCCTTGCCTGCGGCTGCCGTCGAAGCCGGGCAAGCATGCCCGCCCCACCCCGCCCCGCCGATGAACCGGACGAGCCCGCCCAACCGCCGTGCGACAAATGCAGGTCGCCGTTCGGCCAATGCCGGTGCGACTCGTGGTGGGCGCGGGAGCAGGAGCCGTACGGTTCCTGTGGTGGTTGCGGAGGTTGAGCTCCGGCGCTACCAGGCCGCCCCGCGGGTGCGGAGCCGGTCCGAGACGACCTCTGCCTTCTCGCTGCCGATCCCGAGCACGACCCTCGCCGCCCGCCCGCGCGCGCTGGTAGGTCGGGTCTGTACTGACGGTGGCTGTTCGCGCGACTCAGAACACCCGATGTCAGTCCCGCCCGTCCTGTTCGGATAGGCCCTCAGGACGCAATCCATGGGGCACCGTCAGCAAGCCGAGGGACTGGGCTCGGACGACCGCGCTCGTGCGGTCGGGGGTCCCGAGCTTGCGGCGGAGGTTCTCCGCGTGCTTGTCGACCGTCCGTGCGGTGATACCGAGCCTGCGTGCGATGGCGCCCCCTGTGAGCCCGTCCTGCCACAGGATGAGGACCTGAGTCTCCCGCGGCGTGAGGCGCGTCCCTGCCCCGCTCTCCGCCGACAGGTGCGGCGGACGACGCAGGAGGTGCAGGCCGCTGAGCACCGTACCCAGTTCCTTCGCCATGCCCAGGTCGAGATCGGTGAAGGGGGTCACTGCACGCATGACGGCGATCCCGCAGACCAGGCCCGGGCTTCCCGTCACCCGGATGACCAGCTGTTCGCCCATCCCTCCGTGCTCGCGAAGGTATGCGAAGGAGGGCGACCCTCGCCATTCCCGGCGTGAGGTGAGTTCGCTCGAGTTCACCGCTGGTTCATCCCCTCCCCGTTGGTAATACCGCACGGCAGGATGGCCGGAGAGGAACGCGTGGAACTCCGAGGGCACCTCCACACAGAGAGCCACCAGCTCAGCCGGATGGCCGCCCACCTGCCGGCTCTGCCCGGTACGCAGATCGATCAGGCAGCTGTCGACCGCGTCGGCCTGAAACAGCCCGGCAAGGTCGGCGTCCGCCAGGGTTCCAGGAAACTCCGACTGCTCGCAGGTGATCGCGCGCGAGGCTACCGCCCAGAGCTGACGGTAGTCGCTCAGTGAGAAACGAGCCACGCTTCTATTTTCCGGCCATGGAACCCAGCCCGCGAGCGGTGGGTATACGCAATTTCCCCACCTGTCGGGAGCAGCGGGGACGGGCCTACGGTCGAAGCAACGAATCGATCCAGACCCCGGGACGGAAAGGACGTTCAGTAATGTCGAGAGATGGAATCCAAGCCCGGAACAACCAGGGCGCGCAGATCATGAAGAGCCCGTACGCACTGGACGTCGGGGGTGAACTGCATGTGGCGGCCGACGTCACCAACGCCATCACGGCGGAGAGCCAGGACAGCGTGGGGCTGCTTGTGATCAGCGAACGTGACGACGCCATCCGGGCGGTGTCCGGCACCAATGACAAGGCCGCCGTCGACGCTTTCGGGGGCCGGGGCATTGGCGTCCGCGCCTTCGGCGAGACCGCCCCCCTCCAGCTGAGCCCCAGTGGTGCAGATCCGGGGCCGCCTACCAGCGGCGACCACGAGGCGGGGATGCTTTACCTGGACTTCCAGGCCGATCTCTACCTGTGCAAGGCGAGCGGCAACCCAGGCGTCTGGAAGTTCCTCGGCTGAAGCGGCCACCCAAGACCGCACAACACGCCGGGCGTCAGGCTGGCCGCGCAGAAGACTGCGAGGCCAGCCTGATGCCGTCAACCACCTACAGGCCTTCGGCATAGGGCGCGGACGCTAGCCTCGGCGCCGCTGCCGCCCCCGTTCGGCGTGCCGCGAACCACATTACGCACCCCCCTTGCCTGGAGGCGCAGCCAGCTATTCCCCTCGCATGGCAAGAATCCAAGTATCGACTAGGAGTGCGGGCATGTTTCACAGATATAGAGCCCTTTCCCACCGTGAGGTTGGAAAGGGCTCACGGAGCACCACCGGTTGGCGATGGGTGGCACCGGCGACGCGGGGCAATTCTTGACCGGAGCGCGAACGCCCCGTGACCTCGGCGGCGGACCGATGTCACGGGGTGCCCTTGAAACGGTCGTCCGGACGGTTCCGGCTACCGACTGAGCGACTTGAGCGCCGCCGCGTCGTACGGCTTCAGCTCGTCGAAGCGGTTGCCGAGGACCTTCGCCGCCCACTGCGGGTCCTGGAGCAGCGCGCGGCCGACGGCGACCATGTCGAACTCGTCGCGTTCCATGCGGTCCAGGAGGTTGTCGATGTCGCCGAGCGCCGCACCCTCGCCGGCGAAGGCGCGGAGGAAGTCGCCGTCGAGGCCGACCGAACCGACGGTGATGGTCGGCCGGCCGGTGAGCTTCTTGGTCCAGCCCGCCAGGTTCAGGTCCGAGCCCTCGAACTCCGGGAGCCAGTAGCGCCGGGTGGAGGCGTGGAACGCGTCGACGCCCGCCGCCGCGAGCGGGGCCAGGATCGCCTCCAGCTCCTGCGGGGTCTGCGCGAGCCGGGCGTCGTAGGCCTCCTGCTTCCACTGCGAGTAGCGGAAGATCACCGGGAAGTCGGCCGGGACGCGCTCGCGGACCGCGGCCACGATCTCCGCGGCGAACTTCGTACGGGCCACCGCGTTGCCGCCGTAGGTGTCGGTGCGGCGGTTGGTCCGCTCCCACAGGAACTGGTCGAGGAGGTAGCCGTGAGCGCCGTGCAGTTCGACCCCGTCGAAGCCGATCCGTTCGGCCTCCACGGCGGCGTCGGCGAACGCGCCGATGACGTCGTCGAGGTCGGCGCGGGTCATCGCCCTGCCGGTCCCCTCGGTGCCGTCGACGCGGATGCCGGAGGGGCCGACGGCGGGCGCGTCGGCGTACGGTGCCTCGCCGTGCTTGCGCACCATGCCGACGTGCCACAGCTGGGGCACGATCGTGCCGCCCGCCTCGTGCACGGCCGCGGCGACCTTCGCCCACCCCGCCAGCTGGTCCTCGCCGTGGAACCGCGGTACACGGTCGCTCTGCCCGGCGGACTCGTGACCGACGTAGGTGCCCTCGGTGACGATCAAGCCCACACCCGCGGCGGCTCGGCTGGCGTAGTACGCCCGCACGTCCTCGCCGGGCACGCCGCCGGGGGAGAACATCCGCGTCATCGGAGCCATCGCGATGCGGTTGGGGACGGTCAGGCCGTTCAGCGTGACGGGCCGGGACAGGATCTCGGCCGCGCGGGAGGCGGTGGACGGGGTGACGGTCATGCGGTCCTCCGGGTTGAGGCGGTGGCTCGTCGGGGTGACAACGAGAAGTGCATAGTACACATGATATGTATCATGCATAGTGCGGTCGGGGTCGTCGTGCGGCGCCGCCCGCAGGCCGAGCCGTGCAGGGGCCGCCGGTCCGCCGGGTTCACAGGTCCGCGATAATGGAGCGCCGGAAGGAGCGGGAGGCGAAGTGCTGGAGAAACTGGAGCGGGAGCTGATGCTGCTCTCGCGGCACCAGGTGCTTGCCCGGCGCGAGCGCGACCCCGAACGCCTGGAGCGGTCGGCGTACCTGCTGCTCAGCCGGATCGACACACAAGGCCCCATGTCCATCGGACAGTTGGCAGAAGCCTTCGGGCTCGACACCTCCACCGTGAACCGCCAGACGGCCGCACTGCTGCGCTGCGGACTGGCCGAGCGCGTCGCAGACCCGGACGGCGGCATGGCCCGCAAGCTGCGCATCACCGTTGAAGGCGGGCGCCGGCTCGCCGAAGACCGTGAGGTCAACCGGTCCTGCCTGGCCCGGGTGGTCGCCGACTGGTCCCCTGAGGAAGTACGAGAGCTGGAGGACGCCCTGGTCCGGCTCAACCGCAGCGCCGAGGCCCTCGAAGGACGGTACTGGCCGCGCACGGAGGAAGACGACACCCACGCCGCATGCCACCAGCCCAGCCACCGCGACCGGGCCTGACCATCGCCACATCACGTGGGCCGACCCGGTGAAGTTGGGTTGATCACCAGTCGGGCGGTGGCCGTGGGGAGCGGAGCCTGGTCGAACCGGGTGCATGGTTCCTACGGTTTCCCGCTGATGTGCCCAGCGGTGGCGGAAGCGTTGCTCTCCAGCTGAGGGTCCGTCGGTTCGCCCGCGAGAACTCGGACTGCGCACGCCGCACCTTCGTCGAGCAGATAGCCGGCCTGACACGCCGGCACGGTCAGCGGACCGAGCGGCTGCGCTCCACCCTGGCCGCAGTCGGCTTGGCCCTCGCGGGCCGGGCTGGGGCCCGCATCGTCCGCATTCTCGGGGTGTCCGTCAGCCGCAGCACCGTGCTCCGGCTGGTGGACGATCTTCCCGAACCAGAGATCCCCGCGCCGCGGGTGGTCGGCGTCGACGCGTACGCCACCCGCAAGGGCCGCCACTACGGCACCGTCCTCACCGACATCGAGACCCGACGCCCCATCGATCTGTCGCCGGACCGGGAGGCGTCCAGCCTGGCGGCCTGGCTCGCCGACCGGCCCGGCGTAGAGGTCATCTGCCGCGACCAGGCGCCGTTCTTCGCCGAAGGCGCTCCGCCGGCGCCCAGCAGGCCATTCAGGTTGCAGACCGGTGGCACCTCTGGCACAACCTGAGCCGGCGCACCGGGCAACTCCAAGATCCCCGACAGAGTCAAGCTGAGGGGAAGGGCGTCGAGTGCACGGAGGGTGGGGCCGGCTGTCCAGGTGAGGGCGCGCGGTGGGGTGCCGAGGCGCAGGCCCGGGTGTTCGCACAGCAGGACCCGCAGCGCGGTGCTCAGTTGGAGGGACGCGCCAAGTTGCTGCTCCCTTGTGAGGGCAGGAGAAGCCGTAGGTGATGCATGGTTCCCTCACAGGAGAACGAAGGTTGATCGGTCGTCATTCCTGGTGCGAGGTGTCAGGTGCGGAAGGCGTCGGCGTGCGCGGCGGCCCACTGGGCGAAGGTCCGTGGCGGCCGGCCGACGACCTCTTCGACCGTTGACGTCAGCTCGGCCACTGTCTCAGGGACCGTTGCCCACATGCGCAGCATGAACTCGATGCCTTCCTCGGGCCATCCTTGCGACCGCCACTGTGCGCGTGCTTGGTCGTCGGTCAGAGCGGTGAAACGGATGTCTCGGCCGGTCGCCGCCGAGATGGCGGACACCTTGTCGGCCGGGGTGAGTGCCTCTGGCCCCGATACGACGAGCCGCCTGCCTGCCTGCCCGCCCGTCATCAGAACGGTTGCGACGACGTCGGCGACGTCCCTCTCGTCGACCGAGGCGGTCCTGCGCTGTGCGTACGGCTCGCGCACGTGCGCCGTGTTGCGGATGGCTTCGGCCCACCCCAATGCGTTGGCCATGTAGTCGACCGGCCAGATGAACGTCCACTCCAGGCCGCTGTCACGCACGGCTCGTTCGAGCTCTCCGTCTTCCCCAGCCGACAGGACCGTCAGCCGCTGTACGCCCGCCCGTGCGGCCATCGCCATGATCTGCGGCCCGGTCCGCAGCGGGAGGTGGTCCGGCCCGCTGGCGCCCAGCAGGTGTACGGCGGACACGTCTGCCAGAGCCGCCGTCAGCGTCTGTGGCTGCGTGAGGTCGCCGCCGACCACTTCGATACCGCCGGGCAGGCCGGTGGCCCCGGCCGGATCGCGTGTGAGCGCGCGAACCGTCTCCCCGGCTTCCTGAAGCCGTTGCACCACATGGCGCCCCAGAGTTCCCGTCGCGCCGGTCACCAGAATCGTCACGTCGCTGCCTCCCTGTCGTCCGGGGTCTGGTTGCGCTGGGCCGGCCCGGGTGATGGAGTGCCGGTGAGGCTTGGGTCGGCACTCGTATCACCCACCTCGTGCCCGCTCGTCAGGCCGATGGCTCGTTGGCTCTCAAGCATGGCGGCCGCCGCGGCGGGACTCTGGGACCGGTTCAGCACTGCTGCCGCGGACAGCACCGCTGGGGCCGCCGCAAGCACGAAGCACCAGGACAGGGGCAGGCGGCCCACCAGCCACCCTGTGGCGGCCGTGGCCCCCGCGGAACCGGCATTGAAAGCGGTGTTGACCCAAGCGCCCGCTTGGGTGCGGGCAGCGGGGCTTACGGACTGGTCGGCGACAAGATAGGAAGTCGATATGGCTGGCGCGATGAACAGCCCGCCGACTCCTACCCATGCAATGAGGACATAGGGATGCGGTGAAAGCCCTGTCACAGCCAGGGTCAGGCCCAGCGCTGCGGCAAGGAGCGAAAGCCGCAGCCTGTTTGAGACGCGCCATGGGACGGCGCCGTAGAGCAGGCCGCCGATGGCGCTGCCGGCCGACAGCGCGGCCAAGGCCCAGGCCGCTGCACCAGGACGGTGGTGCTCGTCAGTGAAGGCGATCACGAGCAGGTCCAGGGCGCCGAGACACATGCCCATACCGACGGAGACGACGATCGCCTGACGCAGCCCGGAGTCGCCTTGCAATGGCAGCCGGAGCCATGAGGAGGGTCTCGGGCCGGACATGGACCCTTCGGCTGGGGCGGAGGACTTGACACGACTCACCTCGCCGCGCACCAGAGGCGTTGAGGCCAGGGCAAGGGAGCCGGTCAGTACGAGTACGGCGCACATCGCAAGACCGACCGATGGCGCGGTGACCCTCATCAGCAGGCCTACAAACAGCGGCCCGATGACCAAGAGGAGTTCTTCGGCGACGGCATCCAGGCTGTAGGCACGTTGTAGTAGCCGACGGTCAGGAACCAACTGCCTCCACAGCGTCCGCATCACCGGACCAAGGGGCGGTGCAGTGGCACCAGCGGCCATCGCTTGGACCCCCAGCAGGAACCCTGAAGTCCCGCTTCGCGAGGTTGTGAAGGCCAACCCGGCCAACAGCATCGCGTAGGTGGTTGCCATCGGAGGCAGCACGCGGCGCGCACCGTACCGGTCAATCAGAGCAGCCCGGGTCGGCGAGAGAAAGACACAGGTCAGCCAGAACATCGCCATCACTGTGCCGGCCGCGGCATAGGAGTCGGTCGCCTTCTTGACTGCCAGCACCCCGGACAGAGACAGCATGCCGTAGGACAGTCGGCCCAACAGCGCCGCGCCAAATGTGCGACACGCGTGCGGAGTCCGCAGGACAGCTGCATACGACGGCATCAGGGTAGTCGAATACATGATCATGTTCCTGGGAGAGACGGCGCCACTGACAGGGCGCTCGAACGTGCATGGACAGCGGGGACCGCGGCCTGTGGGCGCGATCAGCGCTGACTCCTATGCACGGAAGAGGAACATGTGGGCCAACATAGCAAACTCCTTGGGCTGTTGAGATCGACGCCCTGCTTCAGGCCAGCGTCGAGCGCGGCAGCATCCACGTCGACACCGCGAGCGGTGCGAAGGCGTCCCGCCACGGCACACTTCGAACGACGCTCCCTGCCGGCTGATGGCTACGCCTGGACGACCGAGAGGCGCCGCCGGTACGCCAACGACATCACCCTGGTCGCCGTCTCCGCCCGTTCCAACGGCGTCCAGTCGCTCCCTGCCGTGGAAGCTGCGCCTCGGCGGGCATCGAGCTGCGCGTGCTCGATGCCCTTACCTGACCATCCCCCTCGCTCACGCCGGAGCCGGCAGGGCCACGAGTGCGAGCTTGGCCGGGTCGGTGACGGCCGTGATGTGGGTGATCCGGCCGTTGGTGACGGTGAACGCGAGGAGTGAGAGCGGGGAGCCGTCCGCGTGCCAGGAGATGACGCCGGGGGAGCCGTTGACGAGTACCGCCCGTCCCAGCGTGGCCGCACTGGCGGCCACCCGCGCGCCGGCGGCGACTTTGGTGGCGCCGAGGACGACGATCTCCCCGGCTGGGGTGTCGACGGTCAGTCTCACGTCCGGGTCGAGCAGCCGAAGCAGTGCCTCGAAGTCGCCGTCGCGGGCCGCGGCCAGGAAGGCCTGGGCCACCTCCCGTTGCCCTGGTCCAAGCCCAGTCGGCCGTTCGGTCGCCCGTACCTTTCTGCGGGCGCGGCTGGCCAGCATCTTGGCGGCTGCGGGGGACTTGCCGAGGATCGTGCCGATCTCGTCGAACGGCACGGCGAACAGGTCGTGCAGGACGAAGGCCAGCCTCTCGCTCGGCCGGAGCGATTCGAGGACGACGAGGAGTGCGAGCCCGACCGAGTCGGCGAGCACCGCGTCCTCCTCCGGCACGGGGCTGTCGTCGAGCCTCACCACCAACTCGGGCAGACGATCGTGGTAGGCCGCCGTGGGACGTGTCTGGCGCGATCGCAGCACGTCGAGGCTGATCCGTCCGACCACCGTGGTCAGCCAGCCGGCGAGGTTGTCGACCGCCGTGGCGTCCTGGCGGGAGAGCCGCAGCCACGCCTCCTGCACGACGTCCTCGGCGTCGGCGTGCGAGCCGAGCATCCGGTAGGCGACCGCGCGCAGCCGGTCGCGCTGGGACTCGAAGACCTCGGCCATCAGGGCCGGGGCGCTGCTGTCGGACATGTTGTTACCTTCCTCGGATCCGCTCCGTCATGGGTGATGACGGGCCCCGAGGGGCTCGGGTAACAGGTTTCCTCTGCCGGAAGGCAGAGACAGACATGCGGAAGGACGACACGATGCTGACCAATGTCATGTTCGTGACGCTGAAGGTGACCGATCAGGACCGCGCGTTGAGGTTCTACACGGAGCAGCTCGGCCTGGAGAAGCGCATCGACTATCCGGGCCCGGACGGCCGCTTCCTCACCGTGGGCGTCCCCGGAAGTCCGCTCGAGATCATCCTCTGGCCGCACGCCGCGGCTGCGGGGCAGCAGGCCGACGTGCAGTCGGATTCCGTGCCCGGTCCGGTTTTCCTGGAGTCGGACGACCTGTGGGCGGACTTCAAGGTGTTCCGCGAGCGTGGTGTGAGGTTCGATGCGCCGGAACCGGTGGAGTACCCATTCGGGATCCGTATCGAGGCGGTGGATCCGGATGGCAACCGCATCGCGCTGCGTGAGCGCGGCCGGGCAGGCCGGGGCGATGGCTGACCGGTCGAAGCCCCGGCGTGGCCCAAGCGTGCCGGCCACATGACCCGAGGCCGCAGCCATCGCACTGCCTTCGTGGCCGACACGTCCGCCTACACCGGCCTCCCGCCCTTCCGGTCGAGCCGAACCGGCCGGCTCAGGGCCAGTCGACGGCGAAGGCACGCGCGGGGTTCCGCGTGAGGACGTGCTCCACCAGCTCCGCACCCAGGGCGGCCACCAGCCGGGGTCGCACTCGGCGCAGCAGGTACGGCATCCCGGGGCCGCCGTCGACCGACCGCGCCCCGGAGACGACGGTGTCCCCGCCGAGCAGCAGCCGATGCCCGAAGCCCGCATCGGCCAGCGCCTTCACCGCGTCGGGCATCCGCCAGTCCGTGGCGTGATGGGCGGGTGAGGGCCCGTCGAAGGCCAGATAGCAGCCCGCCTCCGCGGCCTGGCGCTGCACCACGCCGTCGGGGGAGCGGTTGAGGTGCCCGAGGATCACCCGGTGAGGTGGGACCTCCAGCTCGTCACACAGCAGGTCGAGTACGTCGAGTGCGCCCGTGCCGTGCTCCAGGTGGACGGCTATGGGCGCGCCGGTCTCGTGGTGGGCCTCGGCCGCGGCGGTCATCGTCCAGCGTGCGTGCGCGTCGAGGGCGTGGAAGCCGCCCGCGACCTTGATGAGCCCGGCGCGGACGCCCGATGCGCCGATGCCTGTGGTCAGTTCGGAGACGAAGACGTCGGCGAGCCCGCCGCGCACCGCGTCGAGGAACTCCGGCTCGTAGTGGGCGGCTTGGTGCAGCCCGGTCGCGCACACCACGTGCACCCCGGCCGCGCGGGACAGGGGAGGCAGGTCCGCGGTCCGCCGTCCCATGCCGTACGGCGTCCACTGGATGACGCTCGCACCGCCCGCGGCGCGGAATGCGGCCAGTTCGGAGCGTGCGGCCGGGACGTCGTCCAGTTCCCGGTCCGGGAGCTTCGGGCTGCGGAGGAAGAGGTGGTCGTGGGCGTCGCATACGCCGAGGTCATCGGGGTGCACGTCTCCGAGGACCGTGCGGACGCGTCCTACCACTGCCGACCGCGCCGCAGTACGTGCCTCCCGGGCGCCGACATGTGCAGCACCTCGAAGACGTCGCCCGAGGCTCTGGGCGCGTGGTGGTCCCAGAGCGAGAAGTGAACCAGCTCCCAGCGGTGCGAGTCGACGGCGGCCGCGGCGAGTACGGTGCCTTCCCGCGAGGCGAGCCGCCCCGCTTCGCGCACCGCGTCCTCCATGAACTCGGACAGCGGCACGGCCTCGGGGACCCGCTGCCGCCGGCGCACCGCGACGACGGCGGGAGAGCCGGCCGCGGCGCCCTCCTCGTAGGCCAGGCCCGTCCACTGCCGCACGTCGGGCCGCCCGAAGTCATTGACGGGCCCCTGGAAGGCGCCTCCCCACAGGAAGGTGTTCATCCCCTCCATGGTGTTCCAGAGGTAGAACGGCGCGTACTGGTTGACCGGCGAAGCGTGTACCCCGCGCTCGCGCATCAGGTACGTCTTGAAGCCGAGGCCGTCCCAGTCGTCGAGGGCGTGCCCGAGGCGGGAAACACGGTCGCGGATGATGTCCATGTCGTAGTCGGCGGGCAGGGTCATCTCGTACTGCATGGCGTGCACCGTGAGCTCCCTTCTCAAGCGGGGTAGTGGCCCACGTGTTCGTGCCACTCGACGGTCGAGCCGTCTTCAGCTGCCTCCACGACGGCGAGATGCGTCATGAAGGTGCCGGGAGCGGCGCCGTGCCAGTGCCGTTCGCCGGGCTCGATCCACACGGTGTCGCCCGCCCGGATCGCCGCGACGTCACCGCCCTCGCGCTGGACCAGTCCCTCGCCCTCCAGGACGTGCAGGACCTGGCCGTGCGGATGGCGGTGCCAGGCTGTGTGCGCGCCGGGGGCGAAATGCACGCTGAACATCCGCAGCCGGGACGGTGACTCCGGGGCGGCCATCTCGTCCAGCCACACGGTGCCCGTGAAGTGCTCCGCCGGGCCCTGCAGGGTGTCGGGTCGCTTTGTCGTGATGTGCATGGCAGAACTCCTCAGGATGCCGGTCGAAGAAGGGAGAGCAGACCGCGTACCCCGGAGTCGAAGGCCGTGGCCGAGCCCGACGCGCGGGCCAGGACGTAGCCCCCCTGCACCGTGGTGAGGACCGTCGCGGCGATCTCCCGCGCGTCGAGGGACCGGGCGAACTGGCCCTGTTCCTGACCCTCTTCGACGATGCGGGCGAGCTGCTCGCGCAGCCAGGCGATCGTCTCGTCCACCGACGCCCGCAGGTCCTCGTTCGCGACCACGTCCGGGTCCATCGTCAAGCGGCCCACGGGGCCGCCGCGCAACACGTCGCGTTCGCGCTCCAGATAGGCCCGGATCCGCTCGTACGGCGTCCCGGCCCCGTCCAGCGCGCTCTGCGCGGAGGCGCGCAACTCCTCGGCCGTGCGGCGGATCGCGGCCAGCGCGAGGTCCGGTTCGCCCTGGAAGTGGTGGTACATGCTGCCCTGGCCCACGCCCGCGCGCTCCAGGTTCGCCTTGGGGCTGGTGCCCACATAGCCGCGTTCCCAGAGCAGTTCGCGGGTGGACTCGATCAGTCGGTCCTGAGTGCTCATGCGAATAATGTACATACTAGTAGGTACAGAAGTCGAGCAGGCAATACCGACTGGACGCGGTGGGGCCGTGTCGTCGTGCTGGGGGGTTACGTGCTGGTCGGCACGCCCGCGTTCACGAGGATGTCGCGGGCGGGCAGGGCGGTGCTCTGTGCCGCGGTGAGCCCGGAGGCCGTGAGGTGGGCGTCGACGATGCGCAGGCCGGCCGCGTATCCGGCCGCGTCGGGCAGCCCGACGGGTTCGCAGCCCATACGGCGGGCGGTGGCGTCGCCGTACACGTACGGGGGCAGGTTCCACATCCCGGCCACGTCGATCGCCGCTGTGACCTTGGCCCGTGCCCGCTCCAGTTCCCGGCCGGACAGCCTCGTCGCCCAAGGCCCCATCGCGTCTTCACCGGCCACCTCGCGTACGAACGCCTCGGCCAGTCCCTCGGCCACTACCTGCTCGCCGACCGTGACGGTGGCCGGGTCCCAGACCACGTTGGCGTAGCGCACGTTGTGGTGGAGCTCGTGCGCGGCGGCGTATCCGATCTTGGCGAGGCTGGTCCCGGTGGGCCACATCGTCAACTGGATCGCCCCTGGTATGCCACCCATTCCGAAATAGCCCCCGTTGCGGACCGTCAGCAACTCGTCGTCCGGGTCACCCAGCGCAAGCACGACGTGCACGGTCTCGGCGGCCTTGATCCCGGGCGCCGCTGCGCTCAGCCGCCTCCACGCCGCGGCGAGGCAGTCCTCCATCCGGCTCCACACCTGGGCGTCCTGCATCTGTCGCAGGGCTGTCAGGTAGCGCGCATCCTCCACGTCGATCCGGAAGCCGCTGCCGGCTTGGTGCATCTGGACCATGTCCAGGTCGCCGATCGCGGACATGGCGTTTTGCAGGGGGCTGAGCATCTCGCGCAGGGCGTCGGGCCGTTCCTCCAGCGGGCGCCGCAGGAGATCGAGCATGGCGGACGCCGTGTCATGGACGATGATCTTCATGACACGGGACGGTAGGGCCTCCCCCTACGTGAGGATCAAGCTGCGGGGATGGTGGCCACCATCCGTTCGGCGTGGACGCGGCACATGCGAACGGAGCGCTTCCGGCACCCGGCCGGCATGGACGGCGGGAGCTGGTGAGAGCCCGGCCACGAGGCCGGTGACCTGGCGCTTCGTGCCGCGGACCGTCGGCGTGCGGAAGCGGAGCGACGGTAGGTGGTCCACGCTGAACGGACCCGGCAGAGCGCTGCCGCCAGAGCGTTCGACGGCAGGACCGCTCTGGTCGACGGAAGCCGAAGCCGAAGCCGGCCCGACGGCGGCAAGGCGGACGTGTACACCGACGTCCAGTTCGACGCCTTGGACAACCGCACGGGGCTTACGCGACTGGGCCTGGGTGTTCGTTCACCCACTGCTGGGCGGCCGCGGGGGTGGGTGCCGGGCCCGGCAGGTTCGTAGACGAACCCGTTCCCCTCTTCGAGGGTGCCAGGTTGGGCGGGCCTCAGAGGGCGGTTCGTGAGCTGATGTCCATTGCCGGGTGAGGCTGGGAGGGGGCTGCTGTGATGTCGCCCTGTAGTTGGCCGTTCCGGTTCCGAGTCGGTCAGTGGGCGGACGTGTGACGGGGCGGGCGGAGGCCTCTGGCAGCATGGGCTTGTGACTAATGCGAACGACTCGGACGACCCGCTCCAGCTGCTGATGGGCTTGGAGGTCAGCGCCGTGTCCTTCGTGCGCGACTACGTCGAGCTGCACTTCGATGGACCGGTTCTGCGGGCCTTGAGCGACCCCTCGGGGGTGTACGGGGGCCGCGAGTGGCGCTTTCCCGCACCAGGGTCGCTGGAGCTCATGCGCTGCTACATCGGCAAGACCGTCGACGGCTATGAACTGGATCCAGATCGGATTCTCGCCCTGGACTTCGGAGAGCACCGCTTCGTCATCCCGCTGGACTCCGATTCAAGCGGTGGTCCCGAGGCGGCCCACATGGTCGGCGTCGACGAGAGCGGTCGGACTTCTGTCCTCGGCGGGATGTGGATCTGGTAGCAAGAGCGGCGCCGATCCGGGGTGGCCGATCGGTCGTGGTCACAGCTGCTGGTCGTGGTGCCCGGCCGCCTGCTGCTTCCTGGTGAAGCTGCCAGTGTCGACCTCGGCAAGGATGTCGAGCTTGACCAGGCGTTTCAGCTTGGCGCGGGTGCCCTCAATGTTCTTTGGCAGCAGTTCGTGGTCGAGGGCTTCGCAGACATCGCGGGCCCGGAGAGGGCTTGTGGCCTCGTTGAAGGCAGCGAGGATGCGGGGGTAGTCCGGGTGCTCGGGTAGGTCCGGCGGGGCGGCCGGGAGCCGGTCGGCGAGGGCGGTGACGGTCTTCCGGGTAATCGACAGGTGTTCGAGGTGGGTCTCGGCTTCCCGCAGTCGGCCGTGCAGCTCTTCGATCTGGGTGCGGAGGTCGTCGGCCAGGGCCCGGACGGCGTCCTCTTGGAGGCCGAGAGCGTCGAGGAGGGGCTCGATGTTCACGCTGCCACCGCCTGCGGAACACGCCATCATCGACTCCAAGGCCACCTTCTGGGATCCCGACAGCCGCAAGGACGAGATCCGACTGGAGCCGCGCCCGCATTGTGGGGAGGACGGCCCCCTCCCACGCGCGATGTCCGGGGGGTGGGTTGCGGACAGGATCGGGGGTGACCCGACCGCACCTCCCGGAGGAGACCACCGCCATGCACCGTACGCTCCTGCGCCTTGCCGCACCCCTCGCCCTCGCCGCCGCCCTCACGGCCTCGGCCTGTCTTCCGGCGTCGGGGGCGGAAACGCCTCCGGCGGCGCGGATGTCCCTGGCGATCCCCGCCGGCCTGCGGGCTCCCGCGCTGGACGGGATCAGCGGGTGGGCCCGCATGGCCTACGGCGACCCCCGCGACGACGTCCAGATCTCCGTCGACGCCCACGGCCCGTTCGGCCCGGCGGGATCCACCACCGCCACCCGCTCCTGGGGAGCCTTCCGCATCCAGCACTTCTCGCCCGCCAAGGACGATCAGCCCGCGGATTTCAACTGGGGCGACTTCGTCGTCGACTGTCTACGGGTGGAGGCCGCGGTGGGCGGCACGGAGGTGTCCGTGACGGGCCGGCTCGTCGACGCCGGCCAGGCGTGGTCGGGGTACCTCAACCGCAAGCCCCTCCCTGCCCGCATGGGCCTCAGCTTCCACGTCCCCGGTCCGGGCGGCCGGCCCGACGAGGCGCGCGTCGGCCTCACGCCCCCGGCGGCGGAAGGAGGCCCGGACATCGCGAAGTGCGCGACCCGGCCGGCCGACTCGGGCCTGGCGGCGGGCGGCTACCGGATCCTCAGCGGGCTCTAGCGCGCGAAGACGCATGCGCATTCCGACGCCGGCGACCGCGGGCGAGCACCTCGGTATTGCGGCAGACGAGCAGGTGCGATCTGCATCTCGGCAGCGCGGAGGGGGCATTGGCTCGCTCTACCCCGCTCCTGCCTCCGGGAGCGGGTCTCAGAGCGGATCGGCCTCTCCCCCATATGGGGGAGAGGCGGTGCATTCCCCAGGCTGACGATCCGGGACGCACGGATGCGCACACTCGGTCCATGAGCGAAACGAAGACGTACAGGAACGCGCGCAAAGAGCCGCAGGCAGGGGTGGTGTCGAACAGCCGGGCCGGAGCCGAGACGGCCGCGGGTCGGCAGGACACCGCCCGTCCCGTGGCCCGTTGGGCCGAGAGGGCCGCCCACGCGATCCCGCTGTTGATGCTGCCCGTGTGCCTGTGGCGGCTGCCTTTCGCCTTCCACTTCCCGATGGGGCTGCGGGACGACGGGCCATTCCCGGACTCCCTCTGGCTCAGCGTCCCGTACATCTTCGGGCTCAGCATCCTGTCGGAGCTCGCCGCGCTGTCCTGTTTCGTCCTTGTGCGCGGCTGGGGCGAGGTGGTGCCGGACCGGGTGCCGCTGATCGGTGGCCGCGCGATCCGTCCTGCTGTGGTGATCGTCCCGGCGGCACTCGCGTCCCTGGGCGCGCTCGTCCTGCTCGTCGACTGGATCCTCGGCACGTTCGGCCTCGCGGGCGTGCCCGCGCCGCACTTCGCGAACGGATGGTGGGCGCTGCTGGCCGCGGTCACCAGCGGCCTGTTCGTCCTCTGGGGCCCGCTACTGACGGCTCTGACATGGCAGTACTACACCCGACGCTGCCGTTGACGCGTGTGGGTGTGTTGGACGACTCTCAGCATGAGCAGGCACCAGTGGCTTGGTGACGCTCACGATGGACATGTGTCGGCCAGGGCTTGGGCGTGTGAGAAGCGCTTGGTGTGCGACGACAGGGTGAACACGAACACCGACTGGCGACCTATGCGTCGGGCGGTGTCCATCGCTTGATGATGTTGGGCAGAGAGCGCGGTGCAGGCCACGCCTGGATCCGAATCTCCTCCATGTCTTCGGGCTCGTCCTCGCAGTCGGGGTCGGGGAAGGCCACGGCTTCGAGATTCCGCCGGGACGTCCGGATGCGGATCCATCCGGCAGCTCGACAGATCTCGGGCAGTTCCAGAGCCCGGGGCTAGCCAAGCTGGTAGTCGAACCAGACGCGATGCGTGCCGTCAGCGTCAACGGCCATCCCTCCGGCACCGGAGATCCCAGCCAGCTCGCCGGTGCCGCTGGACGGCACGATGGTGAAAAACTCCGCAGTGCGGTCGCTTCCGGACGTTGTCGCCGAGTGCACGAAGTTGAACGAACCCTCCCGCCCGTTCAGCGATCCTTCGAACGACTCCATGGCCAGATAGGTGCCGATGCCAGCCGCATGGTCGAACGCAGAAGTGAACAAGGTCGCCGAGCGCCCCGCGGCCGCTCCCTCGAAGTGTTTCTCCATCGTCGCGACACCTACCGGCAGCCCAGTGGACACGGCCGGCTCGGGCTTCAGCTCAGTCGGGACGAACGCTTTGACGGTGAAAGTTGCCGTAGCTCTCATGTCCCAACCGTACCGATGCGGTCTGACAACACGGCTGGACCATAGGCAACCCCGGCGCCAGGAAGCGACAGAGTCCTTAAAGAACAAGCTGAGCGCCTACCAGATCTGGCACCGGCCAGCCCCCTGCCCACTCCGCCCGGCGTCGGGCGGCAGCCTCCATGCGGCCGCCACCCGGATGCACTTGGGCGACCCGAAGCCTTCCAGCGGATACCTCCGGGGAATCGGCTTGCCCGCAGGGACCTTGTCCGGTCACATACGGCCATGAGCAGAATGGCACAGGTCCTCGTGCTGGCCCGGTACGAGGACGAGGTGATGGAGCCGCTGACGCGGGACGACGAGTCGCGTAAATGGCGCGGCCGGTTCGAGCCGATACCCGACTGGTTCGTCGGCGGGTGGTACCTGGAGTTCTTCCGGGAGGGCCAGCGCACCGGGATCCTCAAGGACCTGGAGGCACTGCCGTGGAACAGCCCGGAGTGCGTGCAGGTCATGCTCCACGACGAGGAAGACGACTGCTTCGGGCTGTGGATGTTCCGCGAGGGGAAGCTGGTGGAGGTGCCGCTGCCAGGCACCGAGCGCTTCCACAAGCCGGCCCCGCCCACGCGGGAGTACGCACCCCACCCCGGCTATTTGTGGCGCACGGACGTCGGGCACACGTGGCTGCCCGAGCAGACTCCTGAGGAACTGCGGGACCCGCGCCCGGCCTGGTAGGCCGAGGCACCGCGAGGCCGGGGGCGCCCTCTCAGCTCGCTCGTGCTGCGCCTCGCGGACGCGGGTGGGTTCCACTGGATCGCACGCACCGTGGCCTGCGAGCGGCCGGGGAAACGGCCGACAGCGGGGCGGGATGCGGTGAGGGTTCCGCCGGGGCATGTGGCGGTGGACCGCCCGCCGACCGAACTGCGCGTCGGGGACCAGGTGGAGGCGGGCGGCCGCCTGGTCGCCATTGTGGATCTGCGCTACCGGCACGGTGATAGGGCTCTTTGGGCTCTGACCGGAGTTTCGTGATTTCCCAGGTCAGAGCTCGCGTGCGGGAACGTTCCGCCAGGGCATGCCTGGCTGGTGGGGGTCTGCTCGCTGGATGACGTGCTGTCCCCGGACGTCGATGTTCGCTTGGAGGCCGTGGAGTTCACGGCGGAGGTCCTGGTCGTGGTGGCGGCCGCGTGCGGTCCGCCGCCCAGATGCCCGGGGTGCCGTGCCCTGGCCCGGAAGGTCCACTCCTCCTATGTCCGAAGCCTGGCCGAGCGGCCCCTGGCTGGGAAGAAGCTGCTGGTCAGGCTTAGGTCCGGCGGTTCTTCTGCGACCGGCAGTCATGCCGGCGACGGACCTTCGTCGAGCAGGTCAGCGGGCTGAGCGAGCGGTATCGCCGCTCCAGCCTCGGGTTGAAGGTCTGGTTGCGCCAGGTCGCGGTCGAGCTCGGCGGGCGGGCCGGCGAACGGTTGTGCCGCCGGATGCATCTCGTCGCAGGTCGCACGCGGTTGCTGGAACTCCTGGCCCCTCCGACGGCGCCGGAACGGTCCCCGCGGGTCTTGGGCGTCGACGAGTTCGCCTTTCGCAAGGGCCGCACCTACGGAACCCTCCTGGCCTGCTCACGGCCGAACCCCACCGCCTCCGGGTCGGTCACCCGCTCCAGGCTCGTAGCCTGCAGAACACGCAGCCGGTCGTAGAGCGGCCGCAGACACTCGGGCCGCAGCTTGTAGCCCTTCTCGACCCGGGACCACAACGTGTAGAGGGCCTCGGCGACCAGCAGATCCGGCAGACCCCGCAGGCTCACCTCCCGCGTGGAGCACACCGCCCTCTCCATCCGCCGCCACCATGCCTCGTCGAACCCGGGTTCCTCACGGACCACGCGCAGGCGCTGCGTGTGAGTCTTGCAGTGCGGATGCTTGCTGCCGACCCGGTCGAGGAAGCAGGCGGCGATCAGGCACGGGCCGAACCCGGCGAGCCCCACGACCCGCGGGTGAGCCAAGAACTCCTCCAGCCCGATCCCGCCCAGCACCTGCCTCTGCTGGAGGCGATGCGTCGCGCACAGCATCGCGGCTGCGGTGTCCCGGGGCCGCTCGCAGCGGGCAACAGCACACGGCTGCTGCCCCGCCCCCGTGGAGACGGTCTTCGGAATGCGGCGGAACTCCTCCAACGGCAGGTCGGTCTTTCTCCACCGCTCCACGCAGCCCCGGCACATCGGATGCGTGAAGACCGTGATGGCCAGCGGGCAGTTCGGCACCGGGCAGTCCGGCAGACCGATCACCGGATGCACCCGGGGAAAGGGGGTTCTCTGGGGCTATCGCTGTTGCGTGAGTGAGATGCGTGGGGTTGTCCCAGCTCAGTGCGGTGCAGGTGAATTTACGTGGTGCTACAGGTGTGGCGGCATCGCTGGTTGGGGTGATGTGGGTGGGCGTTGATGCACACTGTGGTCTGATGGTTGCCCGGGAAGGGCGAAAGCCCCCGGAGGTGCTCCGGGGACTCCGGTTGTGGGGCAGAGTTCGACGAGGGTGATCTCGGTGGCCTTGAGGCCGCTGGTCGCGCGGCGCGCTGTTAAGCCGGACTGTTGGCCAGGGGCAGCCGAGAGCTTCATTGGCTGCAAGTCCGGCAGTCCCAGGGGGTGTAACACCTCCGTGCCAACAGGCCGTGACAAGATCACCAACAACATCCAGAAGTTGAGCCAGAGCCGCTGAACGTGAACCAAGCCGAACCGGCGATCCGCGCACCCGGGCGGCCGTTTCCGGTGAGCATCCCCACCCGACCGGCAGGTTTTGTGGTCGAAGGTGCCGGAGTGCGGCAGAGCCCAGACGCTGCGGGGCAGTGCCCTTCACGTTCCCGACGGTCGCGGCTGCTCCGGTGGAACCGAGCTCTCGGCAGCGGCCATCCACTGGTCCAGGTCGGCCTGGGTGAACTCTGTCCACGGTGGGATGTCGGGGAGCTGGCGGAGGAGGTCGTAGGCTTCGGGGATCTGAGGGTCGCGGAGGACTGGGCAGTGGCAGCCGGCGATGACCTCGGCGTTCAGGTGCTGGAAGTCGGTGACGACCGTCCCGAACTTTTGGACGTCCAGCAGGGCGACCCAGGGGGAGACCAGGCGCCCGCCGAAGAACTGGCCGTCGCGGAATTCGTCCGGCGACATCGCTGCTGTTTCGGGCATGGGGGTCGGCACGTTCGTGGCGAAGGTGTCGACGGACCACAGGACGTTGGTCTTCGGGTCGAAGAGGGCGCGGGTCGTGGGGTTGTCGTACAGGGGCGGTCGTTTGGCGACCAGGGTGCGGTCGCCCGCGTCGATCGTGTCGCCGTCGGTCATGAAGCGGCAGCGGTTGATGGGGGTCTCCCACTCCTCGGCCATGCGGCCGATGGAGAACCATGTCGTCAGCAGGGTCGCGTTCGGGCATTCGGCGAGGACCGCCAGGAGGTTGCCGGCGTGATCGCGGTCGTCGTGGGTGAGGAAGATCCACCGTACGTCCAGCGGGTCCACGACGGACCAGGCTGCCTCGAGCCACTGGGCGCGCACTGCGGGCGCCCCGGTGTCCACGAGGACCGGTTCGGCTCCCCGTATCACCATCGAGTTCATTGGAAAATGCCCGACCGGCGGGGCCTCAAGAGCCCACGGGATGACGAACGTCTCCTCGGCGATCTTGTATGGCTGCAGAAGGCTGAAACTCTCCATGGCTGTCATCGCTGCTCTCCCTCATGCGGAGCCGCGCAGTGTCCATTAACCAGTGCAGCCCCGTGCCGGGCGGTCGTCAAACGCAGAACCCGTGGCGGTCGGCTCCCGTAGGCGATGACCTTCAGTAGATCCGAGACTGTCTGTTCGGGGCGGCCCGCTCATTCTCGGGAACTCGGCCGCTCCAGGAGCCGGAGTGCCCATCGCTGGCCTGACCTTTGGAGGATCAACAGACTCATCGCGACGATGCGCATGGAACGGGACCTGGACGCGACCCGCAGGGGGCGGTCGTGGGTGGCGGTCGGTTCCACGGCTTGGCACGGGGCGGGGTCCGCTGCGGTTTCGGTGTCGTTGGCTGGCGGGGGTTGAACGATAGGTTCAGGGGATGCGGATACTGGCGAGGAGCCGCTCATGCATCTCGTTCAGGGCCTTCTCCTTCACTTCAGGGCAGAAGGTCACGGCCTGAACGAGGTGGGTGTCATCGGCTATGAGGCGAATGAATCCAACCGAGCGCTCGCCTTCCGTGACGGACAGCCGCGCGTCGAGAGCCGGGTGACCGTCAAGCATGGTCTTGCGGACGTCGGTGCCGGTGAGAATCTCGCCGCCGGAGACGATGCTGTAAGCCTGTAGGAAGCCCTGAAGGTTCTCTTCGAGAGAGTACCGGTCGCCAGGCATGTCGAAGACGCCGAAGCCAGCGCCCTCGTCGTCAGTGATGTCCACACGGCAAAGCGGCCGTCTACCGATTTCCCCTCGATAGGAGTCGGCGCACTCGCCTATGTGCGGAGCTGCGTACGGATGAACGTGCAGAGCAGGGAGACCTGTGGAGCGCGAGCGTCGTGGTTCGAGATGATGGGGCGGTGTCTCTTCGATATTTCAATCAGACCGGCTGGACCGCGCTCTTCAATGGCACCGACACAGAGATCGGCCGCATGGTGCGTGTGGAGGGCTGGGACCAGGCGACCGGGACGGCCCTGGTGTATTGACCCGCAGGGTTGTTTACGCGGCTGATGGGTGGGTGTCCGCCCAGTGCGGTGTGGCAGCGGTGGTGGTTGTAGGCGTGGAGGAAGTCTGCCAGGGCTTCGGTTCGCTCCGCGTTGCTGGTGTAGGGCCGCTGGTAGGCCCATTCGTCCAGCAGGGTGCGGTTGAAGCGTTCGACCTTGCCGTTGGTCTGTGGCCGGTAGGGCCGGGTTCGTTTGTGGGCGATGCCGGCTTCGGTCAGGGCTTGGGTGAACAGTTTCGATTTGTAGCAGGAGCCGTTGTCGGTCATGACTCGTTCGACGGTGATTGCGTGGGCGGCGAAGAAGGCGTTCGCCCGCGTCCAGAAGCCGACGGCGGTCTCCTGCCGTGCGGCCCACGGCCCGCCATCCGCCGCCGTCGGGGATGTTGCCGAGTTTCTTGATGTCGACGTGGACGACTTCGCCGGGCCGGTCGCGTTCGTAACGGCGGACCGGTTTTCCGGTGGGCCGGTCGAGCCAGGCCAGGCGGTTCAGGCCGTGCCGGGCAAGGATGCGGTGCACGGTCGAGGCCGGCAGGCCAATGATCGGCCCGATGCGGGCGGGGCCGAGCTTGCGGTCGGTTCGCAGCCGGCACACGTCCGCTTCGGTGTTCGCCGGTGTGCGGTGCGGGGTCGAGGCCGGTCTGCTGGAGCGGTCGGCGAGCCCGGCGTCGCCCTCCGTCCGCCAGCGGCGGACCCATTTGTGGGCGGTGGCTCTGGATATGCCCATCTCGGCTGCGACATGCGCGACGGGGCGTCCCGAGCGGACACGTTCGACCAGCAGCCGCCTGCCGAAGACGGTCAGGCGGGCATTACGGTGGGACACGAAGACCTCCGTGCGGTGAGTTCCCAGACAGCTCCCACCACACCGGAGGTCTTCGCCATGTTCAAGACCCGCCGAGTGTCAACAACGCTCGTGATCAATACACCTAGCAGTCCATCCGAGAACCGTCGGACGCCGCCTCGGCGGACCACCTGAACCAGATCCGGGAGCCGGGCCCACCGGGCGCCGGGCCCGGCTCCACTCCGTAGAACTCGCGGAGATCCTCCGGGGACTCGAAGGCGAGCGTGATGCTCGGACGATCGTTGGATTCGAAGCAGAAGACCGAGATCTGGCGGTCCGGCCCCGTGTCGAGGCGGCCCACGGGGCGCCATCCCGCCGGTGGCGCTTCCCGGCCGTAGTACTCCAGCACCTCCTCACGGGTCCCGTCGTACGAGTACAGCCGCTCCGCGGTCAGATAGGCGTCCCCACTGTCCTCGGTGCAGTGGGCCTGGGCCGCTGGCTCACCGGGCCCTTCGCCATGGTCGCGGCCAGCACAAACATCGGACTCATTCATCTAGCCCCACCAGTGGTTCGACGTCCCCACGTGACCCATGCGTCGACAACAGCACACGCACTTCGTTGATCTCTTATTTTCCGTAGCTTCTTGGCCAGGGCGACCCTCCTGTGGCCGGCATGGTGCCCGGGTGACGGCCTCGGTGAAGGCCGTCACCCGGTAGCGGCGTCCGATCTCAGTGCCGGGGCGGTCGTGGGTGCGCCCACATGGACGCTCTCGTTCCTCGTCCCACCACCGAACCGTTCACCTCATGTCGATCACGCCAGGGCGGACGGGGCGGGGAGCGTGGCGAGTTCGCCCAGGACGTGGGCCGCCGGCGCGGGGTCGACCAGCCACTTCAGGTGGCTGCCCTCCAGTGTGCGGACGTCGTACGGGTTGTCCGGCGTCAGCTCGTTGCCCTCACGGATCAGGCGGTCCTGCAGGGCGAGCGGCAGGCTCGCGTCGTCGGCCAGGCGGATATAGGTCTTGGGGATTCGGCCCCAGGTCGTGGTCTGTGCCCGGTCGGCGGAGCCGCCGGCGTCCAGGTTCTCGTCGGGCTGGAATGTGTTGAGGAAGGTGAGGAACTGCTCGTCGGTGCCGTCGGCGACGAGGGCCGCCTTGAGTGCCGCGAGCGCGTCCGGGTCGGCGGTGCGGAAGTTGACGCGGAGCAGGCCGAGGTCGGCGGGGTTTGCGGCCAGCGCCGCGGCGAAGGCGGCGGGGTCGACCGTGGCCATCTCCGGCTCGGCGTAGTAGTCGTTCACGTCGAGGTGGACCGGGGCCCAGGCCGAGACGTAGACGAGGCGGTCGATCAGGTCCGGGCGGGCGTTGGCCGCGGCCGTGGCCGTTATGCCGCCGCGGCTGTGGGCGACGAGGATCACGGGGCCGTTCCGCTTGGCCCGCTCGAGGATCCCGATCAGGTGTGCGGCGTTGTCGGCGAGCGTGACGCCCTTGATCGCGCCGGGCGTGCTCGCGAGACCCGCGAGGTCCTGCGGCGCCTGGTAGGCGTGGGTGAAGGTCGCCTGGAAGCCGTGGCCGGGCAGGTCTACGGCGACCGAGCGGTGCCCGAGGAGGCCGAGCTCGGCCTGGAGGGGCGCGAAGGAGAAGGAGTTCGCGAAGGCTCCGTGCACGAGTACGAACGTGGGTTGCATCATTTTCTTCACTTTCCGGCCGCCGCGGGTCGGCGGCGGCCATGGCGGGACCCCCGGGTGCGGGGGACGTCTTGGGCGCTTGGGCTTGCCGGCGGCTTACGCGATCACTGCGAGGTCCGGCGCAGCACCAGACAGACGAAGCCGAAGCTGTCGCGGTACCCGTGCAGCCACTGCGAACGCTGGGCGTTGGCCGTTGCCAGTACCTGCGGGGCGGCCGGATCGGCAGGGTGGTCCAGAGCCCAGGAGGCCAGTGAGCCCCAGCAGGCCCACTCGTAGGCGTCAAGCTCGGCGCGGGTGCTGACGTGGCCGTGGACCGGGGTCCAGCCGTCGGCGACAACGCGGTCTACCGTGCTCGCGAGGTCGGCGAGGTCACCGAACGCCTCGATGGCCTCCGGGGAAGGAGGGCGTTCCCAGAAGGATTCACCGATCAGGACGCGGCCTCCGGGTGCCAGGTGCTCGCGGGCTGCCGTGAGGGTAGGCAGGAGACCGCCGAAGGCATGCGTGGCGCCGACGCTGAGCACCAGGTCGAACGGCTCTGAAGAGACGAAGTTGGCGGCCTCCCGTTGGTGGAGGACCAGGCGCTCGTCGACGCCGAGTGCGCGCGCTGCCTGGCGGGCCTGCGTCAGGGCGACCTCGGAGACGTCGACGCCCTCGGCGTGCAGGTGCGGGCGGTTCGCCAGGGCGCGCAGGAGCCATTCCGCTGTGCCGCATCCGAGGTCGAGCACGCGCTCGTCGCCTCTCGGCAGGCCGTGTGCGAGCAGCCGGCTGACCGAGTCGTCGTCGAGCGGGGACTTGATCGGGTGGTCGGCATGGGCGAGCTCGGAAATCTGTTCGCGGTTCATCGGCGCGGCGTGCTCCGGTCGAGCAGCAGTTTCGCGGCCACCGTCGTACCGTCGGTGCGGATGGTGCCGGCGACGGCCTGCGCTCGTGCTGTCGTTTCGGGGGTCAGGGCTGTCCTGAGTGCGGCTGACAAGGACTCGAGGGTCGGGGTCGGGCCGTCGTGTGCCGCGCCGATGCCGAGTTCGGCCACGCGGGCGGCCCAGTGCGGCTGGTCCACGAACTGGGGGACCACCACCTGGGGTGCACCGGCCCGGGCGGCGGTCGTCGTGGTGCCGGCGCCGCCGTGGTGCACGACGGCCGCGACCCGGTGGAACAGTGCCTGGTGGTTGACGTCGCCGACGGCGAAGCAGTCGTCCGCACCGTCGACCAGGGCCAGGTCGGCCCAGCCACGGGAGACGAGCACACGGCGGCCCTGCGCGCGGGCCGCCTCGACGGCGATCTGGGCGATATCGGTGGCCGGGCTCATGGGCATGCTTCCGAAGCCGACGTACACCGGCGACGTGCCGGCGTCCAGGAACGCCTCCAGATCTGCGGGTAGGGGGCGTTCGTCGGGCAGGATCCACGCGCCGGTCTGCAGGACGTCGAGATTGGTGAGCTTCTCCCACGGCCCGAGGACCGGGTCCACCGCCAGCCACGGCCGGTCGCCGAAGACGTGGTCGCGGACGTTGTCCACAGGGGCGAGGCCGATCGCCGCGCGGTGGGCGTTGAGGGGTTGGAGGTAAAGGGCGTTGACCTTCTGCGCGTCCAGGTCCCACAGGGCCTGGTTGTCGGTCATGCCGGGCGGGGGCGGCGGGCCGGGCCGCCCGGACGGCAGGTAGTGCGCGGAGGGCATCTCGAACGGGTGGAAGCCCGCGTACACGTAGCGGATGCCCAACTTCTCGGCGACCGAGCGGACGCCGGCCGGCATCAGACCGCTCGCCACCAGCACGTCGCAGTCCTCGGCGGCCTTGCCGACGGTTTCGAAGTGCGCGGCGACCAGCTCGGCCGCGAACGCGGCCGCGTCCGACGGCGGCGCTCCCGTCCGCAGCGCGCGCACGTCCCGCCCGAACGGCACATGTTCCGCGCCGACACTGGCCAGCAGTTCCGCGAACTCCTCGTCCGGCGGTGCGCACACGCGCACCTGGGCGCCGAGTTCTCGCAACGTGGCCGCCAGTGCCGCCAGGGGCGCGATGTCGCCGCGCGATCCGTACGCCATCAACAGCACACGCATGTCGTGTTTCTCATTCCTTGTGCATGTCGGCCTCGGCCGGTGATTTTCGGGGGGAGGGGTCCGGTCGTTGCCGGAACCTCCCGGGGAGCAGGAGGCAGGCTCGTTCGCGGCAGTCGCGGTCATCGTGCCCATGGCAGGTCGCGGGTGCCCTCGGTGCCGGGTACGGAAGCGACTCCGTCGCAGCGCATCGCGACGTGGGCCTCGGCCCGCTCCGGGGCGTGGATCCGGCGGACGAGGCCGGGCGGGAGGATCAGGCTCTGGCCGGCCAGGACCTTGTGGGTGTGGCCGTCGCAGGTCACTTCCAGGGCGCCCGCGGTGACCGTCCAGACCTGCTCACGGCTGATGGAGTGCTCGGGACCCGTCGCCCCGGCCTCCATCGCGACCGTCCAGGTGCTGAGTTCGGCGCTGCCGCGGCTGGGAGCCGCCAGGCCGGTCATGGTGGCGTTCGGTGAGACGGTGACGTGTTCGGCCGCGGGGGTGATCACGTGCGGGGCGGTGTTCTCGTCCGGATTGGCGGGGCGGTCGGGGACGGCCCACTCGACGAGCTGGACGACGACCCCGTTGGGGTCGGTCATCTGGAACAGGCGCTCGCCCCACGGCTCTTCGCGCAGCGGCATGGTGATGGGGGCGCCGGCCGCACGCAGCCGGGCCTCCTCGGCGTCGAGGCCGGTGACCGTGAGTGCGAGGATCAGGCCACCCGCCTCCCGGTCCCGCTGTTCGGCGGACAGGACCTCGGTGCCCTTGCGGAGCAGGACGATGTCGACGGCGGTGTCCTCGCGGGTCAGGGAGGTGAAACCGTCCTCCGCCATGGCCACTTCGTAGCCGAGGTGGGTGCACAGGAAGTCACACGAGGCGTCGACGTCGGCGACGGTCAGGGACAGGGTGGAGGTGGAAACGTTCACGGCAGCTCCTTGGCCGGTGTGCGATGGGTGGACGAGCCGGGGTGTCCGTCGCTCTCAGGCCGTGGGCACGTCGAGCTGGAACTCGCGAGTGCGCCGGTAGGCGCGGAAGCCCAGTCGGTGGTTGACGGCCAGCATGTGGACGTTGTCGTCGGCGTTGTCCGTCTCGATCTCGACGACGCCGGGGTGCTCGGCGCGCAGCCGCCGCGCCATGGCGGCCTTGACCCACAACCCGAGGCCGTGGCCGCGGTGCGCAGGCACGACCGCCGTGTCGTACTGCTGCGCACGCGGCCCGCAGCCCCCGGGGAGCACGATCTCGGTGTAGCCGGCCATGGTGCCGTCATCGTGGACAGCGGCGATCGTCAGCAGGGTGTCGCCGCGGTCGGCGACCACCTTGGCCATGGCGCGCACACGCTCGGCGTCCCATGCCACGCTGCCGTAGTCCAGGTCTCCGACGGGCATGTCGTTCATCGCGTTCTTGGCCGCGGCGAACGCGTCGGCGACCTCGTCGGGAACCGTGCCGGTCCAGCCGGTCAGACGGTAGCCGGAGTGCTCGGCCTCGGCGATCCACAGCAATTCGGCCACGTTCAGGTCGTTGAGGCGCAGCATGAGGTGATCCAGGGTGAGCGCCCGGCGGAAGCCGTGGCGCTCGCTGAACACCTCGCCCGGACTGTCGGCCGCGGCTGTCACGACGAGGCTGCGACGGCCTTCGGCGCGGGAGGCCGCCACGACCGCCGACAGCAGGAGGGAGCCGGTTCCCAGGCGCCGGTGTGCGGGATCGACGTGGAGTTCCAGTTCGGCCAGGTGCTGCTGGCCAGGTGAGGTGAACAGCCGCAGGCCGGCGACTCCGACGGGGGCGCCGTCCGCCGCGGTGGCGAGCCAGGTCAGCCGACGGCTGCCGAGGGCGGGCTGGGTGAGCTGGGCGTGGATGCGTCCGGGGTCGGGGGCCGGTACTCCCGGCAGGTCGTGGGCCGTCGAAGCGGCGACGATCTGGTGCCATGCGGCGGCCTCGGTGTCCGAGACGCGCTGGAGCGGAGTGACGTGTGCAGATGGGGACACGGTGATGGCTTTCGTGGTCGAAGGTGAAGGCGGTCGGGCGATGGACCAGGGGGCGGGCGGTGAAGGCGCGTTAGGCCGTGGTGCCTGGACTCCAGCGGTCGAGAGCGGCGTAGGCCGGGATCCATTGGGCGGTGCAGGCGGCGTACGCGGGCGCGGGCAGCTGGGCGAGGAGCCTCGTCGCGGTCGGCTTGTCGGCACCGTCCAGGAGCCACGGCAGCAGAACTGGCGCGTTCTTGCCGATGTGCCGGGCGTGGACCTGGCTGAAATGGGCCCACTGCTCGGCGGTCAGCGTCCGCCGGATCAGCGGGAAGGCCATGTCCTCCTCATGCCGGAGGTGTCCGGCCAGGCCGCGGATCAGTGCGTCGGTGAGCTGGCCCAGCCGCAGCGGGTCGGCTCCGGGCTCGGTCAGCAGCTCGTCGATGGCCTGGATCACCGCAGCGATGACGGCGTGCTCGGCTTCCATCACCTCCAACCGGCCCAGGTCCTTCGGACGGCCGGCCAGATTCAGCCGCAGCGACGGCCACAGCGCGTCGTCCTCGGCCGCGTGGTGCTCGCGGAGGGCCTGCTTGAACAGTGTCCATCCGGCAGCGGTGGTCAGTACGCGCACAGGGTCACGGTCCGCGGCGGTGGTGACCCGGTCGAGCTGGGCCAGGTCCCGGCGCAGGGCGCCATGCATCGCGTACATCACGGTCAGGTCGAGGGCGTCGCTCATCGGGCCGGACGGATGCGGCGTTCTTCATGGTTCTTCATGCGTGCATGCATGCCTCAAACGATCTTGCGATCCGTGCATAGGATCAAGCCACATTTTCACACGGTTCGATTACCGCTGGGTTATCGATCGACATGGGGGGCGTGGGCCGGTGGAGCTGCGGGACATCGAGATCTTCCTCGTACTGGCGGAAGAGCTTCATTTCGGACGGGCCGCACAGCGGCTGCACGTCTCCCAGGCCCGCGTCAGCCAGGCCATCAAGAAGCAGGAGCGGCGCATCGGCGCAGAGCTGTTCGCCCGCACCAGCCGCTCAGTCAGCCTGACCGAGGTCGGCCGGCAGTTCCGCGACGACCTGCAACCGGTCTACACGGGCCTGCACGCATCCCTGAGCGCGCCCAGCTGGCCGCCCGCGGCATCACCGCACAGCTCCGCGTCAGCCTCATGCCCTTCAACGTCGCCGATCTGCACCCCTACTGGAAGGCGTTCCGCGCGCGCCACCCGCAATGGGGCCTCCAGATCCGCCAGGCAACCTTCACCGACCCGTTCGGCCAGCTCCGCAGTGGTGCCATGGACGTCCTGGTCGCCTGGCTGCCAGTGGAAGAGCCGGACTTCACCGTCGGGCCGGCCCTGTGCACCGACCCGCGAGTCCTTGCCGTGGCCTCCGACCACCGGCTCGCGGCACGGGACTCCGTCCCACTGGAGCTGCTCGCCGAATTCCCACACGCCACCGCCCTCGGCCTGCCGGACTACTGGGAGGACAGCTACCTGCCCTTCCACACCCCACGAGGCCGGACGCTCGAACGCATCACGGCCGCGGCCTCGGACAACGCCGATCAGCTGATCAGCCACGTCGGCATGGGCGACATCATCCACACCTTCCCCGGCCATGTCACCAGATACTGGGGCATGTCGAACATCCGATTCCTTCCCGTCCCCGAGATGGCAACCCTGACCTTCGCTCTGGTCTGGCGGACCGAAGCCGAGAACGACCTCATCCGCGCCCTGGCCGACACGGTGCGCGAGCTGGGTGTATTCCGCTTCTGACGCAGCTTGCCGACCCCGCCACGTCGTCGGCGCTGCAGACTGGGCGGATCGTTCGCCAGGCACCCGATCTCTTGACCGAGGGCGAGCCGGAATGCGGCGTCCCTGGCAGGCCACGGCGACGCGGATGCGGTCGACACTCCCGGCGAAGCGCCCGCGACGGCCCCTCAGGACGCGCGCGCACTGCTCGACTCCGGCTTGACCGAACGCGGAGGCCGCGGAGGACACCTCCTGGGACGAGCCGCTGCGGGCCGAGCACCACGAGGGGATGGACCCGGTCGGTTCCGAGGTCGGCACCCCCGTGATCCACGTGCCCGGCCCCGACGGTCAGCCGCTGGCGTTCTTCGGCCCCGTGCTCGCCCCCGCCCCCCCCGTGGCGAGGCTGCCGGAACGCTCTGGGACGTCGCGCTCGCCGTGGCGAGCACCGACGGCTTCTTCGAGCTGAAGCGCGGCTGTGACCGTGACCCGATCTTCGACTAAGCCAGCCGGACGGACGTCGGGAACCACCGTAATTCCCAAGGGATTTGAGGCAAGGTGAAGAGCAGACAGAGCGGACCCACGGCGGCCCTGACCGACCTGGCTCCGGCCATCTGGGGCAGCACCTACCTGATCACCACCGAGCTGCTGCCACCGGAACGGCCGCTCCTGGCGACCACCATGCGGGCCCTGCCGGGCGGCCTGTTCCTGCTGGCCCTCGGCCTGTCCGCGTACTCATTGAGGGACTCTGTCGCTGATCTTGTGACGGTGCTGTGGTCAGGTTCTGAGGAGGATCCGGGTTCGGAGGAGGTCGAGTTTGGCTCGGCCGTATCCGGCTCGCTTGATCAGCTTGACTCTGGTGACCTGGCCCTCGACCTGTCCCGAGCTCCAGGTTGAGGAGAGGCCGGCGACGACGGCGTCCTGGTCGTGGAGGAGCCAGCGGACGAACTGCTGCAACGAGGGCAGGTCGCTGGCTTGGACCGTTCGATCCAGTCCAGGACGTCCCCTCCTCGTTGTTCGTGCATGAGGGTGGCGAAGGTGCGGACGTGCTCGACGGCCGTGTCGAGTTCGGTGCAGGCAGCCCGGACCGCCTTGAGGCCGATGACTCCGTGTGGCCGCAGCCGGTCGGGGTGCGTCATCACCCAGCGAAGTGCCCGTCGCGGTTTAGGCGGCGCCAGCGGTGGAGGAGCGGTCTCGATGCCTTGCTTAAGCTGGCGAATGTAGCGGTTGACGACGGCGCGGTCGCCGCGAAATCCCTGGTCGCGGACTTCTCGGAAGAGCTGACTGGCGTTTCGGCAGCCCTGGGTGAAGCGTTCGTAGAGGTATGGCTTGTGGTCATCCAGCAGGGTCCGCCGCTGGGTGACCTTGACCAGCAACTGGTCGACATCCAGGTTCGGGCGTATCGACGGACGGCGTAGTAGTCCAGGTCGAGGTCCCGGCTGATCCCTCGTCGTGATCGGCCCTGGGCGAGGAGTTCGTGGACGCGGCGGTGCCGTTCACGGATCCGGCCGACGATCCCCCGCGGGCGCCCGTTGACGTCGAGTGTCCCGTCCGGCGGCGCCACCGCCACCTCCTAGTCAGGTTGTCTGGTGGCTTCGTGGCCGGCTCGGATGCAGGCGTAGTGGCTGGTGAGAGTCCTCTCGACGGCTTTGACGAGGTTGTTCCACAAGTGCCACACGTCTGCGATCTGGACGGCCTGGGGTGCAGCCGCTCTGGCTGCTTCGGCATAGGCGGAGGCCCGGTCACGGCAGACGATCTCCACCTCCGGGTGGCCTGCGAGCCAGCGGGCGACGGTTTCGGCCTCCCGTCCGGGCAGGACGTCGATGGGGCAGCGGGCTTCGAGGTCGACCAGCAGCGTCGCGTAGTTGTGGCCCTTGAGCAGGGCCAACTCGTCCACCCCCAGAACCCGCACCGCCCCGGGTTCCTCAAGGTCGGAAGCGCGCAGAAGACGTCGCAGGGTTTCCTTCGCGACTGGCATCCCCATCCGTCGGGCGAGCCGGGCGCCGGCCCTGCCGGCCAGGGCCTCGGCGACCCGCGTCAACAGCTTGCGCAGGATGGGGGTGTGCCGGGCATGCGGACTCGTCAGGCCCGGTATCTGTTCCGCGAAGGTCACCGTCGGGCATCCGGGGCTGAGGCACTTGAACCTGCAGACCATCAGTCCGATGACCACCGGCGTGGTTCCGACGGCGGCGTCCGCCAGACGGCGTTCGTACCGGCCGTGTACCCGCCACGACAGCGACCTGCAGCGCGGGCATCTCCCTGCGTCGGCCCGGGCCCGCGTACGAAACGTGACCACACCTGCGTCCCGCGAGATCGACTCCACCACCAAACCGGACAGATGCGGAAACAACCGCACCAAACCCCCAGAACCGCACGCCCGGATGCTGCCCAGCTCAACCGCCCAGCATCACAAGATCAGCGACAGAGCCGACGAAAAAGGTGCACAGGTCCAGGACGACGCTCAGCGATTGATTTCGGTGGTTCCGCACATCGAGCGTCTACGGTCGGCAGGATCGAGCGGACCCTGCGGCACGGCAGTGCGCTCGCCCGTGAGAGGGTTGCCATCATGGCAGATGACGCGACTGCGGGCAGCGAAGTTGTACTCGAGACGAGTCGCCTGCTGCTGAGACCTTGGCGGGTAGCCGAGGCTGTCGTCCAGCGTGAGCTCTGGACCGAACGTGATCCACGAGTGCCGCCGCACCGCCGAATTGACGCGGACGGACACCCCACGGTCGCGGAACTCGAGGAGTCGATCCGCACCAACCAGCTATGGTCGACCGGATTGCTGGCTGTCGAGCGGAAGGCCTCTCGCGACGTCATTGGCTACTGCGGGCTGGTGGACAGCGGACGAGGAGCGGAAGGGGAGCCGGAACTGGCGTTCGAGCTGCTCCGCCGAGTTTGGCGTCAGGGATACGCGACCGAGGCATCGTTGGCGGTTCTGGACTGGGCGAGATCATCTGGGTACGAACGTCTATGGGCCACGGTCTGGGACTGGAACACCGCTTCTCGCCGCGTATTGGCCAAGGTCGGGTTCACCGAGACCGAGCGGCAGGCTGTGGACGCCGCGTATGGGACCACCCTGTTCACCACGAGACGGCTCTGACACACCCGACGTTTGGCCTTGCGGACGGCTCCGAGCAGTGACGGCAGGCGTCAAGTGCCCCGGTCCGTCGGCAGAAGCGGCTATGCCACACGGTCGATGGCGGGTCGCTGGAAACGGAACATCACGGCGGCCGGCCGCCGGGTCGTCCCTGTGGGCCTGACTGAGCCCGGGTCCCTCTCCGATGACTATGTCGAAGAGAGCGGGGTCGACACAGCCCACAACCAAGAACGCTCACGACCCACTTGGCATAGTCGCGGTCTCGGCATAGGTCGAGGACCAGGAGTTTCGGGTCGGCGAAGAAGTTTCATGCAGGACTTCCACCGGCCCTCGAGAGCGGCTTTGTGGCAGCGGGCCGAGTTCGCGGCGGTGGTGAAGTAGACGCGGTGCCCGGCTTCGACCGCGGCTCGTCCGAGTACGACCGACAGCATCGTCTTGCCGACGCCGGGCGGCCCGACGAACAGGATGTTGGTGGCGTCGTCGAAGAAGCGGAGGGTGGCCAGGTCACGGATGAGTTTCTCATCGACGCCGGGCTGGGCCGCGAAGTCGAAGTCATCGAGTTATCTGGGGTAGTGGTGAAGAAGTCTTGCAAAGTCGCTGTTTACGACGCTGCGGACGTGTCCGGAAGGTCGCTGCGGTTCGCCCTCTACCCAGGGTGCTTGCTGTTTGAGGTAATCCGTTATCCTGTCGGATTGGTGCATCAGTAGGATCACCTTATGACTGCCGATGCCCCGCTCACCCGAGAGTCGTTCCGGCGCCTCCAGCCGATTAGCGCGCCCAAGCCGATGCCCCAGGTGCCCGATCGTGTTTGGACTGACGAGGACTGGGACCGGATCCAGCGCGGATACCGAGCCAGGGACATGGATGAGAAGTGGAACATCTTCGTCGAAGCCGATGTCGTTTTCATGCACCGGAGTTGGACCGGTCTCGGCGTCTATGAGGCGTCCTTCGCCCCCGTGGCTGGTGGTGGGAGGAGGATCTCCTCTGCCGTAGTGGAGGCCGATGGAGAGCGCTATCGGAGCATGGGCGACGAGTACGACCGCCTGATGATCGAGCTGATCATCAGCGCGATTGTCCTTGGTGAGCCAGCCGCCGACCTCCGGGCCGGACTCGTGGAGCTGACTGCTCGGGCTTCGGGGAAGAGCGATCTTCCCTCGGGTGTGGTGCAGCACAGTGTTCTGGGACTGCGTTCTGAATCGTGAGACCTGGACCCAGGCGAGTGTTGTCACGACCTCGCGCTATGTGACTGGATCACGCGTTGCAGGCGCAGGATCTCGCCATGTGATGCGGCCAGTTGGCTTTGTACGCGAGAACGGGGTTCTGGCACAGATCTTGGGCTCTGTCGCTAGTTTGGGGGTAGTTTGGCAGCTATCGGGCGTGATGGGTGGGGTTCAGGTTGCGGACCTTCTACTGCCTGGTGTGGCGTGGAGGTTGACCGGCTGGTGCTGACGGATACGGAGGCCCGGGTTGCCGTGCGATCACGGGCAGCGTCGGCGACCTGTTCCGGATGCGGGCAGAGATCTTCGAGAGTGCACTGGTACTACCAGCGGACTCTGGCGGATCGTCCGGTCGCTGGCCGGCGCGTACGAGTCGAACTGCGAGCGCGGCGACTCGTGTGCGGGAATGAGGACTGTGCCCGTCGGACGTTTGCCGAGCAGATACCGGCCCTGACCCGTCGCCACGCACGCCGCACGGACGCTCTCACCGCCCACCTCACCGACGTGGCCCTGTTCCTGGGCGGCCAGCCAGGCGCTCGGCTGTTCCGCACGTTCGCACAGTCGAAGTCCTTGTCGACCGCGACGCCGTCGCCTCCGGCGCCGCCTCGAACGGCGCCCCCTGGCAGTACTACGACCTCGGCCACGGCTGGTGCACCTACACCTTCTTTGAGCAGTGCCAGCACCGCATGGCCTGCGCAGGCTGCGACTTCTACACCCCCAAGGCCTTCAGCAAGGGCCAGCTCCTGGAGGCCAAGGAGAACTTACAGAAGATGCTGGCCGCCATCCCCCTGACCGACGACGAACGCGCCGCGGTCGACGACGGCCAGGCAGCCCTCGACCAGCTACTGGAGCGACTTACTGACATCCCCACGCCGGCCGGGCCAACTCCCCGGCAGATCGGCATCCCAGCCCAGGCCACGGTGCTGCCGATCATCGAGATCAACCGGAAGCCGGCCGAGCAGTAGTGCTCAGCGGCCCAGCTCGTGTCGGACATAGTCCGAGTGGGCTGCACCGACCTCGATGGCATTCTCATCAAGGCCGTTGACGATCCGCAGGCGGCCGCTGGCGAAGACGAACTCCACTGCCACGGTTCCTGCCGCCAGGTCACGCTCTGCCGGCCGCCATTCGAGAAGCGTGACCTCCCGCAGTTCATGGCCGACGAACGGTTCGAGGCCTTCATCGCTGTGAGACCACCGGGGCGTGAACTCCGACGACTCCCACCCCCTGATGGTCGCCGCCGTGTCGATCGTGTCCCAGCTGATCGAGAGCTCGTCGAACTTCCAGTGGCAGACCTCCACCTGGATACCGTCGAAGTCAAGCACCACCGGGCAGTCGGCGAACCAGTCCCCGTCTTCGGCGAACCGCACCAGCGCGAACCCCGTCAGGCGCCTACCGGCGAGCGTCGCCAGGCGTGTTCCGTGCACCTGCCGAATCGCGTCGATTCCGATCAGGAAGGACGGCTCGAAACCAGAGATCCCCATGTTCACAGCACAGGAGTCTCCCGGCATTCGACCCAGCGAGCCAGCGTATATCGACCAGGGGGACCTTCGACGCCACTTGACAGGTCGGATTCCACAGAAGGCCGTGGCGCACGGTCTGGGGATTCATGGCGCGCTGGACCGCGGCCGGCGTCGTCGGCCAGATCCGCGACCACCTGCGCGGACGCATCCGCCGCGAGATGGGCAAAGCCTCCAGGGCCGTCGCCACCGTGATCGATTCTCAGAGCGTGAAGGCCGCAGAGACCGTCGGCAGAGACTCTCGCGGCTTCAGCGGCGAAGAAGATCAATGGCCGCAAACGGCACATCGTCGTGGACCCGCGCGGTCTCCCGCTGCTGGTCATGGTTACGCCCGCCGACATGACCGACCGCGACGCCGCCAAGGAAGTCCTCTTCCGCCTCCGGCTCATGCACCCCGAGATCACCATCGTCTGAGCAGACTCCGCCTACGCCGGCCAGCTCGTCACCTGGGCCAAGCAGCACGTACGGCTCACGATCAAGACGGTCAGCCGGCCCAAGGACGCCACCGGCTTCGTCGTCCTGCCCCGCCGCTGGGTCGTCGAACGCACGCTGGCCTGGCTCATGCACGCCCGCCGCCATGCCCGCGACTACGAACGACTCGTCCAGCACTCAGAGGCCCTGATCACCTGGGCTGCCATCACCCTCATGACCCGCAGGATCGTCCAGAAGAAAATCCTCAGAGACCCGGGGGAGGACAAACAAAGATAGGGCTTCGTGACCAACACCTCGAACTGGCCCACAGACAAGCTGACCGCCCTCCGCCTCGGCAGAAGACTGGTGGCGGAAGTCCCAGCAACGAGGGTTGACCGCCGGGCGTTCGTAGACATCACGCCCAGGCAGACCCCACGTGATTCCGAGGCGCGCAAGCAAGGTTGGGTGCCCAGCGACACGGACCGTGTCTTCCGGCTTGAGCACTGGGAGTACGACAGCGAGCGCATCGACGGCTTCGACCACGACATCCGAGCGGTCCTCCTCGCATCCGCTGAGGCAACCGGGGAGTCGGAGCTGGTGACCGTACTACTGAGGTTGAAGGCGTGATGTCGGGGCCTGATGCTCCCGCCATGGGGAGAGTCTGTAGGTTGCCTGTCATGGCTGAGCTTGGACCCGTTGTGTGGCCGCCCGCTTCGTTGCGGACCGAGCGGCTCGTGCTCCGCGAGTCGGTGGCCCGGGACCGTGCGGCGTTCATTGACCTGTTCGCCTCGTCGGAGGTGCGGACGTACCTCGGTGGCCCCCGGCCACGTGCTGAGGTTGAGAGTGCAGTGCCTGAAGTACCCGGGCGGCGCGCCGGCGTGTTCGTGGTCGATCACGACGGGGCGATGATCGGCATCGTCACGCTCGACCGGCGGGACGCGGAGCGTCCGGGGCACGTCCGTCCTGATGCCGGGGAGGCCGAGCTCAGCTACATGCTCCTGCCCGAGGAGTGGGGACGTGGGTACGCCTTTGAGGCGTGCTCGGCGGCGCTCGGCTGGTTCGCCGACGCGTTTCCCGGCGAGCCGGTGGTTCTCTGCACTCAGGTGGCCAACGACCGCTCGGTAGGTGTCGCGGTGAAGCTGGGGTTCACTGAGCTGGAGCGGTTCGAGGAGTTCGGCGCCGAGCAGTGGTTCGGCGTGTGGTCCTCGGTTCCGCGGTCTGGTTGAGCGCGTACTCGACAGCCGTGCGACCACCGCTCGGGGTCCCGCGTCCGGTTCGTTGAGCGTGGCTTCAGGGGTGCGCGTGCTGCGGCGGAGGATTGACCAGATGCCTTCCACGGGGTTGAGGTCGGGTGCGTAAGACGGCAGGTGGTAGGCCGTGAGCCAGTCGTGTGCGTCGATGAAGGCCCGCATACGGCGGTCCTTGTGGACGTTCAAGTTGTCCCAGACCAGGACGACGGGTGCCCCCAGCTGCTGGTGGGCGGCGATGAGCAGGTCGCGGTACTCGGTCCAGGCGAAGCTCTTGCGGCCCCCGGCCTTGTGGTCAGTGTGTCGTTTGGGCCGGTAGATCAGGCGGGAGCGCGTCCCGGGTTTGTAGCAGCACAGGGCGGCGATGGAGAAGCGGCGCTGGGAACGGCCACGGACCCGGATGACCGGTGTGGTGCCGCGCCGGCTCCAGGCGCGGGAGGTCGGCGGCGTCATCGAGAATCCGGCTTCGTCCTCGAAGACGATCCAGGCCCCGAGCGCCTCCGCTATCTTTCCACCCGCGGCCACACCTCCTTCACCCAACCGGCCACCGCGACCTCGTCACGCTCGAGGGCACGACGGGAGGGAACCTGATGACTCCAGCCGTGTCTGCGCAGCATCTGCGAAATCCCCGACAGCGTCATCGACTTGTGGAACCTGCGGCCGATCAGGGTCTCTATCCTCGCCAGCGTCCATCGCTGGTCCGGCCATCCATGCAAGACCGGGCCCTTGGCCAGCTCCTCCTCGAGCACCGCGAACAGCGCGTCGCTCAGCTTGGGTCTGGACGCCGGGCCGCGGGATCGGACCCCGCCTGGGCCGGCCGCCCTCCATGCCCGCCGCCACCGCTGGACCGACCGGACGCTGACCCGTAACTCTTTCGCGATGTCCGTGCTGCTCCGCCCGGCGGCGAGCATCACCGCTGCTTCCATCCGGATCCGCTCGCGGAACGCTTGCCTCTCCGCGGTCAGACCCCCACCCTGCGGATACCTCATACACCCGACATACCTCAACGATGACTGACCGTCAGCATCTGCGGCAAGACGACTTCAAGGTCAGTAGAGGCGGAGACGGTTCGAGCCGGAGTTGAATCATCAACCAACTGGTACCAGGGCAAGCCGATTTTGTGGAGCCAGCTCAGAGCGAGAAAGCCACACATGGAGCCAGCTCGGTGTAAACGCCCTTAAGACTGCTGGGGTCGAGCCCCAGCAAAGCCCACTCCTCAACCGCCAAGCGCTCTGAATGGCGTCCGGAACTGCGCTTCACGATATGTCTTCTTGGCGATGAAGCCGCGACGAACAACCGATGATGGCGGTCAACGGGCTGCTCGGGTTGCAGCCTCAGCCGGAGATCTACAGGGGGCCAGCCATGGAGCACAGCTCTGAGCGGGAGAACGTCGAAAGCGCAGCTCGTGCTCGGTACACCCGGGACATGCAGGAGGAACGCGGTGCTCTGCGCGAGGCCCTGCGGTCAGACCTGCCCGCCGCCCACATGGGCTTGGGCGTGACCGTCATCGCCTTGATCGTCGTCGCCAGTTTCTCCGGCCCTCGGTGGACCTTGATCATTGCTGGCGCCTTCACGACCTGGTTCCTTCTTGCACTGGCGGTGATTCACATCGGTAGCGGCCGTGGCTGGGACGCCGTCCGCCGGGCCTACATCGCCACGTTCGGCTGGGGCAACTCGATCTGAACGTCCTTCGCCGCAGGCTCCTCCGCCGGAGTCGGCCCTGCCGAGCCATCGCCACTGAGCGACAAATCTCTCGCTCCCTGAGCGCCTACCAGATCTGGCACCGGCCAGCCCCCTGCCCACTCCGCCCGGCGTCGGGCGGCAGCCTCCATGCGGCCGCCACCCGGATGCACTTGGGCGACCCGAAGCCTTCCAGCGGATACCTCCGGGGAATCGGCTTGCCCGCAGGGACCTTGTCCGGTCACATACGGCCATGAGCAGAATGGCACAGGTCCTCGTGCTGGCCCGGTACGAGGACGAGGTGATGGAGCCGCTGACGCGGGACGACGAGTCGCGTAAATGGCGCGGCCGGTTCGAGCCGATACCCGACTGGTTCGTCGGCGGGTGGTGCCTGGAGTTCTTCCGGGAGGGCCAGCGCACCGGGATCCTCAAGGACCTGGAGGCACTGCCGTGGAACAGCCCGGAGTGCGTGCAGGTCATGCTCCACGACGAGGAAGACGACTGCTTCGGGCTGTGGATGTTCCGCGAGGGGATTGGTCCAGCTGCTCGGCCCTGTCTCACAGCCTTGCAGCAGCAAGCCGTCTGGCGCTGCGAAGCACCAGCCGCTGACCTGGGCCAACGGCGGGGCCATCTGTCTCATGAGACACCCTGCAAGAAGAGATCGAATCCGATCGGGCCTGGGCCAACTACCCGATACCGGATGCGACCCGCGAGGAACTGCGGATGAACGGCGATACCGCCCAGACGATCCACGGCATCGCCGACGGCAGCAAGGCGGCCCTATTCGTACCCCTCCGCCCTCTTGGGTTTGAGGGGCGTGATGGCTGGAAAATGCTGCGGTGCAGGTCGTTTGTCGCAGGATCGGGGAATCATGGTCGCCGTGCTCAAGGGTGGGAGGCTGGCAGTCGCTTGGCTCAGTCGCGGTGGCTGGCATCGCGCGTGGCTGCATTTGGATGCAGATGGTCATGTGCGGGCGGTCGACAACTTGTTGGGGCCGAGCCGGCCGCAGGCGGAATGGCCCGGAGAGCTGGAGCCGCCCAGGGACTTCCGGTTCCAGGACGCCCAGGGCAATTGGCATGCCGCCCATCTGACCTATTCCCACCCACGTGGGGGAGACTCTCCCCACGGAGCTTCGCGGTGGCACAGCGGCCAGGCCCATGGTCATGGTGGCGGTGGCTCTCGGGAGGAGCACGGACGGGGTGAAGGGCCCGGTCGAGGCTCCGCTGTCGGGCCGGACTCCAACTACCTGGTGCCCGACGGGATACGGCCGGTCGTGATCTTCGAACCTGGCCAAGGGAAGCCTCCGTACCCCATCACGCCGATTTCATCGGTCGACCCCCTGGCGGGTCACGTGGACGACCCTGGAGCTCTCATTCTTCACCCGGCTCAGCCTCCGCATCACCCACAAACGGGCATCGTCCACCCAAAGAACCAGGCCTCTTCCGAGGACACATGGCACACGGACCCTTCCACCGCGCACTACGACGTCAGTCACCTTCCGGAGCTCGTGGAGGAGGCACATGAGCTGCAGGTGCAGACGACGCCCGAGAACCCGACGCAAGCGGTCACATCGGGGACGATCTCGCACCAGACCGCTACACAGGACGGTGACCCATTCGCCACCCCGCTGCCGGACGAAGCGGCGGAATTCGACTGTCTGCCCGTGCAATTGGATACCCGGCGGCTGGCCGATGAGTATCTCGCCGACGGCGACTTCGGTTCCTTCGACTACCTTCCGGAGTACACGACAGATGAGTGCGGGCCGTGTGACACGTACTCCGCCTCCCCAGGGCCGACCGAGGATTCCCCTGGCAAGACGGTCGTAGCCACGTCCAAGGATGACGTCGCTGACGACGGCACAGCACAGCAGTCCTACCCGTCGGATCCGTTCTCCGAAGAATAGGCACCCGCGTGAGCGACGCAGAAACCCTCCGCCAAGCACATACGCTCCGGGACCAGGGCTCCCTCCGAGCAGCTGCCCGACTTTACGCGACGCTTCTCGATCACCCGGAGTTGGGCCTGCAAGCGCATGTGGGCTTGGGAGCAGTCCATGCAGCTGCTGGGTTACCGGACCGCGCGGAGCCCCACCTTCTTCGGGCTTACCCAGATCCCGCCCTGAGGCCGGAAGTCCTTGTGTATCTCGGACGGGTCGAGGAACTGCGAGGCAGCACTGCGGGCGCTGAGGCGAACTATCGGCACTGTCTACGTATCACTCCTCCGTCTTCACAATGGCACTCGACCGCCGAGCGGCGTCTGGCCGCCCTCCGGCGATCCGATTCCCCGACGACCGGGACTTCGAATCCGTCGAGGCAGCCGGCAGGAGCGGGACCAAGCGTCCAGCCGGTGTACCGGAACGGGCTGGTCGGGACTGTGCGGCAGGTGGCGTCGAGGCGAGAGAACTATCTTGGCCAGATCAACGCGCTCACCGTACTCACGTTGACATTGACGCTTCCCGACGGCGGAAGCGAGTCGGTCCACCTCTCGGGAACCAGAATCCTGGGTGGCGTCCCCAGAAGGGACGACGTCGTCGAGGTAGATCTCGACAGATGCCGCCAACGCGGCCCAGGCAACTCCTTCGAGACGAAGGTACTCTTCAACCACTCCACGAGCTCAGAACTCAAAGCGGAAACCAGTGCCTCTGGTCTCTCAGGCAAGGCCCGCCGCGTGTACTGGGCCTTCGGGGCAGTGGTGATCGCCTTCATCATGATGGTGTTTGCCGCGGTCGGATTCGGGTTCTTCAAGTTCCTGACCTTCGAGTCGCCTTTGCAGGAAACGAAACAGACGGTGACCGTCCCCCAAGTCGCGGGAATGAACATGAGCGAGGCTGTGGCAGCGCTGGAACAGGCAGGCTTCACTTTGGGCGACTACAACATCGTGCAGAAACCTGGTCCGGCAGCTGCGGGCACCGTCTTGCGGACTGAGCCCACCGGCGGCACGCAGCTTGAAATCTCACATGGCTCGGGCAAGAGGCCCGAATCGAAGCTGCAGGTGCACGTGTCGACCGGACACTCATGAACGACGCGAAAGGGTGGCCCAACTTCAGACAAGCCGCCTGAGCGTCTACATCGGCACGACAAATTGGTGGCGGCAGACCTCGATGCGGCCGGAGAGCCGGCGGCGCCCCACAACCGCACCGTGCTGTCCGCGCCGCCCGAGACCAAGTTGTGCCGTCGTCGGGTCTGAACGCCACCGATCGGCCCCAGCCGGTGTGATCAGCGAGGGTGTGGGTTCCAGCCACGGTGTCTCCGGACAGGAAATTGCTGCTGGGGGCGGCCAGGCCGAGGACGCCGAATGGATATCCGGCACCTCGCACTCGACCGGTACCGCTACTTCCGCAACGTAGGCTTGGGCGGGCAACGGCCGGACTCCCAGGTTGACCAGACCTTTCGCGGCTGGGCACCACACCGAAACTGCTCGGGCTCCGACATGGCCCTGGGGGGCCGTGGTGGCTGCAGGGCCACCGAGCCAACACACCTGGACGCCGACACCCAGTCAGTATCGACAACGGGTCGAACCGCTTCTGAGTCGGGCTCGCCTGAGGCGGTTCTATCGGGTCACTTTGTGGACCAGCGGGACACCAAGACAGCTTCGCGTTCCCGGACTTGCAAGCGGTAATCGCCGATGCCCCTCAACGATCCGCTTGCACGAAGTTCATCGGGGAGGGCAACCTACCACCCCTGCTCGCATAGGACAGCGAATGCCTGGATCCCCCCTGGCCGTCAAGGCCTCCTCAAAGAGCGGCATCGCTGTCCGCTGCGGGGTCCGCGGCGATGACGCGGGCGCCGGGCTGATGCCTCCGTTTCCCCAGGCCCTTGAGGCCTCTGTCAAGAGCGGCGCAGCCCGGCGCCTCCGTGGTCACCGCGAAACTCGCGGAGCCAGGCCGGACGTTAATCGTCACGGCGCGAGCCCTCTCCAGGGTCGACCTCTTGTTCATCCGCGAGCCCGCGAGCTCTGCCGAAGGATCGAGCCCCTGGAGTTCGCTGGTGTCGCGAACGGCTACTGAGATGGCGGACCAACGAGTCCTTGGATTGGGGCGCCGCGCGACGCGCATGTGCTCGTGACCTGCATAAACGGACGGATCTGGGAGGACAGCTTGACCGTGTTCTGCGGCATCGACTGGGCAGAGCGTCATCACGACGTCGCCCTCGTCGACGAAGCCGACACCCTGCTCGCCAAAGCCCGTATCACCGACGACGTGGCCGGCTACCACAACCTCCTGGACCTCTTGGCCGAGCACGGCGACAGCCCAGACGATCCGATACCGGTGGCCATCGAAACCAGCCACGGCCTCCTGGTCGCGAGCCTGCGCACCGGCAGCCGTCGGGTCTTCGCGATCAACCCGCTCGCCGCCGCACGCTACCGCGACCGCCACGGCGTCAGCCGAAAGAAGTCCGACCCGGGCGACGCCCTGGTCCTGGCGAACATCCTGCGCACCGACATGCACGCCCACCGGCCCCTGCCGGCCGACTCCGAACTCGCCCAGGCCATCACTGTCCTGGCCCGAGCACAGCAGGATGCCGTCTGGACTCGGCAGCAGGTCGCCAACCAGGTCCGCTCACTCCTGCGCGAGTATTACGCTGCTGCTCTGCTGGCCTTCCAGAGCAAGCAAGGCGGTCTGACCAGGGCTGACGCCCGTGTCATCCTCGCTCTGGCGCCGACTCCGGCCAAGGCCGCGAGGCTCACCCTCGCCCAGCTGCGGGCTGCCCTCAAACGCCGTGGCCGCCTCCGCGGCTGCGACGCGGAAGCCGAGCGGCTGCGGGACGTCTTCCGCGCCGAGTACGCCCACCAGCTCCCGGGCGTCGAGGGCGCCTTCGGTCACCAGCTCCTGGCCCTGCTCAAGCAGCTGGATGCCACCTGCCAGGCCGCGGACGATCTCGCTGAGGCGGCCACAGCTGCCTCTCACCAGCATGCCGACAGCGAGATCCTGCTCAGCTTCCCCGGCCTGGGGCCCATGCTCGGCGCCCGCGTGCTCGCAGAGCTGGGCGACGACCGTGACCGGTTCGCCGACGCCAGAGCGCTGAAGTCGTACGCCGGATCCGCCCCCATCACCCGGGCTTCCGGCAGGAAGCGCTTCGTCGGCCGCCGGTTCGTCAAGAACAATCGCCTCATCAATGCCGGCTTCCTCTGGGCCTTCGCCGCCCTCACCGCCTCACCGGGAGCGAACGCGCACTACCGGCGCCGACGCGAGCATGGCGACTGGCATGCCGCCGCACAAAGGCACTTGCTGAACCGCATCCTCGGCCAGCTCCACCACTGCCTCAAGACCCGACAGCAGTTTGACGAACAGCACGCCTTCGCACCGCTCCTGTCACCCCCAACCGAGCAGGCCGCTTGACTTCATAGCCCCCTGAGATGTCTTGACACAGCCCCTTAAGGTTTCTGATCAGGGCGTGGTCAAGGGGGTGTGTGATAACACCCCCGGTGTGGTGCGGTGCGGTGGTGCGCCCACCCAATGGTTGCGGTGCGCACCACCGCCGTCCCTGACGCGCACTACACGATGGAGAGGTGCACCGGGTGGGCTCCGGCCGGTGCGGGCTGGAGGCAGCTGGACGGCCTTGCCGGGCCCGACCGACCACCACGCCCAGTCCTTGCCCTTGGGGTTCGGCGCCGGCTGCTCCGCCGACCAGGTCAGCCCGCTGTCCGATTTCCCTCACGCCCGAACGGTACGGGAATGATCACCGCAAGGTACGGGTACGTCCGCACACCGGACCCGTACCGTCTCGGATGCCACCCGGCAGCGCCTACCGCGGCGGCCGCTGCAAGGGCGAACTCCCTGCGGCGGGGCCGAAGATCTCCGTACGATGCGTGCGAATGTTCTCGCACCGCGCCTCGGTTTCAGGGGGAGACTTGCGTCAGGCTGCTGTCGTCTTCGTACATGGCCTCTTCTCGTCGCCGACCACATGGACGCCCCTACAGCGGGAGATGTCCGGGATCCCTGCGGTGTCCGACGAGTACGACTTCCTCTTCTTCGAGTACGCGACGCGACCCGTGACGTGGAACCCACTACGGCGGATGCCGGATCTCGACACGATCGCGGAAAGCCTGCGCGGATTCATCGGCGACCTCACGGCCGGCTATGAGAGGGTCGCCCTCGTTACGCACAGTCAGGGCGGGTTAGTCGCTCAGCGGTACTTGTCCCGGATGCTGCTGGCGGGCCGGGGGAGGGAACTCGCCAAGATCCGGCGACTGGTGATGTTCGCCTGTCCGAACAACGGGTCCGACCTGTTCTTGTTGGCTCGCAGGGGGCTGATCCCGATGACCAGGAACAGCCAGGAGCGAGAGCTCAAGCCGCTTCAGACCTCGGTGCTCGAAACCCAGCGGCGAGTGATCGACGGAATCGTCCGGGCCCCGGAACTCGCTCACGACAGCTGTCCGATTCCGATCGTGGCCTACGCTGGCGAGAGCGACAACGTGGTGGTCCCTTCCTCTGCCGCGGGGTTCTTCCCCGAGACGGGGGTGCTGCCCGGTGATCACTTCTCGGTCATCAAGCCGAGCGGGCCGGACAGCCGGATCGTCCACGCGGTGCGCCGGGAACTCGTCCGGGCCCTGGCGGAGCCCTTTCCCGCCGAGCCGCAGTCCGAGGCTGACATTCCGCACCGTCGCAGGCCGGCCCGCCTTGCCGGCGACGTCCTCACGGAACGGGAGCTGACCGGCCCGATCGACGTGCCGACAGGCGGACCAGGTGGGCGTGCAGTCCCGTTCTACCTTCACGGCGGACCGATGGAACAGCTCAGGAACGTGGACATCGTGGTGTCCTCGGAGAACACCTATCTCCAGATGTCACAGTTCTTCAAGCCATCGACTTCCGGGAGTCTGCGACGGGCCGCTGCCGAAAAGAGCGGCGGGGGCCAGATCCTGGAAGACGTGGCCGGCGATCACCTTGCGACCTGGCTCCGTAGCCACGGCAGCTACGGCCTTCCCGTACCGGGCGGAACCGTCGCTCCTACTCCCGCAGGCGCGCTTTCGAGGCGGAACGTACAGCGCATCTACCACGCGGCCATCGCAGCCCCGGTTTCGGGCACGAACGACTACGCCGTCGACCCCCAGTCCATCCCCAGGGCCGTCCACAACACCTTCGACCTGGCTCGCCAAGAGCGTGAGGAGGGTCTCGCCCTCTCCTCCATCTGCTTCCCGCTCTTCGGGGCGGGGCGCGGCGGGATGAGCGTCTCGGAGAGCTTCGAACTGATCTGGGAGCCGCTGATGAGTGAGCTGGCCGAAGACCCCAGCTGGAGCATCCACTTCAGCACCCGTCGAAAGACGATCTTCGATCTTCTCCACGAGCGGCTTCATGTCAAACAGCGAGCCCACGGCCGGACCACGTAGGGAGGACGGGTGACGTCGTCGCAGGACCTGCCGCCGTCGGATGCGGTCTGCATGAACCACATCGACGACAAACACTTGCGCCACCACCTCGGCGCCATGATGACCGCCTCCCGCTGCTCGTTCTGCACCACGCGTTCGCTGTGTGGCGAACCGGTGGCCGTCGGCCTCCACCACCTCGTGCACCGAGTCCTCGGCGCCGTCCGCGAGAAGTACCGGCCCACAGGCGTGACCGGTCGGGGCATCGGCACTGCTCGCGCCGTCGAGGACATCTGCCAGGGAGCTGTCGAGCCCCGCGTGACACGCGCCCTGCTTCAATGGACGGAGCCAGAGTCGTGGCAGCTGCGGGAAACACCGAACCATCAGCCCGGCACAGTCCACACTCCGTGGAGTCTCTTCCGCCAGCAGGTCGGCCACCACAGACGGTTCACCCTGCTCGCCGGTCCCGACCGACACGGTGCGCCCTCGTCCGTAGCCATGCTGGACGAGGTGTCGGCGGTCGTCGACCGGCTGGGCCTCGTCCGCACGCTGCCCGCCGGGCAACAGGTGTGGCGCGGCCGGATGCGCCGGGACCCGACCCCGCCAGGCTATGCCGCAGCCGATATCGGCTCGACCCCTCTCGCACGGGCCACCGCCAACCGGATGAGCCCCGTGGGTGTCTCGATGTTCTATGGATCCGAGAACGTGGCCACCGTCCTCGCGGAGATAACGGCCCACGACCCCCGGCCCTACGCCGCCGTCGCGGCATTCGAACTGATCCGCCCGATCCCGGTGGTCGATTTGGCGACCGTACCCGCCGCGCCCAGTGTGTTCGACCCCGACCGAAGGTCCTTGATCCGTTCCGTCGGATTCATGCGGTCCTTCTCGGAAGACCTGAGCCGCCCGGTCACTCGAGACGGACACGAGCACCTCGCGTACGTCCCCACCCAGGTGCTGACCGAGTACTTCCGCTGCCTCTCACCACTCAGCGTGGACGGCATCGCCTTCCGCTCCGCCCACAACGGCGGCGTCAACTACGTGCTGTTCACCGGCCCCGAAGGCTGCGTTGACCCCGGTGCCGAAACCTCCCGCGCGGTGCTTCGCCTCCAGCCGGGCACCGAACGAGTCATTGCACGTCAGGAAGCATCTGGGCGTGGCCGAAGCAGGTTCTAGCAGCCGACCGGCAGAGGCGTCTCTCCTCGCATGCGCCGTCGTCCCAGACGTCCCGGATGCTCCGGGTGGCGGGCTCCCTGGTCTCTCAGAGGTCGCTTTTGTCCGATGTTTCATCCCGAGATGGACTGTTTGGTGGGCTTCTTCAGGTCGCGCCAGGAGATGGTGTTCTCGCCGGTCAGGCGGCGGGCCATGAGGTCGGCCATGGCGAGGTGGATCACGGCTTCGGACCGGGTGGGCAGGGTTTCGTAGTCGCGGGCGAGGCTGGAACCTCACCCTGGCGGGGCCTAAGGCTCTGGCCGACGGCAACGAACTACCGTCACGCCCGAAGGCTGGCACCGGAGCGAAGGCCGTCCAAGCGGGGTTCGGCCCGCACGCCGTCGCGGTGACCGTCACGATCCTCGCCTACACCGACACCGTCCTGCGCGGGCGCCGGGAGTACCTGACCGACTGGCAGGTGGAGGTCAACCACGCCATCAAGGAGACCGGCCTGTCCTTCAACACCGATGCCGTCCTCCCCGTGCCGACCAAGACCAGCGAGGTCCGCCTCTTCGAACTCGACAACGGGTGACGGCGGCCATGACAACCTCCCCTCTGGGGAGAACTACGGCTCTTCGACACTTTCCGTGAAACGAGTTGGTCAGTGGGCCAGGAGGATGCGTCTGCGGAGGAGATCGAACCCGGCGCGGCCGTAGTGCTGGCGCTTGAGGAGCTTGATTCTCGTGACGTTGCCTTCGACGGCGCCGGAGCTCAGTGGGAGCGTGAGTCCGGCGGTGACGGCGGAGAGGTCCTTGCGGAGTCCGTTGGCGAAGGTGCGGATCTCCTTGACCTGGGACTCGTCTGCCTGGGCGAGCCAGTCTCCCAGCCGGTGCCCGTCGCGGCGGCGCAGGATGGTGGCGAAGCCGCGGGCCAGGCGGCAGGCCTCGGCGATCTCCGGGCAGCGTCCGGAGACATCTTTGAGGTCCTGGCGGGCCTGGTCGCTCTGGTTCTCCGGGCGGCCGATGATCCACCGGACGACATCGGCGACCGCAGGTGGTGGCGGGGGAACGGATCGTGGGCCGTTGTGCCTGGCCAGAGTGTTGAAGAACCGCCGTACGCTTCTGCGGCCCCCGAGGTAGCCGCGGGTGGTGAGCTCGTCGAGCAGGGTCTGTGCGTTGTCGCATCCTTCGGCCCACCGGCGCGCGAGGTAAGGCTTGTGCGGGGTCAGGGCACTGGTGCGGCCGGGCCGCTCGCGTATCAGCGACTCGGCGGTGGCGGCCCTCGCGTATCGCCGTACCGTTTTGCGGTCGAGCCCAAGCCGGGGGCTGATCGCGTTGATGGTGAGGCCCTGCCGGAACAGGGTCTGGACGGCGTGGTGCCGTTCGCGGATCTTGCGTTCGTAGGCAGATTCCGCACCCGGGGTGCTGGCCGGGCCCGGAGTTGCCTCGGGCTCGGGCTCAGGAACCTTGAGGCAGGAGCGGTGGCAGGTGACCGTCTTCTCCAGGCCGGTGGTGAGGTTGTGGAGCAGGTGCCAGCGGTCTGCGACCTGCGGGATTCCGGGCTGGCCGCGTTCAGCGCCCTCGGCGAAGGCACCGCCGCGGTCCCGGCAGACGGTGCCGATGTGGGGGTGCCGGCGGAGCCAATTCGCGAAGGTCTCGGCCGTGTGGTCGGGCAGGACATCGATGGGACGGTGGCTGTCCATGTCGATGAGGATGGCGCCGAAGCGCCGGCCACGGCGGAAGGCGAACCCGTCGACGCCGAGGACGGGTCAGTTCAGGCACTTCCGGGAGATCCATGGAGCGGATCAGTCGCAGTAGCGTGGGCCCGCTCACGGGAGTGGCCAACCGTTCGGCGAGTCGTTCGCCGGGCCTTAACCCGTGTCCAGGATTCCGCAGCGTCGCGGGTCAAGGCCCGGGAGGGCGCAGGGAACCCGTGACTCATGGGTTCCTTCCACCATCCAGACCCCGGTCAGGGAGCGCTCGCCCGGCTCGGCCAGGGCGGTGAGCGCGGCCAGCCTGGCACGGCTCCAGCCCAGCACCCGGTCGGCCGGTTCGACCAGGTACGGGTCCCACACTGCGCCGGCCGCGGCGGACCTCGTCTCCGTGGCGGTCGTGCTGTGTCGACCCGTACCGTCAGCCCGGCCTCGGCCAGGCAGAGTCACCAGGTCACGTCACCAGGTCACCGGGTCACCCGGTCACCACGATGAACCGTCGAGCGCGTCGTGGCTGTCAGGCGGAGCCCGGCACCGGGGCCGTTGCCACCAGCAGGGTCCGTGGGGGGACGGTCCAGCGGTCGCCCGGTTTGAGGGGGGACGGGGAGGCGGGGGTGCCGTCTGGGGTGGTGGTGTCGAGCATGGGCTCGTAGACCGCGCCCGGGCGCCCGGGGACGGTGAACTCGGTGGGTTGTCCGTCGGCGTTGAGGACGGCGAGGAGGTCGTCGTCGTGCGGGTCCACGGCGTCGCCCGCGAGCAGGAAGCCGAGGAAGCGGGTGGCCGGATCCTGCCAGCGTTCCGTGGCCATCGGGGCGCCGGTGCGGTCGTACCAGGCGATGTCGAGGGGGTTGCCCGTGCCGGTGAGGAAGGTGCGGCGCCTGAGTGCGGGATGGGTGCGTTGGAGCGTGACGACCCGTCCTACGAAGGCGACCAGGGAGGCGTCGGCGTCGCTCCAGTCGTACCAGCCGATCTCGTTGTCCTGGCAGTAGGCGTTGTTGTTGCCGCGCTGGGTGCGGCCGAGCTCGTCGCCGCCGTAGAGCATGGTGACGCCCTGCGAGAGCAGGAGCGTCGCGAGCAGATTGCGGCGCTGGCGTTCCCGTACGGCAGTGACGGCGGGGTCGTCGGTGGGGCCCTCGGCGCCGTAGCTGGACGAGCGGTCGTTGTCCGTGCCGTCGCGGTTGTTCTCGCCGTTGGCCTCGTTGTGCTTGCGGGAGTACGAGACCAGGTCGGTGAGGGTCATGCCGTCATGGCAGGTGACGAAGTCGACCGAGGCGTCCGGGCCGCGCCGGTCGGGTGCGTAGAGGTCGGTGGAGCCGGTGAGACGGCGGCCGAGGTCGGCCACCGCGGGCGCGCCGCGCCAGAAGTCGCGGACGGTGTCGCGGTAGCGGTCGTTCCACTCGGCCCAGCCGGCCGGGAAGCGGCCCACCTGGTAGCTGTCGGGGCGGCCGACGTCCCAGGGCTCCGCGATCAGCTTGACCCGGTTCAGGACCGGGTCCTGGTAGAGGAGCTGGAAGAAGGCGGAGAGACGGTCGACCGGGCCGCTCTCGCGGGCGAGGGTGGCCGCCAGGTCGAAGCGGAAGCCGTCCACATGCATCTCGGTGACCCAGTAGCGCAGGGAGTCGAGGATCAGCCGCAGGACCTCGGGGCGGCCGGCGTTCAACGTGTTGCGCGTGCCTGTCGTGTCGAGGTAGCGGGACGGGTCCGCCGGGTCGAGCCGGTAGTACACCTCGTTGGCGAGGCCGCGGAAGCTGAGGGCGGGATCGTCGGCGGGGCCCTCAGCCGTGTGGTTGTAGACGACATCGAGGATCACCTCGATGCCCGCCTTATGCAGCGCGGCGACCATCGTCTTGAACTCGGCGATGGGGCCGCCCCCGTCGGGCGCCCCGCTGTAGCCGGCGTGCGGGGCGAAGAAGCCGATCGTGGAGTAACCCCAGTAGTTGGTGAGTCCCCGGTCGAGCAGAAATTGCTCGGACAGGAACTGCTGCACCGGCATCAACTCGACAGCCGTCACCCCCAGTTCACGCAGGTGGCCGGTGATCGCCGGATGGGCCAGCCCCGCGTACGTGCCACGCAGCTCGGGCGGGACATCGGGGTGCGTGGCGCTGATGCCCTTCACGTGGGTCTCGTACAGCACGGTGTCGGCCCACGGCCGGCGCGGCGGCCGGTCGTCGCCCCAGTCGAAGGCGGTGTCGGCGACCAGCGACTCCAGGCGCCTGGGACCGACGGGGCGCAGCGCCTTGGCGTACGGGTCGAGCAGCAAGTCGCGGTCGTCGAAGCGGAGGCCGCGGGCCGGGTCGTACGGGCCCGAGGCGCGGAAGCCGTAGCGCTGCCAGGGGCCGACGCCCGGCACACGGGTGTGCCAGATGTCGCAGTCGACGGCGAGCGGCACGCGGCTCTCGCGGCCGTTGTCGTCGAGGAGGCAGAGCGTGACTTCGCCGCCGTACGCCCCTGCCGAGGAGTAAACGGCGAAGTCGGTGCCCTGCCCGTCCCAGGTGGCTCCGAGGAGATACGGGTCGCCGGGGCGGGTGTCGGTCATGTCAGTCGGATCCCGTCAGTCGTAGCCGCCGAACATGAAGAGGGAGGCGCGCTGGTCGGCCGGGTTGAGCAGGCCGTGCAGATTGCCGCCCTTGAGGAAGGCCAGGTGCCCGGCCGTGAGCCTGCGGACTTCGAAGGAGCGGGTGCGGGTGCCGGAGTCGGCCCAGTCGCCGATCACCATCAGTCCGTCGCCTTCGAGCATCAGGAAGACTTCCTGGTTGTCGCGGTGCCGGTGCAGACCGATGCCGCAGGCGGGGTCGAGGACGTGCAGGTCCATGTAGTCGACGGCGAAGAACTGCTCGGCGTCGCCACTGTCGTGACCTTTGCGGCCGAACGCGTCGAGGTTGTACGGCTCCAGGGCGCGGCGCAGTTCCCCGCTGCCCTCGAAGCGGCCGTAGTTGCTGAAGAGGTTGCGGTACTCCAGGAATCCGACGCCGCCGTGCGGATTGGGGCTGGTGCCCACGGTCAGATACGAGTCCCAGCCGCGGATCCGCATCTCGAAGCCGAGCCGCACGGCGTCAACGGCCCCGGTGCCGTCGGGCTGGGCGGTCCAGCGCACGTCGATGGCGAGGGCGTTGAGCGGATGCATGGCGTGCCGGGGGGCGACACCGCGTACGTCCTGCTCGGTGAGCCGGTCGCGGGCGAAGTCGTCGGCGCCGCCGGTGACGATGTCCGGCCGCGGCTGGAGGATGCCCGCGTCCAGGGAGGCCCTGCCGCGGTCGCCGAGCCGGTCCCGCAGCCCGTCGCCGCCGCGGCCCCACAGCTCGACCGTGTAGAAGTCGGTCTCCTCGTCGTAGGGGGCGCGCAGTTGGACGGAGGGGCCGCCCGCGACGGACACGGTGCAGCCGATGGAGTCGCCGAGGCGGCCGGCCGTCTGCCGGAGGGCCGAGTCGGGGCCGCCCCGGTAGCTCAGCTGGAGGAAGGGGCCGCGCCAGTCGTCGGTGGACGCCCAGCCGCGTACCGCCCGGGTGTCGGCGAGGTGGAAGTCGCGGACGTTCTGCTTCTGGAAGTCGGTCTTGACGTCCTGGTCCTCGGGGGCGAGCTGATCCTGGTTGGGTGCGCTGGGGCCGTACAGCTCCAGCCATCGGTGTGGGAACAGGTACTGCAGGGAGGCGGCGTCGTACGATTCGCGTTCGGCGGCCAGCCGGGAGCGTTCCACGAGGGTGAGCAGCTTCAGGAGCGGGTTGTCGGCCGCGTAGTCCGGCTGTTTCCCGGGCTCGACGCGGAAGACCGCATCGCTGTGCACGATCTTGGGCATCGGCCCTCCTCAGGTGGTGTGGTACAGGAACGCGACGAACTTCAGCGGCTGGTCGCCGGGGTTGCGGATGCCGTGGACACCACCGCTCTTGGTGTAGATGACGCTGCCCGGCCGTACCGGCAGCTCACGGCACTTGACCGGCCCGATCCCGAACACCTGCCGCTCCACCAGCGGATAGCCGGCGGTGGTGGGATCGTCGCCGTCGCTCATGTAGGCGAGGCCGGTGCCCGAGACGACGTAGTAGACCTCTTCGGAGCCGATGTGGCGGTGGGTGCCTTCCACGGCGCCCGGCGGGACGGTCACCTCGTGGAAGAAGACCAAGTCGCTGCCGAGCTCCCGCTGGAACAGCCAGCGCATCTGCACGATGTTGTCGTTGCGGCGGTCGGGATTGCCCTCGTCGGTCATCGCGTTGCGGTAGTTGACGGGCTTGATCTGCGAGGCGTCGGGGATGAAGAAACCACGCTGGAAGTCGAGGAGGTAGTTCTTGTCCTCGACCGTGTTCTGCGGGGAGCTCGGCTCCTGGGTCCGCGGTTCCTGGTGGGAGCGCAGATAGGCGTTGTCCCACTGCGGATTGCCGAGCCGTTGTCCGGTCGGGTACAGCACCCCGTCCTCGCGGAAGGCCATGGCGACCTCGCTGATCTCGCCGAGCAGCGGGGAGAGCGCCGGCACCCGGGTGATCGGCGCGTCACGGCCCATCAGCGGAAGCACCCGATGGTCGTGCGGAGTGCCTTCGGGGGCCTCCAGGGTGCCCCAGATCTCGGCGGTGTACGCGGCGATGACCGGGTCCCAGTGAAGGGTGACGGTGGCCTCCGCCGTCTTCTCGGGGTCGTCTCCGGTGATCCGTACCCAGGCCTTCGTACGGGGGCCGAGGCGTCGGCCGAACTCACGGGCCTGCTCGACGAGCCGGATGCCCGAGTATTCGAGGCGCAGCATCGGGCAGAGCTTGGTCCCGCCGAGGAAGACATCGCCCTTGATGGCGGTGCCGTCGGCGGAGTTGCGTACCTCCGCGACGTAGTAGCGGTAGCGCGAGGAGCGCGTGGCGGTGAGGTAGCGGGCGTGGTAGATGCGGTCCGGGTAGAACACCACCCGGAAGATCTCGTTCTCCGGGTGCGTGTACACCTGGTCGAAGCGGGTGTCCATGTCAGAGCCTCCCGAGCAGCACATCGCCGACGCGGAACGAGTTGGCCTCGATGGTCAGCGTCGGATTGGCGCTGCCGGACGTCGGCATGAATGCGCCGTCGGTCACGTAGAGGTTGTCGAAGTTCCAGGCCCGGCAGTCCGGGTCGAGTACGGAGTCGTCGGCGTCGCTGCCGAAGCGGGCGCCGCCGAGCACATGGTTGGCAATCCGGACGACCGAGCCGCCGACCGAGCCGGAGCTCACGTCCTTCATGTCGCCGCCGTTCTCCAGGATGGAGCGGCAGGTGTCGGCCAGGGTGTCCATCAGGGCGCGGTCATGGCTGTGCCAGGTCTTGATGATGTAGGCGACCGGGCGGCCCCATTTGTCCTTCACGGTGGGGTGCAGCTCGATGCGGTTGGCGCGCTGCGGCACCTGGTTGGCCATGAAGGCGACGGAGAGCCTGCGCCCGAAGCTTGCTTCCAGATAGTCCTCGAAGCCGTTGCCGAGGAGGCCGGTGTCGTAGAGGTAGCCCTTCCACATGTTGTCCATGTCCATCGCGTGCCAGGTGCGTGCGAGGGAGATGGGAAGGGCTCCGTCGGAGGTGTTGTTGTAGATGACCCCGCCCGCCCACAGCCGCTTCTCACGGATCCACTCGGTGCGGGCGCAGTGGTCGGTCGCCCAGTCCGAGTCGAGGGTCTTCGACTTGTCGGCGCGCTCCGGCACGATGCACTGCGCGCCGCCGAAGCAGTGCGTCAGGAAGTACGCGCCGAGCAGACCGTTGCCGTTGATGCGCCGGTCGAAGGCCCGGTCGGCGGCGCCGGAGAGCTTCAGCAGCCGTACGGACTCGATGGCCGAGCAGGCGACGACGACGATGCGCGCCGAGATCGTGCGGGCACGGCCGGCCGGGTCCCGGTAGTGCACCTTGGTGACCCGGGAGCCCTCGGCCTCCAGATGGGTCACGCAGCAGTTGGCGCGCAGCTCGAAGCCGCTCCCGCGCTGGAGCGGGGCGAGCAGGGACACCCAGGTGCTGGACTTGAGGCCGAGCGGATCGCCGTAGCGGTTCACGAAGGCCGTCTTGATGGTGTCGGGGTCCTTGGGGACGGTACGGCCGCTGGGGGCGTGGTCGCGCGTGATGACGGCGAGCGGGGTGCGGTAGCGCGGCATGCCGAGCGCGTCCATGCCGGCGGCGGCGTAGCGGCTGATCGGGTTGGGTTCCAGCGGCGGCTGGTAGTGGTCGGCGGACGGTACCTTGGCCTGGCCGGTCCAGGTGCCGTTGATGCCGACGAGTTCCTCGGCCTTGGTGTAGTACGGCTCCAGCGCGGCGTAGTCGACGGGCCAGTCGCGGGCCTCGCGGCGGACCTCGCCGCCCGGGTCGTCCCTCAGGTCGCCGCGGCCCTCGTTGAAGGAGCGCAGCCGGAGGTCGTCGGGGGTGAAGCGGGGCGAGACCCCGCCGTACAGCTGGGTGCCGCCGCCCACCACCTGAGCCGTGTATCCCTCGATGGTGACCCGGTCCTGGCCGTCGGAGTCCCGGTAGACGTGTGGTTCGTCGTTGAGGTCGGGTTCCACATGGCTGGAGTAGTACGACTCTCCGGTGTTGGCCACGCCGGGTACGGTGATGCGCTTCTCCGCGCCGGTGGCGAAGGACTCGTCGCGCTTGAAGTCGCTGAGCCCGCCGGGGCTCTGCATCTGGGTGCGCAGCATCGGGCCCTTCTCGAGCACCACCACCTGGTGCCCGGCCCTGACGAGGGCGTGGGTGAGCGGTGCTCCGCCCGCGCCGCTGCCGATGACGACGACCTCGACCTGTTCCACCTCGGTGGTCATGCGTTCCCCCGTCAGCCGCGGTAGTCGGTGTTGTGCCCGAGCGGTGCCTCGAGGGCGCGCCGCCAGTCGAAGAGCGTGGCCCCCGCGGAGTCGCGGAAGCGGCTCTCCAGATACATCCAGCCGGCCGCCCCGGAATTCCCGTGGTGGCGCGGGTGCACAAAGGCCCCGGTCATCGCGTGCCGCCTCAGCAGCAACAGGAAATTACGGGGTTTTCCATAACGCCCGTAGTCCCACCCGGGAACTTGCTCGGTCTCCATCTGTGCGTAGAGATCCGCATACACCTCGGGTGGCGCCAGAGCTGGTTCCAGACCTCCGCAGCGGGCCCTCACCAGATCCCCGATGCTCCTGAGACAGGTGTGGTAGTCGTCGGCGTTGTGCTGTTCCTCCCGCGAGATGATTTTGTCGATGTAGTTGACCGTGCCGACTTCTTCGTCGAGCTGGTACGACAGCGGGAATTCCTCGCTGCGGCCGGCCCGGTCCAGCGATTCGTACACACCGCGGATGAAGCGGCGGTTCTCGTCCAGGCGGAACGGCAGCAGATGCCGCACCAGGCGTCCGAGGACCTCCCGCTCGGCGCGATTGAGGGCGAGCGGCACCGTGCAGGCGTCGGTGAAGAAGCGCGACCAGGTCTCACCGTTGTCGACCACCGCGCGCTGCGGGTTCACGGGGTCCAGGCCGTACGCGCCGTCCACGGCGAACTTGTAGAGGTGCACCTGGCCCTTGGGGACGCGTACGGTCGTCGCGAACAAGCCCGTCGGCTCACCCGCGAACATCAGCGGGCGCAGCGGTATCGGAGTGTGCAGCGGCGCGAAGGTTCCGACGACCTCCACCTCGCGCGCTGCGGCGCGCCGCCCGTCGTGGACGAACGTCACGTCGTTGAAGGGGAAAGACGTCTCGGCGGACGCCCCGTCCCAGTGCGTGTCGACGAGGGGAAACCGCCATGCCTCGCACACGGCGGCCCGCGCGTCACCCGGCTCGTACTGGCCGAAATCGTGGCGCGGATCCTCACTGTCACGGGCGAGGTATTTGGTGCAGTGGTTCAGGACGTACTGATCGTCCTTCTCTATGATTTCGACTTTCACTGCGGCCCCCGGATGATTGACCATCAGATGCCCCCGACGCAGACCGTCATCGAAGCTATTCGCGAACCGGGTTCTTGTCCACGGATACGGCGGGAGCGCGTACCGTTGCCTACATGCGTGCTGCCTGGTACGAGAAGAAGGGTCCCGCCGCGAAAGTCCTGGAGACCGGTGAAATGGACGCACCGGTGCCCGGACCCGGCGAGGTGCGGATCCGGCTGCGGTATTCCGGGATCAATCCGGGCGATGTGAAGAAACGCCGGCCCTGGCTTGGCGCGGAACAGATGCCGTACCCGCGCGTGGTGCCGCACAACGACGGCTCGGGAGTCGTCGACCTCCTGGGCCCGGGTACGCCCGCGGAGCTGCTCGGGCGGCGGGTATGGTGCTCCTACGCGCAGAGTTACCGGCCCTTCGGCACGGCCGCCGAGTACACCACCGTGCCCGCCCACTGTGTCGGCCCGCTCCCCGACGAGGTCGGCGCTGAGCAGGGCGCCTGCCTCGGCATCCCCGGGATCACCGCCCACCGCGCTGTCTTCGCCGACGGGCCGGTCACCGGGCGTACGGTCCTCGTCGCCGGGGGGCGCGGCGCGGTGGGGCGCTCGGCGGTGGCCCTGGCCGCCCGCGGCGGAGCCCGGGTCATCGCCACGGTGACGGGTCCGCCCGAGCCGGTGCCCGGCGCGGACCATGTCCTGACCGCCGGGGACGACCTGGCGGACCGGGTCCGCGACCTCACCGGGGGCCGCGGCGTGGACCGGATCGTCGAGGTCGCCTTCGACGCGAACGTGACGCTCGACGCCGAGCTGCTGGCCCAGGGCGGCACCCTCGCGGCGTACGCGACCGCGGAGCCCGCTTCCCCGCTGCCGTTCTGGCCCCTGGCCTTCGCCAACGCCACCGTCCGCCTGCTTGGCTACGATGACTTCCCGCCCGACGCCGTACGCGCGGCGATCAAGGACGTTACCGCGGCGGCCGCGGCAGATGATCTGCGCCACCCGATCGCGGAGACCTTCGGCCTGGAAGCGATCGCCGCCGCCCACGAGGCCCTGGAGCACCCCTCCACCGGGCACGGTCGGATACTCCTCTCACTGCCCTCCTGAACCGGCCAGGCACACTGCTGAGACGAGTCCCACAAGGATGAGACCCTGATGAGCCTGTACGACATCCCGCTGCGCACCCTCTCCGGCCAGCCGACCTCGCTGGCCGACCACAAGGGCAGGGCGGTGCTCGTCGTGAATGTCGCCTCGAAGCTGTTGAGCGACGCTGAAGATGTGCATGAAGGCGACGTGTTGGTTGTCGACGGGGCGGGATGAAACGACCCCGGCGGCCGTCAGGCCGCCGGGGTCGTGGTGAACATGGTGTCGTCTTCGTGGTCACTCTGTCGCGTGGGTCTCGGTGATGGCGGCGATGAGGCACTGCCAGGCGATGTTGTTGACCGAGCGGGGCAGGCCGCGGCTGGTGAGATGGATGAGTTCGACGGCGTCGTCGGAGAACAGGGTGTCCTGCCGTCCGGCGATGGTGGGGTGCTTGATGTAGCTGGCGGTGTCAAGGTCAACGGAAAGGACACCGGCACGGTGGTCTCAGCCTGACCGAGCAACGCGCGAAGCTGCCCGTGAAGCTCCGAACCACTGAGGTTGTTCCTGTTTGACGGACATGCCTTCCCGGGCACACGCCCAGTTCTCGGATGTCCGTCAAACAGGAACAACCTCAGTGGTGGCGGCCGTGTCCGGAGAGGTCAGGGTGACAAGCATGTTGGTGCACATACGACGCGACAGCCGGTCCGCGGGCCGGCCGTCGAAGTAGTCACGAAGAGCCTCGCGGCCCGCTATACGGCGATCTCCGGCGGGCCATTCCCAGATCCCGTCCGGCGTGAAGAGGTCCGCCACCGAGCTCGGGTTCCCGGGGGCAAGCTGACGGACAAACTCGATGATCAGTCGCTCGCATGCCCGCTCGGCAAGCAGGCGTTCCATCGGGCCGAGAGTTTCAACATGCGTGATCAACTCCTATCAGACCCGCGCATGGAAGCGAAGGCTTCCCGGAACAACACCCAGCAGCTACGCCCGCCCCCGGCGTTCATGTCGTCCACCTCTGGAAGAACCGGCGCACATGATGCATGGGACACCCACAGCCTGTCCGATCGGGGGAGAGGCCGGGAGTCGGACGGAGCCGGCCAAGAGCATGGCGGTCTGAGCCAGCCGCCCCGTAAACCATCTGACATGGCTTCCCTCTCTGCTGCCGCCACGTTCGTTGGAGCCAACCATCTCTGCTCGGCCTGCTCGGTCTTGAGGCGGATGTCGCGCAGGTGAGTGTCCTGATCTCGGGTGAGATGTCTTGGTGGTCCCGGCTGTTGGGAGTGGCGGCCCGGCAGTCGAGGCGGGGCCGTGCGCACGCGCACATGCGCGAACCCCTACCGTGGTGCCCTCCATGTAGCGGATTTCGAACAGTGCGACGAACGGGATGTGACAGGTGACGGAGGCGAACGGTGCGGATCTGGTCGGCGAGGTTCTCGGCGGGAGGTACCTCGTGACCGCGATGATCGGCCGCGGCGGCATGGGGGTGGTCGCCCGGGCCGTGGACCAGTTGCTGAACCGCGAGGTCGCCGTCAAGGTCCTGCGGGCCTACACCGACGCCTCCCCCGCCGAACTGGCCGATCTACGGGTCCGGATGCAGAGGGAGGCGCAGGCCGCCGCCCGCATCCGGCACCACGGTGTGGTCACGGTGCACGACGTGGTCGAGGAGCAGGGGCTGCCGGTCATCGTCATGGAGCTGGTCGACGGGCCTTCCCTCGACGCCGTGTTGGAGGAGCGCGGCTCACTGGATCCGCGCGAAGCAGCCGCGATCGGCGCCAGGCTGATGGACGCGCTCGACGCGGCACACCGGGCCGGGGTCCTGCACCGGGACGTCAAGCCCGGCAACGTACTGCTTGAGCACAGCGGCCGGATCGTGCTCACCGACTTCGGTATCGCCACCATGGAGACCTCCGGCGACGAGGCCCTGGCCAAGCTGACCCAGAGCGGTCAGATCGTCGGCTCGCTCGACTACCTGCCACCGGAGCGCGCACAGGGCCAGGTACCGGGAGCCGCGTCGGACATCTGGGCGCTCGGCATGACGCTGTACGCGGCCGTGGAGGGTACCGCGCCCTTCCGCCGTACGTCGGTGTGGTCCACGCTGGCCGCGATCGTCGGCGAACCGCTGCCGGAGCCCCGGCGCGCCGGACCGCTCACACCGGTGCTGAAGGCGCTGATGGCCAAGGACCCGTTGCAGCGGCCCGACGCAGGGCGGGCGCGCGAGATGCTGGAGGCGGTCGCCGGGGGCAGCGGGGCGGACCCCGCGCCGGCACCGGCGCCCCAGCCCGCCACTCCGCCGGGCTTCGGCCCCGCCCCCGTCACGCCGTTCTCCCAGCCCGCCCCCCAGCCCCTCGCCCCGTACTCGGCCGGCGCGTACGCGGCCCCTCCGCCGGGGGCGGGTCCCGAGCAGCCGGGCATGGCGCCTGGCATACCCGCCGGTCACCCCAGCCGTTCCGAGACCCGTGCCACGGCGGTCTCAGGGCGGAGCCGCCGCACCCAAACCATCGTCGCGGTGGCGGCCGCCACCATCCTCACCTGCGGCGGCGTCGCATACGCTCTGATGGACACGGGAGGCGCTGAGGGCAGCGGCGGGTTGAACACGGCGCTGCCCACCGCGGGCACGACCGGCGCCCCGGGCTCCCCGGGGGACCTGACGTCCATCAGCCCCGGCGCGACGCCGTCCGGCACCCCCTCGAAGAAGACAACACCGAGCGCTGCGCCGAGCAGCGGAGGTGACAAGTCGGCCGGGAACCCATCAGCCTCTCCGAAGGCAACGCCCGGTTCCACGGTGAAGGAACCCACCCCGGTGTCGACGGCGTGCACCGGGTGGGCCCACTCGAACCGCAGCGACGGCTACGGCCACGCGTCCCAGACCACCCACCTCTACACCGGGCCGTACGCGGAGTGCTCCTTCGTGACCGAGGTCAGCTCCGGCACGAAGGTGTACTACCACTGCTACGTCTCCAACGCTCATGCCAACAAGTGGATCTACGCCCGTATTGCGGGCACGAACACCGAAGGCTGGGTGTTCGGCGACAAATCCACTCTGGACGGCGGCGCGATCGCCCGCTGTTGAGACTGATCTGTCCGAGATCGCGAGGGTAGTCGCCTCCACGACCAATCGGGGTGCGTTCCTGGCGACCGCAGTGTGGAGGCGGGCCACGGACCGGGCCAGGGCCGGCAGCCGAACCGCATCAGCGCCCGCGTGTGGACGACCAACGGATGGAGCGCCAACACCAAGGTGGAGGACGTCGCCAAGTTCAGGACCTAGCGGGACCAGGCGTACCCGCAACGGCACTTCCCCGCGGGGACCCGGCTCTGCGCGGACGGCTTCCGAGGCGGCTCCAGCGGAGGCCTGCCCTGCGTGACCATCACCGGGCGACCTGCTGTGACGACGACTCCTAGCGTGCCATCCCGTAGGCCCGCGGTGTCGGGGTGGGACGGGTCCGGGACAGCTTTGCGGCCCTGCCGCGGGCCGTTTCGAACGCCATGACCGGATTCCCGGCCTCGCGCCAGGGTTGAGCCCCGCACCATGGCCCGATCCGGCGGAACTGCTCCAGGGCGGCCCCGTACATCATCGACCGGAGCATGTAGTGCGCCAGCATGTGGCGCAGGGCAGGCAGGCGCTCGTCGTCGGGCGCGACCTGGTCGAACGAGGCGGCTATCCGCTTCAGCAGTCTCCTCGTCATGGGCGTGACGGGCAGCGCGCGAGCGGCGGACCGTTCGGTGAGCTCGTTCAGCGCGTGCAGGTACATCCCGGCGAGGGGGCTGCCGGAAGGGGCCTTGCGGACTGCCTGGCGGGCGAACAGCATCATCCGCCGGTTGCTGCCGTACCACTTGGCGCACCAGTACTGGAGGCCCTGCCAGTGCCCCTCGTAGTGGTGGGGTGCGCGGGCGATGAGCCCCTCCCAGAGCGGTCTGAACTGCGAGCGGCCGTACTGCGCTCCGCGCGCCGCCGTGACCATGACGACCCAGGGGCCCGGGTTGGCGGGGTCGAGCAGTGCGGCCTCGCGGGCTTCCTCGATCGCGGCCGGGAGCATGGCGCGGAAGCGGTTCATGTCCTCGGTCGGGACCGCGTGTGCGTAGGCGCTGCCCCGGATCTCCCAGGCGCGTTGGACCATGACGCGCGCGTGGAGGGTTGCCGCGTCGCAGTTCCCGGGCTCGGCGGCGCGCCAGGCGTCCAGCCAGGCGTCGTCCTGACGGGCGATCTGCTGCAGGAGCTCCAGCCGGGCCCAGCGCTCGTCCCAGTCCTCGCCAGCTGCCCGGACGTACCGCGCGGCGGCACTCCAGTCCCCTTCCCACGCGGCGTCGGCCACGGCTTGCCGCTCCTCTCCCCGTTCTGCCGACGGGGGAGGACCGGGGCGCCGGTTGTCGAGCTGCTCACGCGGCGGAAGGCCGTAGGCAGACGCCACGAAGTGCTGTCCGACCCAACGGTCGACACGGCCGGGGATGGTGAAGAGGAGGTAGAGCACGAGGAGAAACACGCCGAGTGCGACGGCGAGGAGGATGTTCACGGCGGGGAATGATTCCCGAATCGATCACTCTCCGCAATAGCCCAGGTCATCGATACGGCGAGGTCGGGGCAGGGTGCACGGGCGTCGGGTCGGGCCACGTGTGGGGGTATCGGGAAACGGATGTGCGATTGTCGGTGCCGCGTGATAGTCACTACCCCTACGGGAGGTGATCAACGCCCTCCCCGTTCGAACGCAATAAGGGGTGGGGGCATGGCATTGCTCCGTCAATGGGGACTCACGCTGGGGAAATGGGCAGGTAAGCCCGTTGCGCGGGTCCAGGAGGACTCGGGCGATCCCGACGTACGGCGCGTGCGCGAGGCCGCCGCGGCAGCGGACTGGTCCGCCGTACGCGCGGTCCTCGAAGCGCGTCCCGAGAGCGGCGACCGGACCGAGCTGCTGTGGGCCGTCGGCGACACCGATGGGGTGGAGCGGTGGATCGCCGGTGTCCTCGAAGCGGAGCCCGAGGCAGCCCTGCCCCGGCTCGTGGCCGGGATCCGCCACATCAGCTGGGGCTGGGAGGCGCGGACCTCGGCCCGGGCCAAGGACGTCTCGCGCGAGCAGTTCGAAGTCTTCCACGCGCGGCTGCGTACCGCCGAGGAGTACCTGTACGAGGTCGCGGAGCGCGAGCCGCTGTGGACCTCGCCCTGGTACGGCCTCCAGATCACCGGCCGCGGCCTCCAGGTCGGGCAGACGACCGCGCGACGCCGCTTCGAGGCGACGATGCGCCGCGACCCTGGGCACCTTGGAGCGCACCAGCAGCAGCTGCAGCAGGTGTGCGACAAGTGGGGCGGATCGCACGAGGAGATGCATGCCTTCGCCCGCGCGTCCGCGTTCGGCGCTCCGGCCGGAACCCAGTTGGGCCAGCTCGTCGCGATCGCCCACCTCGAACACTGGCTCTCCCTCGACGCCGGACCGGACGCCGCCTACATGCGGCGGCCCGAGGTCACGGCGTCCCTGCGGGAGGCGGCCGACCACTCCTTCCGGCATCCGGACTTCGTGCGTGACGGAGGGTGGATCCAGGTCCTCAACACCTTCGCGATGGCCTTCTCCCTGGCCGGGGACCGTGACGCCGCCCGCGAGTGCTTCGGTATAACGGACGGACGCGTGACGGAGTTCCCCTGGTACTACCTGAACGGCTCCGACCCGGCCGCGGCCTACCGCAAGCAGCGTTCGTCCATCGGCCGCTGAGCCGCTGACACCCGGGCTGGGGTTCGGCGGGGCGGCGGGGGCACCGGGGGCCCGGGGCACCGGTGGACCACGGCGGCTGCGAAAGCGCGGCCGGCCCACCGTCCCGGCAGCATCGCCCCGGCCTCGACGGCCATTGCCCCGGACCCCGGCCCCGCCCGTACGCGGACCCCCGTACCCCGCTCGCTGGGCATCCGCCAACCGCCCCAACGCCTCAGCCCGGTCCCCACCGCGCCACACGCCCGCGTACCCCTCTCGTCCGCTCACCCGCCCACGCCGCCCGCGGCGCACGGCCCACCGAAAGACTCCGCCAGGTGCCCAACTCAGAGACTGCACACACCTTCCAGGTCGACCTGCGCGGCCTGGTCGACCTGCTCTCCCACCACCTCTACTCCAGCCCCCGCGTCTACCTGCGCGAGCTCCTGCAGAACGCCGTGGACGCCATCACCGCCCGCCAGGCCGCCGCCCCCGGCGCGCCCGCCACCATCACGGTGCGCACCGGCGACACCCTCACCGTCACGGACACCGGTATCGGACTGACCGAGGCCGACGTCCACCGCTTCCTCGCCACCATCGGCCGCAGCTCCAAGCGCACCCCCGACGGCGTCCTGGACGGCGCCGGCGTCGACGCCGCCCGCGGCGACTTCATCGGCCAGTTCGGCATCGGACTGCTCGCCTGCTTCGTCGTCGCCGACGAGATCACCGTGCTCAGCCGGTCCGCCGCCGACCCCTCGGCTCCCGCCGTCGAATGGCGCGGCCACTCCGACGGCCGCTACACCATCCGCACCCTGCCCGCCTCGGCCGTGCCCGAGCCCGGCACCACCGTCCGCCTCACCCCGCGAGCCGACAACGCCGAGTGGACCACCCCGCAGCAGGTCGTCTCCCTGGCCCGCCACTACGGCGGACTGCTGCGCCACGAGGTCACCGTCCTCGGCCCGCACGGCGAGACCCACCGGATCAACGAAACACCCCCGTGGGAACAGGACCACCGCTCCCCGCTGGCCCGCCGCGAGGCGATGACCGCCTACTGCCGCAGCCTCTTCGACTTCACCCCCCTCGACACGATCGAGCTGGACCTGCCGGCCGCCGGGCTGCGCGGCGTCGCCTACGTCCTGCCCACGGCCGTGAGCCCGGCCCAGCGCGCCGGCCACCGCGTGCACCTCAAAGGCATGCTCCTGACGGACCAGGCGCCCGAACTGCTCCCGGAGTGGGCGTTCTTCGTACGCTGCGTCGTCGACACCACGAGCCTGCGGCCGACGGCCTCCCGCGAGGCCCTGTACGAGGACGGCACCCTCTCCGCCGTACGGGACGCCCTCGGTGACCGGATCCGCGACTGGCTCACCGGGCTCGCCGCCAGCGACCCGTCGCTGCTGCACCGCTTCATCGACACGCACCACCTCGCCGTCAAGGCGCTCGCCCGCTACGACGACGAGCTGCTGCGCATCGTGCTGCCGTGGCTGCCGTTCGAGACCACCGACGGCAACGTCACCCTCGAGGAGTTCGCGCGGACGCACCCGACCCTGCTGGTCACCCGTAGCGTCGAGGAGTTCCGCCAGGTCGCGCCCATCGCCTCGGCCGCCGGACTGGGCGTCGTCAACGGCGGCTACACCTACGACCGCGACCTCGTGCACCGGCTGCCGGAGATCCGACCGGGCACGGCCGTCACCGACCTCGACCCGGCCACCGTCACGGCCCACCTCGACGCCGTCGATCCGTCCGCCGAACTGCGCGCCGCGGCCTTCCTCGCCGTCGCCCGCGAGACCATCGGCATCCACGACTGCGACGTCGTCCTGCGCGACTTCCAGCCCGTCACCGCCCCCGCCCTGCTCCTCGACAACCGGGACGCCCGCCACGAGCGGACCAGGTCGAGCCTTGCCGCCGACAGCGACGGCCTGTGGGCCGACATCCTCGGCTCGCTGCGCCAGGAGACCCCGCGCGCCCAGCTCGTCCTGAACCACCTCAACCCGCTGGTCCGCCAGGCCATCACCATCGACGAGCGCGGCCTGGCCGTCACGACCGCCGAGGCCCTCTACGGCCAGGCCCTGCTCCTCAGCCGCCGCCCCCTGCGCGCGAGCGAGAGCGCCCTGCTCAACCGGGCCTTCATCGGCCTGCTCACCCATGCCATGCACCACACCGGTACGACGGCACCCGGCTCCGAGCCCCGGAAGGAACTGTAGATGCTGGACACCCCCGAGGCCGTCGTCGAAGCGCTCCGCGAGAACAACGACCGCCCCCACGGCCTGCAGCGCACCGTCACCGCCGAGGAACTCGTCGAGGCGGCCGAACCCTTCGACAAGCCCGACGTCCTCGTCACCGCCCTCCTGGAACTGATGACGGCGTACGAGCACACCGGAGAGCACCGCAAGTCGCCCGTCGTGTTCGCCCGGGTGCTGAAGCTCTGGGACACCGCCCCCGAAGCGTTCAGCCAGTGGGAGGCCCACCAGGTCTTCTGGCGCTTCAAGTGGGTGACGACGTCCCTGCTCCAGGTACCCGAGATGCCCCTGGCCACCATCCAGGGGTGGATCGAGCAGATGCGCACCCGTTACGCGGACGCCGACCACGGCATGCAGCCGGTCGCGGCGATGCGCTACCACATCGCGCACCACACGGGCGAAGGCCGCGCCGATGCCTACGACCTCTGGGTCACCCGCCCCCGTACGGAGCTGAGCGACTGCGAGGCCTGCGAGGTCCGCTACCTTGCCGAGCACCAGGTCACCTCGGGCGACGACGCCGGAGCGCTGGACATCTGGCAGCCGGTCCTCGGCGGGGCGACAACCTGCACCGAAGAACCGCAGATGAGCCAGGCGCGCGCCCTCCTGCCGCTGCTGCGCGCCGGCCGTACCGACGAAGCCCGCTCCCACCACCTCACCGGCTACCGCCTGGTCCGGGGCAACACAGGCATGCAGGACGAGGTCGGCCTCCACCTGGAGTTCTGCGCCCTCTCCCGCAACGAGGGGCGGGGGCTGGAGATCCTCGCGGAGAACCGCCCGCTGTTCGAGGCGACCGGCGCACCCCTGGACCACCTCGGTTTCCTCACCGGCGCCGAAGTACTGCTCGCCCGCCTCGCCGAGGACGGACACAGCGAAGCGGCCGTCGCCGGCCCGCCCGGACGCAACTGGACCGCCGGCGAACTGCTCGCCCACGTCCGCGCCGAAGCGGACCGGCTCACCACCGCTTTCGACGCGCGCAACGCCACCACCACGGTCGGGGACACGCGTCGCAGACGTCTCGAACAGCGCCCGCTGCTCGCCGAGCCGCTGCCGCTCGGCCTGCGTACGTCCCTCAGCCGTCCCTCCGCCGCGAATACCACGGCCGGCACAGCCCACGCGTCCCCCGTGGGAGTGGACGTTCCCCAGGACTTCGTCGCCCTGGTGCGCGAGGCACGCCGCCTCGAAATCGAGGGGCATCCGGGCGCCACCCGGCTCTGGACCCGCATCGAGGAGCGCCTCGCCGACGGCAGCGCCACACACGACGACGAACTCGGCCCGGAGGACCTGCTGCAGGCCGAGCTCGCCGAGCAGCGTGCCTACCGGCTGACCAAGGAGGACCGCAGCGCGGAGGGCACCGCCGAGCTGGAGCGGGCGACCGAGCTGTACGAGGGCCTTGACATGCCCTGGCACGCGCTCTCCGCACGCGCCCGCGGCCTGGCCTGGCTGAGCGTCTCCGACGACGCCGACCACGAGGCGGGCCGTACCGCACTCGACGCCGTCCTGGCCGAGGCGGAACTCCGCAAGGCGGAAGCCCCCTTGACGCCCGACACGGACTCCCCCTCCGCATCCGACGGGCCCTCCGAGACCGAGCTGGAGTACCTCACCGTGCTCTACGCGGCCACCTTCGCCGCCTATCAGGAGGCTGCGCGGACCCTGCCGGAGCCCACGGGCTCCGCCATGGAACGCTTTGAGGAACGCGCCGGGACACTACGGGCGGAGGCCGAGCGCCTGTCGGTACCCCACCAGGTGGCCAACGCGCTCCAGTTCACCGCCGACCTGGCCGCCCGCACCGGTGACACCGAACGCGCCGAGGAGGGCCTGCGGGCCGCCCTCGCGGCCGTGGACGCCTCCGGCCGGCCCTGGCGCGGCGCGCGCCCGCGCGCCCTGCTCGCCCAGCTGATGCTCGGCAAGGGGGAGCCTGCCGAGGCAGTGGAACTCCTCCACCAGGCGCTCGCCGACGCGGCACGGTACGACGACACCGACTTCGCGGCGGCCCCGACGTACGGTCTGCTCGGGCATGCGGCTTCACACCTCGGCGACATGAGCGGCGCGGTGCGCCACCTGTCGGAGGCGGCCGCGCGGTTCGACCAGGACGGTGCGCACGACGCTGCCACCGACGTACGGCTCCAGCTCGCCGACGTCCTGGCCCGGGACGGCCGACAGGCGGACGCCGTCGCCGTCCTGGAATCCGTCCTCACCGGTGAGGCCGCGGCCACGGGCGACGAGCGGGCACTCGCCCAGGCGCGCCTGACCCTGGCGCGCGGACTGCGGGAACTGGGGGAGTTCCTGCCCGCGGCCGAGGAGTTCCTGCGGCTCGCGGACACCGTCGCCGCGTGGGAGGGGGACGACGACCGCCGGGTCCTCACCCTGGTGGCGTCGGAGGCGGCGACCGCGCTGGCGATGGCCGACCGCTGGGACGCGGCCGCGACGGCGTACGAGCGCGCCGTCGCCGCGCACGCCGAGGGACCGAACGAACCCCTGATCATCCACATGATGTGCGAGTTCGCCCGGCTCACCCTGCAGGCCAGGGGACCCGAAGGCCTGGACACGGCCCTGGACCACCTGACGCAGGCCGACGCCCTCCTCGCCGCCGTACCGGAAGACACCGACCACTTCGCCGTCTGGTACGAACGGGGCAACGTGCACTACCGCCGCGCCCGCGTCCTCGCGGAGGCCGAACGCTTCGAGCAGGCCCTGGCCGAGGCGGAGGCCGCCATCGCCGCCTACGAGGAAGGCGGGGAACAGGGCGAGGTACCGCGCGCCGAAGCGGTACGGATCGCGGCCCTCATCGAGGGCAACGGCCTCGCCCGCTTCAAGGACGCGGTGGCCCGCCTGACCACGGCCGCCGCCCGCTGCCACGCGGCGGACCTCCCGGAAGCCGCCCACATCCTCGACGCCCTCCGCGAGGACTACACGAAGCGATAGTAGGGCTTGGTCAGGTTCCCTCGCTGGTGGCGTGTCTGTGTGACTGGTGATGTCGTTGACCGGGCATGTTGGCTGGGGAGTTGGCTGCGGTCCGGTGTGATCTGGAGGATTTCGCGGCGGAGGTGTTCGAGCCGTTCGGGCGGGTGGATCAGCGTCGGTGGGGGTCGGTCTATCTGCGTGGTCTGCTGATGGACGGCGGTCGCAAGTCGGTGGAGCCGATGGCCGCCCGGCTGGGCGAGGACGGCAACCGGCAGGCCCTGGCCCACTTCGTCACCACCAGTCCATGGGATCCGGCACATGTCCGGGCCAGGCTGGCCTGGAGGATGCAGCCGGTGATCAAACCGACCGCGCTCATCATCGACGACACCGGGTTCCTCAAGGACGGGGACGCCTCGGCCTGCGTGACACGCCAGTACACCGGAACCGCGGGCAAGGTCACCAACTGCCAGGCCGGTGTCTCCCTCCACCTGGCCTCCGACCACGCATCCGCGGCCGTCGACTGGCGCCTGTTCCTGCCCAGGAGCTGGGACCCGGCCTCGCCGGAAGCTGATCCCGCCAAGGTTGCCCGCCGCACGGCATGCGGCATCCCGCCGGAGGCGGGTCATGTCGAGAAGTGGCAGCTTGCGCTCGACATGGTCGACGAGACCCGCTCGTGGGGCATCGACGTTCCCGTCGCTGTCGCCGACGGCGGCTACGGGGACACCGCTGCCTTCCGCCTCGGCCTGCAGGAACGAGGACTGCACTACGTGGTGGGTGTCTCCACGACCGTGACCGCTCAGCCGGGCGACGCGGTCCCGCTCACTCCTTCCTACAGCGGCACCGGCCGCCCGCCGGCGGCGAGGTATCCCGAGCCGGCAAGGAGCGTGAAATCGCTGGTCATCGATGCGGGGAAGCATACGGCCAGGCCGGTGCAGTGGCGCGAGGGCTCCCGGCCCGGCACGGGTCGCAGCGGTTTCAAGCGGATGTACTTACGCTTCGTGGCCTTGCGGATCCGTCCCGCCGGCCGTGAGATCCGCAAGGCGGTCGAGGGGCCGGAGATTCCCGCATGCTGGTTGTTGGCCGAATGGCCGGCCAGAGAGCGGGAGCCGGTGCAGTTCTGGTTCTCGAACCTGCCCGAGGACACGCCGCTGACCACTCTCGTGAGACTGGCGAAACTGCGCTGGCGGATCGAGCACGACTACCGCGAGATGAAGCAGGCACTCGGCTTGGCCCACTTCGAAGCCCGGACCTGGAGGGGCTGGCACCACCACGTCACCCTCGTCTCCGTCGCACACGCCTTCTGCACCCTCCAGCGACGGGCCAGAGCCCCCAAAGACACGGCGCCGGCCTGACCCTCTACCAAGTCGTCCGAGAACTCCGGACTCTCCTGGCTACCTGGGCCGGCGCCTGCCCGACCTGTCACCGCGACATACCCAGCCCAACACCAACCTGACCAAGCCCTAATAGTGCTGTGACCGGGATGGTTCACCGGCTCATCAGCCGTTCGCATAGCCTGCGTCTATGCCCGAATCCGAGAACGTCTTTGACTGGTTGCAGAGCTGGTACAGCTCACAGTGCGATGGTGACTGGGAGCACGAGTGGGGTGTGGCGATCGAGACGCTCGACAACCCGGGCTGGAACGTCAAGGTTGATCTTGAGGAGACGGACCTCGCAGACCGGGAGTACCCCCGACAGCGGGTCATGCGGAGTGAGCATGACTGGGTGATGGCCTGGACATCTGAGAAGGCGTTCCATGCCGCCTGCGGGCCCGGCAATCTGACTGAGGCCCTCACGCTGTTCAGAGCCTGGGCGACTGTGAGTGTCGTGACTGGCGAATCCGTCACGCCGTGAGAGCGGGGCGGCTGCCCCAGCGGATGCCTTTCTCGCTGCGGATGCTGGCGCGTTCGCGTCGTTGGGCAGCCAGGACATCGGGGTGACGGGCGTTCTTGTTCCGCCAGCGCAGGTAGGCGTGCAGAGCCCGGGTCTGGACGGTGTGGTTGGGGTGGTTCGAGTTCGCGAGGGTGAACTGCCGCAGGGGTCCAAAGTGGGCCTCGATGGGGTTGGCCCAGGAGGCGTAGGTCGGGGTGAAGCACAGCTCGACCTTGTTCTTGGCCGCCCATTGCTTCATCCGTCCGTTCGTGTGGGCGGAGAGGTTGTCGAGGATCACGTAGATCGGGGCTCCGTCCGGACGGGCGGCCCGGATCGACCGCAGGCCGGCCCAGGTGTGGTCGATGCCCTTGCGGCGCCGGTTGATCCCCCACATCTGGTCGTCGCCTACGGAGTAGCAGCCGTGGAAGTAGGTGATCCCGTGGGTGCGGCGGTAGGTGGCCGGCAGCCGGTCGGGGCGGCTCTGTTTGGCCCAGCAGGAGCCGGCGGTGGGGCGGATGCCGAGCGGTCCGAATTCGTCGAACGCGAAGGTGCGGTCGGGACGCTCGTTGATCGCGTACTCGATACGGGCGAGCCTGGCGTCGAAGTCCGGATCCGGGGACTCCTTCCAGGTCTTGGTGCGCTGGAAGGAGATCCCGCGGCGGGCCAGTAAGCAGCGCATGGCCTCCCGGCCGATCCGGACGGGCCGGGCTATGTTCCTGCGCAGGTGATCGGCCAGCTTACGGATCGACCAGCGGGTGAAGGGCTTGCCGAGCTTGGTCGGGCGGGTGGTGGCCGTCACCACGACGAAGTCCTCGTCGTCACGGTTGAGCAGGCGGGGACGGCCTCCCGCCCACTGAGGGTCCAGACATGCGAGCCCGATCTCGTTGAACTTGTGGATCACGTCACGCACGGTGTCCTCGTCCGCCTGCACCAGCCGCGCGATCACCGGGACCGTGCTGCCGCCGGACGAGGCCAGCAGCAGTATCGCCCGCCGGAACCGCACCGAGCTGGTACTGCCCCGCCGCACGACCTGTTGCAGCCTCTGCCCCTCTTCCTCAGACAGTCGGGTCTGCCGCACTATCGGGTGACATCTGATCTGGCTTGCCCTGTAGGGCAAGTGGGAAGGATGTCGCTGTGCCCAAGCCCTATCCGGAAGAGTTCCGCCAGGACGTCGTGCGGGTCGCGAGGAACCGCGGCCCGGGTGTGACAGTCGAGCAGGTCGCCACCGACTTCGGGGTCCATCCGATGACGCTGTGGAAGTGGATGCGCCGGGCGGACATCGACGACGGGGCCAAGCCCGGGACCACCAGCCAGGAGCACGCGGAACTTCGGGAGGCGCGTCGGAGGATCAAGTTGCTAGAGCAGGAGAACGAGGTCCTGCGTCGGGCCGCGGCCTATCTGTCGCAGGCGCATCTGCCGGGAAAAGGATCTACCCGCTCGTGAAGGAGCTGGCCGCGGACGGGACGCCCGTCTCGGTGAGTGCCGGGTGCTGAAGCTCGCCAGGCAGCCGTACTACCGCTGGCTCGACAAGCCGGTGCCCGACGCCGCCCTCGCTGAGGCGTATCGCGCGAACGCGCTCTTCGACGCCCACCGCGAGGACCCGGAGTTCGGCTACCGGTTCCTGGCCGACGAAGCACGCGGCAGCGGGGCGGCGATGGCCGACCGCACCGCCTGGCGGATCTGCCGGGACAACCGCTGGTGGAGCGTGTTCGGCAAGAAACGCGGCCGCGGCGGCAAGGCCGGACCGCCGGTCCACGACGATCTCGTGAGCCGCAACTTCACCGCGGCCGGCCCGAACCGGTTGTGGCTCGCCGACATCACCGAACATGCCACCAGCGACGGGAAGCTGTACCTCTGCGCGATCAAGGACGTGTTCAGCAACAGGATCGTGGGCTACTCCATCGACGCTCGGATGAAGTCCCGCCTGGCCGTGACCGCCCTGGACAACGCCGTGGCACGGCGCGAACACGTCGACGGATGCATCCTGCACACCGATCGCGGATCGCAATTTCGATCAAGGAAGTTCGTCCGGGCGCTCGACCGCCACCGCATGGCCGGATCGATAGGGAGAGTCGGGGCAGCCGGCGACAACGCGGCCATGGAGTCCTTCTTCAGCCTGCTGCAGAAGAACGTCCTCGACCGCCGACGCTGGATCACCCGAGAGGAACTGCGGATCGCCATCGTGACGTGGATTGAGCGGACCTACCACCGACGTCGTCGCCAAGCCGCACTCGGCCGCCTGACCCCCGTCGAATACGAGACCGTCATGACCACACCGGCCCTCCAGGCGGCGTGACTGAACCTGTCACCCGAACCTGCACCAAACCCTTTCGGTGAGTGAGGGGTTGGGTGGCGGGGCGAGGCGGCGTGAGCGGCTGACGTCGGCACCGCGTGGGCGGCGGGTGAATCTGTCGTTCAACGATGCGGAGCTGGAGGTCGTGAAGGCGGCGGCGCGGGAGGGGATGTCGCCCGCGTCGTGGGCGGGACGGCAGGTGATGGCTGTGGCGCAGGAGGTCCTGGTGCCGGTCTCCAGGGACGCGGGGGATGTGCTGCGCGAGCTGGTGGCGGCGCGGGTGCATCTGCGGGAGATGGTCGCGGCCGTCCGCGCCCTGACGCCTGCGGGCCCGTCCGCTGCCGGCCTTCCAGATACGGCCGCGGAGGTGTTGGAGGAGGCGCTGCGGGTGGTGGCCCGGGTGGATGTCGCCGGTCAGTGAATGTGAGCAGTTGTCCGGCTTCTGACCTGGGGTTGTCCAGTTTGATTGAGTGGTTCAGCGACTGTGTTGGCTCACTGATTCTGCGCAGGCTTGGAACGTTCCGGTCGTCTGGCCTGCGGGGTTTCTGGCTCCGGGGGTTGCTGTGCAGGTGGGTTGAGCACTGCGCAGTTTCGCTGCTCCCCGGTATGTGGGGCGGGGGCTACGGGGTGGGGTTGGTGTCGAGCCAGGTGGTGGGGATGAGTTTTTCGCCGCCGCGCCAGTTGTAGCGGACGGAGTCTTGGTACCAGGGGTGTGGCAGGTCGGCGTGGTCGCTGACGATGATCTGGAACTTGGGGGCGAGTTCGGTGACGACTTGGTGCATGAGCTTGAAGAGGCCGGTGACGGTCACGCGGTCTTCGTCGAGGGCGAGGTCTTCCAGTCGTCCTCGTGCTTTGGCCATGTCGGAGGGGTAGTAGGGCTGGGTCGGTTGGTCGAGCATGAGGAAGCGGGGTACGGGCCGGCTGTTCGCGGTGAAGTACTGATGGAGGGCGAGATGGGCGGCAAGGTGGTAGCCGACATGGTTCTTGCCACTGCCGATGCGAAGCAGTTCGGTGATGCCGTTCGGGGTGTCGGTGACGACGGTGAGTTTCTTCAGGTTCAGGCGGACCAGGCCGTCGCCGTGCTCGAGTCTCAGGAATTTGGCGTGGCTGCTCATCTTGCCGCTGATGTAGCCGAGGATGTGGGTGAGTTTGTCGTCGATGGCTTCGCTGTCGAGCTGGGCTTCGAGTCCTTGGACGCGTTGCTGCGCAATGTCGACGTCTGCTTGCAGTCGCTGGAGGTGTCCACGGCCGGTTGTGGTGCTGATCTGGCCCAGGTAGGCGCTGATCCTGCCGCGGGTGTAGGCCTGGGCCTCGGCTTGCCCGAGGAGGCCGGCCTGCTCGGAGCGCTGTTCGACGATGACGCTGAGGGCGCCTTCGATGCCGCGGAGCTGTTCACGGAGACCCATGGCGGTCTGCTCGATCTCGCGCAGGGCCTGTTCGCGCCGTGGCTGGACTGCTTGGACCGCGTCGAGCTGGCTGCGGAGGTCTTCGAGCGTGGTGTGCATGTCGCCGATGGTGGGGTCGGGCTCAGCGAGCTCGTTTCCGCACAGGGGGCAGCTGTGCTCTCCGGGGAAGCCGTCGGGTACGAGGCTGAGTGCGGACAGGCGTGACATACCGCGGCTGACGGCCCCGCTATAGCCGGCGGCCTGGGACTCCAGGTCGTTCAGGAGCTGGCGCTCTTCTGCCAGGGAACGTAGCTGCCGGCGCAGAGCCGCGGACTGTTCGCCCAGGACAAGCTCCTGCCGACGCTGCTCTTCGTCTCCGTCGTGCCGCGTCGGCCGGAAGGAGGAGGCCTGCTGCAGTGCCTCGATGACGACGTCCCTGTCCGGGCTGATGAAGGCATCGTCGGCGAGGAGTCCGTGTACGCGGGCTTCGCCCAGGAGGGACTGCAGCTGTGATTCCACGTTCTGGTTTGCTTCTTGGGCGGCTTTGAGGCGGTTCTCCGCGCTGCGCAGGGCTCGTTTGGCCTGGAGGAGCTGCTGCTGGAGTGCTGCCTGGTCTTCCGGGACCGCGCCGAGGAAGTACGGGATCGTGGCCTTAAGGCTTTCGGGGATTTTGTTTTCGTTCTGGCGGTGGAACAGGATCCTCTTGGAGGCGACCTCGTCCTGGTTCTGCAGACAGAGCATGACGGCGTGACCGAGATTGGCGCTGAGAGGGGTGGCCAGGCTGCCGGCCGCAGGCTCACTGCGGGTGTCTCCGATGCCTATCCGGCGTCCGATCTGCTGGCGCAGCTGGGTGGAGTCGGTGTTGATGCGCAGGTCCGCCAGCTCCGGGACGCCAAGGTCGCTGCCGACCTCGAACATGGCGTTGGTGACGGACTTGGCCGTCGGGCCAGGTGCCGGCCGTGCGGCGAGTACGCGGGTGTCGGCCAGCTGCAGGATGACGGCGTACCAGGCGACGGTGGTGAAGATCGGGCTGACCGGGAGAGTGGCCTCGTCCCTGCCGAGGCAGTAGTCGACGATGTCGAGCAGTGCGCTTTTGCCTGTCTCGGAGGTGCCGGTGACGATGTTGAGTTCGCCAAGCCGGAAGTCCAGGACGCGCTTCTCGCCGCTCTTGCTGTAGAGGATGATCGACCGGATCTGCACCCGCTCAGGGTCTCACGCCCAACAGCGCAAATACGGTCGAAGGGTTTTCTGACTTGGCTGTCCAGCGGCCTATCAGCGAGGCGGCCTTGATGAGATCGGCAAGCTCACCTCCCGTACGGGACTGTGCCAGGGTGCCTTTGAGGCAGCCTTGTTCGATCGCGAGCATCCGGTGACGGAGGCCGAACCGCAGGCCTTCTCGTACTGCGGGTGCCAGGGAGGTGCCGCGTGGGGCGAGGCCGGCGACGAGCGCTGGGTGTTCTGCCACCCAGTTCGTCAGGTGGGTGCGCGTAGAGGTGGGCAGTGCCCGCCGTGTGGGCCGGTGAAGAACCAACGGGGCCAAGACGAAGGCCATGGGCCATGGCATCAGCCTGTCGGAGGCCTCCCGCTCGTAGTCGCGTGCCGCGGTGGCGGCAATGGCGGCTATGAGGGCGGGGTTGAGGAAGGCGGCGCTGGCCTGCGGCCTCCGCGTCCAGCTAGGCACGCGCGGCCCTGATCAGATTCTTCACCCGTTCCTCGAAGTCGGGGTGCCATCCGATCCGGCCGAGGTCGGCTAGCTCGTGGTGCTTGCCGCGGGAGAAGAACGCTTCGTCGTACGCCTCACGGATCCGGACGCGGGTCTGGTCCAAGGTCTTGCGTAGAAGTGCCCTGCCGGCCTGTTCCTGGGCACGGTCGCCCGCGTCGTCGCCCAGGTCGTCGAGCATCCACTCGAACTCCCGCTGCCACTCGTCGGAGAGGTCGTCTTCGAACCGGGCCAGCTCGTCGAGGTCGACGAGGTCGTCTTCGAGCCAGGCCACGGTCTGGGTGTAGGCACGGTAGTAGTCCACCATCGCCTTGTTCAGATGGCGGCCGGCACCTACCCACCGCAGCTGGTGGACGAAGGCCGCCTCCGAAAGCTCGGCCTCGGCCTCTGCCGGGAAGTCCTCACGTCCCACGAGCGTGGGCAGCCTGTCGGAGGTGTAGTCGTCCCGGATGCGGCTGATGCGCTGCATCACCCGGGTCACGGAGACGCTGGTGTGCCGCTTCTGCAGCATGTCCACGGTCTGTTCGTACCACCATGCCCACAGCTGCTTCATGAATGAGTCGCCATGCCCGTCGGGGAGTGCGGCTCTGAGCTTCACCCGCACTTGCGCGTCGAGGTCGTCGATGGACGGGGTGCCGTCGATGACCCGCATCCGCTGGACGAAGACGGCCCGCTGTGCGGGCTGGAGTTCCAAGAAAGCAGCCCGTGCGTCCGCGGTCCCTGCGGCCGTCGACTCCTCAGCCGCGGCGGTCAGCAGCTTCAGCGCCTCGGCGGACGCAGGAGCCGGCGCCTTGAGCGCGGCCATCGCTGTCCCTGGGCGCGCCTGCTGGGTGGTGACCAGAGTCAGTGCAGGGCCGTTCTCGTCGCCGGGGGCGTGGGTGTCCATCCATGACTTGATGGTCCGCCAGACGTCGTCGTCCTTGTCGCCGAGAGTTCGCACGCCGCGGATGTGATGCTTGACCTGCAGCAGGTCAATGGGCCGGCCGTCATGTTCCCACGCGACGTCGTCGTGGAGTTCCAGGCTGATCGCCCCGTCAGGCCGGTCCTCTTGTCCGCGCAGCAGTTCGAGCAGAGCGAACTGCGCCTGGAAGAGGTAGCCCAGGGCGGACGCCGATGCCTCATGTGCGGAGGACGCCATGCCCTCAGTCTCCCGATTCCGATGTTGGCCTGTCCAGAACACCACACTAATCGAACGTAGTTACGCACGTTAGATGTTGTCCTGTGCGGGCTCGAAGTGGCTTCTCCTGGGTGCTACCTGCCCCGGGATCCGTGGGGTTTTGTTCTTGGGTGGGGTGGTTGGTAGCCGAGCTTGGTGAGTTCTGTGGGGCCTGGGTTGTAGGGGTTGTGCCGGTAGGGCCACCGGCTTCGGGGGTAGGGGTGGCGGTCGGCTGTGTAGGTGATGCGGTTGCCGAAGTGGTCTGGGTAGAGGGCTGGGTTTTCGAGCCAGGGCCGGCCCAGGAGGGTGGCGATGGCGGTGTGGAGGGGGTGGGTGCGCCCGGGGCGTTCGAGGGCGTGGAGTGTGCGGGGGTGGTGGGTGAAGAACTGGGCGAGGGCGATGGTCTCGGGGTAGGTGATCGCTTCGCGGGCGAGGGCGTACCAGAGGCGGGGGCGTTTGTTGTTGCCGATGCGGCGGGCGCGTGCGGGCCAGATGCGTTCGTCGGCTGGTGCGTTGCGTCGCCAGGCCTCGGTGAGGTTCATGGCCTGGGTGAGGGCGTGGTCGGCGGCCGGTCCCCAGCGTCGGAGGAGGCGGATGTGGATGCGGTGGGCGGCGAGGATCTCGGGGGTCCGCGTGAGGTCGGCGTGCTCGACCGGGAGCCGGGTGCCGGTGAGGGTGTGGCGGCCGAGCATCCAGAGGTGGTGGCGTTGGCAGATGAGGTGGGTGTCTGGGAGGTACTGGGGGATGGGGTGGGTCTGGCCGGTGCGGGCGAGGGTGCAGCGGGGGCAGCCCGTGACGGCGTATGCGGAGGAGAGCCGGAGCCGGGCGCGGGCGGATTGGGGGTCGGGCTTGTCGCGGTAGCGGTTCCATGCGGGGAGCGCGTGGGCGAGGTGCTCGTCGGGGATGCCTGCGAAGTCGGCGATCAGTTGGCGGCTAGGGGCGTTGAGGTACAGCTCGATGCTCCGGTAAGGGCCGTGGGGTTTGGTGCATTCGGGGTGGAGGAGTGGCCCGGGGATGCCGATGCCGCGGAGTAGTTCTGCGGTGTCCATGTGATGGCGGCGGGCCAGGCGTTGAAGGTAGGAGACCGTGGTTTCCCACTGGATGGGGGCCAGGCGCAAGATGCTGGCGCGCGGGGCCTGGTGGTGGCGGCGCGGCATGTCAGCGCCGCTTGGCGGGCGGGGGCGTGTGTTCTGCGAGATGGTCGAGTTCGATGTCTTCGAGTAGTGCTTTGGTGATCTTCTCGGTGCCGTCGAGGATCGCTGCGATGGCTGCTTCCCGGATGAGTGCGGACAGGCTCCCGATCCGGCCTCCGGTGCGCAGGTGGAGGTAGGGCGCGTGACGGACCAGTGCACCTTCGCGGTGGGCGTTCAGGCGCAGGGCTTGGTCCATGCCGCGGATCAGCCCTTCCCAGGCGTTGCGTTGCGTGGTGCTGCCGTGCGCCAGGGGCGGGTTGCGCACCGTCTTGAACCGTCCGGCCAGCTGCGCGCCGCGGTTTCCTGTCAGGAGGGGGGACTCCTCGATGGCGACGCCGGCGTAGACGAAGGTCGCGGGGATGCGTTCGCTGAGGTGTTTCATCTGGTCGGAGGTTTCGGCGCCGCTGCGGGTGCGGGTGTTGAGCAGGTGGATGTCGTCGACGAGGACGAGCTGGGTCGCCAGGTCGCGCAGGGTGGCGCAGACGATGTCGGTGATGCGGGCCTGGTTCATGCGCTCGGTGATGGGCAGGTCGAGGTACCGGGCCAGTTCGGAGACCAGCATTTTGGGGGTCGCGGCGGGTGGTACGGACAGGAAGACCACCGGCAGGTGGTCACCGGGTGCGCCGCGGCGTGCTCGGTCGGCGAGGTGGAAGGACCGGCCGAGCTGCTGCAGGGTGGTGGCCTTTCCCGTGGTTGGTGGCCCGGAGATGAGCAGGCCGCGGCGGGCGGTGCCGTTGTGCCTGCGGTTGAGGATCATCAGCCGGCGCAGGGTGAGGGAGATCTTGGCCATGGTGGGGGTGGAGAGGATCACGAACCGGGAGTGGTAGTCCAGGCGGTCGTCGGCGCTCCAGGGGCCGGTGCCGGGCAGGCAGGGTGGGGCGGTGTCGACGAACTGCGTCCACTCGCGCCAGGTGGTGGGGGAGGCGTACGGATCGTCGTGCGTTTCGTGGCCGGTGGGAGTCACCATTGCTGTGCCTCCTGGTGGGCGTCGAAGATGCTCCAAGCCGTTGCCGACGTCAGGGAGTCGCCGATGTCAGGGGCGGCGCCGCAGTCCTCGTCGGCATCTGGGACCTGCCTGGTGGGGTTGCCCGGCGATTCCGTCTTCGTCTTCCGTCGCTTCGTGCGGTCCGCCTGCGTCTTGCGGCGTGAGTGTGGGGGCTGGCCGGTCGCGCTGGGCTCGCCGCTGGCACTGGCTGCTGCTCCCGGGGTGGTTTCGGCTGGGCGGGAGCCTGCGACGTCGCTGACGCCTTTGTCGGTGGTGTGTGCGCGGCGTAGGAGTTCGTCGAGGTGGCGGGCGAGCTGCTCTTCGTGTTCGGCCCGACCTTCACGCTGTTTGATCACGCTGAGGATGTGTCGCCAGGTGGTGTCGGTGAACGGCTTGGACACCAGTCCTTGGTGGATCCAGGGGACCGGTTCCCAGCCGTGGGGGAGTCTGACCCAGCATTGCCACGGCTCGTAGGGGTTGTGGTGGACCTCCCACTTGCCGTCGGTTGCGGTGGAGCGGTGTCGGTGTCCGTTGAGGACGCGTCCGTCGTAGGTGCGGTGCTCGAACCGGATGCCCTCGTCGCCGATCGCGCACCGCCTGGAGGGCAGCAGTTCGATCCAGTCGGCTGCGGCCAGGGGGACGGGCACGTGGCCGGCGATACCGACGAGCGCGGCCCACATCTCGTTGGGCGTGAGTGTCAGGCGGGGCATGAGGGGGTGCCGCAGGCGTTCGTGGCGGCGTTCCTGCCACCCGCAGACGACCCATTCGTCGAGGAGGTCCTGCAGCTGGGGCAACGTCCAGCACGCCTCGTCCTCCACGTTGCTGCCGCGCGCGTTGAGGCTGTTGCCGGTGTATCCGGCGACGTACTGCGCGAACAGCGTGCCGATCGCTCCGAACCCCCGCTCTACCTGTCCTTTCGCGTGCCCGGACGCGGGTGGGCACGGCTGGACCGAGATCCCGAGGTGTTCGGCGGCGGCGAGGAAGCAGCGGGAGACGAACACCTTGCCCTGGTCGATGACCACGGTCGTCGGCCGGATCACGGGCCGGGCGGCCGCGCCCTGCATGCGGCCGTCGATGGAGGCGAGCCGCTCGTGGGGGATGACGGAGGCGGCCATGGACAGGTACTGGGGCCAGTTCGGCCGCATCTGCTGCGGCACGAGCGTCTGCGCGAGGAGCACGGCAGCATCGACCGCCTTGGTGCCCTTGGGGCGTAGGACGGCCGCGGTGATGCTGCGGGTGGCCACGTCCACCGCCATCGTCAGCTCGGGCCGGCGCGCCTGTCCGTCCTCGCACACGACCATCACGTCCAGCAGGGTGCTGTCCATCATCACCAGCTCACCGGGCGCCATCGCGTGCGTCGGTGTGAACACCGGCACGGGCCGAGAGGCCCTGCGCCGCTCCCCGGCTGCGGTCAGTGCGAGGCCCTGCTGCTCGGCGACGGCCCGCACCAGCCGGTTGAATGTGGAGGGCGGGGGCACTGCCACGCCCTCGGGGCCGTGGGCGTCCTGCAGCAGCCAGGCCACCTGCCTCCGCAGCCGGCTCAGCGTCCCACTCGACCGCCCTCGCTGCTCTGTCAGCGCCCCGGTGATCGCGGCGACCACCCGTGGATCGGCCTGGCCGAACACCGACCGCTCCCGCTTCCTGCGGCCGTCTACGAGCCCCCACACTCCTTCCTCGCGGTAGCGGGCCCGCATCCTGCGCACCGTGGCCACACTGACCGCCTGGCCGGCCGCGGTCAGCTCGGCGGCCTTGGCCGCCTCCCGCTCGGCGAGCGAGTGCACGACCGGGTCGTACCCGGGCCGCGGAGGCCAGTCCTGGCGAGGGCCGATGTGCCCGGTCTCGACTTCCAGGATGTGCCGCTCCCAGGCCAGGGCTTTGTCCCGGACTTCGGGGCCGAGCCCGTCCAGCGGGCCGTGGGCAGGGATCCGCCGGCGTGCGGGGCGGGGGTGGTCCACGACGTCGAAGTCCGGAGCTTGGAGGACTTGCGTGAGCAGCAGCACCTGCACACCGGCGTCTTCCTCTGCGAGCAGCCGGCAACGCGGCCCGTCGAGGCCGGCTAGGACGTGGACCTGGTCCTCGAACCGGATCCGGTCGCCGACCTTGACGACGTCCACCGTCCGCTTCACCGTCCTGCTCCCAGCCGCCGGCCTGCGCCGGCGGTCACGAGGGTTTCCTCGTTCAGGGGACGATCCCAGTCCATGGCCAGCAGGCCGTGCCACAGCTGGTGGTAGACGGCCGGGAGCGTCGCGATCGGGTCCCCGAGCCGGAGCGCGCCCCCGCCCAGCGCGGTGGGCTGGGGGAATGCCCGACGTATCCGGGCAGGGGAGATCCCGACCGCACATCGGGGATGCCGGTAGCCCGACAGCCACCGTGCGTTGGCCGTGACCACAGGGTCCGCGGCCACCGCGAACCGGTGCTCCCAGCCTGCTTCCCGAGCACACGCTTCGACTACCTGGGCCCGGTCTGCGAGCCGCCTGGAAGCGCCGCTGCGCCCGGGGCAGTCCACAAGGTGAGTCGCGCCGTCGGCCAGAGCCACGGCCAGGTCAGGGGCGTGGGTGACAAGCCTTCCGTGTTCTTCCCACACGAACTCCACGGGTCGGCAGGCGATGCCTACGACTTGCGGATCCCGGTCGAGGAGCATGACAGCGTCCCGCATCGCAGCGCTGCCGTATCCGATCAGAAGGCCGGTGGTCGCGGACCACCACCATCCGGGAGCCAGCAGCCGTCCGCGCCGTACGGGGAAGCCGCGTACGGCCGGGTAGTCCAAGGGCCGGAGCTCCCCAGCCGTGGTCCGCCAAGGCAGCTGGGCCATACCTCCGTCGAGTCCGACGAATCGGACGCTCACATGACGTGGATGCACCCCGCCCCCTCTGCTGGTCCAAGGCGAGGCCGCGGGCAGAGCGGCCTTCCCTTTCAGTGGAGAACGGGCTGACCTATCTGAGCAATGCGCAGGTACGAGGCGTCACACGATGCGGTGAAGAACTGCCGGAGCGCCCCGAAGTCTCCTTCAAGGTCTGCTAAGTCTCTGCCGTCGGCGTGCGCCTGTCGGGGACGGTGCGCCGCCACCGAACCACGGGGGCTGGACTGTGCAGGTTGGTTGAGTGCTGCGCAGTTTCGGTGAGCCGCGACATCACCGCAACGCAGGGACCGCAGCCCACTTTGGCCGGATTCCTGAGTCTATCCGGGTAGCAGAATGAAGCAGTCGCAGCACGGGCCTGCGGCCTCTCTGGGACCCGGACGCCGTCGAGGACGACGAAGACGAGGAGTGACGGGCGGCGCACCCGACCTGTCGGGCCGTTTGCTGTCCAAGCAGAGGCCCCGCGCAGATGCCCGGGGCCGAGAAGAGAAGAGGAAGCCGTCCTGTCAGGTCAGGACGAGGCACCCCTGCCGCTCCAGCTTGCCGAGGAGCGGCAGGGAGGGATCGACGTTGTTCCAGCGCAGATCCAGCTTCGGGGTTGAGTAGTAGCGGTACAGCGGTTGGCGCTGAGAATGATCATGAATGGTGAGATGGCCGTGGAGGTCGGGAACATTCGTGTCAGATCGTGTGCTAAGTCTTCACCGGTCGTCTCTCTGCGAGTCTGTTGACCATGGTCTACCGCTATGAGCACACGCCGTCGGAGCCGCTGACTGTCGGCCGTCTCCTTCTTCTCCTCGCGGGGCTGGACGACTCGACGCAGATCGAGGTGGTGGTGCCCACCGGCCCGAGTACCGGGGTTGAGTAGTAGCGGTACAGCCATTAACGCTAAGCACTTGATCTTGAACGCTTAGCAGGTCAGGCGCACGGCCGTGGGGCCTTGGGCTGATCCGGGGCGGCGGACCTTCGCGGGCGGCTAGGGTCGCCGGGTCTACTTGTCGTACGAGAGGGATCGCGCGATGCCTGAGCGGATCTGGCACCCCATCAGCAAGCTGGAGTTCTTCATCGACCACACCCGGCGCTGGGCGGTCGACGTACGAGAGAACCTGGAGACGCTGGAGGAGGCCCGCACCAAGCCGCACGTCCTTGCCGATGCCGACGTGGCGCGGATCAAGCGGGTCTACACCGAGCAGGCCGGCGACCTGACCCTGTTCGAGGAGCAGGCGGCCAAGTGGCGCCAGCTGACGGACCTCAGCCCGTCGCGGCGAGCGAAGCTCAAGTCCCTGGACGAGCAGCTTGCCGGGCTGCGGGAGTTGAACGAGAAGGTGCTCGTCCTCGCCGACGAGCTGTCCCTGGGGACCATCGACACGGTGCTGGCGACTTCGGACGCGGAGTTGGGCCTGGCGGCGCTGCTCGGCCAGCAGCCGGGCGCGTAGATCGTCAGCGGTCGATGCTGGCCCGTACGGTGCGTACGAGGTCGGCGTCGTCGCGCATGACGGCGGGGACCGCGGCGTCGGCGCGGGCCTGGCCGTGGTCTTCACCGCAGGGGCAGACGCTCCACCCGTCCTTCTCGATCTTCTGCGCGACGCGGTCCAGGATCTGCGCGGTCTCGTCCAGCACGGCGGCCGGGACGGGCGCGCGGTCGCTGTCCAGCTCCGCGATGGCAGAGCCGATCTCACAGATCAGGTCGATGGCGTGCTGCGCGGTGCGCGAGTCTCCGTTGGTGGTGGCGTACTTGGCGGCCTGGGCCAGGGCCATCAGGGGGCGTCCGGTGACGCACCGGTCGGTGGGCACCGTGCGGTCGTCCAGACGGAAGGGCCGGATGCCGTGGGCTCCTTCGGCGCCGTCGGTGGACTCGGCGCCTGCCTTGGCGATCTGGTCGGCGATCACCGAGGGGTCGATGTAGCGCAGGGCAGAGCGGGGCTGGATGTCCATGCGCTCGGCAACCGTGTTTACCGCGTGGGCAAGCACGTTGCGTACCCCGATGGGCACGACGTCCAGGCCGCGGGTGAGTAGTTCGGCCTCGGTCTGCGCGAGGAGGGCCTTGAAGCCCTGGGTATTCCTGATGTCTGCCACGGCGTCGAGCCTACGGCCCGGGGCTGATCGGTCGGGCCCGCCTTGGGGAGCGCACGCCGTGGACGCGGTCTGTGTCCCGGTAGTTCTCGCAGAAAAAGCAACGCTAAGCGGCTACGTACCAGCTCAGGGGCCTGGTTACGGCGGAGGACCCCGGTGATCGCATCGCCGGGGTCCTCCGCCGTACTGCGTTGCTCGGTCAGCGGCGGGGGCGCCAGCGGGTGAAGATGCACTCGCTGTCTTCGACGCCGACGCTGAAGGGCAGGGCGATGCGGTCGAGGGAAACGGCCTCGCCGGGGGCGTGGACGGTGTAGCCGCACCGGGTGTAGAAGGCGCCCAGGTCGCGATAGGTCTCGTACGAGCCGTACAGCAGGAAGTAGTCGAGCTGCTGGTAGACCTGCCAGGCCCGTTTCATCAGCACGTCGGCGATGCCCTGGCCGCGGGCCTCCTCGGCGACGGCCAGGCCGTGGACCTTGGCGATGAACAGGCTCAGGGCCAGGGCTCTGTCTCCGGGGTAGCCGGTGTCCATCGCTTTGCCGATGATGGTGGCCGGGGCGGTGACGGACAAGACGCCGAGCGGCCGGTCCTGGCCGTCGGCGGCGACCAGGGTGAGGCTGGTGCTGCTCATCGACTCGCCCGACGTGTGCCCAGCCGTCTTGTGCGCGAAGCTCTGCTGGAAGGTCTTGCGGGTGCCGTCCAGGCCGTCGAGCAGCGCGGCGCCCTCCGTCCCGTCCTCGATCGCGGAGCGCAGGGTCGGGATGAGCCGTACTCCGGCGGCATCCAGCAGCGTGTTCGCGGCCTCTGCGTCGTTGGCCCGCGCCCGCCGGATTCGGGTGCCTGCGGGCCCTTGCCAGCCATCGCGGAGCCGGTCGGCGGACAGGGGTGCGGCTTGCCTGGCCTTCGCCTTCTTCGTCGTGTTCCGGCCCATGTCAGACGTCGATGTCCACGAGCGGCGGGAGGTCCCGTAGGGCTGCGGGCAGTTCGGTGATGCCGCGCTGGAGATACCAGCCGCGGGCCCAGCGCAGGATGGCCGCACGGCCGAGCCGCCACTCGTCGCAGAACTGCGAGAGGAAGTCGGTGCAGAAGTCCTCGCGGAGGGCGACGAGGGTGTCGTCCTGCGGCCACTCGCTCATGGACAGGCCGGCCTTCTCCGGGGTGCCGAGGTCGAGGGCGTCGGCGAGGACGGCCGCGGCGGTGCGGCTGGCTCCGCCGCCGTTGTAGCCCCATCCGAAGCCGCCGAGCTCGTCCTCGTCCTTGGCCTTGAGTTCGCGCAGCACGGTGACGTTCTCACGCTGGGTGGGGCCGTCCTCGGGCTTTTCGACCAGGAGCCGGGCGGGCTGCCACTCGTCCTCGTCGCCGCCAACTCCCTGGATGCCGTGGTACGTGCGGTCCTCGTAGGCCATCGCCGTGTCCCCTCCCATTGATCGTCTTGCCGGACGCTCCCCACCCTGCCCGACCCCGGCGTGCGCCGACAGGGCGCGAACGGTCAGTCCTTGGGCGGAAAGAGCGCCAGCAGCCTCTCGCGCTGGTTGGCGCCGAGGCCCTGGACGCGGCGGCTCTCGGAGATGCCGAGGTCGGCGAGGAGCTGGCCGGCGCGGACGGCGCCGATGCCGGGGAGCGATTCGAGGACACGGCGCACGCGAATCTTGCCGACCACGGTGTCCTGACGGGCGAGCAAGTCCGTGAGCGGCAGGGTTCCCGCCTTCAGTGCGGCCATCAGGTCGCCGCGTTCCTTGCGGACGACCTTCGCCTTTTCCAGTGCTTCGGCCCTCTGGGATGGGGTCAACGGAGGAAGCGCCATGAGGAACGGTCCTTTCACAAAGGTGGTCGGGAAGACCATCCTGCCTCTGCCGTCGCGGCGCTGACCAGCAAGTTTACGAGGTTTCCACAGGTGAGGGCCCCTCAGCGGCGGCGAGGGACGGACGAGGTCGGGGGATGTCGTCGCCCGGGAGGGCGGCGAAGTCGGCGTGGGCCGCCTCGACGGCTTCGGGGTACGCCTGGCGCTTCTCGTGCTCGGCGAGCGCCCGGTAGATGCTGGCCAGGGAAGGGTTCTGGCCCTTGCGCTTGCCGGTGGCGATCCACAGGTCGGGGCGGATCTGCTCGACGGACTCCCCGAGCGCTTTGCGGCGGAGCACGGTGTGGAGCATGTCGTCGGTGATGACCTGGGGCCGCCCGCCGTGCTTGCCCTTGCGGGCCGCGGCGTCGAGCCCTTCCAGCGTCGACTCGCGGATGTTCTCCCGCTCGGTCTCAGCCATCGCCGCGAAGAACGCGAACAGCAGCCTGCCGTGCCCGCTCGGGTCGTACGTCCCCGCCAGGGGCCCGGCGAGCATCTCCAGGACCAGGCCGTGGGCGGCCAGGTGGTCGGCGAGCGCGGTCAGTTCGGCGGCGTCGCGGCCCAGCCGCTTCATCTCGTACACCGTGAAGATGACCCGGCAGTGCGGGGCGTGGGCCTTGATCTCGCGGGCGGCGGCGAGCGCGGCCTCGAACTGCGGGCGCACCCGCACTCGGGTGCTGATCTTCTCGCTGAAGATCTTGTCTCGGGGGATGCCGCGCCCGGTGAGCGCGTCGAGCTGCGACTGGAGCTCCTGGGTCAGCGTCGAGCATCTCGCGTATCCGATGCGGATGTCCGCGCTCGGGGTGTCGTCGGTGATCGGCGCCGGCGGCGGGGTGCCGGGTCGCCACGGCTGTCCCGGGCCCCGGTCGGCCGGGGTCGGCACCCTCAGCCGCTTGGCGAGGCGAGGCACCTTCTTGAACCGGCCGGTGTGGTAGATCCCGGCGACCGCGCCGCCGCGCGAGCGGCACGGCGATCCGGGCTCGGCCGCGCAGCGGGGGCAGGGGTGGCGCTCGACATCGTCCGCGTCGGCCGGGGAAGGCTCTTGAGGGTCCGTCATGCCTCCGGATCTTGTCACAAACAATTCTCAGAAGGGGGCAGATCGCCGATTTGTGTGAGAACGGGTTCTGAGAACCGATCCGGGATCAACGGCGGCTCGGCAGCCCGTTTCCGATCTCGCTCCGAGAAAGGAACGTTTGTGAGAGTCTCCGGAGCCCGGATCGGTGATCGAGCCGACATATGTGGCTGGGGGCCTCGCCCGCACGCCATGCCGGAGTCGAGCGCAATGTGCTGCGCCCATCTGACTGAATCACCACATGAAGGAACGATCCTGCATTCGCGTGACGAATATCCGCGCCGGACTGCGGGGAACGTACCTTCGCTATTCAGCTACCGCGACAGACACCTGGTAGCTGCCCCCCCCGCGTGCAGAATGAGGTGCTGAAGACTCCATGCCCACTGCCTTCGGAAAAGTCAACCGCCCGGATGCCAACACGATCAAGGCCACGTTCCCTATGAACGGCAAGGTCGTTTCTTTCACCGCATCAGTCAACCCTGCCATGGAGGATTTTGAGAGTGGGGCAACCCTTACCTACTCCGACATGGACGAGCTGGTCGGCACCCACAGCTACTCAGGCGCGGTGGGCAAAGGCACCATCAAGCTCAACCTCGACAACGGGCCCGCACTGGCAGGACCGCTCAATAGTCCTAGTCTCGACAAGGTGTACTCGGTCAGCGGCCGCGGCAGCTGGCAGCATGTCCACTGAGAGCGCTGAAGGCTGTCTCGTGACCCTTGACTGACCGGGGCTACTCCGCCTCGTCACCGGAGTCAGCTCGCCTTCCCCACGGGCCGGGTGCGTCCTCCCGATTTGGTGGAGGGCCAGTCTGGCACACACCCTGGTCGCGAGCTCGAACTGGGGCGGCACCGACCTGTCCGGCGGACAGTGGCAGCGCATCGCGGTCGCTCGCGCGTTCTACAGGGACGCCGCCATGCTGATGCTCGACGAGCCCACGTCCGCGATGGACCCGCGCGCCGAACACCTCGTGATCAGCAGGTTCAAGGAACTCGCCGCGGGCAAGGCCGCCATCTTCGTCACCCACAACCTGGAGAACGCACGGATCGCCGACCGCATCATCGTCCTCGACGGCGGCCAGGTCCGGGAAACCGGGACATGGCAGGAGCTGATGGACCTCGGCGGACTGCTCGCCGAGCTCTACAAGCTGGCCCAGGACCGGTGATCACCAACCGGATGCCGCCCGACTCGGCGGCGCCCCGGTTCAATCCTCCGCGCTGCCGAGCCTGAAGTTCACTGGTCGGCATCCTCTTCCTCGTCCTCGGGGATCGGGGCGTTCGGGTCACGCAGTGGACGCAGCACCCCGCCGGCCGGGGTGGAGGAGGTAAAGCTGTAGCGCCCAAGGACATTCAGGTTCTTGTGCTTGAGCGGGGACAGCCGGGCGATGTCCTCGTCGCTGATCTCGTGTCCCTCGGCGCGGAGCTGGGCGACGGCGGCGTCAATATAGCGTGTCGTCCACAGGACAACTGCGTTCAAAACCAGGCCAAGCGACCCTAGTTGATCTTCCATGCCGTCGCGGTACGCCTGGTGGATGTGGCCCTTCTTGCCGTGGCAGATGTCCCGGGCGAGGGTGTGGCGGGACTCCTGGACGGACAGCTGCTTGCCCATCTGGCGCCGGTAAGTGTCATCGACCGGGTCGACGACCTGGAGCAGGTGCAAGGTCTTGGCGATCCGGCCATACTCGGCGAACGCCTGCCCCAGCGGGGTCGGCTTGCTCGCGCTGCCGAACATTCGCAGCAGGTCATAAGCGCGGACCTGATTGGTGACCAGCGAGCCAGCGACCCGGAGCATGTCCTCCCAGTGCGGGATCACCTTGTTCAGGTTGACCTTGTTCTTCGCCAGGTCTTCCAGAGCTCCGTACGGGCCGGTCTCGACGCCGTCCATCTCGGCTCTCCAGAACCGCTGGTCGTCCAGGTCGCGAAAGCGCGGGGAGAAGTTGTAGCCCAGGATCTTGAACAGGCCGAAGACCATGTCGGAGTAGGAGGCGTTGTCGGTGGCGACCATCTCCGGCTTCACCCCGCCGTCGAGGTTCAGCAGGGCGTCCAGGATGTGCAGGGAGTCGCGCGGGGTACCCGGGACGACCATCTGCCCGATGCCCGCGACCTGGTCGTTTACTGCGTTGAGCCAGGTAATACCGCGCTTGAATCCGAAGTACTTCGGGTTGGGGGCGGAGTTGATGGTGCGGACCGGAACCGTAAACCGCAGCCCGTCCACGGAGGCGAGCAGCCCATTGCCCCAGAACTGCACGATGGGGATGTCGGCCTGGGCGGCGATCAGTGTGGCGTTGGCCGCCGCGATGGTGTCGGCGCGCAGGTAGTACTGGTCGACGTGGGAGAGCCGCGCGCGGGTCAGGGCCTCCTGCGCGGGGTTGATGACCGGGGTGAGCCCGATGTTGCAGCTCTCACTCACCAAGAGCGCCACCACCGACGTCGCGAGGTCCTTCATGCGGGTCTTGCCGTCGCCCAGGTGCACGAACGCGTCCAGGAAGCCGGTCCAGGAGTGCACCTCGAACAAGAGGTCCGGCAGGTCGACCTTGGGCAGCATCCGCTCCACCCGCCGGCGCAGCCAGCGTAGCGACTTCGGCTCGCCCAGCGCCCCGAGCTTGTCAATGTTCAGCTTCGCTCGGCCGCCGCCCTCGGGGATCTCGACAGAGACCTTGGCTTGATCGCCTGCTTCTTCGAGGCGGTCGGCCATCTGCTTCCACGCCGCGTCCAGGACGCGCACCAGGTCGGTGAGGTGCTCCTCGACGGGCATCTCCAGACTCAGGCCCGCCAGGACGTCATCGCGTACGGCGAACCAGGGCTTGCCGTCCAGCAGCTTCGCGCGCGGGTTGGAGTCGCGGTGCGAAGGGGAGGCGAAGATGTTGCGGCCCGTCAAAGCGCGGTACAGCTGCTCCAGCACGCACACCACATACGCGTTGCGGTCGACCGCCCCCTGCGGCAAGTCCTTGTTCGCGTAGACCGCCTTGCGCCAGTGCGGCGGCACCACCTTGTCGTCGACCTCCCGCTTGAGCAGCGGCTTCTCATCCACCCGGCGCCTCGACAGCGCGGGCAGCCGCCGAACCGCGGCCAAGACGCGCTCACCGGCCGGGGCCGCGCCGAGCATCCTCGTGTCGCCGAGCAGCGACAGGAACGGCCGCACGGTGTTGTAGCGGCCACTCAGGGCCTCCCGCATGGCCGCCTCGGCGCCGCCGTCGCCGTCGGGGACCAGACTCGCCACGAGCGAGGCCGCGCTGGATATCTGGGCGCGCGGCGCGACTTCCTCCACAGCCCGCCACAGCGCGGCCACGTCCACATCGGCGCCACTCTCCTCGACCAGTTCCAGCTCCTCGATGAGCACCTTCGCCGCGAGCGCCAGCGTGCGCGATGCCTTCTCCAGCTGCGGCAGCGTGGACATCCGTTCCTTGTCCGTCTTCCGCCTCGCCGCACTGATCAGGCGAGTGGCCATCAGCACGGTGAACAGGTCCAACGCGTCGTCGATCGCCTTGGCCTCCAGATGCCGCATCACCGCCGTGAGCATCGCAGTGCGCCTCGGATCGCTCGCCCGCTCCAGCGTCTGGGCCTTCGACCCCAGCCCGTACCGAGCCAGCGCCGCCAGCCGATTCGGAGGCAGCTGGTCCAGCTTCAGGCGGCCCAGCCGGTACACCGCGATCTCGTCCACCCGCTGCAACGCCCGCTTCATCGCCGTACCCGTCGTCCGCGTCGGCGGCCGGCGCAACTCCTCCAGATACGAAAACCGCTTCCCCTCCGGCACCTGAAGCAGCCCCACCAAGTCTGCGGGCAGCGACTTGTCCGCCCGGAACGTCGCCTTGGCGACCGTCGCGTACAGCCGCTTGTCCGAGATCTCACGCACCTCCGACAGCTGCCGCGCGAGCACCGACACCCCGGGCAACAGCACCCGGTTCTTCCGCAGCCAGCCCACCGCGTGATCGAACAGGGCCTTCGGCCCCTCGGCGTGCGCGGTCCAGGCCCGCCCGTGCAGGAACGAACGGAACTTCCGGCCCCACTCCGGGTCGTCGTACTCGTGGTACTCGTAGGTGTCCCGGATCTCCCACGCGTGGTCGTACGCGGTCTTCGGCCGCTCCGTGTACTTCTTGGCGCAGCCCGCGTCCTCGATGCCGAGCTGCTCGGCCAGGTGCTCGATCACCGACCACGGCACAGCCAGCGGATCATCCGGCAGGAACCGACCGATATAGCGCACTGTGCACATCTGCAGTGCGAAGCCCAGCTGATGTGACTGGCTACGCCGCAGCGCGATCAGGTCGCGGTCCCCGTCGTCGAGGTAAAAGAACCGCTCCAGCTGCGGCCTCGTCGGCTCCTCGGCGAACTTCCCGTACGCCTCGGCCTGCTCATCACTCAAGAACTCCACCGGCATACCGGGGACGTAACCACCAGCCCATCCGCAGCCGTGGGCCTTTTCTCGAACATCCACACCAGATGGATCACTTGTGCTAAAAGATCACCACGGGCCGACCATGATCGATCTCAGCGCCAACCGCTGTACCACTACTACTCAACCCCGAGCTTCTCCAGAGATGGCAGCAGGGTGAGCCAGTCGGGCAGTCGGCCGAGGCTGTTGCTTCGCAGGTCGATCTGACGCAGTCGAGGGAGACCGGCGAGCGACTCCGGCACCTCGGTCAGTGAGTTCTCACGTAGGTCCAGGTGACGCAGTTCGTGCAGGTTGGCTGTTGACGACGGCAAGTGCTCGATCGCGTTTCCTCGGAGCCACAGCTCGCGCAGGCTGCGGAGCTGGCCGATGGTGTCGGGCAGGGTAGTGAGCCGGTTGTGCTGGGCTCTGAACTCGATGAGGCTGCTCATCCCGCCGATGGTCTCTGGCAGGGTAGTGAGCGGGTTCTCGCCGACGTTGAGGTAGCGCAAACGGGTCAGGTTTCCCAGAGAGTCGGGGAGGCGGGAAAGCTGGTTGTCGTGCAGGTAGAGGCAGTCACTGAGCTCGGTCAGCTTGCCGATTTCTTCGGGCACCGACGTCAGCGCGTTGTGGCCGAGGTCCAGGGTTTTCAGCCGGTGGAGATGCCCGATGTCCGACGGGAGGGCCGTGAGTCCGTTGTCCGCGAGGATCAGCACATCGAGCTCAGTCTTTAGCCAGACTGACTCGGGCACCTCTCCAAGCTCTTGACGCCACAAGTTCAGTGTGTTCCTCACGGCCATTTCCCCTTCGTCGGCAGTCTGGGCTCGATTCTCGTCCAGGACGTTCTGGGCGGCGGCGGGAAATCCAAGTCCGCCTGTCGGTAAATCCGCGTAGCGGGCCTTGGCCCTGGAGGCGGAGCCGGAAGGGCCGTGGTGGGGGAGCGGAGCGGACCCGCCCAACGGGCCGGAGGCCCGGGCCCCGTGAAACGGGGTCACCTCCCGCGCGGAGCGCGGGAGCTCTGAGGCCGGCGAAGCCGGCCCGCTCAGGTGGAGCGCAGCGGAGCCTGAGCCAGTCCGGAGCGAAGCGCAGGACCCCGGCCCGAAGGGCCGGCCATGGCTCGGAGCGAAGCGGAGAGCCGGG